>NZ_JBGLRI010000011.1:0-160414 GCF_041403025.1 Aeromonas sp. S5(2024) | reverse complement strand
AATGGGAAGAGGGACAGTAGATGTTGAAAGGCTTGGGTATCCATGATGGCGGCCCTCAAGGTGATGACCTACCTCAAGATTAGCCTTTCAACACATAACTGGGACAGAGCCTTTCTTTTTGGCCCGGCGCGCCACCACGCAGCCTGCGTTGTGCCGCCGATCGGTTTGTGCTGTAGTGATGCCCTGTGTTGCCAACCGGTGTTCGAGATGCCCTCTCCCCGCCCCTTTTGCCAGCGTCTGCTGTGGCTCGGCCTCTGCGCTCTCCTGCTGCTCGGCTGCGCCACCCCTTATCACAGCCAGCCATCGTTCTGGAACGGCCAGACCGGTTTCTCCCAGACCCGGCTCGGGCCTGACAAGTGGCAGCTGGAATTTGTCGGCAACGATCTGGTGAGCCGGGAAACCGCTCGCAAGTATGTGCTGAAACGGGCGGGCGAAGTGGCACAAGCCGAAGGTTATCAGTGGCTTGAGGTCAATGAATTGACCCTGCAACGGGACGCGGTCAGGGTGACGCCGAGTCGCCCCCTGTTCGGATTCGATGACGACGAGCCAGATCCCTTTCTGGATCAGCGCACCGTGGAACACCGCATCTCGGCGTTGCTCATCTTCACCCTCACTCGCAGCGCGAAAAACGACCAAACCATGAAAGCCGATTATCTTGCAAACATTAAAGTAAACAGCGATTAATATAGCCAAATTGCAAGATCTATATCACATACAACTAATGGCAAGATAAAATTCTGCCACAAGGCGCTGGATTTACCCCCCCGGATTAGGCATGCTGCCAGCACACCGGCTGTCAGGAATCTACGGCTCGGATCACAAAAACGGACTGAAGTGGCACCCTTGCCGCTTGAAACGCTCTGCACTTATCAAAACTGGGACCCACCCCATGAAAATGAACAAATTGACGGTTGCCATCCTCATCGCGATGCTGGTTGGTATCCTGACTGGCCAGGGCTATCGCATGTTTGCCCCTGACCAGGCCGCCGGCTTTGCCAGCGACATCACCCTGTTGACCGATATCTTCCTGCGTCTGATCAAGATGATCATCGCCCCCCTGGTGTTCACCACCCTGGTGGTCGGCATCGCCAAGATGGGCGATACCCGCACCGTGGGCCGTATCGGCGCCAAGACCCTGGGCTGGTTCATGCTGGCCTCCCTGCTGTCACTGACCCTGGGTCTGGTGATGGTCACCCTGATGCAACCGGGCGTGGGGCTCTCCCTCTCCCTGCCTGACGACACCGCCAGCTCCGGCGTGGTTGCCAGCGCCATCTCCCTCAAGGATTTCGTCACCCACGCCATTCCCAAAAGCGTGATCGAGGCGATGGCCACCAACGAGATCCTGCAGATCGTGGTGTTCTCCCTGTTCTTCGGACTGGCTGCCGCCGCACTGGGTGATGCCGCCAAACCGGTGGTGATGCTGATGGCCAGCGCCGCCGAGATCATGCTCAAAGTGACCGGCTACGTGATGAACTTCGCCCCGTTCGCGGTGTTTGGCGCCATCGCCGCCATGGTCGCCAAGGAAGGGCTCGGCATCCTCGCCACCTATGGTACCTTCATGGCGCAGTTCTACCTGGCACTGGGTTGCCTCTGGCTGCTGCTGATCGCCATGGGTAGCCTGTTTATCCGCCGCCGCATCGTGACCCTGCTGGCGATGATCCGCGAGCCGATCCTGCTGGCCTTCTCCACCGCCAGCTCCGAAGCTGCCTATCCGAAAACCCTGGATCGTCTGGAGAAGTTCGGTTGTGACAAACGCATCGCCAGCTTCGTGCTGCCGATGGGCTACTCCTTCAACCTGGATGGCTCCATGATGTACTGCACCTTCGCGGTGATGTTCATCGCCCAGGCCTACGGCATCGAGCTCTCCATGGCCCAGCAGATCACCATGCTGCTGCTGCTGATGGTCACCTCCAAGGGGATGGCCGGCGTACCCCGCGCCTCCCTGGTGGTGATTGCCGCCACCCTCAACCAGTTCCACATTCCGGAAGCGGGCATCCTGCTGCTGCTCGGCATCGACCACTTCCTCGACATGGGTCGCTCCGCCACCAACGTGCTGGGCAACGCCATCGCCGCCAGCGTGGTCGCCAAGAGCGAAGACAGCCTGGGTGAAACCGAACCTCTGGGTGAGGTGGATACCGCCAAGGCGTGATCCCCGCATCACCTCCATCAAAACGGCCCGCAGATGCGGGCCGTTTTTTTATGCTTCATGGCGACACGGCAAGGCTCAACACCAACGCCTCACCCGCCGGCAATAATCGGCATAGGCATCGCCAAAGCGGGCCTGCAGCGCCCGCTCCTCCGGCACTATCTGCCAGCGACTGAGCCAGCCCCACAGCAGCAGCGGACCGAGCCACACCAGCAGCCCGCCCAGATAACAGGCCAGCGCCATCGTCCAGCAGAGCAGCCCCAGGTACATGGGATTGCGGCTGAGGCGATAGAGTCCGCCCGTCACCAGCGCACTGGCCTGCTCGGGGTGCAGCGGCGTCACCGTGGTACCCTGGCGGCGAAAGCGCAGCACGCCCCCCAAGCCAAACACAGTGCCCAGCACCGCCAGCAACAGAGCAGCCAGCCACCAACCGGCGCCAATGCCACTCTCGGCGGCGCCCCCCCATCCCAGCATGGCCGCCACGATCAGACCAAACAACAGCAGCGGTGGCACCCGACACTCAAGACTCATCATCTATTGACTCCTGGCAGGTGCCACGATCGGCACCTTGCGTTACACTTCCCGACGGGAATAGCGCCCTGGAAAATTGTCAAAGTTCATAACAATAACAATGCCTTGGCTACACTTTATCCCATCTGCGTGAAAACGGCCCCTAGCGACCGTCATGCACCTCAACCCAAACAATAAAAAAGGAACCACCCCATGCACAAGAAGACACTGCTGGCCACGCTGATCCTGGGCCTGCTGGCCGGTCAGGCCGTCGCGGCCCCTTACCTGCCGCTGGCCAGCGATCATCGCAACGGCGAAGTGCAGACCGCCAGCAATGCCTGGCTGGAAGTCGATCTCGGCGCCTTCGAGCACAACATCCAGACCCTCAAGGATCGCCTCGGTGACAAGGGGCCGAAGATCTGCGCCATCATGAAGGCCGACGCCTACGGCCACGGCATCGACCTGCTGGTCCCCTCTGTGGTCAAGGCCGGCATCCCCTGCATCGGCATCGCCAGCAACGAAGAGGCCCGCGTCGCCCGCGAGAAGGGCTTCACCGGCCGCCTGATGCGGGTACGTGCCGCCACCCCGGCCGAAGTGGAACAGGCCCTGCCCTACAAGATGGAAGAGCTCATCGGCAGTCTGGTGAGTGCCCAGGGCATCGCCAACATCGCCCAGCGCCACCACACCAATATCCCGGTGCACATCGCGCTCAACTCCGCCGGCATGAGCCGCAACGGCATCGATCTGCGCCTGGCTGATTCCAAGGAAGACGCGCTGGCCATGCTCAAGCTCAAGGGGATCACCCCGGTCGGCATCATGACCCACTTCCCGGTGGAGGAGAAAGAGGACGTCAAGATGGGGCTGGCCCAGTTCAAGCTGGACTCCCAGTGGCTGCTGGAAGCGGGCAAGCTGGATCGCAGCAAGATCACCATCCACGCCGCCAACTCCTTCGCCACCCTGGAAGTGCCGGACGCCTACTTCGACATGGTGCGCCCGGGCGGCCTGCTGTACGGTGACTCCATCCCCTCCTACACCGAGTACAAGCGGGTGATGGCGTTCAAGACCCAGGTTGCCTCCGTCAACCACTACCCGGCCGGCAACACCGTCGGTTATGACCGCACCTTCACCCTCAAGCGCGACTCCTGGCTCGCCAACCTGCCGCTGGGCTACTCCGACGGCTATCGCCGGGCGCTGAGCAACAAGGCCTATGTGCTGATCCAGGGCCAGAAGGTGCCGGTGGTGGGCAAGACCTCCATGAACACCATCATGGTGGACGTCACTGACCTCAAAGGGGTCAAACCCGGTGACGAGGTGGTGTTGTTCGGCCGCCAGGGTGAGGCCGAGGTGAAACAGGCGGATCTGGAAGAGTACAACGGCGCCCTGCTGGCGGACATGTACACCATCTGGGGCTACACCAACCCCAAGAAGATCAAGCGCTAAGCCAGTCTTTGCCATAAAAAAGGGCTCCCGCGGGAGCCCTTGTTGTCAGTGCTTTATAGTCTGCCGCGTTCAAGCGGCTTTTTTTCGGGTCACCCAGAGGCTCAGCCCCATCGAAGCCAGCAGGATCAGCGCAACCACGCCGAGTGCAATGCCGGTGGGGATCTTGAAGATATCCAGCAGCAGCATCTTGACCCCGATGAACATCAGGATCAGCGCCAGGCCGTACTTGAGCAGGGCGAAACGCTCGGCCACGCCGGCCAGCAGGAAGTACATGGCACGCAGACCCATGATGGCGAAGATGTTGGAGGTCAGCACGATGAAGGGATCCGTGGTCACCGCGAAGATGGCCGGGATGCTGTCCACCGCGAAGATGAGATCGCTCACCTCCACCAGCACCAGGATCAGCAGCAGCGGCGTGGCATAGCGCACACCGTCACGCCAGACGAAGAAGTTCTCCCCCTCCAGCGTCTCGGTCACCTTGAAGCGGCGGCGCATCCAGCCCAGCAGCGGGTTGTTGGCCAGATCGGGCTCCTTGTCGGCCGCCCACAGCATCTTGACCCCGGTCAGCAGCAGGAAGGCGCCGAACAGGTAGAGGATCCAGTGGAACTGCTCGATGAGCCAGCTGCCGGCGAATACCATGCCGGCCCGCATCACGATGGCACCCAGTACCCCGTACAGCAGCACCCGGCGCTGCAGCTCGGCCGGAATGGCGAAGTAACCGAACAGCATCAGCCAGACGAAGACGTTGTCCACCGCCAGCGCCTTCTCGATGAGGTAGCCGGTGAGGAACTCCAGCCCCTTCTGGTTGGCAATTTCACGGCCTGCGCTGTGATCCAGCCAGAACCAGATGGCCAGGTTGAACAAGAGCGCCACGCTGATCCAGATGAGGGACCAGATCCCTGCCTCTTTGAGCGACACCTTGTGCGCCTTGCCACCGCCGACAAAGCGGATATCAATCCATAACAGGACCAGCACTATGCTGAAGAAACCGGCCCACATCCACCATTCACCCATGTTCACTTCTCCCAAAAACGACAAAACCCACGACCGAGAGGCGTGGGTTTGCGTTTGGAGCAGATACACCTTGCCTCTCGGCAAGGTCTCACTTACAGCCGACTTGCGTCAACTGCCCGGCTGCCGGGTGCACTGCAGGATATGGGTGCACCGTAATGACGACAAACCGGCGAGAAGTTACTCCCCTTGTTGCGCGGATAGTAACAGCGGAAAAAGATAACGCCAAGAGGCATCTTCATGCCGGCTGCAAAAAAACAGGGCGCCACCCGGGCGCCCTATTCTGCCTGCTCATCCTCAGAGCGGATCCGACTTAAGGCAGGAGACCGCATGGTCGAAGTTTCCCTCGAGCTGAGGCCGGGTCTTGGCACACTCAGGGCCTGCCACCGGGCAGCGGGTACGGAACACGCAGCCTGACGGCGGGTTCATCGGCGATGGCAAATCCCCCTCCAGGATCTGGATGGTCTTGCTGCGTTCCAGATCCGGATCCGGAATGGGCACGGCCGACATCAGCGCCTTGGTATAGGGGTGCAAGGGGTTGGCGAAGATCTCCTTGCGGGTCCCCAGCTCCACCGCATTGCCCAGATACATCACCAGTACCCGATCCGAGATGTGCTTGACCACCGACAAGTCGTGGGCGATGAAGATGAGCGACAGCCCCATCTCCTTCTGGATAGCCTTGAGCAGGTTGACTACCTGGGCCTGGATGGAGACATCCAGCGCCGACACCGGCTCGTCACAGATGATCATCTTGGGCTCGAGGATCAGCGCCCGGGCGATGCCGATGCGCTGGCACTGACCGCCGGAGAACTCATGGGGGTAGCGGTTGACCAGGTTGGGCAAGAGCCCCACCTTGCTCATCATGGCCCGCACCTTCTCCTTCACCTGATCTCGGGAGAGGTCGGGATAGAAGGTGATAAGCGGCTCGGCGATGATGTCGCCGATGGTCATGCGCGGGTTGAGGGAGGCCAGCGGATCCTGGAAGATCATCTGGATCTCTTTGCGCTTCTCGCGCAGCGCCTTCTGGTCGAGCTTGGTCAGATCGTTGCCCAGCCACACCACCTTGCCGTCGGTGGCCGGCACCAGGCCGATCAGCGCCCGGGCAAAGGTGGATTTGCCGCAACCCGACTCCCCCACCACACCGAGGGTCTCCCCTTCATACAAGCGCAGAGTCACCCCGTCCACCGCCTTCAGGGCGGAGGGTTTGGCCCAGGGCCAGGCCTTGTCACTCTTGATGCTGAAGTGGACCTTGAGGTCGGACACTTCCAGCAGCAGTTTCTTGTCAGTCCCCATTTAGTTCACTCCCTTGATCATGGCATCCGATACCCAGTGGCAGGCCCGCTCCCGGCCGTCGTTGAACGGCGTCAGAATTGGCGACTGCTTGCCGCAAATCTCGCTCACCCGGTGGCAGCGCTCCTGGAAGGGGCAGCCGGTGGGCAGACGCAGCAGGTTGGGCGGATTGCCCGGGATGGTGGGCAGCTCTTCCCCTTCGGTGTCGAGGCGGGGAATGGCGCGCAACAGGCCCTCGGTATAGGGGTGGCTCGGGCGATAGAAGATATCGTTGACCTTGCCGTACTCCATGGTACGACCGGCATACATCACCAGCACCTTGTCGCAGATGCCCGCCACCACGCCCAGATCGTGGGTGATCATGATGATGGCGGTGTTGAACTCGCGCTTGAGCTCGTTCATCAGGGTCATTATCTGGGCCTGCACGGTCACGTCCAGCGCGGTGGTCGGCTCGTCGGCGATCAGCAATTGCGGCCGGCACAATAGCGCCATGGCGATCATCACCCGCTGGCGCATACCGCCGGAGAACTCGTGGGGATACATCCCCATCCGCTTGCGCGCTTCCGGGATCTTGACCGCATCCAGCATGCGCACCGACTCTTCAAACGCTTCGGCCTTGCTGACGCCCTTGTGCAGCATCAGCACTTCCATCAGCTGATCCTTCACCTTCATGTAGGGGTTGAGCGAGGTCATGGGGTCCTGGAAGATCATGGCGATCTTCTCGGAGCGGATCTTGTTGAGCTTGTGCTCGGGCAGGTTCAGGATCTCGTCGCCCTGAAATTTGGCCGAACCGGTGATGACGCCGTTCTTGGCCAGCAGCCCCATGATGGCGAACGCGGTCTGGGATTTGCCCGAACCGGACTCACCAACGATCCCCAGGGTCTCGCCCGCAGCGAGGGAGAAGTTGAGGTCGTTGACCGCCACCACATTGCCGTCCGGGGTCTTGAACTCGACCCGCAGATCTTTTACATCCAGTAATTTCATAAAAACTCCTTATCGATCTTTCGTGACGTTTTCCTGTCGATCCGATGCGCTATCCACCCGATTGAGCCGCACTCTGCGGCCCCTCGGCGCGTTGTTTCAGCGCTTCTTCGCCGTTCTATCAGCGATATTTCGCCGCTTTCTCAGCGATCTTTCGGATCGAGGGCGTCACGCAGACCATCCCCGAGGAAGTTGAAGCAAAACAGGGTCACCACCATGAAACCGGCGGGGAACAGGAGTTGCCAGATGGCCACTTCCATCGACTTGGAGCCTTCATCCAGCAGAGCGCCCCAGCTGGTCATGGGCTCTTGTACGCCCAGCCCAAGGAAGCTCAGGAAGGATTCGAACATGATCATGCCCGGTACCAGCAAGGTGGCGTAAACCGCCACGATACCCAGCACGTTCGGCACGATGTGACGGGTGATGATCTTCCACTTGGAGACGCCGCAGACGTGAGCCGCCTCGATGAACTCCTTGCTCTTGAGGCTCAGGGTCTGGCCTCGCACGATCCGCGCCATGTCGAGCCAGCTCACCGCGCCGATGGCGATGAAGATGAGCGCCAGGTTGCGGCCGAAGAAGGTCACCAGCATGATCACGAAGAACATGAAGGGGAAGGCGTTGAGGATCTCAAGCACCCGCATCATCAGGCTGTCGACCCGACCGCCGATGAAGCCGGAGGCCGCACCGTAGAGGGTGCCGATGATGACGGCCACCATGGCCCCCATGATGCCGACCATCAGCGAGATGCGCCCGCCGAGCAGGGTGCGCACGAACAGATCGCGCCCCAGGCTGTCGGTGCCGAACCAGTGGCCGGTTTCCATGTCCGGAGCCGCCTGCATGGCGCCCCAGTCAGGATCGTCGAAGGTGTATTGAGACAGATGCGGTCCCACGATCACCGCCAGACCTATGATGGTCAGGATGATCAGGCTGGTGAGTGCAGCCTTGTTGCGCAGGAAACGGCGACGGGCATCCTTCCACAGGGAGCGTCCTTCCACCACTTCCACTTGCTGGGCGAACGCCTCGACGGCTTCGCGTTTTTCAGTTGTGACAACCATGATGTACTCCCGACTTAGTAACGGATCTTGGGATCGATAAAGGCATAGAGAATATCGACCACGGCGTTAAAGGTGATGGTGAGGGCGCCGACCAGAATGGTCAGACCGAGCACCATGGAGTAATCACGGTTGAGGGCACCGTTGACGAACAGCTGACCAATCCCCGGCAGGCCGAAGATGGTTTCGATCACCACGGAACCCGTGATAATACCCACGAACGCAGGCCCCAGATAGGAGACCACCGGCAGCATGGCCGGACGCAGCGCGTGTTTGAGGATGATGTGGCGCAGCGGCAAGCCCTTGGCGCGGGCGGTACGGATGAAGTTGGAGTTCATGGTCTCGATCATGCTGCCCCGCATGATCCGCGAGATGGCGGAGATGTAGTACATCATCATGCCGAACACCGGCAGCACCATGAATTGCACCCCGCCGCCCTGCCAGCCACCGGCCGGGAACCAGCCGAGATGAATACTGAACAGCAACACCAGCAAGGGGGCCAGCACAAAGCCCGGGATCACCACCCCGGCCATGGCCGACGACATCAACAGGTAGTCGATGACGGTATTCTGTTTCAAGGCGGCAATGGTGCCGAAGGTGACCCCCAGTGTCACCGCGAACAGAAAGGCGAAGGAGCCAATCTTGGCCGACACCGGCAGCGCCTGGCTTACCAGATCGTTGACGGTGAAGTCCTTGTATTTGAAGGAGGGACCGAGGTCGCCCTGCACAAGGTTGCCCAGATAGGTGAGGTATTGCACGCCGATGGGCTTGTCGAGGCCATATTTGGCTTCGATGTTGGCCAGTACTTCCGGCGGCAGGGAGCGTTCGCTGGTGAAGGGGTTGCCCGGCGCGAAACGCATCATGAAGAAGGAGACGGTGATCAAGACCAGCAGAGTCGGGATCGCTTCCAGTAGACGTTTAAAAATGAATTTCAACATAGACAATTCCTGTCCTGTACTGCTTCCAAAGGGTCGCGGTTGTAATAAAGGCCCGCCATCCGGCGGGCCTGCTTTGTTATGCGACGTGTTACTTTACTCAGTGAGCAATGATGTACATGTCTTTGCTGTAGAGGTTGTCCAGCGGGTTGGCCGGGTAGCCGCCCACGTAGGACTTGACCATGCGGGAGGTCACGTACTGATAGATGGGAGCGATCGGCATGTCCTTGGCCAGGATCTCTTCAGCCTGCACATAGAGCTTATTGCGGGCATCGGCATCCACCTGATTGCGCGACTCGTTCATCAGCTTGTCAAACGCCGGGTTGGAGTATTTGCCGTCGTTGTTGCCGTGCGTGGTCTGCATCAGATCCAGCATGGAAGAGGCTTCGTTGTAGTCGGCGATCCAGCCGGCACGACCCACATCAAACTGACCCTGCTTCTTGGTTTCCAGGTAGGTTTTCCATTCCTGGTTGACCAGGCTCACCTGCACGCCCAGCTTCTTCCACATGGAAGCCACGGCAACCGCCACTTTCTTGTGGTTGTCGTCGGTGTTGTAGAGCAGCTCGAACTTGAGCGGTTTGCCCGGGCCGAAACCGGCTTCGGTCAGCAGCTCTTTCGCCTTGGCATCACGCTCTGCCTGGGTCAGCTTGGACCAGGCCGGCGCCACCGGCTTGAAGCCGTCCACGAAATCAGGCACCAGGGTGTAGCCCGGGGTCTCGCCCTTGCCCATCACCTTGTCGGCGATCACGTTGCGGTCGATGGCATAAGAGAGGGCGGTACGCACTCGCACGTCATCAAACGGCTTGTGCTTGAAGTTGTACTGGTAGTAGTAGGTACCGACATAGCCGCTCACCTTCACCTCGTTCGGCAGCTCTTTCTTCATCTGCTTGAAGCGCTCGATGGGCATGTTGTAGGTGAGATCCACTTCGCCGGCCAGATAGCGGTTCAGCTCGGCGTTGGTGGACTGGATCGGCAGATAGGTCACCTTGTTGATGACGGTCTTGGCGTTGTTCCAGTAGTTCGGGTTGCGCTCGACGTCGACGCGCTCGTTGACCACCCAATCCTTCAGCACATAGGCACCGTTGGATACCATGTTGCCGGGCTGGGTCCACTTGTCACCAAACTTCTCGATCACCTTCTTCGGCACCGGGTAGGTGGTGGTGTGGGAGAGCATGCTGACGAAGTAAGGCACCGCCTTCTCCAGCTGCACCTCGAAGGTGTAGTCGTCCACTGCCTTCACGCCCAGGGTGTCGGCCGCTTTCTTGCCGGCGATGATCTCGCTGGCATTGACGATGGTCGGGATCTCCAGATACCAGGAGTAGGGAGACGCCGTCTTGGGATCCACGGCCCGCTTGAAGGCGAACTCGAAATCGTGGGCTGTCACGGGATCCCCGTTGGACCACTTGGCATCTTTGCGCAGGTGGAACACGAAGTGTTTGTTGTCCTTGGTTTCCCAGGACTCGGCCATGGCGGGAAGCACTTCCCCTTTGGGGCCGGAGGCAACGAGACCTTCGAACAGGTCACGCAGAATATTGGATTCAACCGTTCCTTCGGTTTTGTGCGGGTCGAGAGTGGCAGGCTCGGAGCCATTGCCTTTTACCAGCTGCTGAACGTCAGCCAGTTTGGTACCTGCGGGAACATCGGCGGCTTGTGCCGCGTTGACACCGCCGAACAGTGCTGCCACCAAGAGGGTATTAATCATTGTTTTTTTATGAGTCATTTCCATACTCCACAAGAACATTCCATGCAATTTTCCATCAACGGGATAAGTACCCCGCTGCCAGCATAATTCCCTGACATTTCTGATAATGCAATAGATATTGTCAGGCAGGGCTGGACTTCATGGTCAAAAAAGCAGCTTTTAACCAATTATTCAGAATTTAAATATCGCGTGATGGACGTTTTTTATACAAACCCGCTCGATTCTAGGAAATGACCAACAAAAAAGAAACAATAAAAAGCCGGTCACGAGGACCGGCTCCAACAAAACAGACCTGAATCACATCAATCCGTGGAAGACCCCCTTGATCCCCGCCACCATGATCTCGATGCCAAGCGACATCATGATGAGACCCATGATCCGGGTGACCACGTTGATGCCGGTGTTGCCCATCACCTTGAACAGCAGGGGGGCGGCGCGGAAGATGAGCCAGGAGCAGAAGGCAAACACCATCACTACCACCGACATCCCCAGCATCTGGGACCAGGTGCTCTGGCTGGCATAGACAATAGAGGAAGAGATGGCGCCGGGGCCGGCCATCAACGGCAGCGCCAGCGGCACCACAGCGACAGATTCCCGCGCGGCGAGCTCCCCTTTCTCCTGCTTGTTGTGCTTCACCTCCCCCAGCTTGCCCTGCAGCATGGACCAGGCGATCAGGGTGATGAGCGAGCCGCCGGCAATGCGAAACGACGCCAGCGAGATGCCGAAACCATCGAGGATCAGCTGCCCCATGTACATGGAGACCAGCAGGATGATCATCACCGCAATGTTGGCGGTGGTGTTGGTCTTCATCCGCTCTTCCGGCGTTTGATGGCTGGTCAGGCTGACAAACACCGGCAACAGGCCGAGCGGGTTGATGATTGCGAACAAACCGATGAAAAACTTCAGATATAAAGAGACGTCAATTGCTGCCATAGGCGCCATCCAGAAGTAGAACGAGGCCCTGCGGGCCACCCCGATAAACCGTGCGTAAATTTACACCATGGCCGAAACCTTCACCAATCAAATAATCTCACCCTTTCCGTGGCTTTTCAGTTAGTTCCTCTAATGTCACGACGAAATTCAACATATCGAGTTGTTAATAAAGATTGTCGCCATTTAACACTCTGATAAAATCACTTCGAGTTTTATGCGGCCACGGAGTTTTGGCGCAACATTTCATCTTCGTAAAAAAGGATTTTGTAATGATTGATACGGACATCAAGTTGCAATGGCATCTGGATTCACTGCCCGCAGGCAGTGTCGCCCCCCTGCTGGGCTTCTTCGAGCGGCTGCCGGTTGATCCCTATATCCAGGGCCGCTTTCGCGAACGCCGTTACGGCCGGGTTGAAAAAGAGGGCAGCCGCTTTTACCCCCTCGACAACGGCGTCTTCTTCCAGGCGGCCGCCATCAACAAGTTTTTGGGGGACGTACCCAGAACCTATGCCGAGCTGGATCCCGCCTTCGTCGCCCACCCCACCTTTCAGCTGATGCTGGCCCGCTTTGCCCGCCATACCCGGCTGGCGGATGGCCAGGCCATCGGCATTCACCAGATGCGCATCGTCACCGGTGAAGGTGAAAGCGTGCCGCCCGCCCCGGAAGGCGTGCATCAGGACGGCTTTGATTTCATCGGGGTGTTCTTTTGTGGCAGTGACGGGGTCAGCGGCGGCGCCTTGCAGCTCTATCATGGATTAAAAGAACAACCATTTTTTCAACAACAATTAAACGCTGGCGAGTATCTGATCCTGGATGATCGCCGTTTCTATCACAATGCCGCCCCCATACTGCCCCAGGGTCCGCACCGGGGACACTGGGACGTAATCGTGCTAACTGCTTGAAAAATGGTGCGTGAGCCCCTGTTCACGCCCCATTCATCCCGCTTCTGGCCCACTCAACAACTGCGCAACATCTGGCAAACATGTATTGTGAAACAAAATTTCTTTTGTTCTTTTGTTACACATGATCCAGATCAAGTTTTTCTGAGTCAGCCCCGCTCTATAATCGACTCAGAAAGCGATTTAGTAAGGCATGTAAATACCCCGTTGTGGTGATTCTGTTCTTGACAGGGCATCTATAATTGCCGGGCATTGCCAACGTCTTACTAAACAGTTTTCAAATCATCAGGAGATAAACATGGCAGTAACCAATATGGCTGAACTGGATGCACTGGTCGCCCGCGTCAAAGAAGCCCAGCGTGAATTCGCCAGCTTCTCGCAAGAGCAGGTAGACAAGATCTTCCGTGCCGCCGCCCTGGCCGCCAGCAATGCCCGTATCCCCCTGGCCCAGATGGCCGTGGAAGAGTCCGGTATGGGTATCATCGAAGACAAGGTTATCAAGAACCACTTCGCCTCCGAATACATCTACAACAAGTACAAAGAAGAGAAGACCTGCGGCATCCTCAGTGAAGATGACGAGATGGGCACCATCACCATCGCCGAGCCGGTAGGTATCATCTGCGGTATCGTACCGACCACCAACCCGACCTCCACTGCGATCTTCAAATCACTGATCTCCCTGAAGACCCGCAACGCCATCATCTTCTCCCCGCACCCCCGTGCCAAGAACTCCACCAATACCGCTGCCAAGCTGGTACTGGATGCAGCCATTGCCGCCGGTGCGCCGAAAGACATCATCGGCTGGATCGATCAACCGACCGTTGAACTCTCCAACGCCCTGATGAAGCACAACGACATCAACCTGATCCTGGCCACCGGTGGCCCGGGCATGGTGAAAGCCGCTTACTCCTCTGGCAAGCCTGCCATCGGTGTGGGTGCCGGTAACGTACCCGTTGTCATCGACGAAACTGCCGATGTGAAGCGCGCCGTCGCCTCCATCCTGATGTCCAAAACCTTCGACAACGGCGTGGTCTGTGCCTCCGAGCAAGCCGTCATCGTGGTTGACTCCATCTATGACCAGGTGAAAGAGCGTTTCGCGACTCACAACGGTTATGTGCTGACCAAAGAAGAAGCTGACAAGGTCCGCAAGGTCATCCTGATCAACGGCGCCATGAACGCCAACATCGTGGGCCAGCCTGCCACCAAGATCGCCGAAATGTCCGGCGTGACCGTGCCCCCCACCACCAAGATCCTCATCGGTGAAGGTCTGGAAGTGTGTGAAGAGGAAGAGTTCGCTCACGAGAAGCTCTCCCCGACCCTGGGTATGTTCCGCGCCAAGAACTTCGAAGAAGCCGTCGAAATGGCCTGCACCATGGTCAACCTGGGTGGTATCGGCCACACCTCCGGTCTGTACACCGACCAGGATCGCAACGCCGACCGCATCAAGTACTTCGGCGACAAGATGAAGACCGCCCGTATCCTGATCAACACCCCGACCACCCAGGGTGGTATCGGTGACCTGTACAACTTTGCCATCGCACCGTCCTTGACGCTGGGTTGCGGTTCCTGGGGTGGTAACTCCATCTCCGAAAACGTGGGTCCCAAGCACCTGATCAACAAGAAGACAGTCGCAAAACGGGCAGAAAATATGCTGTGGCACAAACTTCCGAAATCCATCTACTTCCGTCGTGGTTCCCTGCCGATCGCCCTGGGCGACTTGGAAGGTAAAAAACGCGCACTGGTCGTGACCGACCGCTTCCTGTTCAACAACGGCTACGCCGACGAAGTGGTTCGTCTGCTCAAGGGCCTGAAGATGGAAGTGGAAGTGTTCTACGAAGTAGAAGCCGACCCGACCCTGTCTGTGGTTCGCAAAGGCGCCGAGATGGCCCACTCCTTCAAGCCGGACGTGATCGTCGCGCTGGGCGGTGGTTCACCGATGGATGCGGCCAAGATCATGTGGGTGATGTACGAGCACCCGGAAACCGCGTTCGAAGATCTGGCCATGCGCTTCATGGACATCCGCAAGCGTATCTACAAGTTCCCGAAAATGGGCGTGAAGGCCGAACTGGTCTGTATCACCACCACTTCCGGTACCGGTTCTGAAGTGACCCCGTTTGCGGTCGTGACCGACGACGCCACCGGCATGAAATACCCGCTGGCCGACTACGAGTTGACCCCGAACATGGCCATCGTCGACGCCAACCTGGTCATGGGCATGCCTAAATCCCTGTGTGCCTTCGGCGGTATCGATGCCGTGACTCACGCCATGGAAGCCTACGTTTCCGTACTGGCCAACGAGTACTCCGACGGTCAGGCGCTGCAAGCCCTGAAACTGCTGAAAGAGTACCTGCCGTCCAGCTACCAGAACGGTGCCAACGACCCGGTTGCTCGCGAGAAAGTACACAACGCTGCCACCATCGCCGGTATCGCGTTCGCCAACGCCTTCCTGGGTGTGTGCCACTCCATGGCTCACAAACTGGGTGCCGAGTTCCACATTCCGCACGGCCTGGCCAACGCCCTGCTGATCAGCAACGTGATCCGCTACAACGCCAACGACAACCCGACCAAGCAGACTGCGTTCTCCCAGTACGACCGTCCGCAGGCTCGCCGTCGCTACGCCGAAGTTGCCGACCACCTGGGTCTGACTGCCGCCGGTGACCGTACCGCCGCCAAGATCGAGAAGCTGCTGGTATGGCTGGACGAGCTGAAAGCCACCCTGGGCATCCCGGCCTCCATCCGTGAAGCCGGCGTGTCTGAAGCTGACTTCCTGGCCAAGGTTGACCAGCTGGCCGTGGAAGCCTTCGATGACCAGTGCACCGGCGCCAACCCGCGCTACCCGCTGATCAGCGAGCTGAAAGCCATCCTGCTGGACACCTACTACGGCCGTCCCTTCACCGAAGACGCTCAGGTAGCGGCCAAGGTAGAAGCCAAGGTTGAAGGCAAGAAGAAGTCCAAAGCCTGATAAGCTGAACCGACTCGAGAGCCCGCGCACATGCGCGGGCTTTTTTGTTTGTCTATCTGCTTAATTTTGCTAGCTTGTTCATAGGCATTCATGAAATGCGAGCTAGCGTATGGCGCTGATACAAGCCTCCATCGAGCAGTTACGGGTAGGCCACTACATCCATCTCCCCACGGGATGGACCAACCACCCTTTTATGTTCAATGCATTCAAGATCAAGGATCAGCAGCAACTCGACATCATTCGCCATCTCGATCTCAGCCTGCTGATGGTGGATCCCGACAAGAGCGACCTGCCTATCGAACCCATCTTGCGCGGTGATATTCCTTCCGCCGGGCCTGACCTCTCGATCATCGAAGAGCTGGTGGAGAGCGGCCCTGCCCCGTTTGATGAGAAAGCCTTTCGCCGTTCCCTGCGTGCCGCCGACAAGGCCTTCGGCCAATCCATGTCCGAACTGCGCGATGCACTGGGGGCTCTCAACCTCAAGCCGGACGAAGGGCTAGCCAACACGGCGCAGATAGTGCGCAACGCAGCCGCCCGCATCAGTGCCCACGAAGGCCCGCTCGGCCTGCACCTCATTCGCAGCCCGCACACCGACATCCTGCTGCAGCACAGCCTGAACGTGGCCTTCATCGCCATGTTGATGGCCCGTGAGCTCGGCATGAACCCCATTGAAATCGAAGAGACCGGGCTGGCCGGCCTGGTGCACGACATCGGCGAGCTGAAGATCCCGACCCAGATCACCCAGAAACGGGGGGAGCTCAACAAGTCGGAGCAAAACTTCCTCAACATGCACCCCCAGTACGGGCTGGAGATGCTGACCCAGCTGCAGGCCTTCGAGCCCAAGATCCGCCAGGTGGCCCATCTGCATCACGAGCGCCTCGACGGCAGCGGCTTTCCCCTTGGCATCAAGGGGGGCGAGATCCCGCCGCTGGCGCGGATCATCGGGCTGGTGGATTACTATGACGAGCTGCTGCACCCACGCAACAGCGCCACACCGGCGGCGCCGAGCCAGGCCATCAGCCAGCTCTACAAGCTGTCGCAGAAGAAATTCGACCAGGATCTGGTCAAGCTGCTGATCAAGGTGCTGGGGGTCTATCCGCCCGGCTCGCTGGTGATGCTCTCCGATGACTCGGTGGCGCTGGTGCTCTCCACCGAGCCCACCATGCCGCTCAAACCCAAGGTGCTGCCCTACATCAAGGCACAGCGGCCGGAAGGGGTGGCGATGATCGACCTGCGGGAAGATGAGCGCACCATCAAATCATTTATCAAGCAGGAAGAGCTGGATGAGGGGCAACGGCTGTTTTTCAACCTGACCCGACGCTTCTGTTACTATTTTGCCTTCTGAGTTATCCCCAGAAGCTGGGGATAACTCATTGGACAAACCTGAATAATCACTCGATTGCCCGCAAAATTGTTCGCCATCCACCATGGATAAAAAACGCCCAGCCAAGGGGCCGGGCGGAGCATGCCACCTCCGTGTGGCGTATCCAGCGGATACATTCATGCTCCATCCAGCAATATCAACCCTTGGGCGATTACACAAATATCAATTTAACATGCTGATTTAATATGGTTTTATTTCACGTTTCTGGCACACTGCGGCCGCAACCCCGCCCTGGCGCCCCGCAGAACAAGATCCTGATCACATTTATTCAAGGTTGCCGCTTTTTTCGGCACGGACTCTGAGGAACGTTTTTTATGCAGTTGGTCCTCTCCCTGCTTCAACAGATGAGCGTCAGCCTGGTCATCGCCTACCTCTTTTCCAAGAGTCCGCTGCTGCGTCCACTGGCCAACTACTCGGTCAGGCTGCCTCACAAGGTGCTCATCTACATCACCTTCTCCTGCTTCTGCATCCTCGGCACCTATGTGGGGCTGGATATCGACGACGCCATCGCCAATACCCGCGCCGTCGGCGCCGTGCTGGGCGGGCTGCTGGGGGGCCCGTTGGTGGGCTTTCTGGTGGGGCTGACCGGCGGCCTGCACCGCTATACCCTGGGCGGCTTCACCGATCTCGCCTGCGCCATCTCCACCACCTGCGAGGGGCTGCTGGGCGGGCTGGTGCACTGGCGGCTGATGCGGGCGGGCAAGATGGATGCGCTGTTCGAGCCGCGCATCGCCTTCTTCACCACCCTCTACGCCGAGATCATGCAGATGGTGATCATCCTCTTGGTGGCCACGCCATTCGATAAATCCCTGCTGCTGGTGCGTACCATCGCCACCCCCATGATCCTGGCCAACTCCTGTGGCGCCGCGCTCTTCATCAGCATGATCCGCGACCAGCAGCACATGTACGAGAAATTCTCCCGGGTCTTCTCCGCCAAGGCCCTCAATATCGCCAACCGCACCGTCGGCATCATGAGCCAGGGTTTCACCCCAGAGGCCAGCCACAAGATTGCCCGTATCATCCAGGAGGAGACCGGGGTGGGCGCCGTCGCCATCACGGATACCGACAAGATCCTCGCCTTCATCGGCATCGGCGAGGATCACCACCAGCCAGGTACCCCCATCACCTCGGCCATCACCATGCAGGCCATCGCCCGCAACAAGGTGCTGTTTGCCGACGGCAACAGCCAGCCCTACCGCTGCAGCATCTCGCCCCAGTGCCAGCTCGGCTCGGTGCTGGTGATCCCCCTGCACGGCGACGAGGGGGTGATCGGCACCATCAAGCTCTACGAGCCCAAGAAGCGGCTGTTTCTCAAGATCAACCACACCCTGGGAGAAGGGATTGCCAACCTGCTCTCCCAGCAGTTGCTGACCGGCCGGCTGGAGCAGCAGCAACGGCTGCTGGTGCAATCCGAACTCAAGCTGGTGCAGGCCCAGATCAATCCCCACTTTCTGTTCAACACCCTCAACACCATCAGCGCCATCACCCGGCGCGAACCGGAGCGAGCACGCCAACTGCTGCTGCACCTCTCCCTGTTCTTTCGCAAGAACCTCAAGCGCCAGAGCGGCCTGGCCACCCTGCAGGAGGAGCAGGAGCACTGCCAATCCTATCTGGAGATCGAGCTGGCCCGCTTTGGCGACCGACTGACGGTGCAAAACGAGATCCCGCCGGCCCTCGCCGACCTCAAGCTGCCGAGCTTCACCCTGCAGCCCCTCATCGAGAACGCCATCAAGCACGGCATCTCCACCCTGCTGGAGCAGGGGCACATTCGCCTCTACACCGAGCAGACGGCAGAGCGGGTCACCATTCACGTGGAGGACAATGCCGGCACCTGGCAGGAGAAACCGGCCGGCGACGGGCTCGGCATGACCCTGGTGGACAGGCGTCTCAAGAGCGCCTTTGGCAACCGCTATGGCCTGAGCGTCAGTTGCGAGCCCGACTGCTGGACCCGGGTCTCCGTCACCCTGCCAAGGCAATTACCATGATCCGGCCGCCGTCCCACTCCATCTTCATCCCCCCCAGCCACGCAGGAGAACCCCATGATCCGCACCCTCATCGTCGATGACGAGCTTTATGCCCGCGAGGAGCTGATGCAGCACCTGGCCGCCGAGCCCGATATCGAACTGCTGGGGGCGGCCGCCAACGCCATCGAGGCGCTGGTGCTTATTCAGCGGCTCAAACCCGACGTGGTGTTTCTTGACATCCAGATGCCCAAGCTCAGCGGCATGGCGCTGGTGGCCATGCTCGATCCCCTGCCCCGCATCGTCTTTGTCACCGCCTTTGACGAGTACGCCATCCAGGCGTTCGAGGAGAACGCCTTCGACTACCTGCTCAAACCGGTGGAGCCGGTGCGTCTGGCCAAGACGCTGGCGCGGCTGAGGCAAGATCTCAGCCCCCAGCCCATGACGGCGCTCGCCCCCGCCATTCGCCACATCCCGGGCTACCTGCACAACCGGGTACGGCTGCTGCCCATCGAACAAGTGGAGTACGCCTTCTCCGATCTCGGCGGGGTGCACGTGGCGAGCCAGGGCGAGCTGTTTCATACCCAGCTCACCCTCAAATCGCTGGAGGAGAAGACCCCACTGCTGCGCTGCCACCGCCAGTACCTGGTGGCCCCGGCCGCCATCTTCGAGATCCGGCTGCTGGAGAACCAGCTGGCGGAGATAGTGACGCCGAGCGGCGCCCGGGTGCCGGTCAGCCGACGTTACCTGAAGGAGTTGAAGGAGATGCTGGGGCTGGAGTAAGCCCCGCGATGTGAGCCGGATCACGAGCGCCGACCGCTCGGTCCGCCATATCACCGCTCATGCCGTTTTACCTGCCGTCAACAGAGCAAGCCCCTACACTGGCCGCGCACACCCAACAATAACAAAGCAGGAGCGTAGCAATGATCTGGTTCTTCCTCTGTGTCGGCTTGCTGATAGCCGGCTATTTCGTATACGGCAAATTCATCGAACGGATATTCGGCCCCAAGCCGGAGCTGAAAACCCCCGCCATCACCATGGCGGACGGGGTGGACTATGTCCCCATGTCGGACAAGAAGGTCTATCTGGTTCAGCTGCTCAACATCGCCGGCGTCGGCCCCATCTTCGGTCCCATCCTGGGCGCCCTCTACGGTCCGGTCGCCATGCTCTGGATCGTGTTTGGCTGCATCTTCGCCGGTGCGGTGCACGACTACTTCTCCGGCATGCTGTCGGTGCGCGCCAAGGGCGCCTCGGTGCCGACCGTGGTCGGTGAACACCTCGGCACCACCGCCAAGCACTTCATGAACCTGTTCGCCGTGGTGCTGTTGATGCTGGTGGGCGTGGTGTTCGTACTGAGCCCGGCTGGCCTTCTGGCCAACCTCACCTCCACCGATCTGGTCTACTGGATTGCGGCCATCTTCGCCTACTACATCCTGGCGACCATAGTCCCCATCGACAAGATCATCGGCCGTTTCTACCCCATCTTCGGCGCCCTGCTGGTGTTCATGTCGGTCGGCCTCATCATCGGCCTCATCGTCTCCGGCAAAGGCTTCTACAACACCGGGATGGATTTTTCCAACCTGCACCCGACCGAGCTGCCGCTCTGGCCGCTGCTCTTCATCACCATCGCCTGCGGCGCCGTGTCGGGCTTCCACGCCACCCAGTCACCGCTGATGGCGCGCTGCATGCAAAACGAGAGCTCCGGCCGTTTCATCTTCTACGGTGCCATGATTGGTGAAGGGATCATCGCCCTCATCTGGTGCACCCTGGGTCTCTCCTTCTACGACAGCACCGAGGTGCTCAACGCCACCCTGGCCAGCGGCGGCCCTTCTGCCGTGGTGCACGAGGTCTCCACCAGCCTGCTCGGCACCGTCGGCGGCATCCTGGCCATCCTCGGCGTGGTGATCCTGCCCATCACCTCCGGCGACACCGCGTTTCGCAGTGCCCGCCTCATCGTCGCGGACTTCCTGAAACTGACCCAGAAGCCCATGGCCAAGCGACTGCTCATCGCCATCCCCATGTTCATCCTCGGTTTCATCATCTCCAAGGCCGAATTCGGGGTGATCTGGCGCTACTTCGGCTGGGCCAACCAGACCACCGCGGTGATGATGCTGTGGGCGGCGGCGGCCTACCTCGCCAAAGAGGGCAAGCTGCACTGGGTCTGCACCATTCCCGCCATGTTCATGACCGCCGTGGTGTTCACCTACCTGGCCAACGCCCCCATCGGGTTCGGGCTGGAGATGGGCATCTCCACCATGATTGGACTGGCCAGCACCCTGATCGTCACGGTGGCCTTCCTGGTGAAATTCAGGCCTGCGCTGATCAACAAGCCCAGCGAAAGTTGACCCACGCCAACCATGTCAAAAAAGGAGCCGTCAGGGCTCCTTTTTTTGCTGAACATTTCCCTTCAGCAATGCCATACTCCCAGCGTAAGTCCTTGTCATGGATACGACTTTACGGACTTGCCCCCAACAACATCAGCGTCTGTTTTGACGACTTGGAAACTACTTAAGCTTCAGTACAACAAAACAACTTAAGATTTCGGGCCCGACAGGAGGGAAATCAGGTGGCTGACTGCCTTGCAGAGCCCTGATCCCAATGACAATGCGGTGCGTCAAGCCAGCGGAGGCGTAAATGGCACTCGATTATTTTGCTCTTGGTCTGCTTTTTTTTGTGGGTTTGGTCATTTTTTATGGGGTCATCGTCATTCACGACATTCCCTATGAAATAGCCAAACATCGTCAACACCCCCATCAGGACGCCATTCACGTGGCCGGCTGGGTCAGTCTGTTCACCCTGCACGTGCTGTGGCCCTTCCTCTGGATCTGGGCCACCCTCTATCGTCCCGAGCGGGGCTGGGGCTTCAACCAGCGGCTGCAGCAGGATGAAGATGATATCCAGCAGCTCAAACAGGAGCTGGCCGACCTCAAGGCCCGCCTCAATACCATCGAACAGACCGAGCAACAGGGATAAATCATGGACCTGCTACTGATCCTGACCTACACGGCCGTCTGCGTGGCCATCTTCAAAATTTTCCGTATCCCGCTCAACAAGTGGACCGTGCCTACCGCTGCGCTGGGCGGCGTGCTGCTCATCGGCACCCTGATCATGCTGATGAACTACAACCATCCCTACTCCGAGATGGCGCGCAACTACTATGTCTCCACCCCGATCGTGCCGCTGGTCAAGGGCCGGGTCATCGAGGTGCCGGTACAGGCCAACCAGCCGGTGAAGAAGGGCGATGTGCTGTTTCGCCTGGATGCCGCCCCCTTCCAGTTGAGGGCGGACAGCCTGACGGCGCGGGTTGAATCCAACCGCAACCACCTCAAGTCCATCGAGGCCAGGCTGCGCTCCGCCAAGCTCGACCGGGATCGCGCCAGCGACCTGATGCGCCGCGGCGTCGGCAAGCAGCGCGACCTCGACGTCACCCAGGCCAACGTGGACGACATCGTGGCCCAGATCGAGCAGCAACAGGCGACGCTGGAAGATCTGCAGGCCCAGCTCGACGAGGCCAGGTATCAGGTAGAGCAGACCGTGGTCTATGCCCCGAGCGACGGCCACGTGGTGCAGCTGGCCCTGCGCCCCGGCATGATAGCCACCCCCTTCATGTATCGCCCGGTGATGACCTTCATTCACAAGGATGAAACCGCCTATGTGGGCTGGTTCTGGCAGAACAGCATGCAGCGCCTGGCGGTGGGCGATGAGGCCGAGGTGGTGATCGACGGCATCCCCGGCAAGATCTTCCAGGGCCAGGTGACCGCCGTGATCCCGGCCATCGCCGCCGGTAACGTGCAGGCCAACGCCGGCCTGCTGGATCAGGCCAGTGCCGTTCAGCCGGGCCGCCTGCCGGTGCTCATCTCCATCACCGACCCCGAATGGCCCAAGTATCAGGTGATCGCCGGGGCCAGCGGCCAGGCTGCCATCTACACCAAGCACTTCCACCATGTCTCGGTGATGCGCAAGGTGCTGCTGCGCATGGCCAGCTGGATGAACTACGTCTTCCCCTTCCACTAAGCGAAGACGTCATCGCCAGCGGGCCGGCACCATGCCGGCCCGCTGTTTTTTGGCGCCAAGATCCCTATAATGGCGCCACCCTGCACCACCCCACATCGACATACCCAAGCCTGCATGTTCGTTCTCAGACCCTATCAGACCGACGCCGTCAACGCCGTGATCAGCCACTTTCGTCAGCACCCGGATCCCGCCGTGGTGGTGCTGCCCACCGGGGCCGGCAAGAGTCTGGTGATCGCCGAGCTGGCCCGCAAGGCGCGCGGCCGGGTGCTGGTGCTGGCCCACGTCAAGGAGCTGGTGGAGCAGAACCACGCCAAATATGAGGCGTGGGGGCTCAAGGCTGACATCTTCGCCGCAGGGCTCGCTCGCAAGGAGGCGAGCGCCCAGGTGGTGTTTGGCTCGGTGCAGTCGGTGGCCCGCAATCTGGCTGCCTTCGACGGGGCGTTTTCGCTGCTCATCATCGACGAGTGCCACCGGGTCTCGCTCGATGACGACAGCCAATACCATCAGGTGATCGACCACCTCAAGGCCGCCAATCCGGCCCTCAAGATCCTCGGCCTCACCGCCACCCCCTATCGGCTCGGGCTGGGCTGGATCTACCGGCGCCACTACCACGGCATGGTCAAGAGCCACGGCGAGCGGCTGTTCGGTGACTGCGTGTTCGAGCTGCCGCTGCGCTTCATGGTCAAAAACGGCTATCTGACCCCGCCCAGGCTGGTGGATGCCCCCATCGTTCACTACGACTTCAGCAAGCTGGTGGCACGGGAGAACGGTCTGTTCAGCGAGGCGGATCTCAACGGCGAGCTCAAGCGCCAGCAGCGGGTCACCCCCCATATCCTGAGCCAGGTGCTGGAGTATGCGGCCGACCGGCAGGGAGTGATGATCTTCGCCGCCACCGTCGAGCATGCCCACGAAATTCATGGCCTGCTGGGCGCCAGAGGCCAGCAGGCCGCTCTCATCACCGGCGAGACGCCGGGGCCGGAGCGCGATGCCCTCATCAACGCCTTCAAGGCGCGCGAGCTCAAGTTTCTGGTCAATGTGGCGGTGCTCACCACCGGCTTCGACGCCCCCCACGTCGATCTCATCGTGATGCTCAGACCCACCGAGTCGGTGTCGCTCTACCAGCAGATCGTGGGTCGCGGCCTGCGCCTCTCGCCCGGCAAGGAGGACTGTCTGGTGCTCGACTACGCCGGCAACAACTTCAACCTGTTCGCCCCCGAAGTGGGGGAGCCTCGCCCCCACGCCGGTACCGAGCCTGTGCAGGTACCCTGCCCCGCCTGTGGCTTTGCCAATACCTTCTGGGGCAAGACCGACGAGGATGGCAAGGTGATCGAGCACTACGGTCGCCGCTGTCAGGGGCTGTTTGAAGATGACGAGGGCCATCGCGAGGAGTGTGACTACCGCTTTCGCGCCAAGATCTGCCCCGCCTGCGGCAGCGAAAACGACATCGCCGCACGCCGCTGCCAGAGCTGCGATCAGCTGCTGGTGGATCCCGACGACAAGCTCAAGGAGGCGCTCAATCTCAAGGATTGCATGGTCATTTGCTGCGCCGGTTTGACGCTGAATGCCGGGCGTGGCAAACAGGGGGAGCGGCTGGAGGTGGTCTATCACGATGAGGATGGTCTCACCCTCAATGAGTACTTCGGATTTCACTCCCAGGGCGCACGGCGCTTGTTTCAACAGGTCTTTGTGCGTCATCATTGGCCCGCTCCGGGTCTGGAACCCGAATTTGCCACCCTGGCGAGCGTGCTGGCGGCGCAAAGCCAGTTTCGCCACCCCGATTTCGTCATCGCCCGCAAAGCGGGGCGGTTCTGGCAGATAAAAGAGAAGATTTTTGATTATGAGGGTCGCTATCGCACCGCCAACTCGATGGCGTGATGGCCAGTGGCGACCGGCATAAATCGTATGAATGGCTTTGCCACGGTCGATCCCGCATCGGCGGGTGAAACAAGGTTGAATTGTCAGGGCCGGCACCACTGCCGGGCCCCTTCGTCACGTTTAGAGGATGTTATGCAGCGGCTGTTGATTGGTTTTTGTGCTCTGTTTTCCCTGGCGGCCCAGGCCGCCCCGCTGACGCCCCCTCAGGGTGGCCAGTACGCCATCATAGTGCAGGGCAACAACGGGGTTGAATTTGCCCGCCATGCGGATCAGATGATCGCCCCCGCCTCCACCATGAAGGTACTCACCGCGCTGGCGGCCCGTCTCGAGCTCGGAGCCGACTTCCGCTTTGCCACCGACATCCAGGCTCAGCCCGGCGCCAAACAGGGTGATGCCATCAATGGCGACATCTGGATCAACTTCGTCGGCGACCCCACCCTATCCCGCATGGATCTGCTGGCCCTGTTCAAGCAGCTCGGCGTGAACCGCATCAAGGGCAACGTCTACGTCAACACCGGCGCCTACAACGGCTACGAGCGCGGCAACGGCTGGTCGTGGGGGGATCAGACCCTCTGCTTTGCCGCCCCGGTCTCCTCGGTCATCATCGACAAGAACTGCGCCTACGGCACCATCACCGCCACCCAGATCGGCAAACCGGCCACCGGCAACGTGGCCACCGGCGTGCCCATCGGCATCGGTGCCGACAACGTGGAGGTGATGAGCTATGGCGACATGGCGCGCCAATTCTGCGCACTGGAAGTGGACATGGCCAAGGGCAACTTCTACGAGCTCAAGGGCTGCATCACCCCGAACAAGGAGCCACAGGGACTGCGCTTCGCCATCCACGACGTGGAGGCCTGGGGTTGGGACAACATCCGCTGGGCGATGGACAGGGCCGGCATCAAGCATGACGGCCTGCTGCGGGTGACCCACAAGTCCCCGGACAATGCCGAGACGCTGGGTACTCACTACTCGGTCTCATTGCCGGTGATGCTGGCCAAGATGCTGAAGAAATCGGACAACCTCTATGCCGATACCTTCCTCAAGACCGTCGGTCGCCACTACTACAACAAGCCGGGCAGCTATCGCAGCGGCACCATGGCGGTGCGCGCCATCCTGACCAAGAACGGCATCGATCTGGGCAACGCCACCCTGGCCGACGGCTCGGGCCTCTCTGCCCACAACCTCATCAGCGCCCGCCAGATGCTGTCGGTGCTGAACTTCATCCAGAAAAATGATGCCGAGCTTGGCCTCATCAAGCTGCTGCCAAGCTCCCAGGTGGATGGCACCCTGGCGTGGCGGCGCAGCGTCACCGCCCCGATGATGAAGAACAAGGTCCACGCCAAGACCGGCACCATCACCGGCACCTCCAACCTGGTGGGCTTCATCGACACCGCCGGCGGCCAGCGCAAGGCCTTCGTGATGTTCCAGCGCGGCCTGTCGCAGGACCCGGCAACCCACGAGCGCTACCGCGCCAGCAAGGCCGCCTGGCCCTGGACCGTGTTCGAGAAGGGAGTGCTGGAGAGCATCTATCAGCAGCAGCCGATCCAGATCGCCGATCAGGGTTGAGCTACCGCAAGGTGATTGACGATGACGGCCGGCGAAGCGCGCCTTATCGAAGATGGCGAACGGCCGTATCGACAATTTCCACTTTGACTAGTCACGAGGCGGGGCTATCCTGTCCCCAGCCTCATATGAATGGAGAGAGAACATGTTTGCAGTGATTTTTGGTCGTCCCGGTTGTCCCTATTGTGTCCGTGCCAAGCAGATTGCCGAGCAGCTGGTTGAACAGCGTGACGATTTCAAATTCCGCTACGTGGACATCCACGCCGAAGGCATCACCAAGGAAGATCTGGCCAAGAGCGCCGGCAAGCCGGTCAATACCGTGCCGCAAATCTTCCTGGACGAGCAGCACATCGGTGGCTGCACCGATTTCGAAGCCTATGCCAAAGAGAACCTGGGTCTCTACCAGTAAGCTCACGTTGTGAAAAAGGCGCCATCAGGCGCCTTTTTCATGGTCAATGGTCAACCTCAGCCGGCAACCGGGGTGAAACGGCTCACCACGTCTCCCTGATGCTCGATCCACTCCATGAACATGGCCACCGGGCGGGCGTAGACGGCTCCATCCTGCTCGCTCTGGTAGATCACCAGCTGCTCCCCGGTTTCGGTGTGCAGGGCCAGGGTCAACACCTGATAATACCCACCCTTGAAATGGCGGTAGCGACCAACTGCGGGGGCTTGCATGGGAACTCCTTCGATATCGACGCCAGGCGTCGCCAGCATGGCGCGCAGACCACATGCTCTGCTTTTTGGGCCGGCGCCGACAAAAATAATGACATTTTTCACGCAAGCCAATCGTGCCAGCGAGAGTGAATATTTCAACACAGTCGGGTAGCTTTGTTAATCAGCCCCTCATCTTTCACTGGTGAAACTCGGTTACCACAAACGATCGTGCTGAATTTAACGTTTTGGCAACCCTGTTTTAGGGCTAAAAATCAGGGAATTCTACTAAAAAGAGGATTGTTCTAGCATTCAATTCTGTGAAGAATAGGGGAAAAGAAATTTGATACTAAAAAACGCCTTTTTCGCCAACGCGCCCCCAGGGGAAGGAATCACAGTCACCATGTTCACTATCGACAAGTCCCACAAGCTCGACGATGTCTGCTATGACATCCGCGGCCCGGTGCATAAAGAAGCTCGCCGTCTCGAAGACGAAGGCCACCGCATCATCAAGCTCAACATCGGCAACCCGGCCCCGTTCGGTTTCGATGCGCCGGAAGAGATCATCAAGGATGTGATCCTCAACATGCCGCTCAGCCAGGGCTACTGCGACTCCAAGGGGCTCTTCTCGGCCCGCAAGGCGGTGATGCAGTACTACCAGCAGAAAGGGATGCGCAAGGTCGACATCGACGACATCTACATCGGCAACGGCGCCAGTGAACTCATCGTGATGGCGATGCAGGCGCTGCTCAACAACGGCGACGAGATGCTGGTGCCCTCCCCCGACTACCCGCTCTGGACGGCGGCAGTGACCCTCTCCGGCGGCCATGCGGTGCACTATCGCTGCGATGAAGGGGCCGACTGGTATCCGGATCTCGACGACATCCGTGCCCGCATCACCCCGCGCACCCGCGGCCTGGTGCTGATCAACCCCAACAACCCGACTGGCGCCGTCTACGGCAGCGAGTTCCTGCTGGAGGTGATCGAGATCGCCCGCCAGCACAACCTCATCATCTTCGCCGACGAGATCTACGACAAGATCCTCTACGACGACATCTCCCACACCAGCGTCTGCACCCTGTGCGACGATGTCATGGTGGTGACCTTCAACGGCCTCTCCAAGGCCTACCGTGCCTGCGGCTTCCGTCAGGGCTGGATGGTCATCACCGGTCCCAAGGGTCGTGCCAAGGGCTACATCGAGGGGCTGGAGATGCTGGCCTCCATGCGGCTGTGCGCCAACGTACCGATGCAGCACGCCATCCAGACCGCCCTGGGTGGTTACCAGAGCATCAACGAGCTGATCCTGCCGGGCGGCCGCCTACGCCGCCAGCGCGACAAGGCGTGGGAGCTGCTCAACGACATTCCGGGCGTCTCCTGCGTCAAGCCCAAGGGGGCGCTCTACATGTTCCCGCGCCTCGACCCCAAGGTGTACGACATCCGCGACGACCAGAAGATGGTGTTCGATCTGCTGCAGCAGGAAAAATTGCTGCTGGTGCAGGGCACCGGCTTCAACTGGCCGGCACCGGATCACTTCCGGCTGGTGTTCCTGCCCCGGGAAGAGGAGCTGGAAGAGGCCATCGGCCGTCTCGCCCGCTTCCTCAAGGGCTACAAGCAGTAAGCAAGGCTCATGAAAAAGGCTCCCGCGGGAGCCTTTTTGTTGTCTGTCGTTTGCTAGCCGCGCCATCAGCCGTGCAGCAAGGTACCGGCCACCAGTACCGCCATGGTGATGAGGGCCACCCCGATGATGAAGGGCAGCACCCAGCGCACGAAGCGATCGTAGGGGATCTTGGCCAGCGCCAGCCCCGCCACCAGATGGGCTGCGGTGGGGGCAAACAGGTTGATCCAGCCGGAGGCGGACTGATAGGCGGTGATCACCAGATCCCGCGAGATGCCGGAGAAGTCTGCCAGCGGCCCCATCAGCGGCATGGAGACGGTCGCCAGCCCCGAGGTGGAGGGGATGAAGAAGCTCAGGATGATGTGCACCAGATAGGCCATCAGGATGAACACCGACGACGACAGCCCGCTCACCAGCCCCTCGGCCCAGTGCAGTATGGTGTCGATGATGACCCCATGCTCCATCACCACATAGATGCCGCGTGCCACCGCCACCACCAGCGCCACCCCGATGAGGTCCCGCGCCCCGCTCAGGAAGGTTGCCACGTAGTTGGACTCCGGCATCCGGTTGATCAGCGCGATCAGGATGGAGGCGCTGAAGAACAGGGTAGAGAGCTCGTCGAACCACCAGCCCAGGGTGGGCAGCAGGTCGATGCCCAGATCTGACCAAGGTACCACCGCATAGATCATCAGCAGGAAGGTGCCGAAGAAGACCAGCATGGTGAGCTTCTGCTTGCCACTGAAGGCGAGGTTGCCGCTCTTCATCTGGGAGAACTCGTCGTCATAGGCGATGTCAGCCAGCACGGAGCGGGACTTGTCCTGCTGCACCTGCTTGGCGTAGCGCATCACGAACCAGGAGGCGAAGATCACCAACAGCAGCCACTGCACAACCCTAAGGCCAATCCCCTCACCGATGGGGATGCCGGCAAAACCGGAGGCGATGCCGGTGGCAAACGGGTTGACGGTGGAAGCGAGCACCCCGACCCCGGAGCCGAGCAGGATGATCCCCGCCGCCACCATGCGATCGAAGCCCGCCGCCATCATCACCGGCACGATCAGTGCCCAGAAGGCCACCGTCTCCTCCGCCATGCCGAAGGTGGAGCCGCCGAGGGCAAACAGGGCGATCAGCACGGGGATCAGCAGCCGCTCGCGCCCGGCAAAACCGCGCACTATGGCCCCTACCCCCGCATCCAGTGCCCCGCTCTGCATGGTCACCGCCAAGAAACCACCGATGATGAGCACGAACAGCGCCACGTCGGCCGCCTTGTGAAAGCCCTGGATGGGCGCCTTGAGCACATCGAATACCCCCTGCGGTTGGGAAGGGAGCTCGGTGTAGCTGCCGGGCACCGGCAACAGCCGCTCGTCGCCGCTGTAATCGGCCACGGCCGCGGCCGCCACCGGCTGCTGGGTCTTGGCCGTCACGTAGTTGTATTTGCCCGCCGGCAGCACCCAGGTCAGGGCCGCCATCAGGGCGATGATGATGAAAAGCAGGGTATAGACAGTGGGGAGTTGGCGCTTTTTGGGCGCCTCATGTGGAGTGGTCATAGCTTCCGTACCTCGGCAATGCCGTCATGTTATCCGATCACCGCCAGACTAGCGGGTTTGATATGGGAAAAAGGTGATCGCGGATAATAAAATTCCGCAACTTAGCGGGATTTTTGCCAAAAAAACAGGGCCCCGTAGGGCCCTGTTTTCACTTGGGTCAGACTCAGAGCTCGACCACATCGAATTTCACGTCCGGATTCACATCCGCATCGTAATCGACCTCGTCCAGCCCGAAACCGAACAGACGCAGGAACTCCTGCTTGTAACCGGTGTAGTCGGTCAGCTCACAGAGGTTCTCGCTGGTGATGGATGGCCACAGGTCACGGCAGGTCTGCTGCACGTCTTCGCGCAGCTCCCAGTCATCCATGCGGATGCGAGCCTGATCGTCCAGCGCCATGTCGGCAGCGTAGAGACGGGTGCGCATCATGCGATCCACCTGCTCCATGCAGCCCTCGTGAATGCCCTTCTCCTTCATGATCTTGAAGGCCATGGAGATGTAGAGCGGCATCACCGGAATAGCGGAGGAGGCCTGGGTCACCACGGATTTGAGCACGGCCACGTGGGCGGTGCCGCCCTTGGCAGCCAGATCGCCACGGATGGCGGCGGCGGCGCGGTCCAGATCTTCCTTGGCGCGGCCCAGAGTGCCGTGCCAGTAGATTGGCCAGGTCAGATCGGTACCGATGTAGGAGTAGGCCACGGACTTGGCGCCGTCGGCCAGTACGCCTGCATCGCGCAGGGCCGCCATCCACAACTCCCAGTCCTGACCGCCCATGACGGTGATGGTGTTCTGGATCTCTTCCTCGTTCGCCGGCTCGACGGTGGCGGTGATGATCTGATCCTTGTTGGTATCGATGGCGGTGGTGGTGTAGACCTCGCCGATGGGCTTGAGGGCAGAGCGCACCACTTCGCCGGTATCCGGCAGTTTGCGCACCGGCGAGGCCAGGGAGTAGACCACCAGATCAATCTGACCCAGATCCTGCTTGATCAGCTCGATCACCTTGGCGCGGCATTCATTGGAGAAGGCATCGCCGTTGATGCTCTTGGCGTAGAGGCCCGCCTCTTTGGCGGCCTTGTCGAAGGCAGCGGAGTTGTACCAGCCGGCGGTGGCAGTCTTGGTCTCGCTGCCGGCTTTTTCGAAGAAGACACCGAGGGTGGCAGCGCCGGAGCCGAAGGCGGCGGCAATGCGGGAAGCCAGGCCATAACCGGTGGAAGCGCCGATCACCAGCACTTTCTTGGGACCATTCTCGATGGTGCCCTTGGCCTTGGTATAAGCGATCTGGCGACGAACATTGGCTTCACAACCGACCGGGTGAGTGGTGGTGCAGATAAAGCCGCGAACCTTGGGTTTGATGATCATATGGGGTCTCGGATCCGTTTAATGGATGAAATCGGGGCATAAGATACCTCATCTTGCCGCGATAAGGTGCTCTGATGTGTTGAATCGCAGGGAAAATGAACAAAGCGTGGGACAAATGCCGCCTAAGGGGCCTACCGTCAGCCTGCCGGAGCGGGACCGGCCTCCCCGCCCTTCTGCACGGCTTGCCAACATGACAAGATCGATAATGACAAAACAAACAATTAACCCTGATGGCTGAGGCGACAGCTAAACAACCTGTACTAGTATTCAGCCGGTCGGGTATTGTCATGAAAGGCCTCACCAGGGTCTTAACAAGGAGCTCCGCCATGTTTTGGAATCGCACGGGTAAAAGTGAACAGAGTGAACAAGCGGCACAGATCGCAGAACTTGGCGCCTTTGAGCAGGCCATCCAGTCACGGGTTCCCTATATCGAGTTCACCCCGCAGGGGGTGGTCACCTTCGTCAACGATCGTTTTCTCGCCATCGTGGGCTATGCCCGGGAGGAGGTGATCGGCAAGCACCACAGCGCCCTCTGCTTTCTCGAGGACGTGAAAACCCGCGAATATGAACAGCTGTGGCAGGATCTGCGCAGGGGGGAGTCGCGCAACGGCCGTTTCATCCGGCAGGCCAAATCGGGCAAGGCGGTCTGGCTCGAAGCCAGCTACTTCCCGATCCTCCTCGATGGCAAGGTGATCAAGGTGGCCAAGGTGGCCTCCAACGTCACCGAACAGCAATCCACCCTGGAGCGCACCCAGGCGCTGCTGGCGGCACTGGACAAATCCCTGGCCGTCATCGACTTCCAACCCGATGGCACCGTCATCACCGCCAACCAGAATTTCCTGCACTGCTTCGGCTACCGGCTGGACGAGGTGGTGGGCCAGTCTCACCGCATGTTCTGCGACGAGGCCTTCTATCAGCAGAATCCCAACTTCTGGCGGGATCTGGGGACGGGCTCCATCCAGTCGGGGCTCTTCATGCGCCGTGGCCGCCACGGCGAGAAGATCTGGCTGGAGGCCACCTACAACCCCATCTTCAACCATGAGGGCAAGGTGATCAAAATCATCAAGCTGGCCAGCAACATCAGCGAGCGGGTGGAGAAATCCATCTCGGTGCGCGAAGCGGCCCAGAAGGCCTGCGCCATCGCCGGAGAGACGGTGCTGAGCGCCGCCAGGGGACGGGAGGTGATCGACAAGGTGCTGGAAACCTCGGCCCACATCAACAGCTCGGTCAGCGAAGTCAGCCGGCAGATAGAGAACCTCAACCAGCAATCCCGAAGCATAGAGTCCATCATCTCGACCATCAGCAGCATCGCAGATCAGACCAATCTGCTGGCGCTCAACGCCGCCATCGAAGCGGCCCGCGCCGGCGAGCAGGGCCGCGGGTTTGCGGTGGTGGCCGATGAAGTGCGCCAACTGGCGGCGCGAACCTCCACCTCCACCGGCGAGATAGTCTCCGTCATCCGACTCAACTCCGACATCACCTCCAGGATCACCCAGACCGTCTCGGTGGTATCGGACAAGGCGATGGCGGGCCAGGCCCAGGCCGACATCATCGCCGGCGTCATTCAGGAGATCATCGAGGACGCCAACTCGGTGTCGGACACCGTCAAGGGCCTCTCCATCTAGGGGCCTCGCCATCACAACACACGGGGCCAGGCCCCGTGTTTTTTCTTCCGATCAGAGCGTCAATCCCGCCCCGACAGATAGTGCCTGGCCTCCTCGTCGGCCTGCTGCAGGGCGCACTCCCACAGCTCGGCGATGCAGAGCCCCTCCTCGCCCACAGCCTCCTCTTCCAGCGCCTCCAGTGCCCGTGCATCGGCCAGGGTGAAGGGGTGGTGGCCAAGCAGCAGTCGCGCCTGCACCAGTAACCTCATGTCACTCATGATCCCGCTCCTCGCTGCTACCAGCCCTGACTGTAGTCAATTTGTGGCCGTCACGAGCCTGTGGTGGCCGCCGGCATCCGCACGCGCCTGGCGGGCAGCTGTCCCACCACGATCCCCAGCAGCACGGCGCCACAGGCCACCCATTGCAAGGCGTTGAGGGTCTCTCCCAGCAGCAAATAGGCCAACAGCAGGGTGAACACCGGGATGAGATTGACGTAGGCCGCCGCCAGCGTCACCTTCACCTGGGTCACCGACCAGTTGTAGAGCAGGTAGGCCCCCAGGGTCACGCAGGCGCCGAGAAAGACGATGACCGCCATGTCCTGCCACACCCAGGCCGTCGGCCAAGGTTCGCCAAAGGCAAAGGGGGCGAAGAAGAGGGTGCCGACAAACGCCTGCAACGCAGTCAGGGTCAGCACGCTGTAGCGGCTGCAAAGCTTCTTGAACACCACAGAGTAGGTGGCGGCGCAGAACATGGCCGCCATCTCCAGGCTGTTGCCAAGCAGGGCATTGGGGGCAAATTCATCCGTCCCGCTGCCAAAACCGAGCAGCGCGATACCGAAGATGGCGATGGCGAAGCCAAGCAATTGGCGGCGGCTCACCCGCTCGCGGATCAGCACGAAGGCCACCAGCGCCACGATGAGCGGCAACAGAGCACAGACCATGCCGGCCTGACCGGCACTGGTGTAGCGCAGGGCGTTGACCTCCAGCAGGAAATAGAGACAGGGCTCCAATGCCCCCATCAACGCCAGCCAGCGCCAGTCCCCTTTCTGATAGCGGAAATTGCCGAGATAGCGGTAGCAGCACAGCCAGCAGAGCGCCGCCACGCTCATGCGCATGAACAGCACCTGACCGAAGCCCCAGACCCCCAGCACGTGCTTGAGCGCGATGAAGGAGCTGGACCAGAGCAGCATCGCCAGGGTCAGGGTAAAAATGGGTAAAGGGCGCACGTTTCCTCCATGAAATTGGCCATTTGAATAATAACCATGCGGCCTTGCGGTTGTTAAAAGGCACCTAAAATCAGATAATACCGCCGCCTTCACACCGGATAACCAACCTGCAATGACTGAGTACCTGCTTTTATTGGTCGGCACTGTGCTGATTAACAACTTCGTGCTGGTGAAATTCCTCGGCCTGTGCCCCTTCATGGGCGTCTCCGGCAAGCTGGAAACTGCCATCGGCATGGGGCTGGCGACCACCTTCGTGATGACCCTGGCCAGCGCCTGTTCCTATCTGATGGAACACTATATCCTGATCCCGCTGAACATCGCCTACCTGCGCACGCTCGCCTTCATTCTTGTGATCGCTGTCGTGGTTCAGTTTACCGAGATGGTTATCCGCAAAAGCAGCCCCACCCTCTATCGTCTGCTAGGCATCTTTCTGCCGCTCATCACCACCAACTGCGCCGTGCTGGGGGTGGCCCTGCTCAGCATCAACGAGCACCACAATTTCATCCAGAGCATCATCTACGGCTTCGGCGCCGCCACCGGTTTCTCGCTGGTGCTGATCCTGTTTGCCGCCATGCGTGAACGTCTGGTGGCCGCCGACGTGCCCACTCCGTTTCGCGGCGTCTCCATCGCCATGATCACCGCCGGCCTGATGTCGCTGGCCTTTATGGGCTTTACCGGCCTCATCAAGATATAGCGCTATGACTCACATACTCTTTGCCGTTCTGGTGTTGGCTCTGCTGGCTCTGGCCTTCGGCATCATCCTGGGCTTTGCCGCCGTCAAATTTCATGTGGAAGCCGATCCCATCGTCGATCAGCTCGACGCCCTGCTGCCGCAAACCCAGTGCGGCCAGTGCGGCTACCCGGGCTGCAAACCCTACGCCGAGGCGCTGGCCAATGGCGATCAGATCAACAAGTGCGTGCCAGGTGGCGATGCCACCATGCGCAAGATCGCCGACCTGATGGGGGTCGAACCCCAGCCGCTGGGCGGCGCCGAGGCCGCCGCCCCCATCAAGAAAGTCGCCTTCATTCATGAAGATCAATGCATAGGCTGCACCAAATGCATCCAGGCCTGTCCAGTCGATGCCATCGTCGGCGCCACCAAGGCGATGCACACCGTCATTGCCGACGAGTGCACCGGCTGCGATCTCTGTGTCGATCCCTGCCCGACCGACTGTATCGAAATGATCCCGGTGCCGACCACGGTCGACAACTGGAAGTGGGATCTGGCCAACGTCGCCATTCCGGTCAAGATAGTGGAATAAGTAACCATGCAGTCCTTACTCGAACGCATCAAAGCCGGCACTCTGTGGGATTTTCACGGCGGCATTCACCCTCCCGAGAACAAAGACCAATCCAGTCTCACCCCGGTGGTGGACGCGGGTCTGCCGCCCCAGCTCATCATCCCGGTGCGCCAGCACGCGGGCCCGGCCGGCGACCTGCTGGTGCGGGTCGGCGACCAGGTCAAGAAAGGCCAGCCGCTCACTCGCCATGACAAGGGGCGTTTCGTGCCGGTGCACGCCTCCACCTCCGGCACCATCACCGCCATCGGTCACCACACGGTGGCCCACCCCTCCGGTCTCGACGATCTCTGCATCACCCTCACCCCGGATGGCGAAGATGCCTGGGGCGAGCGTCAGGGCCGCAGCGACTACTGGAATCTGGAGCGGGGCGAGCTGCTCGAGCGCATCCAGCAGGCTGGCATCGCGGGCCTTGGCGGCGCCGTGTTCCCGACCCACAGCAAGCTCGATGGCCGCGGTCAGCTGACCGAGATCCTGATCGTCAACGGGCTGGAGTGCGAACCCTACATCACCACCGATGACCGGCTGATGCAGGAGTATGCCGACGAGATCATGGACGGCATCCGGGTGCTCAAGCACTTGCTCAAACCCAAGCTGACCCTGATCGGGGTGGAAGACAACAAGCCGGCCGCCATCGGTGAGCTGACCCGTCATGCCACAGACGAAGACGTACTGGTCAAGACGGTGCCCACCAAGTATCCCTCGGGAGGCGCCAAGCAGACCATCGAGCTGCTCACCGGCCGCCAGGTTCCCAAGGGGGGCCGCGCCGTGGACATGGGCATCATGGTGCTCAACGTGGCCACCGTGTTTGCCATCAAGCGCGCCATCATCGACGGCGAACCGCTCATCTCCCGCATCGTCACCCTCACCGGCGACGCCTTCAAGAAACCGGGCAACGCCTGGGTGCTGCTGGGCACCCCGGTACGCTGGTTGCTGCAGCGTTTCGAGCTGCAGCCCGAGGCGGATCAGCGGGTGATCATGGGCGGCCCCATGATGGGCTTCACCCTGCCCCATGCCATGGTGCCGGTGGTCAAGGCTACCAACTGCCTGCTCTCCCCCACCCGGGCCGAACTGCCACCGCCCGGTCCCGAGCAGGCCTGCATTCGCTGCAGCGCCTGTGCCGACGCCTGCCCGGCCAACCTGCTGCCGCAAGAGCTCTACTGGTACAGTCGGGCCAAGGAGTACGACAAGGCCGAGGGGCTCAACCTGTTCGACTGCATCGAGTGCGGCGCCTGTGCCTGGGTCTGCCCGAGCGAGATCCCGCTGGTGCAGTACTACAAGATTGCCAAGGATGACATCCGCGAGGCGCGCGCCGAGGCCGAGAAGGCCGAGCGCGCCAAGCAGCGCTTCGAGGCCAAGCAGGCCCGCTTCGAGCGGGAAAAAGCCGCCCGCGAAGCCCGTCATGCCGAGGCTGCCGCCCAGCGGCGCCAGGCCATGACGGCGGCCGGCGGAGAAGATCCGGTGGCCGCGGCACTGGCTCGCATCAAGGCCAAACAGGACGCTGCGCCGGTCGGTGCCAGCGAACTCGCACCGGACAACAGCGCCATGATTGCCGCCCGCGAGGCGCGCAAGCAGGAGGCCATCGCCCGCCGAGCCGCCAAAGCGGCCGCCGGCGAGCCCGACTCGGTCCAGACCGATGCACCGGCAGCGGACGGACAGGATGCCAAGAAAGCCGCCATTGCGGCGGCGCTGGCACGTGCCAAGGCCAAAAAAGCGGTTCAGGAGCCAAGCGAAGCAGTGGTGGCGGATAGCTCTGCTGCTGCGCCTCAGCCTGACTCAGCCGCCGACGCGGATCTCAAGAAGGCGGCCATCGCTGCCGCCATCGCCCGTGCCAAGGCCAAGAAAGCCGCCAGCACGCAAGGTGATGAAGCGGCTGCGGATATTCCTGCAGACGCGCCCCAGTCTGACCCCATTGCCGACGCGGATCCCAAGAAGGCGGCTATCGCGGCAGCTATCTCCCGTGCCAAGGCCAAGAAGGCCGCTCAGGCGCAAGGGGACGCAGCCGCGACCGAAAGTGAAGAGGCCGCCGTGGCAGCCCCTGCAGCAGCGCCGCAGCCTGACACCACCGCCGATGCGGATCCCAAGAAGGCGGCCATCGCTGCTGCCATCGCCCGCGCCAAGGCCAAGAAGGCCGCTCAGGCGCAAGGGGATGCAGCCGTGACCGAAGGTGAAGAAGCCGCCGTAGCAGCCCCTGCAACAGCGCCGCAGCCTGACTCAGCCGCCGACGCGGATCCCAAGAAAGCAGCCATTGCTGCCGCCATCGCCCGTGCCAAGGCCAAGAAGGCGGCCCAGGCGCAAGGTGAGGAGGCCGTTGCCAAGTCCGCAGAGGTGCAAGACGAGGAGGCCACCGCCAAGCCCGAGGTAACCACCGTGGCGGCACCGGCTGCCGATGCGTCGCAGCCAGCCGCCGATGCGGATCCCAAGAAAGCGGCCATTGCCGCCGCCGTGGCCCGTGCCAAGGCCCGCAAACTGGCGGCCGAGGCAGCAGCCCAGGCCTCTCCTTCTCCATCGACCGACAAGAGCCACTGATCCATGTTCAATATCGCGAGTGCGCCGTTTGCCCACAACCGCAAACAGACCCAAACCCTGATGTTGCTGGTGATCCTGGCCTGCCTGCCCGGTTTTCTGGCGCAGAGCTGGTTCTTTGGTTGGGGCACCCTGATCCAGATCCTGCTGGCGCTGGTCACGGCGCTCGCCTCGGAGGCGCTGGTGCTGCGCCTGCGCGGACGCCCCGTCAAACCGGCCCTGCTGGATGGCAGCGCGGCCCTGACCGCCGTGCTGATCGGTCTCTCCCTGCCACCGCTGCTGCCCTGGTGGATGCTGGTGCTGGGCACGGCGTTTGCCATCATCATCGCCAAACACCTCTATGGCGGGCTCGGTCAAAACCTGTTCAACCCCGCCATGGTGGCCTATGTGCTGCTGCTGGTCTCCTTCCCGGTACAGATGACCAGCTGGCTGCCGCCCTCCAGCATCGCCGCCTATGACATCGGCTTTGGCGATGCGGCCTCGGTGATCTTCACCGGCTTCAGCCTCGACGGTTACAGCATGGCGCAGCTCAAGCAGGGGGTGGATGGGCTGACCATGGCCACGCCGCTCGACACTCTGAAAACTGGGCTGACTCAGGGCCTCACCGCCGGCGAGGTGATGACCCACACCGTATTCGAAGGCTGGGGCGGCATCGGCTGGAGCTGGGTCAACCTCGGCTACCTGCTGGGCGGCCTGTTCCTGCTGCAGCAGAAGGTGATCAACTGGCGCATTCCGGGGGCCATCCTCGGCTCCTTGCTGCTGGCGGCCACCCTGGGTTATCTGATGACCCCGGATGCCACCGCCACCCCCATGTTCCACCTGTTCAGCGGCGCCACCATGCTGGGGGCCTTCTTCATCGCCACCGATCCGGTGAGTGCCAGCACCACCCCGCGCGGCCGCTTGGTCTATGGCGTGCTGATCGGGGTGCTGGTCTATGTCATCCGCCGCTTTGGTGGCTACCCGGATGCCTTCGCCTTTGCCGTGCTGCTGGCCAACCTGTGCGTACCGCTGATCGACAGCCTGACGCGCCCGAAAGTCTACGGAGCCCGCCGCAAATGACCCTCGCACACACCTCACCCTCAGGAATGATGCAATGTTAAAGAGCATGCGCAAAAACGGCGTCACTCTCGCCCTGTTTGCCCTCGCCTGCACCGCCGTGGTGGTGCTGACCAACGAGCTGACCCAGGGGCGGATCGCCCATCAGCAGCAGCTGGAGAAGCTGCGCACCCTCTCCGCCCTGCTGCCGGAGGGGAGCTATGACAACGATCTGGTCGCCAGCTGCAAGCTGGTGCAGAGCAGACGCTATCTGGGCAGCGATCAATCCATGCCGCTCTACACCGCGACCAAGCAGGGCGAAATCACCGGCTACGCGCTGGAAACCGTCGCCCCCGACGGCTACAGTGGGGCCATTCGCCTCATCGTGGGCACCGATGCCAAGGGCGCCGTGAGCGCGGTACGGGTGTTGGCCCACAAGGAAACCCCCGGCCTTGGCGACAAGATCGAGCTGAAAAAATCGGACTGGATCAACAGCTTCGTCGGCAAGTTTCTCAGCCACGACAACGAGGCCAGCTGGGCCGTGAAGAAAGACGGCGGCGAGTTCGACGCCTTCACCGGTGCCACCATCACCCCTCGGGCCGTGGTCAAGGCGGTGAAGAACCTGTTGCTGCTGCAACAGGAGCACCCAGAGTTGCTGCGCGACGCCCCCGCCTGTGACGCCACCCCCTAACGCCGGAGCACAAGCTATGGAACAAGTCGATGTGATTGACGGGCAGAGCCCGCTCAGCGAGAGCAATGGCCGCCGCGAAGAGCTCAAGGAGCTGATGCTGCAGGGGCTGTGGAAGAACAACCCCTCCCTGGTGCAGGTGCTGGGCCTCTGCCCCACCCTGGCGGTCTCCTCCACCTTCACCAATGCGCTGGGGCTCGGCCTTGCCACCATGGCAGTGCTGGTCAGCTCCAACCTCGCCATCTCGCTGGTGCGCAACCTGGTGCCCAAGGATATCCGCATCCCGGTCTACGTGATGATCATCGCGGCGCTGGTGACCAGCGTGCAGTTGCTGATGAACGCCTACACCTATGGCCTCTATCAGGCGCTCGGCATCTTCATCGCCCTCATCGTCACCAACTGCGTAATCATCGGCCGGGCCGAGGCCTATGCATCCAAGAACCCGCCGCTGCTAGCAGCCCTCGACGGCTTCATGATGGGGCTCGGCTTTACTCTGGTGCTGCTGGTGCTGGGCGGGCTGCGCGAGATCATCGGCATGGGCACCCTGTTCGACGGTGCCGACCTGCTGCTGGGAGAGTGGGCCAAGTCACTGCGCATCGAGCTGTTCCACGCCGATGCCAGCCTGCTGCTGGCAATCCTGCCCCCTGGCGGCTTCATCGGTCTCGGCCTGATGATCGCCGGCAAGAACGCCATCAACGACTGGATGGGTCGCAAGCAGAGCACCGAGAAGGCCCACTGCAGCGTGCCGGCCGCGGGTGCCCGCGCGACCCAGCTTTGAGCCAAGAGAGAGCCATGAACAATCAGAAACGTAGGCAGATACTGGAGCGACTGCGGGACGACAACCCCCACCCCACCACCGAGCTCAACTTCAAGACGCCGTTCGAGCTGCTGATCGCCGTACTGCTGTCGGCCCAGGCCACCGATGTCAGCGTCAACAAGGCCACCGACAAGCTCTACCCGGTGGCCAACACCCCCCAGGCCATGCTGGAACTGGGGGTAGACGGGGTCAAGGAGTACATCAAGACCATTGGCCTGTTCAACACCAAGGCCGAGAACGTCATCAAGACCTGCGCCATCCTGCTGGAGCGCCACGGCGGTGAAGTGCCGGAGAACCGCGAAGCCCTCGAAGCCCTGCCCGGGGTCGGCCGCAAGACCGCCAACGTGGTGCTCAACACCGCCTTCGGCTGGCCCACCATCGCCGTCGATACCCATATCTTCCGGGTCTCCAACCGCACCGGCTTTGCGGTGGGCAAGAACGTCGATCAGGTGGAAGAGAAGCTGCTCAAGGTGGTTCCCGCCGAATTCAAGCTGGACGTGCACCACTGGCTGATCCTGCACGGGCGCTACACCTGTCTGGCTCGCAAACCGCGCTGCGGTTCCTGTATCATCGAGGACTTGTGCGAGTACAAGGAAAAGGTCTACCCGGAGAGCTGAACACGGCTGCCTGCCCGCAAGCGGCGCAGTCATGGCGCCGCTCCTGGCGAGCACGGGCTTGAGCCAAGCGCCGGTATCCGCCCCTTGGGCGGCACCCATACAACAAGAACCACTACCCGGAGAATTGAGCAATGAGAATCCTGCATACCATGTTGCGCGTCGGCGATCTGCAACGCTCCATCGACTTCTATACCCGAGTGCTGGGGATGAAACTGCTGCGCAAGAGCGAGAACAGCGAATACAAGTACACCCTGGCCTTCGTCGGCTACGGTGACGAGAAAGATGAAGCGGTGATCGAACTCACCTACAACTGGGGTGTCAGCGAGTACGAGCTGGGCTCGGCCTACGGTCACATCGCGCTGGAAGCGGACGACATCTATGCCACCTGCGAGGCATTGCGCGCCGCTGGCGCCAAGATCACCCGCGAGCCGGGCCCGGTCAAGGGCGGCACCACCGTCATCGCCTTCGTGGAAGATCCGGACGGTTACAAGATTGAGCTGATCGCCAAGAAAGATGCCGGCAGCGGCCTCGGCGACAGCTTCTGATCCAGACTGATCCCCAGAAAACCAAAAGAGCGCCAAGGCGCTCTTTTTTATGGATTCGTTTTCTTCAGATGGCGCCGTTGCGGCCCATGTTGATCACCACCCGCCGGTTCTTGGCACGACCATCTTCGGTTTCGTTGGAGGCGACGTGCTGCTTCTCGCCGTGCCCCTCCACCGAAATCTTGCCGGGTTCGATGCCCAGATCCACAAACACCTTCTTGATGGCATCGGCCCGTTTCTCGGAGAGCTTCTGGTTCGGCCAGCGGCCGCCATAGCTGTCGCTGTAGGCGTCGATCACCACCACGTCGATGCTCTTGTCCACCTTCACATACTCGCCGATCATCGCCAGCCGCCGCTTGGAAGCCAGTGACAGCTCGTCACTGTTCTTGTCATAGGTGAGCACGCTGAAGGCGATGTCGTTGAAACTGTAGGGCAGCAGGCCATTGAGGCAATCCACGAAGGCCTGATACTTGACCCGGAAGTTGACCGAGGAGAGCGAGACCCGCACCGGTCGATTCTGCCGATACCAGTCGCGGTACTGGAAGGTCGGCATGCGCCCCCCTTCCAGCTCGTCCAGCATGGTCCAGGCGGTCTGCCCCTCCACCAACCCGTCAAACTGCTGGTAAAAGCGCAGCTGGCTCACTTCCCGCCCGGCGATGCCGGGGCGCCAGACCGGCGGCATGATGCCCAGGCTGACCGTCTGGGTCTGGGCCTGCTGGCGCAGCCCCTTGAGCTCGAAGTCCAGATTGATCTTGCGACCGGCGCGACTGACGAATGCCCCCGTGCCCCAGTTGGGGATGGGGTGCTCGAGCCGGCACTCCACCTGGGTGTCGGAGGTCAAACGCCAGACGGATTGATCCAGGCCGGCACCGAACTCGGTGACTCCCGCCTGTAACTGCATACTCACGGATATGCTGACCAACCCCAACATCCAAGCGTTCAACTGCCTGCCCTCCACACGATCTCAGGTTAGATATCGGCAGGGGCAGGACAAGCTTTAGGGCAAACCGATCAGTGGGTCGAGGCGGCATCCATCAGTTTGAAGCGGGCGATGCGCCCTGCCAGCTCCCGCGCCAGCTGATCCAGCTCGGCGCTGTTTTGCTGCAGGGTTTCCGAGTGCTGGCGATGCGCCTCGTACACCTCGCGGATGGTCATCACGTTGTGCTGGATGTCGTCGGTGACATAGCGCTGTTCCTCGGTGGCGGTGGCCACCTGGGCGGTCATGTCGCTCACCTTGCGCACCTCGTTGACGATATCGGTCAGCTCGCTGCCCGCCCGCTTGGCCTCGGTCACGCTCAGCCCCGCCTGTTCGGTCCCCAGGTGCATGGCGGTCACCGCCTGATTGGCCCCCTGCCGCAGCCGCACCAGCATCCGCTCTATGTCGTCGGCAGCCTGCTGGGTGCGCGACGCCAGCGCCCGCACCTCTTCCGCCACCACCGCAAAACCGCGGCCGGATTCGCCGGCGCGGGCCGCCTCGATGGCGGCGTTGAGGGCCAGCAGGTTGGTGCGATCCGAGATCTGCTTGATGAGGTTGAGCGCCTCGCCCACCGATTCGGTGTCCTGATGCAGGCTGTCCACCAGTTGCTGGGTATCACTCAAGGTACCCGCGACCTGCTGGATGGCATCGATGGTCTGATCCACCTCCTTATCACCCTGCCGGGCCCGGCCGATGGCCTGCTGGGTCGCCAGCGAGGTCTGGGTCGCGTTGCGCGCGATCTCGGCCACCGTCGAGGCCATCTCGGTAGCGGCCGTCGCCACCAGATCCACCTGGCCAAACCCCTTGGCCACCCCGGCGTTGACTTCGGCAATGACGTTGGCCGAGGCGGCGGCGCTGCGGGCCAGCACCTCGCAGGAGCGGCGCACCGCCAGCATCAACCCCTCCAGATGTTCGAGGAAGTGATTCAGATCCCGCGACAATGCCCCCAGTTCGTCACCGGATCGCCAGTTGACCCGCACCGTCAGATCATTCTCCTGCACCAGCCGCTTGAAGGTATGGTGCAGGGCCATGAAGCCCAGGTGCAGATCCCGCACCACCCGCCAGCAGACGAAGCTGGTGAGCAGTACGCACAGCAGGACTCCGGTGGCGGCCCACCAGAAGTCGCTGGCGCTCTTCGCCCGCATCTGATCCACCCGCTCGGACAGCTGCTGATAGAGGCGGTCTTCGCTCTCCTTGAGCAGGCTGATCTTGTCGGTGCTCAAGGCAAACCAGGCCTCGGCATCCACCCCGAAGCCGCCGCTGGCCGCCTTGTCCAGCGCCAGCTTCTCCATGGCGGCCACCTTGCTCACCACCGGCGAGGCCAGGCTGTCGGCCAGCAGCTGACGCTGGGAGGGGCTCGCCACCGCCTGAAAACGCTCAAGATAGGTATTTTGGGCCGCCAACAGGGAGATGAACTGCTGCAACAGCGCCGGCGTGAAGCTGTCACGGCCGAACACGTTGCTTAAGGTCGCCCGCTCCAGCCCCATCCGCTCCTTGCTCTGCAAGAAGGCGGCATAGGCATTGGTCTGCAACGCTATGGTGGCATCCCGGCTATTGATGCTGATCTGATCCACCACCGCCAGCAACTGGGTGATCATCCGGGTATAGAAGCTGACCTGCTCGGCCACCTCGACCCCCAGCGCACTGACCCGCTCGCGCATGGCGGTGAGCCCGGCCAGCTCCTGCTGCACCTCTTTGAGCGCCAGCAGGGCGGGATCCTCATGAAAGCGCTGCAGCAGGGTATCGACCTGCTTGCGCTGCGCCGGCAGGGCATCGCGGAACTTGTTGCCACCAGAACCCAGGAAGCCGGCTGACATGCCGCGCTCCTTTTGCAGCTCGTGGGCCAATTGCGCCGCTTCCCGCACCACCGCCAGTGCGTCCTGGGCCTGACTCATCTCCTGCTCGACTCGATAACGCTCATAGACGTATCGGCCGGAGAAGAACAGCAAGGCCAGCAGTGGCAGGCAGACCACCAGCAACATTTTGTGCGCCAATCCCAGCTTCTTCATCGTTGCTCCCCATTCCATTGTTGAAGTGGTCAATTATAAGTCCGCGTGTCGATAATAGAATCGGCCAGCGTGCCGATGGTGGCCGATGAGGGACAAAGGCCGGCTTTTTTGCCATAATGCCGCCTCATTTCACGCCGACCGAGATACCATGACCGACGCTGTTCACACCCTCAAGGGCCGTTTTCGTGGCTTTTACCCCGTCGTCATCGATGTTGAAACCGCCGGGTTCAATGCCAGAACCGACGCCTTGCTGGAAATCGCCGCCTATACCCTCAAGATGGACGAGCAGGGCTGGCTCGTGCCCGACCAGATCTTCCATTTTCATGTCGAGCCGTTTGAAGGGGCCAATCTGGAAAAAGCGGCGCTGGAGTTCACCGGCATCGATCCCTTCAATCCGCTGCGCGGCGCCGTCAGCGAGAAAGAGGCGCTGACCGAGATCTTCAAGGGCATCCGCAAGGGGATGAAGGAGCAGGATTGCGGCCGCGCCATCATAGTGGCCCACAACGCCACCTTCGATCACGGCTTCGTCATGGCCGCCGCCGAGCGGGCCGGCCTCAAGCGCAATCCGTTCCATCCGTTTGCCACCTTCGACACCGCCACCCTCTCCGGCCTGGCGCTGGGCCAGACGGTGCTGGCCAAGGCGTGCCAGAGCGCGCGCATTCCGTTTGACAATAAAGAGGCGCACTCCGCCCTCTACGACACCGAGCGCACCACCGAGCTGTTCTGTCATATCGTCAACCGCTGGAAGAGCCTGGGTGGCTGGCCCCCGGCCCACCCGGACGAGGTGGCCGACGACGCCAGCGAGTAACGACGCCCCCTTCCCAAGAGGCTGCCACGGCAGCCTCTTTTCTTGCGCCATCTGGTTTGACCAGAATGTCGAAAAAAGGCCCATCCAGCACCGTTTTTTACCTCTCCCGACTCATTACCTGGGTTGAACCGCCGGGAATGCTGTAGATAGGCCATTCACCTGATTTTTTACTCGACATTTGTCACATTTTTCGCAAACTAACTGCCTTTCACACGACAGACAGCAACACAAACTATAAGGAAAGCAAATGAATCCTGTTGTTATCGCGGTGGCGCTGATGCTGGTGCTCAGCCTGCTGCGGATCAATGTGGTGGTCTCTCTCGCCATCGGCGCCATCGTCGGCGGCCTGATCGGCGGTCTCTCCCTCGAGCAGACCCTCGGCACCTTCAGCGGTGGCCTGGGTGGCGGTGCCGAGATCGCCCTCTCCTACGCCATGCTGGGGGCCTTCGCAGTCGCCATCTCCCGCTCCGGCATCACGGATCTGCTGGCGCGCAAGGTGATCAGCCAACTCGGCAAGGATGCCAGCAGCTCGCGCATCCTCTGGGTCAAGGCCCTGCTGCTCAGCTCGGTGCTGGGGGTCTCCATCTCCTCCCAGAACCTGATCCCGGTCCATATCGCCTTCATTCCCATCCTGATCCCGCCGCTGTTGCACGTCATGGCCCAGATGCAGATCGACCGCCGTCAGGTGGCCTGCGTCATCACCTTTGGCCTGACCGCGACCTATATGCTGCTGCCGGTGGGCTTTGGCGGCATCTTCCTCAACAACATCCTGGCCAAGAACCTGATCGACAACGGCGTGCCGGTCGAGCACAGCCAGCTGCCGCTGGCGATGGCCATTCCGGTGCTGGGCATGTTCGTCGGCCTGCTGATCGCCGTCTTCTTCAGCTACCGCAAGCCACGCCAGTATGATCTGGAGAAGATCCTGGCCGCCGAGCCGGAGACGGTCGATCTCAACCTCAACCACATCTGGGTCGCCTTGCTGGCCATCGCCGTGGCGCTGGGGCTGCAGCTGATGACCAACAGCATCGTGCTGGGAGCACTGGCCGGCTTCGTCATCTTCACCTGTGGCGGCGTCATCAAGTTCCGCGAGAGCCAGGATGCCTTCACCCAGGGCGTGCGCATGATGTCCCTCATCGGCTTCATCATGATCTCCGCCGCCGGCTTCGCCGCCGTGATGAAAGAGACCCACGGGGTGGAGAGCCTGGTACAGGCCGTCTCCGGCATGATGGCGGGCCACAAGGGGCTGGCCGCCTTCCTGATGCTGCTGGTGGGCCTGCTCATCACCATGGGGATCGGCTCCTCCTTCTCCACCGTGCCCATCATCGCCACCATCTATGTGCCGCTGTGCCTGCACCTCGGTTTCTCCCCGCTGGCGACCATCTCTCTGGTCGGCACCGCCGGCGCCCTGGGGGATGCAGGCTCTCCCGCCTCCGACTCGACCCTGGGCCCCACCTCGGGCCTCAACGCCGACGGCCAGCACGACCATATCTGGGACAGCGTGGTGCCCACCTTCATCCACTACAACATCCCGCTCATCATCTTCGGCTGGATTGCCGCCATGGTGCTCTAAGCCCCCAAGATAGATGCATAAACATAAAAGGCGACCTCAGGGTCGCCTTTTTGCTGCCTTCACCGCGATGGCATAGACCCGGACAATCCAGCTCGGGCCCCCCCTCTCAATCTGCTCTTGCTGCTGCACTCTTCCCTTTTATGCGGATGTGGCTCGCAGCCCCCCGCTACCCAGCGTTCACACGTATCTTCCCTGCCCCATCCCACTCCACACAGTCAGGACGATGTCAGACCAACCCATCGGCAACATCAACGGTGTGCCATGGACTGACCCTTTCACATCCCCTCATGCGGCGCTGCGGCGCCTCCTGGGTGAACGAGGGGCAACAAAAAGGCCGCTCGATGAGCGGCCTTTTTAGCTAGCAGTCAGGGTTTAGCTGTCGCGGCGCTTGCCACCGAATTTACGACCCTTGTCGAAACCGCCTTCACGGCGATCCTTGTTGAAGGGACGGTCACCCTGCGGACGGCGATCCTTGTTGAAAGGACGGTCGCCACGGAACGGACGATCACCGCGGGGCGGACGGGGAGCAGTGTTGCTGCCGGCCGGCACTTCGGTATAGCGGCTGATCTGCAGCGGACGCTGGCAGACACGGGCCTTCTTGATCACTTCCAGCACTTCGGCGCTCATGCCCTTGGGCAGATCGACGGTGGAGAAGTCATCGGCGATATCGATGTTGCCGATGAAGCGGCTCTCGATGTTCGCTTCGTTGGCGATGGCACCCACGATCTGGCCCGGCTTGACGCCGTGATGGGCACCCACGTCGACGCGGTAGCGCTCCATCTCCACGTCCGGGTTGTCTTTGAGCGGACGCGGCTCCAGGGACGGCATGCGACGAGCCGGGCGATCGCCACGGTCGGCGAAATCACGGCCACCACGGTCGTTGAAGTCACGACGCTCGAAACCACCGCGATCGTTGCCGGCGTTGAACACCGGATCCGGAATGGAGTCATCCAGCAGCAGCGGTTGGTCGCCCTGTACCAGCTTGGCCAGTGCGGCAGCCAGCTCCAGCGGATCGGCAGAGTCTTCTTCGATCAGCTCGTTCACCAGGTTCACGTAGATCTCGAGCTCTTCGCCCATCATGGTTTCGCGGATGCGTTCCTTGAACTTGGCCAGACGGTGCTGGTTGATGTCCTCGGTGCTCGGCATCTTCATCGGCTCGATGGCCTGACGGGTTGCGTGCTCGATGGCGCGCAGCATGCGACGCTCGCGCGGTGCCACGAACAGGATGGCTTCGCCCTTGCGACCGGCACGGCCGGTACGGCCGATACGGTGAACGTAGGATTCGGTGTCGTAGGGGATGTCGTAGTTCACCACGTGGGTGATGCGCTCAACGTCCAGACCACGGGCCACCACGTCGGTGGCGATCAGGATGTCCAGCTGGCCCTGGCGCAGCTTGTCGACGGTACGCTCACGCAGCTTCTGCGGGATGTCACCGTGCAGCGCTTCACAGGCGTGACCACGGGCAGCCAGCTTGCCAGCCAGTTCTTCGGCGGCGTTCTTGGTGCGTACGAACACCAGCAGGGCTTCGTAGGGCTCGACTTCCAGCAGACGGGTCATGGCGTCCAGCTTGTGCAGACCGGTCACCTGCCAGTAACGCTGACGGATGGTGGTGGCGGTCGCAGTCTTGGAAGCGATCTTGATCTCTTTGGGTTGCTTCAGGTGCTTCTGGGCCACACGACGGATCTGCTCCGGCATGGTGGCGGAGAACAGGGCAACCTGGCGACCGGCCGGGCACTGTTCCATGATCCAGTCCACGTCGTCGATGAAGCCCATGCGCAGCATCTCGTCCGCTTCGTCCAGCACCAGGGCTTTCAGGCCGGAGAGGTCCAGGTTCTTGCGACGGATCAGGTCCATCACGCGGCCCGGGGTACCCACGACAACCTGAGCACCGCGGCGCAGGGCGCGGGTCTGGGTTTCGTAGGAGGCGCCGCCGTAGATGGGCAGCACGTGGAAATCAGGCATGTGGTGGGCATAGCGTTGGCACGCTTCAGCCACCTGTAGGGCCAGTTCACGAGTCGGTGCCAGCACCAGGATCTGGGTGTTGCGGTTACCAGCTTCCAGACGAGACAACAGAGGCAAGGCAAAAGCAGCGGTCTTCCCTGTACCGGTTTGCGCCTGCCCCAGCAGATCGTGGCCCGCCATCAGGTGGGGAATTGCTGCGGCCTGGATGGGGGACGGGCGCTCATAGCCCACGTCCTGCAGCGCTTTCAGTACAGGCGCGGCCAGTCCAAGCTCACTAAAAAGGGGCAGTTGTTCGGTATCAGACATAGATTCTTCCAGATTAAGGCAGGCGGCTAACACCGCGGAATAGCAAAAAGGCGGCGATTATAGCGCCACTTTGTTCTGCTGTCTTGAAAAATGTGATAAGCCTCTCAAGACGTTGGCAATTATAGAGGGATCTTGCGACTATGGCTTGCTTATTTTTCACTCATGGTGCGTTATTGCAGATCACGCTTCGCCAGAGTCCTTGTCACGCTTGTGTTTGAGCACCGCCATGGTCAACCGGCTGGTGCACAATAAACGACCACGTTCATCGCGAATTTCTATCTGCCACACCTGAGTGGTCGCCCCCAGATGCAGCGGCGCGCAACGCCCCGTCACCACCCCTTCCCGCTTGGCCCTCAGGTGGTTGGCGTTGACCTCCAGCCCCACGCAATAACTATCAGGCCCGACCGCCATGTTGGCCGCCAAGGAACCCAGCGTCTCCGCCAGCACCACGGAGGCGCCGCCGTGCAGCATGCCAAGCGGCTGGTGGGTGCGGTGATCCACCGGCATGGTGGCCTCCAGCCAGTCAGGACCAAAGGCGGTATAGACGATGTCGAGGTGAGCCATCAGGGTGTTGCGAGAGCTGGCGTTGAGCCCTTCAAGGCTCATGGGTTTGCGCCAGATGGGGCTGTTTTCTTGACTCATGGTGAGCGGACTCCTTGCGTGATCAACGGGTTATCGCTGCGCCGTAGCGGCAAACCAGCAGTGTCGGCGAAAAAGGAGCAAAAAAAAAGATGCCCACGCTGGGGCATCTTGCATCGAGGTTGACTCTCACCAGGGATAGGTCACCCCCGGCCACTCGGCCCAGGGCTGGTCGCGCCCCGGCAGGCGCGGCTCGGACCACTGCCACACCTTGCCGAGCCAGGCGCGCAGTTCGGCCTCCAGTTCGGCATCGGTGAGCGGCGCCTCGGCCACCTTCCAGAAGAAGAGCTCTACCGCTACCTCCGGCAGCACCGAGGGATAGAGGTAAACCCCGCCCCAAAACTGCGGCTCCCTATCCGGGCTCCAGAGACCATAGGCAAAGGAGCGTTTGGCCAGAAACTCGGAGTGCTGCCATTCCAGATCGGCCTCGTGCTGGCTCAGGCTGAAATTGGCGGAGGGCCACACATCGTCCAGGCGAAACAGCTGATGAAGCTGCTCGCGCTCGCGCAGCATGGCGACGAACTCCACCACCGCCTGGGTCGGATTGACCGGCAGCAGCAGGAAGTGCGGGTGCCGGTAGGCTTGCGGCACCCGAAACCGCTTGGGGAGCGTCAGCATCAGAGCAGTTCCAGCAGGGCCTGCAGCGGGTGCTTGAGTTTCTCCCCCTCCATCCGCTTGACCTGGCTGCGGCACGAATATCCGGTGGCCAGACAACGGGCTTGCGGCAGGCGAGCCAGGGGCTCGGCCCAGCTCAGGCCATAGATGCCCTTGGAGTTATCCACCTGTTTGGCATCGTGGCCATAGGTGCCGGCCATGCCGCAGCAGCCCACCGACACCGGTTGCAGCGTGGCACCGAAGCGGCGGAACAGGGTACTCCAGTCACCGTGGGTGGAGGGCTTGGCGGTCTTCTCGGTGCAGTGGGCGAACAGATACCAGGGCTCGGCGCCGGCGTCCGCTTCTCGCACCGGCAACGCCTCGGCCGGCAAGGAGAGCAGCCACTCCTGGGGCAGCAGCACCTGGAAGTCGCCACGGGCGGGGCCGAGCGCCTTCACGTATTCGTCCCGATAGCAGAGCACCAGGGAGGGATCGACCCCCACCATGGGGATGCCGAGCGCCGCCACCTTGTTGAGGAACTGGGCGCTGCTGGCCGCGGTACGGGCGAAGGCGCGCAGGAAACCCTTCACGTGCTGGGGCTTGCCGTTGGGCTTGAACGGCAGCAGATAGGGCTGCAGGCCGAGCTTGCTGACCAGTTTAACCAGATCACGCACCACGGGGGCGTCGTAGTAGCTGGTGAAGGGATCCTGCACGATGAGCACCACTTTTTGACGCTGCTCGGGGCTCATGGCCTCCAACCCCGGCAGATCGAAATAGCGGGCACGATGGTCGCGCAGCTCCTCGGCCAGGGTCGGCACGCTCAATAGCGGCACGTCCACCATGCCGATGCTCTTCTCGGTCGCCTTCTGGGCCCACTCCTTCTCGAGGAAGAAGTTGACCAGTTTCGGTGCCTTGGCCAGCAGGGGGGCGTAGCTTTCCACCGTGCCGACGAAGTAATCCTTGGGGCCACGCAGATAACGGCTGTGATAGAGCTGCATGAAGCGGGCGCGGAAGGTGGGTACATCCACCTTGATGGGGCACTGGCTGGTGCAGGCTTTACACGCCAGGCACCCCTCCATCGCCTCCATCACCTCGTGGGAGAAGTCATACTCGCCGCGGGCGCGGGCCACCGTGTTGCGAAACTTGTCGACGATCTGCTTGAAGCGCAGACCGCCGCTTTGCAGCGCCACCTCCTCACTCAGCGGATCGAAGCCCTGCTGTGCCAGCTGGCGCAGCCATTCGCGCATCAGGCCGGCCCGCCCCTTGGGGGAGTGACGGCGATCGCGGCTGATCTTGACCGAGGGGCACATGGGGGAGTCGGTCTCGAAGGTGAAGCAGAGACCGTTGCCGTTGCAATCGAGGGCCCGGGTATAGCTGGTGCGCACCGCCAGCGGGATCTGGCGGTCAAACTTGCCGCGCTTGGGCCCATCCACCGACACCAGCTCGGCGCCGCTGCCATAAGGCATGCAGATCTTGCCCGGGTTGATGCGGTTGGCGGGGTCGAACGCCCCCTTGACCCGTTGCAGCTCCTCCCACAGCTCGCCGAAGAAGGCGGGGCTGTATTCGGAGCGAAAGCCCTTGCCGTGCTCGCCCCACATCAGGCCGCCGTATTTGGCGGTGAGCGCCACCACCTGATCGGAGATGCGCCGCAGCAGTACCTCCTGCTCGGGATCGCACAAGTCCAGCGCCGGGCGCACGTGCAGCACCCCGGCATCGACGTGGCCGAACATGCCGTAGTCAAGGCCATGAGCATCCAGCAGGGCTCGAAACTCCATGATGAAGTCGGCCAAGGATTCCGGCGGTACGGCGGTGTCTTCGGTGAAGGCCACCGGCTTTTTGCGCCCTTCGGCGTTGCCGAGCAGCCCCACCGACTTCTTGCGCATGGCGTAGATGGTCTCGATGCTGGCCAGGTGGTTGCACACCTGATAGCCGATGATCCCCGCCTCCCCCTTGGCCAGCAGGGCGTCGATGCGCCGGCACAGCTCGGCCACCTTGGCCTTGTGCTCATCCTCGTCAGTGTCGGCAAATTCGACGATGTTGAGCCCCTGCAGATCCTTGCCCGGCACCTCCTGAATGAACTCTTTGACCGAATGCCAGATGATGTCGGCACGGGCCAGTCCCAGCACCCGGGAGTCCACCGTCTCCACCGACAGCGCCTGGGCCTCGACCATAAAGGGGGCATTGCGCAGGGCCGACGGGAAGCTGTCGTACTTGACGTTGACCAAGGTGCGGTAACGCGGGATGGGAGTGATGTTGAGCCTGGCTTCGGTGATAAAGCCCAAGGAGCCTTCCGAGCCACAGAGCACCCGGCTGACGTCCAGGGTGTCGGTATCGGGCTGATAGAGGTGCTTGAGATCGTAGCCGGTCAGAAAGCGGTTGAGCTTGGGGAAGGTGGCTTCGATGTCGGCGCGCCGCTCGCGGCCGATGCGATAGAGGGTGCGATAGATCTCCCCCTCCCGGCTCTCCAGCGCCAGCTTGTCCGCCAGACGCGGGCCGGTCACCGGCTCGGTGGCCATGAGATCGCCGTTTTCCAGCACGGCTTTGAGGCCAAGCACGTGATCCGAGGTCTTGCCGTACACCAAGGAGCCCTGCCCCGAGGCGTCGGTGTTGACCATGCCGCCCAGGGTAGCGCGGTTGGAGGTGGAGAGATCCGGCGAGAAGAAGTAGCCATGGGGCTTCAAATAGGCGTTGAGCTGATCTTTGACCACCCCGGCCTGGGCCCGTACCCAGCCCTCTTCCAGATTAATTTCCATGATCTGGTTCATATGGCGCGAGAGATCGACGATAATGCCGCCGCCCAAGGATTGACCATTGGTGCCGGTACCGCCGCCGCGAGGGAAGAAACTCAAGGTCGCGTACTCGGGCCCCTGGGCCAGCTTGAGCATCACCGCAATATCGTCCGCACTGCGCGGATAGAGAACCGCCTGAGGTACTACCTGATAGACGCTGTTATCCGTCGCCATCGCCAACCGGCTTGCATAAGACTTTTCGATATCACCACGAAATGCTGATCGCGCCAGCAACTCAAGAAACTGCAGGGTTGTAGGTGACAAACTGTCCTGGTAATCGAGTCTCGGGATCATGAATCCTTGTTCCCTTCCTTTGCTTGATGCCGGAACTCCGGCGACAACGACCGTTCGGGCCAGCCTCTTCGCGGGCCCCCGAACCAGTCCGCTCACATGTGAGCGGGCAGTATATCAGCTAGAAAACCGCTTGCGCGCGCAATCTTCACCATTTGAAAGGAGGACTTTTATGGCTCATTACAGCCATGTTATCAGTACGCTTATTCGCACCGAAAAACAGGCGCTGACCCTGTCGCTGTTTGGTTGCATCACCTTTGCCATTTTCGGGATCGGCTATGGCCTGTTCGTCGGTTCCAACGCCATCATGCTGGACGGCATCTTCACCCTGTTCAGCATGGGCATGACGGGCCTGGGGCTCATCACCGCCTACCTGGTTACCCGTCCCTCCGACGCCCGCTTTCAATACGGCTACGCCCACTTCGAACCCATCGCCAACGTCATCAACGGCACCATCATTCTGCTCCTCTGTCTGGCGGCACTCTACAACGGCCTCACCACCCTGCTGGCGGGCGGACGGGAGATCGATCTCGGCCATGCCCTCATCTATGCCGTCGTCTCCACCTTCTTTTGCGGCATCATCTACCGGGTTGAGGCCGACGTGGCCGAGCGGGTCAACTCCGAGCTGGTGCGGGTGGACTCCAAGGAGTGGCTGGTCGACACCCTGCTCAGCACCACCCTGCTCATCGGCTTCGTGGTCGCCATCGGCCTCGATGCCATCGGCTACGGCCACTACAACCGCTACATAGACCCGGTACTGGTCTCGCTGCTGGCCCTGTGCGCCACCCTCATCCCCATCAAGGTGCTCGGTCGCAACCTGCGGGAAGTGCTGAAGATCGCCCCCAAGGGGGATGTCTCCCGGCTGGTGGCCAGCGAAGTCGAGGCCCTGCGCCTGCGCCATGGCATCGAATGCTACAGCCATCTGGCGAAAAGCGGTCGCCGCTTCGATCTCGAACTCAACATTCTGGTGGCCCCCGGCCAGGAGTGGCCCGTCGAGCGCCAGGATGCCCTGCGCCAGGAGCTCTGGTCTCGCCTTGGCGATACCCTGGGAGACGCCTGGCTATCGGTCTGCTTCACCCGCGAGAAACGCTGGCTGTAAGCCGCAAGGCGGGGCTTGCCTGGCAAGCTCCGCCCGCTCCTGTCGCCCCAGAGGGCGAGCGTGCCTTTCCCGGTGCTTCCCCCCCTCTTGCCAAATACGGGATTCCCGTTATCATCAGGGCTCACTTTTAACCCAAGGTTTTATTGCCCATCATGGACAATCCCCGAAGTTGCCCTTCGTTTCTTCCCGTCAAAGCCTATCTTTATCTGCTTAATCAGCGCCTCTGAATAACGCCATTGCCTTGCTGTCACTGCGGCCATCGTACGCCGTGCCTACTCTCTGCTCTGTCTGTTTTTTATTGAGGTCACTACATGGAATTGCTGCTGGATCCCCACATCTGGATCGGTCTGTTTACCCTGATCGTCCTGGAAATCGTGCTCGGGATCGACAACCTGGTCTTCATCGCCATCCTGGTGAAAAAGCTGCCCCCCGCCCAGCGGGACAAGGCCCGCGTCATCGGCCTGTCGCTGGCCCTGCTGATGCGCCTGGGGCTCCTGAGCGTGATGTCCTGGCTGGTCACCCTGACCACCCCCATTTTGCACCTGTGGGATCACCCCTTCTCCGGTCGGGACCTGATCCTGATGGGGGGAGGCCTGTTCCTGCTGTTCAAGGCCACCTCCGAGCTGCATGAGCGGCTGGAGGCCAAACCGCCCGAGGACGGGCCGGTCGGCGTCTACGCCAGCTTCGGCGTGGTGATCACCCAGATCCTGGTGCTGGATGCCATCTTCTCGCTGGACTCCATCATCACCGCCGTCGGCATGGTGGAACACCTCGGCGTCATGATGGCGGCCGTCACCATCGCCATGCTGGTGATGGTGCTTGCCTCCAAGCCGCTGACCCGCTTCGTCAACGCCCACCCCACCGTCGTGGTGCTCTGTCTGAGCTTCCTGCTGATGATCGGTTTCAGCCTGGTAGCGGAAGGGTTCGGCTTCCATATTCCGAAGGGTTACCTCTACGCGGCCATCGGCTTCTCGGTGCTGATCGAATTCTTCAACCAGCTCTCCCAGCGCAGTGCCGAGCGCCACGAGGCCAAGCAGCCCCTGCGCGAGCGCACCACCGCCGCCATCTTCAAGCTGATGGGCAGCAAGGCGTATCAGGACCGGCCGGACGACGATCTGGACGCTCCCGCCGCCGAGCCGGTGAGCTTTGGCGAGGAGGAGCGCTACATGGTGACCGGGGTGCTGTCGCTGGCCGAACGCTCCATCCGCACTATCATGACCCCGCGCTCCGAGATGGCCTGGATCGACGTCAACGACTCCAACGACGAGATCCGCGCCCTGCTGCAGCAGGAGCCCCACAGCCTGTTCCCGGTCTGTGACGGCGATCTGGACGAGGTGATCGGGGTGGTCAAGGCGCGCGACCTGCTGTTTGCCCTCAACGAAGGGCAATCCTTGAGCGAGCTGGCCAAGCAGAACGACCCCATCATAGTGCCGCAGACCATCAACGTGATTAAGCTGCTGGCGGAGCTGCGCCAGGCCAAGGGCAGCCTCATCCTGGTGGCCGACGAGTTCGGCGTGATCCAGGGGCTGGTGACCACCCACGACCTGCTGGAGGCCATCGTCGGCGAGCTGCCCGATGAAGATGAAACGCCGGACATCGTCCGCGATGGGGAAGGCTGGCTCATCAACGGCAGCACCAACATCCACCATGTGGAGCAGGTGCTGGAACACGAAGGGCTGGTGAGCGAGAGCGACGAGTACGTGACCCTGGCCGGCATGCTGCTCTCCCACTTCGGCACCTTGCCCGCCCCGGGCCAGCAGCTGCAACTGCAGCAGCTCGGCTTCGAGGTGGTCGAGGTGAGCGAGCGGCGCATCGAGCGGGTGCGCGTCATGCCGCTGGAGGCCTGACGCCATTGCGCGAACCATGCTGAACAAGGGGGCCTTGCTGGCCCCCTTCTTTATTCAGGCGCCTCCCCCTGCCACTCCCTCTTTTCACCATTGCTGTCATCAGCACAATTCTTTTCTGCAATTACCCCTCTTTTTCGCAAGGGATGCCGGCACTAGAGTGAGCCCATCATCATTATGAGGAATTCACCATGCACCACGATCACCTGTTCTGCCCCCTGCGTCTCGGCCAGCTGCACCTCAACAATCGCATCGTCATGCCCCCCATGACCCGCTCCCGCGCCAGCCAGCCCGGTGACGTGGCCAATGCCATGATGGCCACCTACTACGCCCAGCGCGCCGGGGCCGGCCTCATCATCAGCGAAGGCACCCAGATTGACCCCATGGGCAAGGGCTACGCCTGGACGCCGGGGATCCACAGCGCCGAACAGGTGGCCGGCTGGAAGCAGGTGACCGACGCCGTCCACGCCAAGGGCGGCACCATGTTCGCCCAGCTCTGGCACGTGGGCCGGGTCACTCACCCTGACAATATCGGCGGTGCCCAGCCCATCTCCTCCTCTGCCATTCAGGCAAAAGGGGTACGGGTATTCGTCGACAACGGCAGCGATGCCCCCGGGTTCGTCGAAACCGTCACCCCGCGCGCCATGACCCAGGCCGACATCGACGCGGTAGTGGGCCAGTTCCGTCAGGCGGCTCGCAACGCCATGCTGGCCGGTTTTGATGGCATCGAGCTGCACGCCGCCAACGGCTACCTCATCAACCAGTTCCTCGACTCCGAGTCCAACACCCGCACCGACGGCTACGGCGGTTCGCTGGAGAACCGGCTGCGCTTCTTGAAAGAGGTAACCGAGGCGGTCTGCAGCGAGATCGGGGCCGACCGGGTCGGGGTGCGCCTCGCGCCGCTCACCACCCTCAACGGCACCGTGGATGCCAACCCGCAGGAGACCTACCTGGCCGCCGCCCGCCTGCTGGGCCGGCTCGACGTGGTATACCTGCACATCGCCGAGGCGGACTGGGACGATGCCCCGCTGATGGCGGAAGGCTTCAAGCAGGGGCTGCGCGACGCCTTCCCCAACACCCTCATCTATGCCGGCAAGTACGACGGTGAGCGTGCCCGGGCGGCGCTCGAGGCGGGCTGGGCCGACATGATAGGCTTCGGTCGCCCCTTCGTGGCCAACCCCGATCTGCCCGAGCGGCTGCGCCACGGCTATCCGCTGGCCCCTCACGATCCGGCCACCCTGTTCGGCGGTGGCGAAAAGGGCTTGATTGACTACCCGACCTATCAGGCGGCCGCCCAGCCCCACACGGCCTGAGTCAAACCCGCCCAGGCATAAAAAACGCGCCCACCAGAGATGGTGGGCGCGTCGTTTCTGCCTGTCATGCTTGCCGGCACCACAAGCTAATGGAGGCTGACCCCGTAGCAGGCGGCGTAGCTTCTGATCTCCCGGGTCAGCCGCGCCTTGTCGGCCAGGCTCAGCCAGCTCGCCTCCACCGCGTTCAGTGACAAGCGGCAGAGCTGGTTCATGCTGGCCCCCAACTCATGGGCCAGGGCGTGGAAGTTGGCATTCATGTAGCCACCGAAATAGGCGGGATCGTCGGAGTTGATGGTGACGCACAGCCCCTGCTCCAGCAGCGCCAGCACGTTGTGGTGGGCCATCTTGTCAAACACCTTGAGACGGGTGTTGGAGAGGGGGCAGACGGTGAGCGGCAACCGGGTATCGGCCAGATAGCGCAGCAGATCGGGATCATCGACGCAGCGTACCCCGTGATCGATGCGCCGCACCTCAAGCTCCCGGATGGCCTGCCAGATGTAGTCCGCCGGCCCCTCTTCGCCGGCGTGGGCCACCACCGGCAACCCCAGCTCGCGGCAGCGGGCAAAGACCCGGGCAAACTTGCTGGGCGGGTTGCCCTTCTCCCCCGAGTCGAGGCCGATGCCGTGAATGCGCGACAGAAAGGGAGTAGCCTGCGCCAACGTGGCAAAGGCATCCTCCTCGCTCAGGTGGCGCAGGAAGCTCATGATGAGCCGCCAGCTGATGCCAAACTCCCGCTCTCCGCGCTGCAGCGCCCGCTCGATGCCGCCCAGCACGGTGGCGAAGGGCACGCCGCGGGCGGTGTGAGTCTGGGGGTCGAAGAAGATCTCCACGTGCACCACCTTGTCGGCGGCGCAGCGTTCCAGATAGGCCCAGGTGAGGTCGAAGAAATCCTGCTCGGTGATGAGCACGCTGGCCCCCAGGTAGTAGAGATCGAGGAAGGATTGCAGACAGTCGAACTCATAGGCGGCGCGCACGCTGGCCACGTCGGGCCAGGGCAGGGCCACGCCGTTGCGCTGGCCCAGGGCAAACATCAGTTCCGGCTCGAGCGAGCCTTCGATATGGAGGTGCAGCTCCAGCTTGGGCAGACCGGCAATAAAGTTATCCATGATGACGGCTCCATCGGTTCACAGACAGCGGGACCAGCCAGTGGCAGAGCGGATCCCTCCCCTCTGTCGTTCATTGTGCACCTATCTCTGTTTATGGGGGAGACTTGTCATCAAACAGACTTATAATGGCGTCACAAAAACAACATAACTATTTGAAGATCTTGAGAGTTGGCGCAACTTTCCGCCGCCTCTTGCGCCTACACAAGGAGTCCCCATGAAGAAAAACGTCATCTGCGACATCGACGGCGTCATCCTGCACAACAACGATCTGGTGCCCGGTGCCGACCGCTTCGTCCACCGCCTGCTGGAGCAGGGCAGCAAGCTGCTGTTTCTGACCAACTACCCGGCCCAGACCCAGAAAGATCTGCAAAACCGCTTCCGCTCCGCCGGGATCGAGGTGCCGGAGGAGTGCTTCTACACCTCCGCCATGGGCACCGCCGACTTTCTCAAGCGCCAGGACGGCAAGAAGGCCTATGTGATCGGCGAAGGGGCGCTGACCCACGAGCTCTACAAGGCCGGCTTCACCATCACCGACATCGACCCCGACTTCGTGGTAGTGGGCGAGACCCGCAACTACAACTGGACCATGATGCAGCTGGGGGCCAAGTTCGTCGATCAGGGGGCCCGCTTCATAGCCACCAACCCCGATACCCACGGCCCCATGATGCACCCGGCCTGCGGCGCCCTGTGCGCCCCCATCGAGCGGATGACCGGCAAGAAGCCGTTCTACGTCGGCAAGCCGAGCGCCTGGATCATCCGCGCGGCGCTCAACCGGATGGAGGCCCACTCCGACGACACCATCATCATCGGCGACAACCTGCGCACCGACATTCTGGCGGGCTTCCAGGCCGGCCTCGAGACGGTGCTGGTGCTCTCCGGGGTGAGCAAGGTGGCCGACATCGACCGCATGCCGTTTCGGCCGAACCACATCTTCGATTCAGTAGTGGATATCGACATCGTCTGATCCCTGCCGGCTGACGGGCCGGCCTGGCGCACGGCCCAGGTCGGCCTCGTTACCCCTGAAGGACGCGCAATGGAACCTGTCATGATCGCCGTGGCCTTCGGCTGCGGCATGCTGGTCAACCTCATCGGCCTGCCGCCCCTGCTGGGCTTTCTGGCGGCCGGTTTTCTGCTCAACGGCATGGGCTATCAGAACACCCCGGCCCTGAACGAAATCGCCGATCTCGGCGTCACCCTGCTGCTGTTCACCATCGGCCTCAAGCTCAACGTCAAGATCCTGATGCGGCGCGACGTCTGGGGCACCACCAGTTTGCACCTGCTGCTCTCCACCCTGCTGTTCACCGTGGTGCTGCTGGTGTGCAAGGGGCTCGGGCTGGCGCTGGCCATGTCGCTGGACTGGCGGCTGGCGCTGCTGCTGGGCTTTGCCCTCTCCTTCTCCAGTACCGTGTTTGCGGTCAAGGTGCTGGAGGAGCGCAGCGACATGAACGCCCTCTATGCCCGTCTCGCCGTCGGCGTGCTGGTGATGCAGGATCTGTTCGCGGTGGCCTTCCTGGCAGTCTCCAGCGGTCAGTGGCCCAGCATCTGGGCGCTCTGGATCCTGGGGCTGCCGCTGCTGCGCCCCTTGCTGCTGAAACTGCTGGAGCGAGCCGGCCACGGCGAGCTGCAGGTGCTGTTCGGGATCTTCCTGGCGCTGGTGGTGGGGGCTGCCGGCTTCGAGGTGGTGGGGCTCAAACCCGATCTTGGGGCGCTGGTGATCGGCATGCTGATCGCCTCCCACCCCGCCTCCGCAGGGCTGGCCAAGTCGCTGTTCAACCTCAAAGATCTGTTTCTGATCTGCTTCTTTCTCACCATCGGCCTCAACGGCCTGCCGACCCACGACACCATGTTGCTGGCGCTGGCGCTGGTGCTGGCCCTGCCGCTGAAAAGCGCGCTCTACTACCTGGTCTACAGCGGCGCCCACCTGCGGGTGCGCACCGCCCTGCTCTCCACCCTGGCGCTCACCAACTTCTCGGAGTTCGGCCTCATCGTCGCGGCCATCGCCGCCAAGGCGGGCTGGATTTCCCACGAGTGGCTGGTTGCGCTCTCCCTGGCGCTGGCGGCCAGCTTCATGATCTCGGCCCCCCTCAACGGCCAGAGCGAGCGCATTTACCATCGGCTCGGCAACTGGCTGCGCGGCATGCAGGCCACCACTTTGCATCCGGAGGACAGGCCCATCGAACTCGGTGATGCCGAGGTGATCATCCTCGGCATGGGGCGGATCGGTCAGGGCGCCTACTTCGAGCTGGAGAACAAGTACGGCACCGTGATCCTCGGGGTGGAGAACGACAGCGAGAAGCTGCCCACCCTGCGCGCCCAGGGCATGAACGTGATCGAGGGAGACGCCACCGATACCGACTTCTGGGACAAGGTGCTGCTCTCCAACCAGGTCAACCTGGTGCTGCTGGCCATGCCTCACCACTCGGGCAACCTCTACGCCATCGAAAAACTGCGCAACCACGGCTTTGCCGGCAAGATTGCCGCCATCGTCCGCTTCGAGGACGACATCGCCTCCCTGAAAGAGCAAGGGGTGGATGCGGTGTTCAACGTCTACGACGAAGCGGGCAGCGGCTTTGCCCGTCACGTCATCAAACGGCTGCAGCCACGCTGACGGGGGGCGGCACGCCCCTTGGCAAGGGAGGCGCTATCGTTTACGTTATGCGCAACCTCGTTTAATAAAACGAACAATCACGGGGCCTGGATGGCCCCGTTTTTTATCCCTTGCCAAGGAGGCAGCATGAAGACCCTCAACGACTGGATCCTGCTCGACCGCCACGAGGCGGCCCCCACCCCGCTGATGCCCGCCCCCGAGCGCCTGCGCGCCGGCAATCCGCGCCAGACGGTATGGAACCACTACTCAGACCCCAGCCAGCAGTTTCACGTCGGCTTCTGGGCCTGCGAGCCCGGCCGCTGGGCCATCCACTACACCGAGCACGAGTATTGCCAGCTGCTGGAGGGCGAGGCGGTGATCCACGACGGCCAGGGCGGCAGGCTGCCCCTCAAGCCCGGCGATCAGTTCGTCATCCCGGCCGGCTTTGTCGGGGAGTGGGAGACCCTCACCCCCTGCCGCAAGCTCTATGTGATCTTCGAGCCCGCCGCGACTTGACGTCTGCGTCAACCCGGGCCGCCGTCGCCGCCCTTTTTCAGGCCGACTGGGTTGACGTGAGCGGCATGATTTTCTGCGGTTTTCCCGCTTGCAAAAGGTTTTTGCACTAGGCATTGTGATTGGCGAGGAATGTAAATGGAATTTCGAGCCCGAACGTGGGGGGCTCATATAAAAATCAAGAGGATTACCGCCAATGTGTTCTATTTTCGGCATTCTGGACATCAAATCCGATGCGGCCGCCCTGCGCAAATCGGCGCTGGAGATGTCCAAGCGATTGCGCCACCGCGGTCCTGACTGGTCCGGCGTCTACAGCTCCGACAAAGCCATTCTGGTGCACGAGCGCCTGGCCATCGTCGATCCGGGCAACGGCGCTCAGCCGCTCTACAACCCCGAGCGCACCCACGTGCTGGCCGTCAACGGCGAGATCTACAACCACAAGGAGCTGGAGAAGAACCTCAAGGTCGACTTCCAGTTCCAGACCCACTCCGACTGCGAGGTGCTGTTGGCCCTCTACAAGGAGAAGGGTCCCGCCTTCCTGGATGACCTGAACGGTATCTTCGCCTTCATCCTCTATGACGCGGAGCAGGATGCCTACCTGATTGGTCGCGACCACATGGGGATCATCCCCCTCTACACCGGCCGCGACGAGCACGGCAACTTCTACGTCGCCTCCGAGATGAAGGCGCTGGTACCAGTCTGCAAGAGCGTCGAAACCTTCCCGCCGGGACACTACCTGTGGAGCAAGGATGGCGAGCTCAAACAGTGGTACAAACGCGACTGGATGGAATACGGTGCGGTCGAGCACAACGTCAGCGACAAGGCCGAGCTGAAAGCGGCGCTGGAAGCGGCGGTCAAACGCCAGCTGATGTGCGACGTGCCCTACGGCGTGCTGCTCTCCGGCGGGCTGGATTCGTCCGTCATCTCCGCCATCACCAAGCTCTATGCCGCCCGCCGGGTGGAAGACGATGGCAAGAGCGAAGCCTGGTGGCCGCAGCTGCACTCCTTCGCCGTCGGCCTGGAAGGCTCGCCGGATCTCGCCGCCGCCCGCAAGGTGGCCGATCACCTCGGCACCATCCACCACCAGATCCACTTCACCGTGCAGGAGGGTCTGGATGCCCTGCGGGACGTCATCTATCACCTCGAGACCTATGACGTCACCACCATCCGTGCCTCCACGCCCATGTATCTGATGGCCCGCTACATCAAGGCGATGGGGATCAAGATGGTGCTCTCCGGTGAAGGCTCCGACGAGCTGTTCGGCGGCTACCTCTACTTCCACAAGGCGCCCAACGCCCGCGAGTTCCACGAAGAGAACGTGCGCAAGCTCGCCTCGCTGCACCTCTATGACTGCCTGCGCGCCAACAAGTCGATGGCCGCCTGGGGTGTCGAGGGTCGCGTGCCCTTCCTCGACAAGGAGTTCATGGACGTGGCGATGCGCCTGCAGCCTGCCGACAAGATGTGCGGCAAGGGCAAGATCGAGAAGCACATCCTGCGCGAAGCGTTCGAGGATCTGCTGCCCCACGAAGTGGCATGGCGCCAGAAGGAGCAGTTCTCCGATGGCGTGGGCTATTCGTGGATCGACAGCCTGAAAGCCATGGTCGAGGAAGAGGTGACGGATCAGATGTTCGAGGCGGCCGCCTTCCGCTTCCCCGTCAACACCCCGCTCACCAAGGAGGCCTACTTCTACCGTGCCATCTTTGACGAGCACTTCCCGCTGGAGTCCGCCGCCCGCACCGTGCCCTACGGCAAGTCGGTCGCCTGCTCCACCCCGACCGCGCTGGAGTGGGATGCCAAGTTCAAGGAGATGGCCGACCCCTCCGGTCGCGCCGTGATGGACGTCCACCAGCAGGGTTACTGATCTGCCGGCAACCTCCTTTGCCTCAATGCCAAGCCCCTCCTGCGAGGGGCTTGGTTCTTTTCCGCCGACCCATTCCCGTTTTTTGCATAACAAGCGCCCATCTCGCCCTTGGCGGTCGGGCTCGCTCGTGTCACATTGTTGCGGCTTGGAAGCAACCACAACAACACAAGGAGCACGTGATGAACCGACTGCTATTGCCACTGGTGCTTGGCACCGCCCTGTTTCATGGCGAGGCGTACAGCGCCGGCCACCTCTGGAGCCAGACCCTGCCCGATTACAGCCAGGGTTATGACGAGCAGCGGGACCCGGCCCGCGATCTCGCCGCCGCCACCGCCAAGGCCAGCGCCGAGGGCAAGAAAGTCCTGCTGCTGGTGGGCGGTGAGTGGTGCAGCTGGTGCCAGGAGATGAACCACTTTCTGGACCAACAACCCGATCTTGCCGGCCAGCTCAACCGCACCTTCGTAGTGGTCAAGGTGAACGTCAGCAAGCAGAACAAGAACGAATCCTTCCTCAAAGGGTATCCCGAGTATCTGGGGGTGCCCCACTTCTACGTGCTGGATGCCAAGGGCAAGCTGCTCGAATCCTTCAACACCGGGCTTCTGGAGAAGGGGGACAGCTACGACGGGGAGAAATTCGGCAAGTTCATCGCCTTCTTCCAGCCCAAGACCACCCACGGCTGACTCACCAATCGCTGCAATCAGGGCCCCGCACGGTCGGTGACTGTGTTGGGCCTCGATGGCCGTGCAAGCAGGGGTTGTAGGCCTGCGGCAAGCCGGCCATCCCCCCGACAAGGACGAAAAGATGTTACGGATACTGGGCAAGGCCTCCTCCATCAATGTGCGCAAGGTGCTGTGGACCTGCGCCGAGCTGGATCTCCCGTTCGAGCTGGAGCAGTGGGGGTCCGGCTTCAAGCCGACGGATACCCCGGCGTTCCTGGCACTCAACCCCAATGCCATGGTGCCGGTCATTCAGGATGACGACTTCACCCTGTGGGAGTCGAACACCATCATCCGCTACCTGGCGGCGCGTTACGGCGACAACGCGCTCTATCCCGTCGAGGCGAGAGCAAGGGCCCGGGTCGATCAATGGATTGACTGGCAGGCATCAGACTTGAACAGCGCCTGGCGCTACGCCTTCCTGTCGCTGGTGCGGCGCTCCCCCCAGCATCAAGACCATCAGGCCCTTCGCGCAGCTTGCCTGCAGTGGTCTCACTGTATGGGGATCCTGGAGAAACAGCTTCAAGCAACCGGGGGATATGTGGCCGGCCCCCACTTCTCGCTGGCAGACATTCCCATCGGGCTGTCGGTCAACCGCTGGCTGGAGACGCCCTATGATCGCCCGCAACTGCCGGCCGTGAACGACTACTACCAGCGACTGGGCGAGCGGCCCGGCTTTCGGCGCCATGGGTGCAACGGAACGCCCTGAGGCGAACGGGAAGGGAGGGTGTTGGCAGAGTGAACACGGCAGGCCGGGCCGGGATGACCGGACCCGGCCTGCCGTATGTCAGGGCTGGGCATCCGGCTGCTGCTCTGGCGCGGCCTTGATAAACGCCTGCAGCTGCTCGCAGTTGGCGACAATGCGGTTGATGGTGGGGTAGTCTTCCAGCGACATGTCGTAGCGGCGGGCGTTGTAGACCTGGGGCACCAGCATGCAGTCCGCCAGGGTCACCTCGTTGCCGACGCAATAGATGCCGGCGGTGGTCATCAGCAGTTGCTCCAGCGCGGTGAAGGTCTCGTCAATCCAGTGGCGATACCATTCGTCGCGGTGTGCCTTGCCCTGCCCCAGCGACTGCTCCAGATAGTTGAGCACCCGCAGGTTGTTGAGGGGGTGGATGTCGCAGGCGATCATGTTGACGATCTGGCGTACCCGGGCGCGCTCCTGCGGGGCCGAGGGCATCAGCGGGTGGGCTGGATAGGTTTCGTCGAGGTACTCCATGATGGCCACCGACTGACCCACCTGCACCTCGCCATCCACCAGAAACGGCACCAGCCCCTGGGGGTTGAGCCGACGGTAGGCCTTCTCGCGCTGCTCGCCCTGCCGCAGATTGACCGGATGCTGCTCATAATCGAGCCCCTTGAGCTGCATCACGATCCGTACCCGATAACTTGCCGATGAACGCCAATATCCAAACAACTGCAACATAATCTGTCCCTGTGTTGGCAGGTGCAAGGGCACCTGCCGCTCACCAGCCGGCCTCGTATCCATGCTGGCCCCTCACTTCGTCTGACTGGCCTCCGCCGGCGTGACCCGCTGCAAAATGGTGCCAAACAGACTCATCCCGTTGCGATCCTGCATCGCGATGGACACTGTATCACCAAAGCGCAGAAAGGGTGTAGTGGCTTGACCTGACTCGATAATTTCCAGCATTCGCAGCTCGGCGAGGCAGGATGAGCCGCGGCTTCGGTCGTAGTTGGAGACGGTGCCCGAGCCGATGATGCAGCCCGCCCCGAGCGGCCGGGTCTTGGCGGCGTGGGCGATCAGCTCATAAAAGTTGAAGGTCATGTCCACCCCGGCGTCGGGGGCCCCGAACAGGGCGCCGTTCAGATGGGTCAGGAGCGGCAGGTGCACCTTGCCATCGCGCCAGTCATCCCCCAGCTCGTCCGGGGTGATGGCCAGCGGCGAGAAGCTGCTGGAGGGCTTGGACTGGAAGAAGCCAAAGCCCTTGGCCAGCTCCCCCGGGATGAGGTTGCGCAGGCTGACGTCGTTGACCAGCATCAGCAGCTTGATGTGGCCGGCGGCCGCCTGCGGGCTGGTGCCCATCGGCACGTCGTCGGTAATGACGGCGATCTCCGACTCGAAATCGATGCCCCACTCCTCCGACCCCATCGGGATGGTGCCACGGGGCGGCAGGAAGCAGTCCGAGCCCCCCTGATAGATCAGGGGATCGTGCCAGAAGCTTTCTGGCATCTCGGCGCCGCGGGCCTTGCGCACCAGCTCCACGTGGTTGACATAGGCGCTGCCGTCAGCCCACTGGTAGGCGCGCGGCAACGGGGAGAGACAGGCCGTCTCGTCGAACGGGAAGGCGTCGGCGCAGGCGCCATCGTTGAGCTGCTGATAGACGGCAATCAGTTTGGGCGCAAGCTCGGCCCACTCGTCGAGGGCCGCCTGCAGGGTGGCGGCCAGCTGCGGCACGCGCACCGCGCGGCTCAGATCGCGACTCACCACCACCAGGGCGCCGTCCCGTTTACCATTGTTCAGGGTTGCCAGTTTCATAGGGATTCCTTTTATTTGCCGTTCGTGGCTGGCGTGAGTTCCGGGCGTAGCCAGCTGGTGACGTAACGCGGGTTTTCCACCCCGTCACACAGGCTGCCGACGTTGAGCGCATCGCGGGTATCGAGCATCACCGCCACCTCGTCGGTGAACTTCTTGGCATAGGCCTGACCCGCCGCAAACGCCTTGGGATGGGGACCGTGGGTGAAGCCGGCAGGATGGAAGGTGACCATGCCCCGCTCGATGTTGTCCCGGCTGAAGAAATCCCCGGCGTGGTAGAAGAGCACCTCGTCGTAGTCGTCGTTGCTGTGGTAGAAGGGCACCTTGAGGGCGCCGGGATCGCTCTCGATGGGGCGCGGCACGAAGGTGCAGACCACGAACCGGCTCGCCACGAAGGTGGAGTGAGCCGAGGGCGGCAGGTGGTAGCGATGGCTCATCAGCGGGCGGATGTCCCGCCAGTTGAGGCGCACCACGCAGAGATCCCCGTGCCACCCTTGCGCATCCAGCGGGTTGAACGGCCAGGTGATGACCGAGACCTGGTTGTGACGCTTCACCTGCAGCGACCAGGGGTTCTCATCCTGCTGGGCCAGGAAGCGCTCGTTGATGGCCGGCACGTCCAGCGCTGCCGGATCGAAGATGGCGTGATTGCCCACCAGCCCCTTGTCCGGCAGCTGGTAGCTGTCGTTGGTCGCCTCGATCATCAGGATGAACAGGGGCGCCGTCGGCTCGATGCGCCACATGGTGCCGCGGGGGATCACCAGGTAGTCGCCATCGCGCAGGGTCAGGTGGCCGTAGTCGCAGTAGAACTCGCCGCTGCCCTCATGGATGAACAGGAGCTCGTCGCCGTCGGCGTTGCGCACCAGAAACGGCATGGGCTCATGCAGGCGCCAGATGCGGTAACGGCAGTGGGGGTTGCTGAGAATATCCGGCATCACCCAGGGGGAGAGGGAGCTCACCTCCTCGCCGAGGGCATTGAGATCGAACAGGCGCGGGCGCAGCGGCCCCTCCCAGTTGACCCAGTCGGTGGGGGCATGCTTGTGGTGCATGTGGGTGGCCGGCCCGAAAAAGCCGGAGCGGCCCAGTTCGCGCTCATAGATGGCCTGCTCGGGCAGGTCGGCATGAGCCTGGCGGGAGTGTGTCCCCTCCCGGTGGGGAAAGTTAATCCAGTTGCGCATCGCCAACCTCCCTTGCTTGACAACCAACCCGCCCGTGGCAGTTCCCGTTACGCATCATTGAGCACCCCGCGGCGGATCTGATCCAGCTCGATGGATTCAAACAGTGCCTGGAAGTTGCCCTCGCCAAAGCCTTCGTTGCCCTTGCGCTGGATGATCTCGAAGAACACCGGGCCGATCACAGTGTCGGTGAAGATCTGCAGCAGAATGCCGTCCTTGGTGGGAGAGCCGTCGATGAGGATGCGCAGCTCTTTGAGCGCCGCCAGATCCTCCTGGTGCCCCTCGACCCGGCTGTCCACCTTCTCGTAGTAGGTGTCCGGGGTCGGCATAAAGCCGGTACCACGGCCACGCAGGGTACGGATGGTGTGGTAGATGTCGCTCGACGCCATGGCGATGTGCTGGATCCCCTCCCCCTTGTACTGACGCAGGTACTCCTCGATCTGGGACTTGTCGTCGGAAGATTCATTGATGGGGATGCGAATTTTGCCGCAGGGGGCGGTCATGGCGCGGGAATGCAGGCCGGTCAGCTTGCCCTCGATGTCGAAGTAGCGGATCTCCCGGAAGTTGCCGATCCGCTCGTAGAAATTGGACCAGACATCCATGTTGCCGCGCTGCACGTTGTGGGTCAGGTGGTCAATCTCATACAACCCGGCATCCACCTCGGCCATACGCGCCTGCCAGTCGGGATAGAAGACGAAGTCCACGTCATAGATGGAGCCCTTGTCGCCGTAGCGGTCGACGAAAGAGAGGGTGCTCTCGCCGATGCCGTAGATGGCGGGTATGTTGAGCTCCATGGGGCCAATCTTGCCGACGAACGGCTTGGCGCCCTTGCCGATGGCGTACTGCTGGGCCTTGCCGGCATCGCTCACCCGAAACGCCATGCCGCAGACGCTCGGCCCGTGCAGGCTGGCAAACTGCTCGGCCTGGGAGTGGGGCTCGGCATTGACCACGAAGTTGATGTCTCCCTGGCGGTAGAGCCAGCACTGCTTGTGCTTGTGCTGCGCCACCTCGGCAAAGCCCAGCGAGACGAACAGCGCCTTGAGGGCGGCAATCCCTTTGGCATCCGGCGCCGTGTACTCGACGAATTCGAAACCATCGGTGCCGAGCGGATTGATGGTGTGAGTACGGGCAGAAGAAGTGGTCGTCATGATGCGCTCCTTGCGATTGACTGATAACGAAGAGGGTCACACCGGGGCGCTGCGGGCAGCCGCCACCGGCATTGTTAACAACTTGTTTCATTAGAGGTGGCGGCGCGGTGGAAGAGAAGAGGCGGCGTTCAGATAGTTTGCCGGGGGGGATGGCCAAAAGATGTAAATAGATTGTGACATTGAGGCCGCAGCCTTGTGGCGCGCTCGGTGGCGCCCCGCAAGGCTGTCAGCTTTGCCTTACAGGGACCAGTATCTGGGCTCGATGCGGGGCAATGCCTGCTGCGCCTGTTGCAGCCGCGCCGGGGTGGGGTTGATGAGCCAGGCCGCCTGCCCCTCTGCCAGCAGCGGCAAGTCGTGCAGGCTGTCGCTCAGGGCCAGGGTGGCGCCGAGGGCGTGGATCCCGGGCAGGATCTTGTGACGGCCGTGGCAGTAAAAACGCGGCATCAGACCGCCGACGCGATAGTGCATCCGCGAACCCAGAATGCGATGAGGCAGATGGCCGGGCAGTTGCTGATGGAGCTGGCCCCGCACCAGGGCGCGAGGGCTGGCAGAGAGCACCCAGCAGCGCTGCCCTTCGGCCAGCAGCAGGGCGCGCGCCTCGCGAAACAGCCCAGGCCGGGTGCGGCAGTAGGCTCGCACCAGGCGGCGCCACCCCAGCGGCGACAGCCCGAGGGTGATGGCCCACCAGATCAGTGAAATGCCGCGCCGGCGCTGGCTTGGCAGCAGATAGACCAGCCCGCCCAGCGCCATCACCGGCCACAGCAGCAGCGGCCAGATGCGACGACGCAGGATGAAACGCAGCAGCCCGGCATGGCTGTCATCCGGCGCCAGGGTGTCGTCAAAATCCGCCAGGATCCAGCCGCTGGCGGGCAGATCCGGCACGCCTGGCACTGTCACCCCCTTCATTCGGCCAGCCCCGCGATGGCGGCGTGCAACTCGGGCAGCACAAACAGCGTGCCTTCGTCGGGCGGGCAGACGAAGTCGAACGCCTCCCCCGCCAGGGTGAACGCGAGGCGCCAGGCGTGCAGATAGCCGCGATCGGCCGCCGTGCCGCCGTAGCGCTCATCGCCGAGGATGGGCGCCCCCACGCTCTTCAAGGCCACCCGGATCTGGTGGGTCTTGCCGGTTCTAGGCTTGATCCGGTAGAGCCGCAAGCCCTCGCGCACCGAGATGGAGTCGAACCAGCTGATGGCCGGGTTGTCCTGGCTGCGCGCCAGCATCCAGCTGCCGCCCCGTCCCTTCTGCATGTCCCCCTTCACCCAGCCCTGCTTCTTCTTGGGCTTGCGATCGGAGAGGGCCAGATACTGCTTGCTCACTTCCCGCGCGGCAAAGGCCATGCTGAGGGCCCGGTTGGCCTCGGTGGTGCGCGCCAAGAGCACCAGCCCGGAGGTCATCTTGTCGAGCCGATGCACCGGATAGAGCAGCAGACCGGTGTCGGCCTTGACCCGACTGACCAGGCCCGGATGGAGCAGACCGGCCTCGTCGGTCTCGTCATGCATGCCGAGCCCGGGCCCCTTGTTGATAACCATGAAATCTTTGTGCTGCGCTAGTATCCGGTACATCAATAACCCTTTAGAATGTTTTTAATTACAAGAACATGACCCTGCGGGGTCGCACCCCATGAACACTCAGAACAAGACTCGCACGGATGAAGAGATACCTGCTTTGGCTGCTGTTGATTGGCATCAGTCATGCTGTTCCCTTGCGGGCCAGCGAATCCACCCTTGAGGCACCGGAGCGGGTCGTACTCCAGCTGCGCTGGCTGCATCAGCCCCAGTTCGTTGGCTATCACATGGCCAAGGCCAAGGGCTTTTATGCCAGTGCCGGGCTGGACGTCGAGATACGGCCCGGCGGCAAGGACATCAGCCCGGTAGAAGAGGTGCTGAGCGGGCGGGCCGACTTCGGGGTCGGCAACACCGAGGTGCTCACCAGCTACGCCAGCGGCCAGCCGCTGTTGGCGCTGGCCAGCGTCTATCAGCACTCCCCGTCCATCTTTCTGGCTCGCCGTGACAGCGGCATTCTCACCGTTGACGACATGCGTGGCAAACGGATCATGATGTTTTCGGCCCATCAGGACGCCGAACTGCTGGCCACTCTCTTCTATCAGGGGCTCAATGAGCACCAGCTCATCCCGCTGCCCACTTCGGTCAACATCGAGGATCTCATCGAGGGCCGGGTCGATATCTTCAACGCCTACCTCAGCAACGAGCCCTTCTATCTGGAGGAGCGCGGCATCCCCGTCTCCGTCATCAATCCGCGCAACTACGGCATCGATTTCTACAGCGACATCCTGTTCACCACCCAGGCACAGGAGCGCGCCCATCCGGATCGGGTGGCCCGGTTTCGGGCCGCAAGCCTGGCGGGCTGGCGCTACTCCCTCGCCCACCCGCAGGAGGCCATCGCCCTGCTGCGCAAGGAGTATGGCGTCAACCGCAGTCAGGCCCACATGGAGTACGAGCTGCAGGTGAGCAAGGAGATGATCCAGCCGCTCTATGTGGAGATCGGGTATATGAATCCCGATCGCATGACCCACATCATGCAGCAGTTGGTCGAGATCGGGCTGGTGTCCAAACCGGTCTCCTTACACGAGTTTCTCTATCAGGCCCCTTCCGAGCAGTGGATCTTCTGGCGTCCCTGGTTCCTGCTGAGCCTGGCGGCCTGCGTGCTGATCCTGCTGCTGGCCCTCTATCTATTGATGTGCAATCAGCGGCTCAATCGCGAGATTGCCCTGCGCCGCCAGCGGGAGGAGGAGATCTGGCAGCTCGCTCGCCGCGACCCGCTCACCGGCCTGCCCAACCGGCTGAGCCTGATGGAGCGGCTCGATGCCCAGATCAAGGGCCCAGCCCCCGGCTGCCTGCTGTTTTGCGATCTTGACGACTTCAAACAGGTCAACGACAACTTCGGCCACAGCCACGGCGATGCCCTCCTCTGCCAGCTGGCTGAGCGGATCAGCCGCAGCCTCGGGCCACAGCACTTCTTCGCCAGACTGGCCGGTGACGAGTTCGTGCTGCTGTTGCCGGGCCATGATCAGGCGCAGGCCGACGTCATCGCCGAGCAGATCAGGGCCACCATGCAGTCGCCGTTCGAGGTGGAAGGGGTCCCGCTGGCGGTCGGCATCAGCGTCGGCATTAGCCAGTACCAGCCGGGCTGGCGCGCCGAGCAGTGGCTCATCCAGGCCGACCGCGCCATGTACCACGACAAGGGGGCTCCGCTGGCGGATCCCCCAGGCTGATCCCAAGCCCCCGACAACAATAAGGCCACCCGCGGGTGGCCTTATTGTTGTATGGATGGCAGCGGCGGCTAACCGAAGGTCTGCCCCAGGGACTTGAGCTGTCTGGCCTTGGTCAGCAGGATCTCGCTCGACTCATCGACATCGTGCATCTTGCTGCTGTTGGCGTGGGAGTGCTGAGAGATGAGGTTGACGTTCTGGCTGATGTTTTCCACCACCGCCTGCTGCTCCTCCGCCGCCGCCGAGATCTGGGCCGAGAAGTCCATCACCAGCTCGATCTCCGTTAGTACCTGGTGCAGGCTGTCCGATCCCATCCGGGTCATCTCTACGCAGGCCTGGGTCTGTTGCAGGTTGTTCTGCATCATCCCCTTCCAGCCGTTCAGGGTGCGCTGGATCTGGCCGATGCTGCTCTGGATCTGTTCGGTCGCCTTGTGGGTGCGGGTAGACAGGGTACGCACCTCGTCCGCCACCACCGCAAAACCGCGCCCCTGTTCGCCGGCCCGGGCCGCCTCGATGGCGGCGTTGAGCGCCAGCAGGTTGGTCTGATCGGCAATGCCCTGAATTTCCCCCATCAGCACCCCGATGCGATCCGACTCGCTGGCCAGTGCCACCGCCGAGGCAAAGGCGTGCTCCGCCTCCTTCGCCAGATCGGTGATCTTGTGCTCGGTCTCGATCAACTGCTGATCCGTGTGCTGGCAGTGAGCCTTGGCTTCGGCAATCTGGCTGTTGGTATCCTGGATGTTGCGGGCGATCTCCTGGGCCGTGCTCGCCATCTCGGTGATGGCGGCCGCCATCTGCTGGGTCTGGGCATCCTGCTCGGCGATGTCCGAGCTGGCCTCGCTGGAGGCACTCTTCAGGTGCACCGCCAGATCCTGCAGGGCGTGAGTGGCATCATCCACCCGGCCGAGCACGGTGCGAATGCGGGCCTGCAGCAGCTTGATGTGGAAGTCGGCGATGGCGCTTGGCTCCTGGCCCGAGTAGATGAGCCGGGTCAGGCTGTCGTACTCGCCGGCCAGTTGCTGCAGGTAACGGGGGGTGGTGATGAGCTCATGGCGATAGAGCAGCCCCAGCAAGATCAGCGGCAGCGCCATGTAAAGCGCAGCCCAGCCGCCCAGTTGCACGGTGCCGAGCCAGCCCAGCGCCAGCAACCCGGCCACCGCGACCCCGTGGCGCAGCCGCGCCAGCGAAATCCTGGGCTTGCCACCGCCCTGCTCCGCCGCCCGCAGCCGCGCATAGGTGCGGGCTGCGATCTGCTTCATCTGCGGATCGGCACGGCAGCGCACCGACTGGTAGCCGCTGATCTTGCCCTGCTCGAAGATGGGGGTGACGTAGGCATCCACCCAGTAATAGCGACCATCCTGGCAGCGGTTCTTCACCATGCCGCGCCATGGCTGGCCCTGCTTGAGTTTGCCCCACAAGTCGGCAAATGCCGCCTTGGGCATGTCGGGATGGCGCACCATGTTGTGGTGCTGCCCCACCAGCTCGGCCCGGCTGTAACCGGCGACCCGGCAGAAGTTGTCATTGGCGTAGGTGATCACGCCCCGCAGATCCGTGGTGGACACCAGCTGTTCATCAGCTGCGAAATCCACTTCCTGATCAACAAGATGGCCTTTTTGTTCGCGCATGTAGCCCCCACTCTTACGTTGTTGCTCAGTAGAGTGTTGGGAAGCAATCAGCACCTGTAAAGGTCAATTCAAAAAGATTCTGACGAGCCGAGAACGGATCGGGCCGGCAGGAAATAATCATTGATTTAAATCAACATTTCCTGCCGACGCGCGATATTTATTGCAGTGAAAGATGGCTGGCAATGGTCTTGAACAGCACCGGATAGTCATCCTCGAAATGGTGCGAACCGGGCAGGGTCACAGTGGTCACGTTGGGCTGTTGCAGACGGGGACAGAGCCGCGCCGGCGAGTCGTCATCCGCCCCCTGCACGCAGAGCATCGGCAGGGTGTGGATGGCGTTGACCTCGGGCTGGGTGGGATAGCTGCCCGCCTTGTCGTGGGTCACCATGTCGCTGACGTGGATCTCGAAGTCGGAGGCGGTCGAGGGTGAGAGCATCACGGCCCCGATCAGGCTCTTGCGATAAGGTTCGGGCAACCGGTTGATGACGAAGGGCACTATCTCGGCACCGAAGGAGAAGCCCACCAGCAGCCAGCGCTGGCGCCCCCAGCGGGACTGGTAATCATCCAGGATCCGCACCAGGTCGGCGGTGACCTGCTGTGGATCCTTCTTCTTCCAGTAGTAGGTGAGCGAGCTCCAGCCCACCACCGGCATGCCGTGCTGCTGCAGCTGGGCGCTGAGCCCCTTGTCCAGCGCCGCCCAGCCGCCGTCACCGCTCATGAACACCACCATGGGGGCGCTTGAGGCTTGTGCCACCGGCAGCTCCACCAGCCCCAGCTCCTCTTTCACCGGCGCGGCAGAGAGCGAAAAGGCGCAGCACGCCAGCAGCAATAACAGGATTTTCATGGCCGACTCCTATTTTTTGATGAGCCCGAACGGGCCTCGGCTGATCAGGGATATCAGGTTGGTCAGCACCCTCGGCAGCACCAGCTTGCTGGTACAGAGCAGGTAGCGCGGCTCCCAGTCCGGCGAGAACTTCTCCTTGTAGCGTCTGAGTCCCTGAAAATTGTAGAAACGGCTGCCCCGGGTGAAGATGGTGTTGCCAAGCCGGGCCCAGTAGCCGCTCAGGGGGTGATCGTTGAAACCGGACATGGGCGCCATGCCGAGGTTGAAGCTGGTGTAGCCCTCGGCCTTGCCCCACAGCAGCAGCTCGACGAACAGGAAGTCCATGATGGGCGCCGTGCCCGTGTCCAGGCTGTAGCGCATCAGATCGATGGAGAGGCTCTCCTTGTTGTCGCTGACCCAGAGGTTGGCAAAACCGACGATCTGCCCCTCGTGACGCACCAGCGCGGCCGGGCTCAGGCTGAGGTAGGCGGGCTCAAAGCTGCCCACCGAGAAGCCCTTCTCCTTGCCTTGCTTGCTCTGCAGCCAGGTGTCTGACACCTCCTTGAGGCGCGGTAACAGTGCAGGCACGCATTCAGGCGCCACCACCTCGAACGACAACCCCTCCCGCTTGCCCTTGGCATGGCTCTGGCGCAGGTTGCGCAGCCGGCTGCCGGCCAGCTCGAAGGCCGCCAGATCGACGATGGCCTCCTCCCCCAGCTTGAACGGGATCAGGCCCAGCTCCAGATAGAGCGGCAGATAGCGGGCCGACACCTGGTAGAACACCGGGCTGGCATCGTGCTGGTCGCACAGCTCGCGAAACTGCCAGAGCAGCTCCTCGATAAGCTCAGGCTGACCGATGGGATCCCCCATTACGATCCAGCCATTGCCCTCGACGCCGTACATCAAAAATGCCTCGCCGCCGGGATGAAACAGCAGTGACTTGTCGCCAAGCTGGGCCAGGTAGCCATGACCGCCCCCCTCGCGCAGCACCAGGGCATGGGCGCGGGCCAGCTCCTCCGGCTCCGGCTTGCGCCCGGAGACCCGCAGCGGCGCCAGCAGCTGGGCCACCCCGACCACGGCCAGCACGGCCACCACGCTGCCCATGGCCCGCAGCCCGCGGGAGGCGGCGCCATGGGGCGAGAAGTGGAACCAGAGGGCGTGGTCATATTCCACCTGACGGTAGGAGAAGAGCAGCAGCCAGAGCGCCCCCAGCAGCACGGCCCCCACCGAGATGAGCCAGCCCGGAGTGAACTGGGCGTGCAGCAGGGAGCCCTTGCGATAGAACAGTGATCGGCAGGGAGTGATGATGAGCAGGAACAGCCCGAGCAGCAGGGCCGACTCCCAGTCGAACCCCTTGAGCAGGGAGAAGATCATCCCCAGCCCCAGCAGCAGCTGGGTGATGCGAAACGCCGCATCGTGGCGCCGGTAGAGGCTGCGGGCCAGCAGGATCAGCAGCACGCCGCTGACGCTGCCAAGCACATGGGAGAGCTCCAGCAGGTGCAGCGGCAATACCTGCAGGAACATCTCGATGCGCCCGCGCATGGTGGGGATCATCCCCGAGCAGAGCAGCAGGCTGCCCGCCGCGAACGCTCCCAGGCTGATCAGCGCCGGCAGGAACTCGCGTACCGCGGTCATGATGCCCTGCAACCGGCTCCAGCGCGCCTTCTGCTGCAGCAGCTCCTGGCTGGTGAACAGCAGCAGGGCGCACAGGAAGGGCAGCACGTAATAGATGCAGCGATAGAGCAGCAGGGAGGCCAAGAGCTTGTCCACTGGCAGGTATTTGGCCAGCAGCAGGCTCATGCTCGCCTCGAACACCCCGATCCCGCCGGGCACATGGGCCAGCACCCCGAGGAAGCTGGCCAGCACGAAGGCACTGAGCAGCACCGGATAGGAGACGCTGTCCGCCGGCAGCAGCACATAGAGCACGGCGGCGGCAGCCATCCAGTCCAGCAGCGCCACCAGCAGTTGCAGCAGCCGGGTTCTGAATACCGGCAACACCAGCTCGTGGCCACGCCAGACCAACGCAGGCTTTGGCCAGAACAGGTAGCCAAGCACCGCCAAGAGTGCCAGTCCACCCGCCACGTTGAGCAGCTGATCGGCCCACAGCGGCCAGTCCGGCAGCAAGGTGGTGGCCTGCCCCACCAGCAGGGCCGTGCCCCCCCAGGCCAGCAGGCCGAGGAAGAAGGTCACCGAGCAGAAGACGATGATCCTGGCCACCTCCCCGGTGCCGAGCCCCAGCGACGAGTAGATGCGATAGCGCACCGACGAGCCGGTCAGCAGGGCGAAACCCAGGGTGTTGGAGAAGGTGTAAGCGATGAACGAGGTAACCCCCACCTGCTGCCAGGGCAGCCGCTTGCCGAGGGCGTGCACCGCCAGCATGTCGTAGCAGCAGAGGCAAACATAGCTGAGCAGGGTCAACAACAGAGCACCGCCCAGCAGCGGCAGCGGCAAAGACCAGATGGCCAGCCGGATGTCGTGCCAGTGCCAGAGGTGAGTCAAACGATAGAGCACGGCCAGGGCCGCCCCCAACAACAACAAGCTACATAACGGGCCTAACCAGATAAACAGATGACGCCGCATTGCCGATCCCTACCGACGCGAGGCCATGGCCATGCGCGTCACGTTGCTGAACATGGCCACCCGCAGCGGGAAGCACAGACTGCACTCCTTCGCGCCTTGGCCTTCAAATAGATGTTTTATGGGCCGTGGGCGGCGAACAGTCGGCACTGATGACATGGCCAGTTTGGCCCTGGCTGCCCGGAAAATGCCCCCGCCCAGCATGGCATCCCACTTTATATCGACTTTTTTGCAAAAGACGAGCCTCGCCCCCGAAATAAAATTACTCAGCTGCTGGCAGATTAATTCGCCGCTTTCCCTGGAGGTCAGCTTCGCCACATCCCGTTGGCACACAGCACAATAAATGAGCAATGACATCATACACCAGATAACGCGGTTTACCCGACCCATCTGGTCAGGTTGGCAAGCCGCTCACGGGTCATCATCAGGCTGCGCCCAAATAAAAAGGGGAGCCAGGCTCCCCTTTATCTCAATATGGCGTTACTGCACGCTGCGACACTGGCTGAAGATATCCAGCTGCTGGTCATATACCGCCGTATTCACATCCCAGATCCCCAGCATGGACGAAAACAGGTTGTCGTGGGAATAACGGGTATTGGCTGCCTTTTGCTGCAGACAGTCGAGGTTCATTCCCTTCTCTTTGGAGAAACCGGGCGACATCCACACCTGCATGGGCACCCGGGTCTGATCATCCGGTGCAAATTTGTAAGGGGTGCCGTGCAGATAGAGCCCCAATGCCCCCAGTGACTCGCCATGGTCGGAAATATAGATCAGCGCCGTGTTGTATTTGTCTTCATATTTTTTCAGCCGTTCGATCATGCTGGCAATCACAAAATCGGTGTAGCGAATGGTGTTGTCGTAGGTATTCTCCAGCTCCTGATCGGTGCAGTTCTCGATATCGCTGCGCTGGCAATCCGGCAGGAAATGGCGATGCGACCCCGGATAACGCTTGTAATAGGTCGGGCCATGGCTGCCGATGAGGTGGAAGCCCACCAGCTTGTCCCCCTTCATGCCGGCCAGCTCGTCGTCCAGCCCCTCCAGTACCACCTCGTCATAGCAGGTGTTCTTGTCGCAGAACTTGGGGTGATCCTTGGGCTTGACCACCATGTTCGGCACCCGATCGCACACGCCCTTGCAGCCGCCGTCATTCTCCTTCCAGAAGATGGAGATACCGCTCTTTTGCAGCACATCCAGCAGCCCTTCGCTGTTGCGGGCCTGGTTGCCGTCGAACTGGTTGCGCCCCATGTTGGAGAACATGCAGGGTACCGAGACCGCCGTCGCCGTGCCGCAGGAGCGCACGTCGTTGAAGGAGATGATCCCCGCCTGCTTGCTGGTGAAGGGGTTGGTCTCCTTGTGATAGCCGTTCATGGAGAAGTTCTTGCCGCGCGCCGTCTCCCCCACCACCAGGAACATCATGGTCGGCTTCTCCTTGCTGGCCACCCGCTTGGCGTCGTCGCCCATGCGCTGGAACGGCACCGGCTCCGCCAGATAGCGTTTGTAGAGATACTTGGTGGTGCTGTACATGTAGTTGGCCGGCGTGATCTCCCGGTTCAGGGTCTGGTTGTTGCGCCCGACCGAGGCATAGTCCTGATAGTAGGCTGCGGCGACGAGCCCCAATACCGCCAGCGAGGCCAGCATGGAGAGCCCGCGCTGCAACAGGCCCTGATACCATTTGGCCGGATACTCTATCTTGACGAAGAACAGCAGTACCGCCGGCAGCACGCCGGCCAGCAATACCCAGACCACGATGGGTACGCTCAGGTAGGAGTAAGCCTCGCTCTGGTTGGTCTCAAAGATGTTCTGGATCATGTCGCCATCAAACAGCACCTTGTATTTCATCATGGTGTAGCTGGCAATGGCACCGGTGATAAACAGAAAGGCAAAGAAAGGCTTGATGAAATAACGCACAGAGAATGGCATGAATACAAAGTTCAATGCCGCTACCAATACGATGGGAATGGAGATGGCAAACCCGATTTTAAAATGCTCAAGCTGCGTCAATATCTCATAAAAATGCAGCAGGACTGGCCAGTTGAGCAAGAAGGCAAAGATAAATGCCAACAACAAAATAAATGGAACAATTCTTATTCTAAGAAAAGAAGGCATGCATATCTCCCTGTTACGCTTCTTTATTACACGTCGAAATAGCCGAACCAGAGTCGACACGCCGATATTTGGCGCCGGATAGTAACAGCGTGCTGAAAACACCAAATATACTATTTTCAAATATCTTCAATAATGTGTTGCATATCAACAAGCATCAGCAAACTGACAGCCTAGCCGACGATACTTAAGGAAAAATTAAGATACCCGTGTTATGCAACCGCTCAAAAAAACAGCCACGCATATACTACTCATCTTCCCGCCTGGCGCTCGCACCACTCTTTTTCAACACGGCCGCTCGTCCTTAAGTTTTGCTTAAGACTGCTCGGCGAGGCTGTTCCCTGACGAGTCCTCGTCACACGACAGATGCGAGAGAGGGTTAACATGCACAACAGCAACAGCGCAGCAATCAGCAAGGTGCCAGAGATCACCCTGGCATTCTGGGTCATCAAGATTCTGGCGACCACCTTGGGGGAGACGGGGGGTGACGCCGTATCCATGTCGATGGAACTCGGTTATCTGGTGAGCACGGCCATCTTTGCCGTGATTTTCTTCGTGTCGGTCAGCGCGCAGATCGCAGCGACCTCCTATAACCCCCTCCTTTACTGGACCACCATCATCGCCACCACCACGGTCGGCACCACCCTGGCAGACTTTGCCGATCGCTCGCTCGGGCTGGGTTATGCCGGTGGTTCCACCCTGCTGCTGGCCTTGCTGATGGGCTCCTTCCTGCTCTGGTATCGGCTGCAGGGCAGCATCTCCACCGGCAGCATTACCACCCCGCGCACCGAGCTGTTCTACTGGGTCACCATCATGTTCTCCCAGACGCTGGGCACCGCACTGGGTGACTGGACCGCAGACGAGGCCGGCTTTGGTTATGCAGGCAGTGCCGTGCTTTTCGGTGGCATGCTGGCCGCCATCGTGGCGACCTACTACCTGACCCGGGTGTCGCGGACCCTGCTGTTCTGGGCCGCCTTCATTCTGACCAGGCCGCTGGGAGCCGTGGTGGGGGATTTTCTGGACAAGCCGCTCAGCAAGGGCGGGCTGGAGCTGAGCCGTTACTCCGCCTCCTTCACCCTGCTGGCCGCCATCGCCACGCTGGTGCTGATCTCCACTCTGCGCAACCGGCAACTGGTTCGGGCTGAGATCGATATCGAACAGTAATCACGCAGCAAGCCAGCCCGGCCGCCTCTGGGTCGCCGGGCTGGCTATGCTCTGTGGGAACTGATGCTAGGCAAGGCTCCCCCCGATGACGACAGGCAACAGACAAGACTCGACCCCACCCTCCCGCCAGATCCCGCGCGGGGTCTGGGTACTGGGCTTCGTCAGCCTGCTGATGGACATCTCGTCCGAGATGATCCACAGCCTGCTGCCCCTGTTCATGGTGACCGTGCTCGGCAGCAGCGCCCTCACCATCGGGTTCATCGAAGGGATGGCGGAGGCCACGGCACTGATGGTCAAGGTCTTCTCCGGCACCTTGAGCGACTATCTGGGGAGACGAAAGGGGTTGGCCCTGCTGGGCTACGGGCTGGGAGCGCTGACCAAGCCGCTGTTCGCCATCGCCACTGGCAGCGGGTTGATACTGACTGCCCGCCTGCTGGACAGAATTGGCAAAGGCATTCGGGGCGCCCCCCGCGATGCGCTGGTGGCCGACCTTACCCCCCTTGAGCTGCGCGGTGCCGCCTTTGGCCTGCGCCAGTCCCTCGACACGGTCGGCGCCCTGCTGGGGCCACTGCTGGCCGTCGGATTGATGCTGCTCTGGCACGATGATTTTCGCGCCATCTTCTGGCTGGCGGTCATTCCTGGGCTGGCCTCGGTCGCCCTGCTCGCCATCGGCCTGCGTGAACCCAAAGAGAGCGACCGGCGCGAGCGACGCGACAGCCTGCGCCGGCTAGGTAAACCCTATCGCTGGGTGCTGCTGATCGGCGCCCTGTTTACCCTGGCCCGCTTCAGCGAAGCCTTTCTGGTGCTGCGTGCCCAGCAAAGCGGCATGGCGCTGGCGCTGGTGCCGCTGGTCATGGTGGCGATGAATCTGATCTATGCCCTCAGCGCCTACCCGTTCGGCCGCCTCTCGGATCGCATGAGTCACCGCACCCTGCTGATCTGGGGATTGCTGGTGCTGATTGCCGCCGACCTGGTGCTGGCGACCAGTACCCACTGGGGCGTGCTGCTGGCAGGGGTGATGCTATGGGGCATTCACATGGGAATGACCCAGGGGCTGCTGGCCGCCATGGTGGCCGCCACGGCCCCGGCGGATCTGCGCGGCAGCGCGTTTGGCTTCTTCAACCTCATCTGCGGCCTCGCCATGTTGCTGGCCAGCCTGCTGGCCGGCCTGCTGTGGGACCATCTGGGCCCCGCTTTCACCTTCTACGCCGGCGCCGCCTGCTGCCTGCTCACCTTGCTGGTACTCAATAAATACCAGCCGCCGATATCCACCACGGTGCCATGACCCGAATACACCGGCACCCGGATAGCAAAAAGCCCCCGGCAACCAAGTTGCCGGGGGCTTTTCTAAAGATGGCGGAGGCGCTCAACTCCATCATCAGCGGTGATTTTCAGACAAATAGATTGCTAGCCTGGACGGGGACCGCATCCTCTCTGCAACAGCGGCAGCAGAGTGACATATACTCTGTGGCGCAAATCGCCTGACATGGTACGAATTAATGAGCAGGATGGTCGCCCCGCTCAAGCGTCATGGAAATGGCCCGTGACAGTGCCTCCAGCTGACCATCCAGACTGGCATCAATGATCCCCACTTCGGTTTCCAGGATACACCCCCCCTGATCGAGCCGGGCATCGGCGGAAATATCCAGATAACCGATCTCCGGGAAATCCTTGTGTACCCTGGCGATTTGATCCCGTACCGCCGTGACTTGCTCAGGGTGCACCCGCACCGTGACCTGCTTCTGGTTGCTCACCAACGAGAGTGCCTCGCGCACAACCTTGAGGGTCAACGCAACCTGATCATAGTCATGCAGGATCTTGCGCACGGCCTGCAACACCACCTCGCTCATCTGCTGTTCTACAGTGCGATAGTACTCTTGGCACTGCAGTTGAGTCTGGTGGATCAACACCGCCTGTTCACGGCGAGCCTGCTCCATGCCAGCTTGCCAACCAAGCTCGCGCTGTTGCTCGTACACGGTACGAGCGTCCTGCACAATCTCGGCCGCCTGTTCCCTGGCCGCCTCAACCAGTGCCTGGGCACTCAGATAAGATTGGTAATCCTGACTGCGCAGGATCCGCTGACCAGGCTCCAGTTGTAGGTGTTCACTCTTTATTTCAACAAATGGCAGCATTGTGGTGTGACCTGTTTGGCGATTTTAAGACAGAGCGCCCGAGCCAGTGGCAACGACTCACTCGCCAGATGCCAGGATGGTACGGTGGATGATGGAGGAAGACGCAGGGCAAGCCTGCGAGCCCAGCCAGGTTCAACATTCCCTGCGGCTGCCAACCAGAATTGCAAGCCAGCCGCTTCCAGATAAGAGCCATTCAGTTCAAGCGGCAACGGCTGCTGCCAGCCTGCAGGCCAGGGGCCGATCAACAGATCAAGCTGGGACAGCAGATTCCTGTGCCCCTCTTCCCCCAACAAGCCGATGATATGGCGCAGCGTGCTCCCCTGCAGACAATGACGAATGGCCTCCCCATGCAACACGGCGCCAAGGTGTGACAAGGTACTCGCGAGCTCAGACTGGGGGAATAATGCCAAGCCGCCAAGGGATGAGGGCGACTCATAGGCAATGTCCAAGGCCAGCTCCTCAAGCAGCGCTTCATTAACGGCGGGGTGGGTACGCCAGTCAGGCAGTGCATCCTGCAGCCAGCGCCATGAATCGGGAAAATGGCCGTCATCAAGATAAGCTGCCGGACAGAAGCGCAATTGATAAGGTGTCAGGCCTACCGTCATCAACGACTCCGGCTCCGGTGCCACATGTACTGGGCCAGATTGGTGGTCACGACCAGCATCAACAACAGGGCAATCAGCCCTGCCAGCCGCCACTTCGACGACTCACTCACCTCGATGGAGAAGAGGCTGGTGTTTCGCGATACCAGAGGCATCTGGCGAATATCGGCCGAAGGTACCAGCACCACGCTGATCCGATCGTAAGCCAATCCTTCAATGCTGTTGTTGACCAGCTGCTTGATCTGCGGAATATAGCTGTCCAGCTGGATATCGGCGGCATGCTTGATGAAAACGGATGCCGAAGCGGGTAAGGGTTTCTTGCTGATCCCTTCATTGCCTTCAGGCAGCACCACATGTACTCTCGCGACCAATACGCCATCGATCTCCGAGAGGGTATGGGAAATTTCCTGGGCTTTGGCGTAGTTGAGCCTCGCCCGCTCTTCGGTAGGCGAAGAGATGAGACCATCCTTGGGAAATACATCCTGCAAGGTGGAGAAACTCTCCCGCGGATAGCCCTTGCGCTTGAGTGCCTCGATGGCTTGCGCTACATCGGACTCCTCCACCAACAACTTGATATTGCCATCCTTGTCCGGCTGCTTGTCTGAGGAGATCCCCTCGGTACGCAGCAACGCCAGCATTTCATTACCTTCTTTCTGACTGACTCCGGTATAGAGCTCCACTTTGCAGCCACCTAGCAGCAGTGAGGTGCACAACACCCCCATCAGCATCGATCTCTTCACACTACCTCACTGGGTCTTCAACAGGGTTTCTACGTTCTGACTCATCTTGCCAACTGTCTTGGCAATCAGCTCTTCCTGCATGGTGATACGCATCAGCGCCCACTGCATCTGCATCAGGCTGTTGGGATCGTCTCCCGGCGTCGACAGCTCGGCCCGCAGGCTCTCCTTGGCCTCCACAAACTGCTGCTTTATTTCCCCCAGCTCACCAAGCAAAGAACCGCCTATGCCTTGGGATGGAGCGCTCATCGCCTGTTCAAAGCTGGCAACTTGGGAAGAGGCAGTGTCCGCCGTTTTCAACTCATCCAGGCTGGTCACGACCGCCTGGGCTGACTGGGTAATCTCCATTACGCCTCCAGATCAAGTTTGTGTGAATGCCGTATCAGGTTGTTCACCACGCCGTTAAGCGGGATCAACGTCATCAGCTCACGACGAGCCAATTCCTCGAGATATGCCAGGTCAACCTGAGTTCCGTTGGCAGCCTTCTTGATATCTGCCATCACATTCAGCAGCACCGTTTCCCGCCGTGATGACAGTGGATCAAACTCTCGCATCAGCGCGCGCAGCTCAGGCTGGTCAATGGCAGCAACGACAGGCAGCTGACGGCCGGAAAAATGTGCCACCAACTTGTCGGTGACAGGCTGGAACAGTCGCTTGCCAACCGCCTGGGCATGTTCTCCTCCCTGCTGATGGATCTGCCAGAGCAGGTCCCGCTGAGCAGAAGGCGAAGCACCCTCGAGCAGGGTCTCAAGCCCAGCCCCCTGCTGCCAGCGACTGAACAGGGTAGGCTCATCTGCTTTTGCCAGCAGCCGTTCAAACTGATGTTGAATCTGTTGCCTGGGAAGTAGTTCGGTATCAGCAAATCCGCTTTGAGGCGGACGCTCACTGCCTTCAATCTTCATGACGCCATCTGCTCACGCAAGCCGGCCGCAAACTGACACAGGGAGGGCTGACCGCTCGCTTCCAGCCTTGCCAAGCGCAATACCAGCTCATCGTGCATGCCGAGCCGCCATTCACACAGGGCGAACCAGGGTTCAACATCCGCAGAGTGGTGCGAGGTTTCCAGCAGCAGTGCGCTCTGATAGTCCCCCTGATTCATCAAGGATGAGAGGCGGATCAACGTGACGCATTCGGCCATGCACTCCTCTTGCGCCAGCCAGTCGGCAATGGATGCGGCCTCCTGGTGGCAATGATGCCCTGTTCCAGCCAAGGCCAGTTCTGCCAGTTGTTTTTTGAGTTGGACGTTCATCATCAGATCTTCTGTAAAATGCCCTGCATCAAGTCTTTCATCGCCCGCGTCACGGTAGAGTTGATGTTGTACACCACCGACCATTTGTTGATCTTGTGCTGCAGCTCGGCCAGCAGGGCCGGGTTGTCAGAGGCATTTTTCATGTCCTCGATTGCCGCTTTGACCTCTTTATTGGCGGCATTGGCCTGTGTGGAGAGGTTTGATGCTACCTGGTCGAGGGTAATGGAACTCGTATTCTTGTACTCGAAGTAATCAGCCATGGTTGTGCTCCTCTATCTTGCCAATAATCTTGAGCCCCGCCTCGATGGCGTCGGCTTCCTGTTGCCACTGCTGATACTGCAGCTGGGTACCCCCGCGCAGCAGTTGCCGCTTCACGTCACCCAGCGCCTGGACAAGCTGCGCATGCAGCTCGCGGGCAAATACCGGCTCAGCGCCGGACAGTCGCGTTTCCAAATTGGTCATCATGACGCTCGACTCCTTTTAACTTGACGATGTATTGCTGTTTGCCCTTGCTGACCACCACGGCATCAGGACGAATCGCTAATACGCGAACCCCATTGGCAGTCGCCCCACCGATTGGATACCGCTGGTTATCCGCCAGGGTCACGTAAGGAATCCGGCCAAACGAGACACTGCGTACCTCAAACTCCAGCTCATCCTGACGTGGGATCCGCTCCTGATTCACCAGCTCCAGCACCGGGTGGGAACCGAACTCGCGCTTGAATTGCTGCTGGGTCAGTTGAAACTTGGCAAGCTGGGCACTGTCCAGCTGGCCGGACACCTCGATACGGCCGCTGGTTTCAGCCACGCGCAACAGCCCGGCCAACCCCTGCTCCTGCAGCAGGTCATCCAGTCGTTTGCGATAGGCCCCTGCCACCTGAACCTGATTCTCAATCCCCAGCACACCGGGCACCTCTTGCCTTAGTAGCGTATCGAGCGTGCTCCATTTCGGATCCTGCGTATCAATCTCGCCACTTAGCCGCAGCCAGCCAGGTTCCTTGCCATTGCGGATCTGGAGTCGCTCATACCCCAGCTTTTGCAAGATGAAGCCGGCCCCCTGACGCAGATCCTCCATGGTGCGAACGTCCAGCCGATAATTAAAGCCGTTCCCCTCCAGATACTGCTGCAGGGCTAGTCGCGTGCTGTTCTCATCGACATAACCAGCCAGCTGCCAAATGCCATGGGCATCGTTAATCAGCGTGACCTGCTGATAGGCTGGCGCAACAAGGAAACGCTTCAGAGCCTGCTCCTGGCGTGCCGCATCATTTTCACTGCTCCCCTGCCACCAGCCATGCCCTAGCAGTGCCAGCACGGCGATGATCAGCATCAGGCATAGCCCTCCCATCCAGACATCGGCGCGTGCAGCCCGTTTCGGTGGGCGAAGGGCCGTCTGCACGGTAGTCAGTGGCTCAAGTTGCTCTGGCAACGAACGACTGCTATCACAAAAACTCCAGAGCAGCGGGCCCGCTTCCAGCCGGGTTGCCGCCTTGAGCAAAGCCCCAGCAGCCAACACTTCCCCATCCTGAGTCGGCATCACGCCCTCGGCCCACTCCTGCAGTACGATGCCCTCCGCCGTCACCATCAACATCAGATGAACAGGCGCCATGCCCTCGTCCACCAATACCAGGTCGGCTTGCAGCGGATCGGCACCGATTATCAGGCGCCCCTCCGGCAGGGGCACTTCAACGCCGTGGTTCAACCCGCGGTATATGCGACATTTCCAGCTCATCGGGCTTCCCCGGCTTGCACGCACCAGGTCAATGCCGGCGTACACTTCTGCGCCTTGCCCATTTCGACCAGCCGCCACCCCAGTTCATTGCCCATCTGGCATTGCGTCAAAGAAGAACTCTTGCCTCCCTGGCGCATCAGTTGCTGCACCTCGCGAGCGGCCGCCAACGGCTGACACTGGGCACCTCCCAGTACCTTGCCAAGGGAGAGACTCTGGTTCGATATCTCGTCAACCCCCAGCACACCTGCACGCAGATCCTGGCCATGCCCCAGCGACAGATAGTGAGCGATGCCATCGTCGATCAGCCGAGGCTCGATGATGAAGAGCCGAACCTGACGGCGTGTCTGACTCTCTTTGCTGCGAAACAGGGCGCCCAGGTAGGGGATGTCGCCCAAAAAAGGCACCTTGCTCAGGCTTTCGCTCAGTTCATCGCGGTAGATACCGCCGATCAGCAGGCTCTGGCCATGCCCCACCCGAGCTATGGTATCCACCACGGTACGACTGATGGTGGGAATGCCATCCAGACCCGAGCTGTTTGGTTTTTGATTACCATCCTCGATATGCAGGCTCAGACTCACTTCCGGTCTGTCCCCCAGCTGGATCACTCTGGGTGTCATTCTCAACATGGTGCCATAGGTGATCCCTTTCAGCTCCGCCACCCGCTCGCCACTGATCTTGACGTAGTAGGTTTCGCTGTGGTCGATCACCGCCTGGGTGTTTTCCTGGGTCAGCAGTGTCGGCCGGGAGACAACCTGGGCATTGCCCTGGTTCTCCAGCAGATTGACCCGGGCCAGCAGATAGTCGAGTCCCTTGGAATCAACCAGGCTGCCGAGGGCTGCGCCCCCCTCAATGCCCTTGCGATCGCCGGTGGTCTTGATGATCACCTGCTGGTTGGAGCCGGTACGGATCCCGACTCGCCAATCTACCCCCAGCTGGGAGAGATCCTCGGCATTGATATCAATGATGGAGAGCGCCACTTCAATACGGGCAGACGGCTTGTCCAGTGCAGCAATCAATTTGCTATACATGGCCATCCGCTCCGGAGCATCGCGCACCAGCACGGCATTAAGGGAAGGATCAGCCTGCACAATTGCCTGCCCTGAATGGGATGTGCCCCCTTTTGTGCCCTCACCATTGACCATCTGTACGCCAGCATCGCTGAGCAAGCGAGAGAGAATGGTGGCAACGCCGGGTGCTTCAACATCCGTATCGCGATACTGAATGGAACGATCGGTCGCGGAAGCATACTTGAGCGGGAAGATCTCGATGGCAAGCGGTCCCGTCTTCTCGCTACGCAATTGGGACTGTTGCTCCAGCGCCAGGGCAGTTTGTTCAACCAGCTCAAGGTAGCGGGGAGGGCCGGAAACATAGACCAGGCGATTGTCTGTGTCTGGTCGCCAGCCAAAACGCGCCTCCCAGATCCCGGCACGCTGCAGAGCTTGCTGCAATTCCGCCGCACCAGTCTGTGCCAATTTGATGAGACGAGACTGAACTTCACTGTTCTTGAACACGTACAGCACGTTGCCATCGTAGTACCAGACCAGGTTGTAGAGAGAGGCAAGCTGCTGCAAGAACGCCTGCGGCTCATCATGTTCGAACTGGCCATTGACCTGATCATTGACCTTGTCGCTGACGACGACCGATACCTCGTAGTTGGCACCGAAGTTGACCAGCACATCACGCAGGCTTTCCCCTTCCGCCACATAGCTATAGGGCATGGGCAACCAGTCAAGCTCTTGTGCCAATGTGGGACGCGACCACATCATCATCCCCATGCCGAGCCATAGCAGAGGATGCAGCAGACGTTGCATGTTTACGGATGCCATATCATCTGTCTCCATTCCGGGGCTAAGGCCGCCTCATTCAACTGGGGTTCCAGCCGCTCCAGCAAGGTAATGTGCTGGCTCAGAAAGACTTCCAGCTGGTGTTCATCAAGTCCGTCAAGCTCCAGCCTGGCTTCCAGTTGCAGATTGCCGAGCTCATCGAGTGTCAGAGCCTGGGGGGCATGGCGTCCCCAGGCCACAACCTGTTGCAAGAGGCGTTTCAACAATGCCGGATCCAGAGATTTACCTTCTGACATGACGGCGCTTGCCAGGGGAGTGCTCAGCAGCAGTTCGTTGTGCCTGGGTAGCAAAAACAGAGGATAACCATCGAGTCGCAAATGATATTTGCCCTGAACGTCGGCAACAAAAGGCCCTTGGCCAAGCTTTTCGGCCAATCGATTAAGTAGATTTTGCATAGTTCCTCGGGTTATCTAGCGGGCCGGTGGCTGCCAGTAGAAGCGGTCCTGAGAAAGGGCCAGCCCTCTTTCAGCAAGCCACTCGTGCAACATCTGAGCAGCTGTGGATTGATGCGGTAACACCTGCAGGGCATGCCAGAATGCCTCCAGCTCGAGCGGTACCGGCATGAGCACATTCGGGTCACCCTCCTCAGTCTTCTGCCCATACCAGGCAGGCCAGGCCAGATGAAGGCGATCTTCACATTCGGCTTGCAGCTGTTGCAGTTCCCGTTCACGCTGGGTCAGCTGAGCCAGCTGGGCTGCAATCTTGCTCTCAATGCCAGACTGTACATCCACCACCGTCTGCCAGAAGGCGGCCTGAGCATGCAACTGCCGCCGCATGACCTGCAACTGTGCCAACTCATTGATCCAGCCGGTGTGGAGGGGTTCCTGATGACAGACCCACCAGCGATGCAAGGGATATAATACCCAATGCCATAACTGCGACCGCTCTGCCAGATTGATGCTATCCCCCAGTTGGGCAATCCAGTCACCCTCCTCACCCGCAGCCAACCGCAGGATCCGCTGCAGATCCTGACGTGACACGGCCATGGCGACATCCACGCGGCGCTGAAACCAGACCGATGCCAGCAGACACTCCAGACGGGTTCTGGGCAACACCCGCTGCAACAGGCTCATCTGCTGGGCAGTCAACACACCGGCATCCTGATAGCTGAGCACGGACTGCTGACCAACCAGCTGGTCTTTACAAAGAGACGCTGACTGGACGACAGTGACCCGGCGGCCTGCAAACAGACCTCGTTTGGGAGATTGGTGATCTTGCTGACTCATGCTATGCCTTGCTCATTTTGCTGCGGGCAATAATGGGATAATGTTTTGATATGCGACCATTCTATCCATTAAGCCCTTCCCTGACTTATAAAAAACGTCAGATTATTTTAGTCCGACGTTAATCTTTGCCATGTCTGGCGCGACTTGGCGTACAACCGAAACGGCGGCGATAACTCTGGGTGAAATAGGACTGGCTGGAGAACCCGGCTTCCATCGCAATATCCACTATGCTCATCTCGCTATTGAGTAATAACTGATGAGCATAAAGAATACGCCGCTCGCTGATCCAGGCTCGGGGAGACACTCCATAAATAGACCCGAAAAGCTCCTTGAATGTGGTCAAGCCCATGCCAAATTCTTTGGCAAATTCACTGAGTTTCCACTCCATCAAGTAATGCTTTTCCATGAAGTGCTGTAATCGTTCAACCTGGCGGTTGCTCAATTGACGCAGAATCGACATCAATTGAGGGCCGGACTCACCAAAAGCCAATAGAAACAACAGCTCCTCAGTACGTAACTGAGCTAATGTCGGCGGGTATTCATGTTCGGTCAAGCCACGTAAACCCTGAATACATTGGGCCAATAGTGGCGAGGCACAAAATGGCAACAGACTGGGTGCCATGGAGTCAATTCTGGGCACGTCGCTCAGCAGTGAACCAAAACGTTGCAAGAAACCTTGCAGAAAGGTATTTGAAAGGGGTAACCAAAGCAGGTGGCAAGGTGCTTCACCGGTACAAACCGCATAATTGCCACGGCGTACGAACATCAACTCATTGGCGGATAACTCGTAGGTATCGGTGCAGTCTTGCCAGGTCATGGAGCCTTCCAGCAGGATGTATATTCCCTCCTGTGTATGCTCAATGACGTTAAAAGCAGACATGCACCACTGGAGCTGGGCTATATCGCCCTTCTCTGTGGTTGTAATGCCTTTCATATTTTTCGTTTTCCTGAATCTGCGTGTGGTGCCTGTGACGCCTCAGCAAAGACAGGATTTCTGCTGGGAGTCTTATTATTGGCGTTTTATTTTTAAATTAATTCATCTCAATACCAGCAACTAATTAATCACCATTGAAATGAGGGGGAGCATCCTACAACAGCTATACGCAAGAAAACCAGCCACAAATTAGAGTCAATACACTAGCCATGCGTTATTTGGAGATTCAAATTAAGTTACTGTTATATGCTGGGATAGTTTGTTACAAAAAGAAACTTTCCCCTTGAATCATAAGAGCCATAAACAGCTGATTTCAGTATTGTTTGTGAACAATGTCATTATTGACATAATGGATAGCAAGTCTTGGGCTGCAAATTAATGACGTAACCATCAGGATTAAACGCCTTAAAAACTTTCTGCTGATGACTGGCTTGTACTGCTGAACTGCCGATGAAACGCAATCGCGTACGCAGATATAAGTCACCTTCCGCCATTTGCAAAGGTGTCAGGCGCAGCTCAAATACCAATGGCAACATGGTCACGTCATATTCCGTTGCCGCCACAGCCAAAGGACGACCATCGATCACGCTCAGCACAGTGACCTCCACCCGGGCTGGGAAAGGCAATCTTCCTGCCAGACGCACCTCTCCTTTTACCTGTGTCAACGCGGGTTTGAACACGGGTGTCGTGACGCAACCACTCAGCGCAATCAGCAGCACCAGCGCAAGCCATATTCTCATACGACCCTGATCCTGCGAGCGGACAGCGGCAAATGCTCACCCTGCTGCAGACGCTGCAACGACACTTCCTGAACCCGATCGAGGGTAATGGAACCACGCAACAATACCGACAAGGGCTGCTGAACGCGGGTCATGGGGAGCACATGCATCGCTCGCCCGGCAAAGCTGCCATCTCTTGCTTGGAGCGTGCCTTGCGATACCGTTACCGCTTGCTGTTCCTGTATCTTCATGGCTATACCCGAACTCCCATCATCTCATCATGGCCATGATCGACTTCATGCCGTGATTGCAGCAACTCCTGCCAGAACTCTGCATGTTCCAGCATGCTGGCCAGACTCTCTTCGAAGGCTGTCAGTGTCAGTTGACTGGCGGACATCTGACGATATAGCTGTACCGTCAGGCTCTCGTCATCAAAACCGAAGTGCAGATTGAACTGATACCAATGGCGGTTGAAACTGGCCAGCTGACGGAAAATACCTTCGCCAACCTGATGCAATTCGGCGACATCAACCTGCAAAACCAGATGATCCCGCTCTGGCACCAGGATCAGACCCAGCTTTATCTGGTCATCAAAGCACAATGCCGCAACGCCTTCCTGATTCAAGGCTAAAGATGGCAAGCCATATTTGGTAGCAAACTCAGCAAACAGCTGATTGATGGTGAGGGTTAGATCCATGATGTCCTCCAGCAGAGAGGAGAGGATGTTAGCCTGCCTGTACCACGCTGGCTGTCACTCAAAGACGGCTCTTTTAAGAAAAATGATAAAAAAAGCGCCCGGATGGGCGCTTGACATACATTGGTGATGAGGCCGTTATGCCACGCCAAATGCGGCACGCATGGCCTGATTGTGGCTCTGGGCGTATTGCTGCATCATCTGAAGCACATCTTTCATGAAGTTGTTGTTGAAGTTCATCAGATCTTCCACTTTTTGCTTCTGCGTCTGGGCGATGCTGGAGCGCACTTCATCTTCCTTGGCATCGGCCTGGGAATAGCCCTGGAAAACCTGTGTGGTGCTATTGCCCACTTGGGCAGACCCTTGCAACACAGTGCCAGCCAGCTGCTGACGCGCATTGTTGGCCTCAAACTTCTTGTTCAGTGTTTTCAAGGCAGCCTTGTCATGCTGGTTCCTGGTCATTAACTCCTGACCAGCATCCCCCATTTCTTGCCCCGTACTCTTCTTCACGTCCGCCATTTTTTGCAGATCTTTCTCTCGACCCGCCATATTGGCGTTCAGTGCCTTGTCCTGTTTGATGGCTTTGGCAGACTTGCTTAAGGAAAAGCCGCCCATGACGGCCGAAGCAACGGTCATCACACCGGATACCACCGCCATGGCGATCATCAAATTGGCGCCATGTCGCATCTCGCTCACCTGATCCTTCTGGGCGGCGATCACGGCCTGATTTTCCATGTCCCGCTGCAGCAAGCCCATCTCGCGGGCCTTGCGCGCCATCTCGAACAGCAGGCTCATAATACTGAGAACGTTGTCGAGCTCAGACCCCCCCTTGCTCAGCAGGCTCGAATCCAGCCCCTGACGTGGCCCTATCAACTCGGGCAACGCTTGACGTTGCGGGGTCATGTGCACTGTTTTGTGACCTGGCTCATGGGTGGTCCCCTGCCCTGTCAAGCCCTCTTTGTTTTCTACCCCCTGCCCATCGGCAGGCGCAACATAGGTGTTACCCGGGATGTAGTTACTCGCATTGATATTGTTCATCTCGCATTCTCCTTAAATGGCTGTCGGTCTGCTGGCAAGGCTGTTGAGCATGGCCCCCTTGGCCGTGATCATCTGGAAAATCATCTCCATTACCTGCTGGAATGATTCCGTCATCTGCGACAAGGCTTCCTTGAGTTTGTCCATCACCCCTTGCAGCTCTGTCATCACCTGCCGATTCTCTAGCAGGCTCGCCTGTTTGATCTGCGCATCGGCCTGCAACCCGCTATCGATGGCCTTGGCTGTCCCGGTGCCAATATCAACTACAAGATCGGCCGCCTGAGTGGCAAATTTGACTGCCTTCATGGCGGTACTGGCGGCACTTGCCCCAAAGGTGACCGCAATAGAAACAATGGCTACTAAAATCTCGGCCGCAATCATGATGGGCCCCAATACCTTCATCGTTTCAGGCGAAATACGGCCATCTGCAGCGGCTTGCTGGATCGCCATATTCGCGACCCCAACGGCTCCGCCGACGATCATCATGGCTCCAACGGCGGCCCCTACGCCAGTAGCGATCAAGATGGCACCGATGACCATGGAAGCGATGGCGCTGATCCAGCCAAAGATTTTGGAAGCCAGACCAGACTTCTTGGCCTTGTCGGCAGCCTCGCTGGCTTCCTTCATCTTGGTCTGGTTTTCATCAATTTTTTTCAGATTCTCGGCACGGATCCGCTCGAGATCGGCCAGTTTCAACTTCTTCTGGGTTTGCTCCAGTTCGCTGGTCATCTTGCCCAGCTCAATCTCGAACTCTTCGGGAGACGCAAACGCCAGTTTGTTCAGCAAGGTACTGCTGCCCAGCAGCTTGGCCGCGTTGGCGGTCCCCAGCTGCGCCGTCTTCCTCAATTGATCAAGTTCCTGCTGTTGGGATGCACTCACCTGCTGCCTGATACCTGGCATGGGTTGTGGTAACACCACCCCCTGCCCATGTTTTTCGACGTGGCGATGGCTATCCCCGGCAGCCACCTGAGTGGCTTGACTGCTCCCCTTGTTGTCCTCGACCAGAGGGGGTTGAACCCCTCCGATGGAGAGAGGGCGTTCACTGCTTATCGAATGCATGCTCCATATCCTTTTTGGTTTTGACTACTTCCAACATGATGCCGGCACGGGCGGCCAGTTCCGCCAGCTCCGGCTTTGCTGCCGCCAGCAACTGGGCCGAGTGGAAGCCACTCTCGGCCCCCTCGAGTTCTCCCAACTGCAGGAGACACTCGGCGGCATGGAAAGGAAAGCGGGGCTCCTGCAGGTCCATCATGGCGCCATAGCTGTAACTATCGATAGCTAAACGAAATTGCCCCAGCGCCTGGCGGCAAGCCCCCAGTCCCAGAAAAAAACGCGCTTCATAATGGTCCAGCACGCAGAGGGCCTGAAAAATCTTGTGTGCCTCGTCATGCTTGCCGGCGTGATATTGATTGAAACCCAGGGTATAGAGCTGCTCGAGGGTATCGGTAGATACATCGTTGAGCATGGCGAGGGTGCCACCATCCTGCAGGAAGGCCTCTACCGCCTGCTCATTCACTTGGGTCATGTCGTGTTCCATTACTGCTCCTGAAAATTAAATAGCCTGAAGGATCTGCTGCATTACGCTTTCATATTTCTGGATAAAACGATTGAGCGCTTCAATAACCGAGTTATAACGAGAGCTGATATCATTCAGCTCCGTGGTCTTCTGGCCGAGTTTGTCATTGAGAGGTTTGGCCCGGTCACCCACTGTGGTCGCAAAATTGCTCAGTGGATTATTATCTTTTTCATATTTATAGGAATAATTAACGCTGCTCAGCGCGCCGGTATCCTTCTTCGGTGAGATCAGGAAATCTCTAGCCGAGAGGAATACCTGCTTATCATTTTCAAGATCAGCTAGCTCTGTTTGTAATTTAGTACGGTAGTCCTCTAGCGAAAAACCCTGGGCAGTCGCTTCGGCGCGTAATAAAGATTCGTCCTTCAACACTGTCTCTTTTCTCTCGACAGCAATTTCTTTCAGCAGCTGGTACTGAGGATTATATTGGCCATTGGCATCTTTCTTGGCAAAAGCTTCATGACTGTCATAACCATAATGCTTGTAATCGAATATATTGACGCCTTTTCTACCGACTTCTACGGTACCGTTATGCTGCTGTGCGGTACTGATCTCCGTCTGTATGATCGAGTAGCCTCGCAACTCGGCGGTCAACTTGCCCACCTCGTGCTTGAGCGTATCCCGTTTGCTGCTGTGGCTGCCCATGGCATCGAGCATGGCTCCGATGACATCATCATCGATGCGATCGGGGGTCAGGGAAAAGTGGGTGGCAGCCAAAAACTCTCGCAGGGTAAATTTCGTCTTGCCAGCGGCGGCAGCCTCATTAATTAACTTATGAAGCTGCTCAAATCCAGCTTTTATCTGAAGATCGTATTGTCCGCCCGGATTTTTCGAGTCGGCAGGCATAAAATAGGCGAGTACTTTTTTAAAAAGTGCTTCATTGTCTGTTACGACTTGGCTGTCAAAATATTTACCGTCTATTTTAGGGTCATGGGTCGCGGTAATTACTATTTTCTTATCTTTGATAAGTTTGACCAGTTCATCTAATGCCGACGAGCTGCCACCTTGCAGCTGATTCAGTTCAACCTTTCCAAGATCCGACAGAAACAGTTGGGGATCTTTTTTGTACGAGCTAATTTCCATCGCTATATCCTATATGACCAAACCGCGCATCATGGCCGGGCGTCTGGGACGAGCCCCACTGTTTTTTTCCTGTGGGGAGTGTTGACGACGTCGATGCAGCTCCCCCAGCAACTCCTGCTCAGCCTGTGACTTTTGTGCCGCCGAACCTTCTGCAAACAACAAGTGGGTTATTTGTGGGCTGATACCAAGGGAATCCCACATTTCATTCAACAAGGCGGCGCGCTGCTCACTGTCTTTTATGGCCAGCTCCGCTTGCGCAATCGTTGCCTCATCGGTATTGCCCGGGCGTTCTTTCATCTTGCCTCCCATTTTAATTTTGCGTGCCGTCCCTTCCTATCAAGGGAGGTCGCTGTTTTGTTGTTTTCTCATGGATGTCAACGAGATAACTTTTGCAACATCGAGTGAAAACCAACCTGGCTGCGGCTCACTTGCACCGGCCCAACAACGGTAGAAACGAGATAGCCGGTCACTGCTCAGGGGGCTGTCCCCCAGCACACAGACATTGCCATACAGCACATAACCGCTCCCCAAGACGGAAAAGCCGGCTCGGGCCAAAAGATAAAGGGCGGCGAATGGATTACTGAGTCCTGCTCGTTCATGCACTCTTTCAATAAATACAATCCAGATACGCCGCTCTGACGCCTCGACACGCCAGGCAACCCGTAGCCCTGCATGCTCAAACACATGCCCAAGCGGGATAGGCGTTCTGCACAGGGTATGCACGGCGCAGGCAATCCCTCTTTCTGCAAACCAGGGCAACAAGGGATCCTGCGTCATAGACCCACTCTCCCCAGCGGCTGAATGTTGATCTGCTGAGTCAACTCCTGATAGGAGAGTACCGGCAGCGCATGGTAATCACCTTCGATGAGCTTGCGCACATAGCGGCGGATATCCATGGAGACGATGAGTACCGGTTTATTCTGCATCTGGGTCAGGTCTCCTACCGTATGGCGCACCTGATCGAGGAAGCTCTGGGTAATAGTGGGGTCGAGCGCCAGGTAACTGCCCGCGCTGGTTTGACGAACACCACCACGGATCTGCTCCTCCACCTGCTGATCAAGCAGATAAGCAGGCAGAATATTGTTGCCGTTGGCGTACTTGTAGCAGATGTAGCGTTTGAGGCTGCTGCGGATATATTCGGTGAGCTGCACCACATCCTTCTCCTTCTGACCCCATTCAACCATGGCCTCCAGAATCGCACGCATGTTGCGGATAGAGATGTCCTCCCCTACCAGCCGTTGCAATATTTCAGTCATACGCTGCAACGGGATGATCCGCTGAGCCTCTTTCACCAGCTCTCCATAGCTCCCCTCCATCTGCTCCAGCAGATAGCGGGTCTCCTGAATACCGATAAAGTCCTCGGCATATTCCCGCAGCACATGGGATAGGTGCCAGGTCACCACCTGATCGGGGGTCAGAGCAGCAAGACGCATCTTCTCGATCCGCTCCTGATGCTCCTTGGCCACCCACAGGGTGGGCTGCCCCGGCAACAGCGGAGTGCCCTCTTCATAGGGGATCCCCAATAGCTCGAGCTGAGAGGCATTCTCCTGTACCAGCAGATAGCCTGGTCTTAGCAGGCCACGGGCTACCGGCACCTCCTGTAGCTGGATCAGATATTCACCAGCACCCACACCTTCGTTGAATCGCAAGTGGATCCCAGGAAAAGGCACCCCCAGATCGAGGTAGAGAGCCCGCCTCACCCGCACCAGCTCGTCGTTGAGGGCTATCGCCTCCAGCTCAGCTTGCAAGGCGGCATCCACATCGATCAGCAGAGGAACCGTCATGGCAAACTCTTCCTTTTCACCGAGCTTGCCGCGGGATTTACCGCCGACCTTGGGTTTGCTGCGAGCCGCCGGGGCCCCTGCCCCCTGCGCCAGAACTGTGGGCAAATCCTGGGTACTGCTCTGCGCGTTGCGCTGGCGCAATCCGATAAAGTAGCCACCAGCGGTCACGACGGCGGCAAGGGTGAAGAAGGTCACCATCGGGAAGCCAGGGATCAAACCAAACAGCACCAGCAGCACACCACCGATCAGCATCGCCTTGGGCTGGGCCACTACCTGGGCACCGATGTCGGAACCGAGGTCGGCCGACTCTTCGGAAGAAACCCGGGTCACGATAATGCCCGCCGTGATAGCGATAAGCAGCGCCGGCACTTGGGAGACCATGCCGTCCCCCACCGTCAGGATGGAGTAGAGCTGCAACGCATCGGCCGCCGACAACCCCTTTTGGGTCACCCCTATGGTGACGCCACCGAGTATGTTGACAAAGATGATGATGAGGCCCGCGATGGCGTCCCCCTTCACGAACTTCATGGCGCCATCCATGGAGCCAAACATCTGGCTCTCCTTCTCGATGACGCTGCGCCGCTCCCGCGCCTCATGAACGTCGATCACCCCGGCACGCATGTCGCCGTCGATACTCATCTGCTTGCCGGGCATGGCATCGAGGGAGAAGCGGGCGCTAACCTCCGCCACCCGCTCCGAGCCCTTGGTGATCACCAGAAACTGGACGATGGTGATGATGAGGAAGATGACGATCCCCACTACCAGATTGCCCCCTACCACGAAGTTGCCGAAGGTGTAGACGATCTGGCCGGCATCGGCCTGCAGCAAGATCATTCGGGTAGTACTCACCGAGAGGGCGAGCCGGAACAGGGTGGTGATCAGCAACACCGCCGGAAAGGCGGAGAACTGCAATGGTGAGTTGATATAGACCGCCATCATCAGCAGCACCACCGAGATGGTCATGTTGATGGCAATGAGAATATCGAGCGCCACCGGCGGCAACGGCAGTACCATCATGAAGACGATGGCAAGCAGCAATACCGCCAGCATGATGTCCTTGCGCTCGCCAATCCGGCGCAGCAGTTCAAGGGTGCGTTGATTCATTCTGCTCTTCCAGTTCGAGATAGTATTGATAGGCAAAACGGGCTTCATCGAGTCGCCCTGCCAGCTGGCAGGCTCGGCTGCGACAGAGCCATAAAGCCTCGTCGGTCACGCCTTTTGAGACCAGATAATCGACATGAGCCAGTGCCTCTTCTCCTCTGCCCAGCTTGAGCAAGGCCACCAACAGCGTACGTCGCCCGCTCTCATGTCCTGGATGGAGCTGCAGCAGCGCCGTCAGCAGGGTACGGGCACGATCAGGGTGGCCGTACTGCAAATGCAGCCAGCCGGTGAGCAACAGCAGATCCTGTTGCTGTGACGAAAGGGTCATGGTCATACCTTGTGCAACAGATGAAGCGTCATCTGCATCAGTTGTTCATCTTCATGCATCTGTTCGAGCAATACCGACGCCGCCATGAGCTCGTCCGTTCCCCCCTCTTTCAATAGGGCTCGCAACCCCTGCATCGCCAGGGTGAAATCCCGTGGCCGCAGCAAATCGTGAAAGCCGTGGGCGGGAGCGGCAAAGTCCAGCAGTGCTCGTTCAGCCAGGCGTTCGGGATAAAGTCGGTTGATGTGAGGTTCGATGGACTGTCCATCAGGCAACAGGGCGTAGCGCCCGGGCAAGCTCTGCTCTTGCTCATCCAGAGTAAGGGCGCTGAGCTGCTCTATGCCGATATGGGCGGCAGTAATACGGCTCATCGTCTCCATCCCTTGCGAAAGAGCCCAGCGATGTCCTCGGAACAGGCGATTGCTGGATGACAGGCTGTCGTGATCCAGCTCATGGTGCCAGGGCCTCTCGTTGCAGTTGCGTCAGGGTTCTCAGCGCCTGATGCAGCAGCGGCAGAGTGATCGCTCGCTCATCCAGCGTCACAAACAAAAGCAGTTGATCCTCACCCAGCCAACCACAGCGCACTGGCAAGACGGGAGCCTGCGCCGCAGCGGTAAGGGTCATCGCATGGCGAATGGCATCCGCACTCTGATGCCACGGCACTCGGCGAGCCAACCAGAGGGTGAGCCGTCCCTGATGACGCTCCAGTTGCAACGTACCGCTCTGTTCCAGCTCCAGCTGGATCAGGTGGTGAGGGTGCTCTCCAATGGGAATGCCCAGATCCTGGCAAAACTGTACCAGCTGAGGTTCAATCCAGTTCATGACGGGTCTCCAGACAATTCATCCTCTTCCCGCTCGATGGCGTTATCGAGCGCCCCCTGACAACATTGCAGCAGGTTTTGACGCTGCTCTTCCTCACTGAACAATTCGATCGGCAACAAACGGATCAACCGCTTGAGCTCCTGATAGAGCTGCACCTGCTGCCGGGTATCCGCCAATTCCAGTGCAGTCCCGACCTGCTCTACATCCCGTACCGTTGCCCAGCGCTTCTCCACCAATGCAATCAGATCGCCCATCAGATCAGAAGGCCCGTATGCCATGGGCCGCCCCCTCCTTCACCCGCTGCCACAGTTCATCTACCTGAGCCGAGAGGGTATTGAGCAACCGCAGCTTGTGCATGTCGCTCATCACCCGTTCCAACTTGACCGGATCGAGCCAGCGCTGCTGTGAGTCCAGATCAGCACTGAGTGCCTTCATCATGAAACCGGTTACCTTTTCCAGAGAACCGTTGCCAAAACGATGGTGAATATCACGCCACGCACTGGAGAGGGCGCGATAGTCCTGCACCGCATCACGATAGAGGTCCCGCAGTGCCTGCTCACTCCCCACACCTTGCCTGGCAGCTTCGGCTGCCGGGCCCGTGATGCGCGCGCCAAGTACGATGGCAGTTCCCTGCTCATCAGCCAGTTTGGCCAGCGCCTGTTCAATGAGATTGAGAGTGCCCTGCATCTCGGGGCGTCCTGCCAGATTTTTTCGCGCCTGGCAAAGCGCTTCAAACTGCTCGCTAACCTCACCGGAATAGCTCTCCAGGTAGGCCAGAAGTTGCGATAGATTGGCCAGTCGCCCGCTGCCAAGATGACTCACCATTTCCTTTATCTTCTGTTGGCGTTCAAGCTCGGGAACCTTGTCCAGGTACTCCCCCACCAACGCCTCGATCTCGCTGATCCGGGCATGGCTGTCACTCAGCTTGCGCTTGGACAGGGATAATTCGGCTCGTTCGGAAAAGGCAAACGTGAGCTCTTCAGCCGCATCAGCCAGGGATTGGGATGCAGGCACCAGTACGACCCGCTCGCCCTGAAATTGCCCTCTCTGCGAAGCGGGTTGCCGGGACACCTCCTCTGCCGCGCGCCCTTCAGGCTGGGCGGCAGAGAGGTAGGGGTTGCTCTGGATAATGGCCATGGAAACTCCCGTGATGAATGGATTGACGAGGATTGCATTATAAAAATCACCGTTCCTCACCTATGCCAAAATCAGCCGTGAATTTTTAGCCCTCTCCCAACTGTTTTCTAAAAAGTCCCGACTCGCGCTGAAATCCAGCTCTGGCTGCCATCACTTATAGTGCTCACCGTTTTTACTGGTGTTGCTTCCTATGAATCTTTCCTTCGACCACATTGCAGGCCAACTGCGTCACGCCATTGACGACGCCCGGTTGATCCAGATCCGTGGCCGTGTCACCCAGGTGACCGGGACCCTGCTGAAAGCCGTGGTCCCCGGCGTTCGCATCGGCGAGTTGTGCCATCTGCGCAACCCGGACAACACCCTCTCCTTGCAAGCAGAAGTGATCGGATTTGCCCAGCATCAGGCGCTGCTCACCCCCCTTGGCGATATGTTCGGCATCTCCTCCAACACCGAGGTGAGCCCTACCGGCGCCATGCATCAGGTCGGAGTGGGCGAGCATTTGCTTGGCCAGGTATTGGACGGGCTTGGCAATCCTTTTGCCGGCGGACACCTGCCAGAGCCAGCCGCCTGGTATCCGGTCTATCGGGATGCTCCTCCTCCCATGAGCCGAAAACGAATCGCTCAACCCATTTCGCTGGGCATTCGCGCCATCGACGGTCTGCTGACCTGTGGCGAGGGACAGAGGATGGGGATCTTCGCTGCAGCCGGTGGCGGCAAGAGCACCCTGCTGGCTTCGCTTATTCGCAGCGCAGAAGTGGATGTCACCGTGCTTGCCCTCATCGGCGAACGTGGCCGGGAAGTGCGGGAGTTTATCGAGGCGGATCTGGGGGAAGAGGGGTTAAAAAAGGCCGTGCTGGTGGTGGCCACCTCTGATCGCCCCGCCATGGAGCGCGCCAAAGCCGGCTTTGTCGCCACTTCCATCGCTGAATACTTCCGGGATCAGGGCAAACGCGTGCTGCTGTTGATGGATTCCGTCACCCGCTTCGCCCGTGCCCAGCGCGAGATTGGCCTGGCCGCCGGTGAACCGCCAACCCGCCGCGGCTACCCGCCGTCGGTGTTTGCCGCCCTGCCCCGTCTGATGGAACGGGCAGGCCAGTCGGACAAAGGTTCCATCACCGCTCTTTATACCGTGCTGGTGGAAGGTGATGACATGACCGAGCCGGTGGCCGATGAGACCCGCTCCATCCTCGATGGCCACATCATCCTCTCGCGCAAGCTGGCGGCCGCCAATCACTACCCGGCTATCGACGTACTGCGCTCCGCCAGTCGGGTGATGAACCAGATCATCGAGCCTGAGCATCAGGCACAGGCCGGTCGCCTGCGCAGCTGGCTGGCCAAGTACGAAGAGGTCGAACTGCTGCTGCAGATCGGCGAATACCAGAAAGGTCAAGACAAGGTGGCCGACGAGGCAATCGCCCGCATCGAAGCAATCCGCCAGTGGCTCAAACAAGGCACCCATGAGCCGAGCTCGCTACCCGAGGCGCTCGCAACTCTGGAGGCGTTGACCCGATGATCAGCCGTCTGCAACAGATAAAACAGTTGCGGCTGGAGAGGACCGAGCAGCAACTCGCCGCCCAGCAGGCCAGATTGCAGCAGGCCCATGCCCGGCAACGAGAGGTGCAGCAGGAGTGCCTTGACTACCGTCAGTGGCGCCTCGTCGAAGAAGATCGTCTGTTTGCCCTCTGTCAGGCAGAGCAGCTTGATCGCAAAGGACTCAAAGAGTGGCAACAGCAGGTCGCCCTGCTGCGAGAACAAGAAGCCCACCTTGAACAACTGGCCGCCGAACAGGGCGAGCGGGTAGCCGAAGAGCGCATCCGACTACAGGCATGCCAGCTAGCGGTGCACCGAGCCCGCCAGCAGCAGGAAAAGTTTGCCGAATTACACCGGCAGGAGCTGACAGCCCAGCAAGCCCTGCGCGACTACAACGAAGAGCAGGAACAGGAAGAGTTCCGCCAGCAGATCAGGATGTGACCAGAGATGAACCGACTCACCGCCCCCCGCGCTGATACCAAGATTGCTTGCGAGCAGCACAGCTTGCAACGCGAAACTAACAAGGCTGATCCGGCGCAGCAGCAGCGCTTCGAGCAGGCCCTGCAGCTCGAGTCCGCATCACAGAAAGTGCTTGATCAAAAAAGAGTACCAGGCAAACAGGAGCAAGAGCGCCGATCAAAACCGGATGCCCCCCAGTCAAACAGCAAAGCGACTAACAAGGAGGCGAAACTGGCAGAGAGGACGCTGGCACGTCCAGCCCCACACGCCAAAACCCCTCATGACAAGCAAGAGGGAAGCGACTGGCAGGAATCCCAGTTGCTTCCTGCGACATCGCTACAGATCCACGAGGGGATGCAGGCACCAACCACGCAACAAGAGCGTCAGACAGCACAAGCCGAGCCGACAGAGCAAGCCAGGAGGTTACCACGTGAGATCACCAGCGGCCCTGAGTTGATTACCGTAGCCGAACCGGACACCCAAAAAAGACTCAATAAGAGCCCAGCCGGGCTGCCGTTGACGACTCCAAAAGGCACCCAAACCAAACCACGACAGGATACATTGTCAATAGAGAGCAACCTGCTGGCCAATCGTCACAAGTTACCTGTAGCAGACGACTCGGACACTCAGGACAAAGTCGATGAATGTGCCTTGGACCAGACACTGCCTATACCAAACAAAATACTCACCCGGCTACAGCAGAGCGAAAAGCCCGCCGAGAGTATCCAGCTAAGCGACAGCAACAAACTGCAAGGGCCCAGCGAACTGGCCACTCGGCCTGAGGTCGGCGAACGGCTGCAAACAGAAGATGAACCTATTGAACTGGCACCAGTGGCCAGCGAGGAGGAGTTGCTTGCCAGAGAGAACTTTGCCGGCTCTGCCATCCGGGTTCTTCCTCTCGCGACAACGCCGGGAGATCTGCTGCTGGCCCGGGTAACGCCCAGTTTTGATCATCACGAACTGGGCCAGCTGATCAGCCGGCTGGCAGTGGATATGCACCTTGAACTGGGTCGTCTGGATCGCCCCCCTCTGCTGCAACTCTCCCTGCCCGCGCTCGGGGAACTCACCATCCGCATCGAGCGCCATCAGGGCATGCTGCAGGTGGAGATGCTGGCCAGCGAACAGGGCTCCCAGCTACTCAATCAGGGTCGCAGTGAGCTTATCGATCGCCTGCAACGTCTCTACCCCGGTGAGCGAGTCGCCGTTGATCTCTTTACCCGGGGCGACAGCGAGCAGGGGTCGCGCCAGAAACGATCCATCTATGACGAATGGGATGCCGACGCATGACATCGATTGCCTTTACCTCCGCCTCACCAGCGGAGCTGACCCTGCAACAGCGGCTCAGCCAGTGCCGCCACCACTATGGCTGGAGCTATGGCGAGCTGAACCTCGCCATAGCATCGCCGCCAGCGTCCCTCGACTACCGGTTGCAACTGCAGTGGCAGGGGCTCTCCCTGTCGCTTTTATGCCACGGCGCCGAACTGGCCCGCTGGCTTGCGCCGGACTTGCAGCAGGCAGCGCTGTTCAGCCTGCCAGAATCGCTGCAACTGGCGCTGATCGAGCGCCTTGGTCAACCTCTTGGCAACCTCAGCTGCTCGGCGTTGGCTCCGCTCGCCACCAGCGACGTCGCCGGTCAGCCGGTACTACAACTGCTACTCAAGCGGGAGGGAGCTACCCTCACCTTCTGGCTTGCCGAGCCTGACCCGTTGTTTGGCAAGTTGCCCACACGACCAAGCCAACAGCGCCTGGCGCTGCCCCTCACCCTCTCCTTGCAGTGGGGGGCAATGCGGGTCGCCATCCGCGAGCTTGAGGCGCTGAGCTGCGGCGATGTGTTGTTGCCGCCGCCTCACCCGTTGCTCGGCCAGCAGTTGCTGGTCTGTGTCGAGGGGCGACCCTTTGCCTATTGCCTACCCCATCAACAACATCTGGAACTGACTGCCATGCACAACGCCGCCGATGACAATCTCGATGCCACCCAGCTGGATAACCTCCCCATCCAAGTTACCTTTGAAGTGGGCCGCCAGACGCTGGACTGGCACTCTCTGACCACCTTGCAACCGGGTTCCCTTATCGATCTAGGCACCCCCATCGACGGCGGGGTACGCATCATCAGCAATGGCCATCAGCTCGGTAGCGGCAGACTGGTTGAGATCCAGGGACGACTCGGTGTGCGGGTCGAGAGCCTCAAGAGCGAGCCAGCGTCATGATCCAGTTGCCAGACGAGCTAAACCTTATCGTAGGGCTGGCGCTGCTGGCGCTGCTCCCCTTTATTGCCGTGATGGCTACCTCCTTCGTCAAGCTGGCGGTAGTCTTCTCGCTGCTGCGCAACGCCCTGGGAGTACAGCAGATCCCCCCCAACATGGCGATGTACGGACTGGCCATCATCCTCAGCATCTATGTGATGGCCCCGGTCGGTTTCGCAACCCAGGATTACCTGCGCCAAAACGAGGTCTCGCTGGCCAAATCCGAATCGGTGGAGAAGTTTCTCGACGAGGGAATGGCTCCCTATCGCGCCTTCCTGAAAAAACAGATCAAGCCGCGGGAGCACGCCTTCTTCATCGACAGCACCAAACAGCTTTGGCCCAGCGAGTATGCCGATCGACTGGAATCCGACAGCCTGCTGATCCTGCTGCCTGCTTTTACCGTAAGCGAGTTGAGCCGGGCCTTCGAGATAGGGTTCCTGATCTATCTACCCTTTATCGCCATCGACCTCATCATCTCCAACATTCTGCTGGCGATGGGGATGATGATGGTGTCCCCCATGACCATCTCGCTACCCTTCAAACTGCTGCTGTTTGTGCTGCTTGATGGCTGGGCCCGTCTCACCCACGGGCTGGTCATCAGTTACGGAGGCTAATATGAGTCACGCCGATATCCTCCACTTCACCAGCCAGACCCTCTGGCTGGTGCTGATCCTCTCCATGCCGCCGGTGTTGGTGGCAGCGCTGGTGGGGACGCTTGTCTCTTTATTGCAAGCCTTGACCCAGATCCAGGAACAAACACTGGGCTTCGTCGCCAAACTGCTTGCCGTGGTGATCACCCTGTTTGCCACTACCGCCTGGCTTGGCAACGAACTCTACAGTTTTGCCGACATGGTGTTATTCAAGGTGCCCCAGATCCAATGAGCCTGGATAGCCTGCAGGGCCAGATGCTGGCCTACACCCTGTTGCTGCCGCGCTTTATCAGCTGTTTCGTCATGTTGCCGGTACTGAGCAAACAGATGCTGGGGGGGGCGATGATCCGCAATGGCGTAATCTGTTCGCTGGCCCTCTTTGCCTACCCCATGGTGGCCGACACGTTGCCACCCACCATCACAGCACTGGATCTTGCCCTGCTGGTAGCAAAGGAAGTACTGCTTGGTCTGCTGATCGGCTTTGTGGCAGCCATCCCCTTCTGGGCTATCGAGGCAAGCGGCTTTCTCATCGACAACCAGCGTGGCGCGGCCATGGCCTCCATTTTCAACCCGAGTCTTGCCAGCCAAACCAGTCCGACCGGACTATTGCTGACCCAGACTCTTATCACCCTCTTCTTTGCCAGCGGTGCCTTTCTCGCCCTCCTTTCTGCTCTGTTTCAGAGCTATGCCAGCTGGCCTGTCGCACACTTCTTCCCCACCATCGGCGATCACTGGGTCAGCTTCTTCTACAGCCAGTTCAGCCAGATGCTGCTGCTTTGCGCTCTGCTGGCCGCACCGCTGCTTATCGCCATGTTTTTGGCTGAATTCGGGCTGGCACTCATCAGCCGCTTTGCCCCCTCCCTCAACGTCTTCGTACTGGCAATGCCGATCAAGAGCGCCGTTGCCAGTCTGCTGCTGGTTATCTACATCAAGTTGATGATGGACCACGCCTATAGGCAGGTACTGGCGGTCATGGATCCGCTGCAACTGCTGATCCCCATTCTGGAGGCCCGATGAGCGGAGAGAAAACCGAGCTGCCCACCCCTAAAAAATTGCGAGACGCACGCAAGAAGGGGCAGGTGGTCAAAAGCAAGGAGGTGGTTTCCACCGCCATCATTCTGAGCCTTATCGGCATGTTGATGGCGATGTCCGATTACTATCTGGAACACCTGGGCAAATTGATGCTGATCCCGGAATCCCATCTCAACCTCCCTTTTACCCAGGCCCTCAACCATGTGCTGGAAAACCTGATGCAGGAGATGGCTTATCTATGCATCCCGCTGCTCGGCGTCTCGGTACTGGTGGTTCTCATCTCCCACTTTGCCCAGTACGGCTTTCTGCTGAGCGGCGAATCCATCAAACCGGACATCAAGAAGATCAACCCGGTGGAAGGGGCCAAGAAGATTTTCTCCATCAAGAGTCTGATGGAGTTCGTCAAATCCCTGCTCAAGGTCACTCTGCTCAGCCTGCTAGTCTGGATCACCATCGAGGGCAACCTGCAGGCGCTGTTGCAACTGCCAGGGTGCGGCATGAACTGTATTCCTCCTGTACTGGGAGGCATGCTGGGCCAGCTGATGGCAGTCTGCGCCATGGGCTTCGTGGTGATCGCCATCGCCGACTACGCCTTCGAACACTATCAGCACACCAAGCAACTCAAGATGAGCAAGGACGAGGTAAAACGGGAATACAAAGAAATGGAAGGGAGTCCAGAGATCAAGAGCAAGCGCCGTCAATTCCATCAGGAGCTACAGTCGAGCAACATGCGTGCCGACGTGAAGCGTTCCTCGGTCATCGTCGCCAACCCGACCCATATTGCCATCGGCATCCGCTACGAGCGAGGTGAGACCCCCCTGCCTGTGGTGACTCTCAAATTCACCGATGCCCAAGCACTGCTGGTTCGCAAGATAGCCGAAGAGGAAGGTATTCCAGTACTGCAGCGTATCCCATTGGCCCGTGCCCTCTATCGAGATGCTCTGATCAACAACTACATCCCTGCCGATCAGATCGAAGCAACAGCCGAGGTGCTGCGCTGGCTGGAGCAGTGGCGCCAAAACGAAGGGCCGCAATGGTAACCACCATCGGGTTATCTGCGCACCGCTTCACCTAAAAATACCCGGCTTCAATTTATATCCAGTTGGCCCCTGTTCTTGCGATCCTGTGCGCCAATCATCAACCACACGAAGAGATGGGTATGGAACTCAATTCCCGATTGACCCGACTGGCTAGGCAACTGGAGCCTATCAACCCAATCAACTGTCTACCGACGAGTGGCGGCTGCTCGCAGCGGATAGACGCTCGCCAGCCGACACTCCAGACAGAACATTGATGACTGATCGACGGCCACAAGCAACGTTCGTTTTTGACACCACCAGCCAGGAATTCCCATGACATTCGATGCCATGCTATCCGCCCTCTGCCGCCATCTGTACCTGCCTCCGCACTACCGACATGCCGATGGACTGGACATCCCGGCGGGCTCCTTCACTCTTCATATCAGACAACAGGATCGGCTGGTGACTCTGTTCATTCCACTGGGCGATATTCAGGCCACATCGCTCGCCAACATGGCTGATTGGCCGATACTCCAGCTCAGCAATACAGATGAACGTAATACCCTACTCTGGGCTCGCGAGTGGCTCGACAAGCTCAACCAAGAAATCATGGTGGATTTGATTAGCCGCATGCTGCATCAGGCACAAGCCTTGACGCTGAACTGCCAACCGTCCACGACTTTGTCAGACAATCGACACTCTGCAGATCTTCACAGCTAAATGCACTATAGGGAATTCATCCCGACAAGACTCAGGCTAAATATTAAGCACCCAGATAGCAAAAGCCCCCGGCAACTAGGTTGCCGAGGACTTTTCTGAAGATGGCGGAGGAGGTGAGAAGTACGTGACCTTTGGTGGACCGCATTCTTAAATGTTCTTTTTTAGCTTTGTTAGCCATTGATGACATCTTGTCAAAACATAAGCGACAGAAAAATTCCCCCCCCACAAATTAATTTTAGATTAATTAGGTTTTGTTATCCTTGAGCATTAACTGCATATTACGGTGGAATTGAACAGACATCCGATGCCATTAGCAATGGTTGTTAGTGTACATCATTTTGGTTTTCAGTAATTTTCGTGGAAACCACTTTGTTCATAACTGACAATTTTTACAAGATGGTACTGGCCTAACGATTACGGCCACTCTAATTTATTAATAATAAAAAAGGCGCCTAGTTTGGCGCACTTTTATAATAAAACCTCGTTAGCTAATAATTGATCTTCCCTTTGCTTCACTCAGCCAACCAGAAAACTCCGTAAGCAACTTGTCATACAGGAGCTCATCTGAAACACTTTGGAAGTCATCTATTGGAAAAAGTCTGTATTATCGATCACCCGGTCGGTAAAATTATCGAGATTTTCCAGAATACCGTAATTTGACCCACCTAGCCCGACAAATTTCCAGAATATTGGGTAGTTGGCAGATTCTCGGATCGCCTCTTTTATTGCTCGTGTCTTGCTTATGCCACCATCTGTGATAAAGACAATGTAGACCGGCTCCTTGCTATCTCTAAAATTATCAATAATTTCATTCATCACAGGAGGTTCGTTATTCGTTCCACCCAATGTTGGGAGCAGTTCAAACAGACCTCTCTTACCAGAGGACTGGATACTTGATATATACCCCTTCAGATTACTGAGAGAGACATTGGGATATTTTTTGTGCCGCTCAGCAAACCCCCAAACGTCCATCTGTCCGTCATCGTCAAACTGAGCAGCCAGCACTGCGATCCTTTCCAAAACAGCTTGGACATTGCCACGCTTGAACTGCGAGGTCATTGAGCCGGAGCCGTCTAGCACGAAAGCAACCTTGGCTTTCACTTGCTCAAGCTTGTGCTTCGCCAGACTCACACCAACAGGTTTTGCCAAACTGACAAGGTAAGGGGCCTGCTCAGCCAGCTTCTTCTCAAGGCTCACGCCTACAGGGGACTTACGAGGTGCTGGAATGGGGGCCGGGGTCGGGGTTGTGGGCTCATCATCAACCACCACACCATAGTTGGTTGCCAGAGCGGCCAGACCGCCGTTAAAGCCCATCCCAAGGGCCTTGAACTTCCACGCTCCGCCGTGTCGGTAAATCTGGCCCATTATCAGAGCCTTCTCGCTGCGATCCACCAGAGGCACTTGATAAGTAACCTGACCGGCAATGCTCAACCCCAGAGAGGAAAGATGGGAGACGGTACTGCTGCCGTCAATCACCACTGTCAGAGCGATCTTCTGAATCGCCTCATCTACCTTTGAGGTGTTCACCGTATAGCGGCCCCCAGTGGCAGTCTTCTCGTAGCTGACTGCGCCATCCGGTGACTCGGGCTGATTGTAGAAGATAAAGTCGCTGTCGCTACGCACCTTATCAACATTTGTTAATAAAAATGCCGATGTATCAATGTCGCCACTGAATTCCCCCCCCCTGCTGATAAGTCACCTCGATAACAAGCTCATGACCCGACAACTGCACGTTCTGACCAGAAATTAATTCCATATCACACCCCCACATACTTCTTAATAAATCAGTAGCCGAAATCTCGCCCAAACCTTACAGAAGTTCTGGCCTGCAAGGCAGATAGACATTCATCGCGTTTTTGTTTATTGCTGAAATTTATCTTTCGCGAACCAAAACGCCCATGAATAAAAAAGTTCACACCTTTCTCTCTCGTTACGCTAGAAATATCTTTAATGTCAATCGCCTCATAATCGCCCATCTTCCTGATGAAGCTCAAACGAAGATTTTCGCCAAAACTTGAGTTTTCAAGATCTGCCGGGATCACAATCTTCTTGTCATTGTCGTCGAAGATAACCCCGAAATATCGTACCGCTACTCGCTCTGCCATCTTTTTTATTGGGTAAAAAAAGGCAATCACAACCAGTGCATCAACGCCAAAAAGTACCTTCGCATATTCAGGAGGAATAGCCGAAAGCAAATAGCTATTGGTGTAAAACATGGCAATAAGGCCAGTGGTGATAATTCCAGAGCTAAATATGATACTTCGCCACAGCAAGCCAGTATCATACACCCGCTGGGTGCCAGAGCCTTTCATGTGGCGTTTTTTAATATTATTATAGTGAAGATATGAAAACAACATGAACGGGAGAAATAAAATCACCCCGATAGCCATGAATATAAATCTCATAATCTCTTCATTAGCGCGATCATTCCTTGCCATAACTTCCCCTAAATTATCAAATGAAAAAGGGCAACATAGGGTTGCCCTTGAATTAATTTTTTTGGTCTATTAAGCCAGATTTACGCCATGGACAGTAGCCAGAGCAGGCAGGCCACCAGCAAAACCTTGACCAACGGCCTTGAACTTCCATTCGCCATTGTTCAGGTACAGCTCGCCGAAGATCATGGCGGTTTCCACGGACGCATCTTCGGACAGGTCGAAGCGGGCAAGTTCTACTTGGCTTTCGTTGTTGGACATGCGGATGAAGGCGTTGGAGACCATGCCGAAGTTTTGCTTGCGCTGATCAGCTTCGTGGACGCCAAAGCCCCCCAGTTCCCTAGACACCTCAGAGCCTTAAAATGAGGCAACTATTGGAGGTGTTATGTCCCGTCAACGTTATCCAGAAACATTCAACATCGAATCGGTTAAACAAATCACCGAGCGCGAACAGCCGGTAGCTGATGTTGTACGAGCCTTTGGGGTAGGCTCAGGCAGTACGGTAAGCCTGCTAACCCCGCGGCACGAAGAATCTGCCTTGCAAGCCGAGATACGCCGTCTGAAAGACGAACTGCGCCAAGTCACCGAGGAGCGCAACATTTTAAAGGAGGCCGCTGCGTACTTTGCCAGCGAGTCAAGGAAAGGTACGCGTTCATAACCTCCTGACTCGGCCGGTACAGTGCGTTACCCTGTGCAAGACCCTTGGGGTTCATCAAAGTAGCTTCTACGCGTGGTTTAAACAGCCCGTATCGTTGTGTCAGCAGCAGGACGAACGGCTGACCGGATTGGTCAAGCAATCCTGGCTGGAAACTGGTGCAGTCTAGGGTTATCGCAAGATCTATCGCGACCTTCGTGACGCAGGGGAAGCCTGCGGCAAGCACCGTGTGGCCAAATTAATGAAGCGAGAAGGGCTGCGTTCGCAAACGGGCTATCAACGTCGCCAGGGGCATTATGGGGGCAAGAGCCCACAGGCAGCCCCAAACATGCTGGCACGTCAGTTCAAGGTGCTAGACCTGTTCTCTCGCCAAACCGTCAGCTGGTCGATGAAGTCACGCATGGCGGCAGACTTGGCGGTGGATGGCAGGACTTTCTGAAGGCCCGCGACTTGCGTTGCCGTATGAGCTGGCGGGGTAACTGTCACGACAACGCTGTCGCCGAGAGCTGCTTTCCATTACTCAAGCGCAGGATTTACCCGACAAGAGATGAAGCCCGCAGCGACGTATTTGATTATATCTAGATGTTTTACAACCCAATCAGGCACCATGGTTCCAATGATGGGCTGTCGCCGGTAGAGTTTGAAATGCAGTTTATTTTTCAGCAACAGAGTGTCTAGAAAACCAAGGGCGATTCACCCCAGGATTTGGATAAATATTTAGGTGGTGGTCTATAAAGCCGCTAGGGGTTTTCATCCTGAGCGCTAGCCTGGTAAAACAAGGAACTGGACACCAGAAATTATAGTGGAGCTCAATCCGGAAAAGGAACGTCAAGCGGCATGAACAATGACAACTATCTTGAAAAATACCGTTCATGAATGGCCGAAAGACAAAAAACCATTGCATACCTCCGTTTGGTGGCTGTCAATGAGCTTGAGCTGACCGTTTTGCTCGAGCATGACCTGGAATTCAGCTTCCGACTCCTGCACTCAAAAAAGGTCAGTGAGCAGGTATGTCGACCGCCCCTCTGGCTATGGCAGTGGTCCGAGGGTAGAGTTCTTGTTGATCATGGCATATCACCTCTGTTGATTTATATTTCTTGCTGAAATCACTCAGCATAATACTTCATGTTCTCCCTCCCCCAACACGCCATAAATAGCCATAACTCCCGTTCGGAGGCATCACCTACTTACTCGGAGATTAATAAAAGGGAAGTTTCTTAAGCTAGTAAATAGGGGGAAATAGGTCTGAGGTGACCACCGGTGGCGGCATTTCCTGATTTAAAAACTGGCCATGATTATAACTGTCAATCACTTTTATCCAGCCATGCACCTCAAACTCGTATTGCTTACCATCAAGCCTGCCCTGCTCGTCATAATTGGCGATTTGGAGCACATAATCTTCAGATGAGCGCAGTTCCCAATGGCCGACTTGTTTACCCTGGTCGAAACGACCATACCAATAACGTCTTTCAGGATTGGGTATTGGGCGGAAGCCGTACTCACCATCGGTAAATATCCAATCGCCATCCTGTTGACCATTGCGGTATACGCCTTTTTCATACAGTTGACCATTGTTGGCGTAACGTTGCACTAAGCCGTCGGAGGTGCCATGGTTAAAATTTATTAATTCAAGCAGTTGCCCTGAACTTGTCTCATTACGAAACTCGCCATGGAGTTCACCATTGTCATCATAGCTAAAGGTGAGGCTGGCATCTTCTTGCTGCTTCTTCCATTTGCCAGAGGGTTTGTCATTGGTATATTGACCCTGTTCAGCCACCCAACGCTTACCAGTTTCATGGTCGAATTTCACCATTTCATAGGGGCCTTCACGCTTGCCTGCGTTAAAATGCTCGCGGGTGATAACGTCTGTACCACTACGGCGCTTGACGGAGTCCACATACAAGCCTGTTAATATTTTATCGAGTTCCTCGCGACGATTCACTAATTCACCTTGCTCGTAGTCTTCGCTAAGTGACCAGTTTTTGAGTAGATCGTTTTCTGTGCTCTCAATCAGTTGGCCTTTACTAAAGCGCTGCTGTTTACGATAAACCCAGCGATTACCTTGGTATTTACTGTCAGTGGTTTTTTTAATTTTCCCTTGTTCATCGTATTCAATGGCTTGGAGGGCATTACCTTTATCGTTAGTCAGTTCCTTTAATTGGATCTGACCATTCTCATAGTAAGTCAGTTGCTCACCAACCTTATAATCACCTTGAAATCGGTAATGGCGTTTGACTTTGCCATTGTCAAAATATTCAAAATAGTCACCGTGCCTTTTGTCTTTAACGTACTCTTGGGTCGAGATGACTTGCCCATTTAGGCCCCAAGTGGTCTCAGTACCTTGCAATAAACCATCAACGCGATGTTCTTCACGGTTAAGTTTACCAAGATTAAAATATTGACTCACGCAGGTTGGGTCATTGCAGATCTTGGCGGTGACTTCACCTTCGGGGCCAAAATGTTCACTGATGCCGACTTCTTGGCCATCTTTAAAGGTGGTTTTGTAGCGGATATTGCCACCATTCCAATAACCCTTTTCTAGACCTTGTTTCACACCATTTTCATAGTGCGATTCAACATACAGTTGGCCCGTGGCAATGTATTTTTTAAGCAAGCCATGAAGTTGACCTTGCTCGTTACGAAAGCCTTGTTCATATGGCTTGCCATCCTCAAAGTAACATTGATAAGCACCACGGAATTGTTCGCTGATAATTTTTTTACCGATGTTGTTATCGGCGAGGGCACTAGCGCAAAAAAGCATACCTTTGTTTTTGTAATAAATCTCAGCCTTATAATGACCGTCTATTACTTCAGTCGATAGCTTTAAATAGTACTGAGCTTGTTTTTCATCTTTGACGACCTTCCAATGAGCATCTAGTAACACCTTTTCCGCATTAGCATGGGTGCTGATAAGTGCAAGTGCTCCTAGGAGGAGTTTTACTTTAAATAAACGCACAACAGCTCCTTTTTATGGCAAAGGTTTAAAGGTGAACTCATAGGGAATATCTCTGGGTTCTTTGGCTATCGTCATATAACTCACCTTGGCGGCGGGGCCTGCAACACTCAAATAGCGCCCATCGACTAGCACCTCGTTAATCGGCTGAACAGTATTTTCGGGGAGTCTAATGGTTAACAGATTACCTTGAGCATCTTCGACCTTGAAGTAATTTTTAAGATCGCTACTCGGCTCATTGCCATATCCGGTTTTTGTCAGCCAAGATTGTAAGTCGATTAACCAAGGGCGGTCTGTCACTGCCAGTTCTAAAGGCTGCCAATTGATATCACCTTGGCACCGGATCTTGCCTTTAATCTGTTTATCGTAGAAAAACTGCCGAATTTTATCCTGAGTCATTAAGATATAGGCGGCACCGTTTGGGGCATTGGAATCAAACTGCCAAGTGACTGTATTTTTACCCTCATTAAAAGTTTGTTCTACTTCAGGTTTACAGGAAGTCGCCAAAGCCGCTGACATGGGAATATACAGATTATGACCATTATCAGTCACAAGTTTTATCCCCTGGATCGTACTTACTTCAGCTGTTGACGCATTTAGATCAGGCTTGGAGAAGCTACCTAGGCTAGTGCTGCCAAACTCGCTGGGAGGGTTTGCCAGATTTTTGTTGTACTCGGTAAATTGTACAAAGCGGATCGTCTTGGTTTGAGTCAACTCCGGCTGGTTTTTTTTCTCGATTAACACCACGGTTTTTGGGGGCTCATCGAGCTTGAGTAACAGTGCGTTGCTGGTGAGGTGATGGCTCTCATCGGCCCCAATTAATTGTTCTAGCAGCTCCTTTTCTGTCGCCGTTAACCAGAAGGGATAATTACCTTCGCGACGGGCCTCTGCGATCATGCCTTTAAACTGTTGGAAAGGCAGATTAATACTCTGATCTTCACTCTGTTTTGATATGACTTTAAAAAGTTTCGCCTCGGCATCGAGCACCTGGATTGTTAGGCTGGCATCGCCAAAGGTGTAAGGTGTTGCCAGTAATTCATCCCACGACTTTTCGACGATCTTATTCGTCTGTGGGATAAGCGTTAGCTTGGCATTAATATGGTCTATCTGCTTGATTTTATTAGCAGTGTTATCCCAACCAGTAGCAACAATATCGATTGAAGACTCAATCGTGCGATTGTAATTCCTCGCCGACCCTTTGCCATGCTGCCAGAAATGAATATCAATCGGTTTGCCACTTGCATCAAAGGCAGTTAAGTCTTCATAACGCACATCGGCTTCCACATATTGCTGACTCATATTGTGGACAAAGCGTAATTGCAGATCTTCAGGGGTATCAGTACCCCAACTGCCAATATTATCTAAAATACCTTGTTGTTCCGGTAATAAGGATTGTATAAATGTCTTATTATTGGGGAGATACTCCCGCTGCACATCACTAATGCGGTACAGTTCTTTTTTCAGGTCATCCATATCACGGTCAGTATCGTAGGTATCATCGGCATGCCAAAGCATGCTCATGATATAAGGCCTATCCTTAGGTGCCATGACGATACGATGGGTGAAGGTGCTACCTTGGCGCTCTTCCCGTTGAAAAAACGCCATGCTCTCTAACCAACCGGTTTTGCGGTTAAGTTCGAATTTTCCATAGGCCTTATACTTGCCTTTCTCTCCTTGCAGTATGGCGATCAACTTATCTTCACTAACCTGCTCAACTGTCCAGGTTAAGCGCGCATCCATGGGGGCGCTGATGCTATAACCGACGCTAGGCTCAAGCGCTACAGGCAAGGTTGGAGCTTGTTTAAACAAGCTATTCAGAGTCACCCAGTGGTCAAATAATTCCTTGATGTCTTTTTGATCCATCTTGGCAATAGGAGTCAGTTGGCGGACTGTACCATTGTTAAATTCTACATTAAAGCCATCTTTAACCAATTGAAATATTTCATTGGAGTTGCCTTTAGGGTCTATATTACTCACCGGAATCGGCATACCATAGTCGCTAATTTGCAGCATATTAGGTTGGATAAAAAAACGGGCGTTAGGAGTTAACGGCGTTGTTAAGCTGGCCACCTTGCCCTCTGCGTCTTGTACTTGGTAATCCAGCAGTAATCGTGCCTGCAGCACTTTGCGGGTTTCGAAACCATCATTGAGGTGTGAGGTGGAGATGATCTGATACTCGCGCTCAGTAGGAATGTCTGTCGACTGGTCAGAAACGCTATTATCGCAAGCCGTTAACCCAAACGTGAGCATGACAGTGGTATAAACTACCCTGCATATTCCTATAGTCATCTTAACTCCATTGAAATTTATACAATGATATTCGTTCAGAAAGTTATGGTGTTGCACAAAAATATATTGACTTATGGTATTGGCATCAATCCACAGGATGAATGAGCCATGGTTAATTAAAGCCTTGTTGTATGAATAACTGTTGGTGAGTGGGAAGCAACTTGCAAATAATACAGATTTGAATGGAATGGAGGTGCTAAGCTCACCACCATCTCAATTAGTTCCATTCAAGCTGAATCGATTTTTTCAACGACCCTCAAAAATGATAAAATAAAGACAGGAGACCATAGGTAGTTATAAAAGGCCAGAAGGCCTTTATTGGATTACTTGATAGTTTGTTTGCCGTAACGCTCTAAATAGTCGCGAGCCTTGTTGCGCGCCTCGGCTGTTTGCCCAGTCTTGAGCAAATGAGTGACACGTTCTAGGTCCGGCTGACCAGACTCAAAACCGTTTTTTACTGCCACATCCATCCAAGCATAGGCCTCGACCATATCCTGCTTGAGACCATGCCCATTCTCATAGAGCCAGCCCAAACTGTATTGAGATTTCGCATAACCGGCTTCAGCTGCACGGCGAAACAAATTGGCAGCCTTTTCATAGTCTTGATTTACCCCATCACCTTCGACATAGATCCAACCTGCCGCATTCGAGGCCGCAGGGACCTTATTATCAGCCGCCATCAAGAACAGAGTGAGTGCCCGTTTCACGTCCTGTTTCACCCCTCGTCCTTCGCGATACATCCATCCCAGCGAATCTTGGGCCAAACCAAACCCCTGAGCGGAAGCCATGTCGAAATAGCGTACAGCCATGGCATCGGATTTGACTACCCCATTCCCCTGTTCATATAAAAGTCCCAGATTGTACTGCGCTTCGCCATAGCCTTGATCGGCCGCTTTACGAAACAGTTCGACGGCCTTGGCGTAATCCTGCTCCACTCCTTCACCACTACTGTAGAGCACCCCTAGGCTGCCCTGCCCGGCTGCATAGTCCTGTGCAGCACTCTTTTCAAACCAGAAACGAGCTTTGTCATAGTCAGGTGTTTCACTGCAAAACGAGTAGAGGCAACCGACCAGATACTGAGCTTCGGCATCTCCTTGATTGGCAGCTTTTTCCATCCAGAGGATCGCATTGGTATTATCTTGAGCGAAGCTATAGCGCTTGCCCATGATTTTTTGTGCCTGTATGTCTCCCGCTTGTGCGGCAACCAGAACGACCTCCATCGTCTCCGAGGTCCAGTCACGAGGGACTGGTGATGTACAGCCGGTAATAACAACGGCTAGTAAAATACTCATTAGCTTCTTCATCTATGATTTCCTGATTGATACATTTTGAGATAGAGTTTTATTAAATCACGCAGTAATATCGTGACGACGTGAGCTTGAATATGATTGAGCGTTCACCTTGTGGAATAAGCTGATAGCAGTGGCCTATGGGTATTAGCGTTTGCTCGCCGATAGGCCACATCGCTAAACCAATTTTGCGACAGTTTTTGAGCCTGTCAGACTTCGTGCCAATGGGATGACCGCCCCTACCTGTGCTAATCACTCTTACTTGCTGGGGAGGTAACTCCCCAGCTCTCATCATGCCCTTTTAAAAACTGCGGTGAAAATAAGCCGAACCGCACTTTAAGTTAAAATATTGGGTATGACTTATTGTTGACCACTCAGGTATTTAATTCTAGCCTTGGTCATCTCAGTTTGGCATTCATATATTTCTATTCTAGCTGATGTGGAGAGACTGGCGTTATTTGCCCGTTCAATGCCGCCACATTTATTTTCCTTATCCCATACCCAAGATACCTGTTCATTTTTCATAGATGCTCTGAAAGATGCTGGTATAGATTTCCAAATTTTGTTTAAGTGAACATCTTCAGCCTCATAAGCTTTCTTAGCAATGGCAACTTTAGAAGGATCATTTCGTTGAATGATATCATCTTTAGTTATCGACAGGTATGATGCCTTAGCCAAGGACATTGTAGTTTCGTAGGCATCACCTAATGTTACTGAAATATCTTTACCATTGTCAGACAATCTTATTCTATAAGAGATTCCCTTCCATGTTAAGTTACCATTTTTATACAAGCCTCGACTTTCCCTAATAAATTCAGAGAATACTTCTGGCGCCTTCTCGGCTAACTCCATCAATTCAACCGATACTGCCATTGATACAGTTGCTAGACACTTCAACTCTGGAGATGAATCATTGGTGGTAGACACTTCAGATATACTAAAAGGAACCTTTTCAACTTGATTTTGAAAGCGTTCGAGCATCTCTGGTGAAACTGAAATTCTTGACAAAGCATTGTCATGCAATGCTACCGTTAGTGCGTTCACAGCATCTTCACGACCACACTTGAAAGGCAACGTGTCTTTTTGGGAGTCAAAAAAACCAGCATTAACTGTACTTGATAGTCCAAGTATGGATACCAAAACAAGGAATTTACACTTCATATTAATTCAACCTTGAAATTAAAGTAAATAAACAAAAAACACCCATAAAACACTGCTTTTCGCTCACGCCTAAGCAATATTATCCACTGTGCTGGGTACTACCCAAGCTATCATCACCGATGTCTCGAACATCGAGTTTATTGATAACTTATCGAACAGCGCTTCTCTCGAAAGGTGGATACATAATTATGTCATTTTCTTTTATCCTCCCCTTTATTCTTATGCAATTCTTAGAGTTCAGGGATTAACATCTTTTGATAGGTGTTTGCCCCCAAAGAAAGGCTGCTGTGACAACAATAAATATTACCATATTGTGTGGGTCGCGGCACCAGAGCCCAGGGCCACAAACTCACTAGCGGAGTTCGGGTATTATAGTAATTTGGATCGTTGCTCTCCGAAGAGATTTCGATGCTATCAAGCTGCCAGCCACAGCGGGTGCCGCCATCAAGAGCGCCCCTGACTGAATAGTGGCCAGATTTGGGATAAATCAGAGTAAAGTATGTTGCGAGATCGCCACTGTTACGAGTACAACCCTTGGTTGAATAGTAATTTGGCACTATGGTCACTTTGACCTCTGGCGGGATCTACCCATCAATGGTGAGCTAGCGGTTCTGCTGCGGCAGGTCCAACGGCGGGTGGTTATAATCCTGTTTGAGACGGCGCGCGAAACGCAGCCGCTTAACAGGGTGAAGCAGCGCAGGGTTAGCACTTTTATTTTCACGTTCATGATACTGGCCTCTATTTACGGGGAGCTTGCCATCGGCGGGTAATGACAAACTGCTCCGGCTCAGTTTGCCCCTGTGGAGATAGGGGTTGTAATTGGTTGTCGACCTGTAGCGCGACATGCTCACCCTTGCATATAGAGCCATCGATTCAGCACTGACAATTATGTTCTGCCTCCGCAAAGAGGGCGATAGGCTTGCCCGTCATTCGTCACACTAATAGATGTTCATTGCGGTCTCTTGCTGGACAAGCAGTGCCTAAGCCCTTGCCAACTCTTGCACCCACACACCCTCGCCGCGCAGCCACGCTACCGCCCTCTCCTGTGCCACAAGGGCCACCAAAGATAAGGGGGTTAACAGGTTACGAGCGGTTCGGGTCTGCATCACAGGATACCCTTTAGTGCTTTGCCATCCCTCTGCGCTCACCGGCGGGGCATCAAACCCCGGCAGGGGAATGGCAAAACAGAAAAGCTCCAGCTAACCCATTGGCCGGGCTGGATAAAATGCACGAGACAAAACATAACCCCAAAAAATCAGGGTGGATTACAAGGCATGTCAGGGTTGAACATGAGACTTACGCCTCAATCGGCGCACACCAGTCATCGGTGCCAGAGGTACCGGCAACGATGGTGGCATCGGTCAGCACAGTAGAGAAAAAAGACTCCTGCTTACTCTCGACAGAGGTGCGGTACCCCTTCAGGGTCACTTTCGGCAGCATTTCGCCGGATGCCAGCGAGTTGTAGATCAGCGGCACGGCTTTGTTCAGCGCAACGGTGAACTTGAACGGCTTGTGGACACGCTGACCCGCAGGCTGACTAGATTGCGAGTCAGTCGGGACTGTAACGACGTTCTGGAACTCTTGTACCAGTATCTCGTCTTCGTGACCTTGCACGAAGATGTTGTCTGTGGAGTCATAAGTGAAAGCACTGGCAGTGATGTTGCCCAGGGTTTTACCTTCGATGCTGATATAACATGGCGTTGGCATGGGTATGCTTCTAAATAGGTTGGTTAAACGAGATAGCTCTCAGCCTCAAGCAAAGACCGCGCCACATTTTTTTTGTTATTTATCAAAAGCTTAATGAAACAAATCCCCACAATAGCTTAGACGAGAGCAATATCTTGCTTATATTTCGTAAAAAATCTACAGATCATTGCCTTACTAGGGATTTAAACCGAAAAAATAACAACTTATTGCTCAATTCAGAGAAAAATTCTGAACTTGATAGTGTTATCTACTTCTGCCACCCCGATATTCAGACGTATCAATCCCTGCTTAAGGGCCCAGGGGAATGCCTGGCTCTTACTGCTAGGGAAGGTGCGAACAAGTCCCTGATGTGAGATCATGAGCCCCACTTGGCATCAGGGATGAGGTACAGCATGAGTCACCAACTCACCTTCGCGGACTGCGAGTTCAATGGCAAACGTCGCAAAATCCGCAAAGAGATATTCTTGGCCCGAATGGACGCTGTACTCTCATGGTCAAGGATGTTGGCGGTCATCGAATCCGTCTATCCAAAGGCGGGTAACGGACGTCGTCCCTACCCACTCGATACCATGCTGCGCATTCACTGCATGCAGCAGTGGTACAACCTCAGCGACAGTGCCATGAAAGATGCTCTCTACGAGATTGCCTCGATGCGTCTGTTTGCCAAACTCTCCTTGGACCTGGCCATCCCTGACCGCACTACCATCATGAACTTCCGTTATTTGCTGGAGCTGCATCAACTGACCCGCCAGATCTTTGAAGCCGTCAACCAGTTGCTTTGTGAGGCTGGCATCATGATGAAGCAAGGCTCGTTGGTCGATGCCACCATCATCGAGGCCCCCAACTCCAACAAAAACAAGCGTAAAGGGCGCGACCCCGAGATGCACCAGACCAAGAAAGGCAATCAGTGGTATTTCGGCATGAAGGCTCATATCGGCGTCGATGCCAAGAGTGGCCTGACTCACAGTCTGGAGACCGCGTCAGCCAACGAGCACGACCTCAATCAGGTGGGTCATCTGCTCCATGGCAAGGAAGAGTTTGTGTGCGCTGATGCGGGATATCAGGGGGCAGAAAACCGTGAAGAGCTGGCGGATGTAAAGGCACAATGGGCGATTGCCATGTGCCCTGGCAAGCTCAAAGAGCTCAAAAAGCATCCTCGTAAAAACAAAGCAGTTATTGCCTTTGAGAAGCTCAAGTCCAGCATCCGCGCCAAGGTGGAACACCCGTTCCGGCTCATCAAATGTCAGTTCGGTTTTGTGAAAGCGCGGTACAAGGGACTGCTGAAGAACGACAACCAACTGGCGAATCTGTTTCGAGTGGACCAGATGATACGGGCATGGGGTAACTGTGCCCAACAATTGAAATAAGCCTCGAAAATGAGGCTAAATGTCGTTTAATAGCCCGATACTTGAGGTAAAAAGTCAGGTTTTTGGAGTGATGGGCATTTCAAATGCGGACAAGGAGTTCGTAATGAAGGTGCGGCCCACTTGTTCGCACCTTCCCTAGCTCCCAGTTTCTCCACAATGCGTTCCAGATGAAGGTGACAATCTGAAGAGTGATACCCAGAGTTTGGGCGATATCACTGGCTTGCCTCCCCTCTACTGCCCACTGACAGACCTCCGACTTCCACAAGCTCAAAGCGTGACGAGATGGCATGGATGACGTACACACCCGTACGACAGCTTCGAAGACATGGCCATTAAGCCCATGCCACGGAATGGTGATGCCATCACGTGGCTCAGCTTTTTGGACTATGCTCCGTTCTCAAAATGCTGGTTTTCTGTTCACACATAACTCGCGCAAGCAGCGAAGGCAGAAAGCCAGTTTGATAAAAGCAGCAAAACTCTTGGCTAGCTTTTCATATCTCTTTGAAAGCTGACGAAACTTCTTCAACTAATCGCAGCCCAACTCCACGACATTGCGTCCGTGGTAATGCACCTTGTCCAGTACCAATGAACGCCCCTTATGGCACCGTTGCTGGTCGCTGCCATGCGGAATAGCCGCCTTATCCTTCTCCATCGTAGCTCAGCTGCTATAAGCCTTGTCTCGCGTTCGGTAGCCATCTGATGACCTTGGTATCCTCGCCATGGCCAACGCGCTTGTCGCATAGCTCATTTTCGCTGATTGCCCCGGTGACAGGCAGAAGCTCAGTAGTAAGCCATAACCGTCAGTTTTACTGCCCCCCACAAAAAGCCAAGCGATTGATTAATTGATATTTTCTACGTGACTCGGCAGCACCTTTGGATGCTCTGGCATTGGAACCGTCCAGGCACCACAGGTTGAAATCGATGAGCCCTCCTTCATTAAGCTTGAGTTGCAGCGCTTCCAGAATGGCATCAATCCGGCCTACATCCTGCCAACGCCGGAAGGTGTTGTAGACTGAATGCTATGGTACGAAACGTATTGGGAGGTCTGGCCAAGGAGCTCCGGTGTGAAGTATCCAGAGAATCCTATCGAGCACTTGGCCCGGTTCACAGATAGGGTGCCCGAGTAGACATCGAGAAGGAAAGCTAGGGCTCAATAAGCCCCCATTGTGCATCAGTCAGCTGATAACTGCGGACACGGAATGGATCGTAAGCGGTTGAGAAGATATGAGATTATATCTTCATCACTTTAAGAGCACAGCTTAGTGCTAAGAGATAAATGGCCAACGGCAGTCCCGAATCCTGAATTTAGGGGACGATGTTAATGATCCAACGTCTGCACGCACACCGACCGTGGCAGTAGGGTATGGTAATAGCCCTCAACGCACCTCCAGACGAAAAGCTCAAAGCCTTCGTCCTATCTATCGTGCTTTCATCAACTTTCCGCATGACCGTGACATATCTTTGGAGATCCCAGGAATTCAGACTGACAATTACCTGATAGTGTTCAAAAAATTAGGCAGTTCAATTCTGAAGTACCCCAACACGAAGATCTATTATTCCGAGTTGTTGTGGCTACCGCTCATCCAGAACGAGGAGCGGCTGATTATCCCTCTAGCAGGAGAATGGGAAGACCGGAAAACCTCGAAAACTATCAGGAATGAAAATCTTGGTCAAAAGCCAAGAAAACCTTGTTACTTAACGAGTTAGATACGGCAAAGGAAGAAGCCAAACAGGCTAGAAGAGCGGGGAATAAAGATAAAGCATGCGTGTTCTTTATTGGGGAGCAGAAAGCAGATCGCCTAGAAACGTTTTATGCCAGTGATTCTCGCCTGAACTGCTCGATTATTGGCAACATTGTCTATCTGAAGTATGAATTGGCAATACCATGAAACATACAGGACATCACTGGTATTGGTAACGAGCCACGTTTCGTCAGTAGTTGTGAAAGAGGCTCCCACCAAAAAGGTTGAACCGACACTTGTCCGAAGAAATGAAATCAAAGAGAAGGGCAGCCGACATCCAATCACATACCTGGTGGCATGCTGAAAATCGCAGATGAAAAATCCAACTTAATCAATTAGTTGGGTTATAGATATGGCGGAGGAGGTGGGATTTGAACCCACGGATGGTCGCCCATCGCCGGTTTTCAAGACCGGTGCATTCAGCCGCTCTGCCACCCCTCCGAACGGCGTGCATACTACGTCAGCCCCTTGTTCATATGCAATACATATTTGATTTGGGATAGTAGGGGGCAACAGGCTGGGGTGGGGCTTGAAATCAGCGCTCGTCATCCCGACATTCAGTGCATACAATGCGTTAACGAGGCGGATTGCCGCCTCACCCTGGAAATCAAGAGGACACCCAAGATGGATACCCGTTCTATCTATACCGGCACCCAGAGTGCCGCGCGCGATACCAACAAGGTACTGCGCAACACCTATATGCTGCTCTCCCTCACTCTTGGCTTCTCTGCCGTGGTGGCCGGGGTAGCCACCGTGATGAACATGCCGCCCCTGCACTGGGCCATCTTCCTCATCGGCGTCTACGGTCTGATGTTCCTGACCGAGAAGAATCGCGAAAACGGCATGGGGCTGGTGTTCACCTTCGCCCTGACCGGTCTGCTGGGCTATAGCCTCGGCCCCATCATCAACATGTATATGAACAACGGCGGCGGCGAGATCGTGATGACCGCGCTCGGCGGCACCGCGCTCACCTTCTTCGGTCTGTCGGCCTATGCCCTGACCACCAAGCGTGACCTCTCCTTCATCGGCGGCATGCTGTTCGTCGGTTTCTGGGTACTGCTGGTGGCCATGATCGCCAACATCTTCCTGCAGATGAGCGCCCTGAGCCTGGCCCTGTCCGCCATGTTCATGCTGTTCTCCTCCGGCGCCATCCTGCTGACCACCCAGCAGATCGTACGCGGCGGCGAGACCAACTACATCTCCGCCACCGTCACCCTGTACGTCTCCATCTACAACATCTTCCTGAGTCTGCTGAGTCTGCTCGGCGGCAACCGCAACTAATCAAACACCCCGCTTCGGCGGGGTTTTTATTGGCACCTGTTTCTGTCAGGATAAGTTGTAAATCAAGGATATGAAGCGAAGTGGCCCTGATCCAAATCAGGGCCGTTTCGTTGTTGACCGGTTATGCTCTGTTTTCGTTTCGCTCAAGGGTTGCGCTCTCCCATGCCCATGGATTTCTCTGGCCTGTTGCGCCGTTTGCTGACTGACAGTCATATCTATTTCGCCCTCAAGGTACTGCTGGCCATCATGGGGCTGCTTGCCTTCACCCTGGCGACCGGCGACATCCAGCTCACCGTGCTGCTCTCCCTCGGGGTGGTGGCCGGCGCCATCGCCGAGACCGACGACAGTCTGTGGGGCCGGGTCAAGAACCTCGCCATGACCCTGCTCTGCTTCCTGTTCGCCTCCCTGTGCGTGCAGTACCTCTTCCCCACGCCCTGGCTGTTCGCCCTGGGGCTGGCGGGCTCCACCTTTATCTTCGTGATGGTGGGGGCGCTCGGTCAGCGCTACGCCACCATCAGCTTCGGCTCCCTGCTCATCGCCATCTACACCATGCTGGGGGCCGCCAAGGCGCCGGATCTCTTCTATCAGCCACTGGCCCTCGGCGCCGGGGCACTCTGGTATGGCCTGGTATCGCTGGTCTGGCTCTGGCTGCTGCCCTACAAGACCCTGCACGAACAGCTGGCCCAGAGCTACTTTGCCCTCTCCCGCTATCTGCTGGAAAAATCCCGCTTCTTTCCGGCCGACGAGCACGGCGCCCAGGCCATTCGTCACAACCTGGCCCAGCTCAACATCAACCTGGTCAACGCCCTGACGCTCACCAAGTCGGCGCTCAACGCCCGTCTCAGCACCCGTCACCGGGCCTCCCCCGAACTGGCCAGCCTGCTGCGCCTCTACCTGCTGGCGCTGGAGATCCACGAGCGGGCCACCTCCAGCCACTACCCCTACAGCAAGCTGGAGGCCGAGCTCAAGCAGGGCATCGTGCTTGACGGCTTTCAGGAGGTGTTCCTGCAGCTCTCCGAGGCGTGCCAACGGCTCGGCTACGCCATCCTGGTGCACAAGCCCTATGCCCACAACAAGCGCATCCACTGGACGCTGGAGGCCCTCGGCGATCAGCTGGAGTTCACCCACCTCAAGCAGCACTACCCGAAAACCCTGCTGACGCCGATGAAGTTCCTGCGCCGCAACCTGGCCAGCATCAACCAGCTGCTGCAAAGCGCCGAGGAGCTGCAAAATCCCGAGCAGGCCCCGCAGAGCCTGCCGCCCCTGGCCCGCCCTGCCCGCCTGCCGCTGCTGACCCAGCTCAAACAGCACCTGACCCCCAACTCCATGGTGTTTCGCCATGCCCTGCGGCTGTCGCTCGGGCTGGTGGTGGGCTATGGCATTCTGCAGGCGTTCCACCTGGACAAGGGCTACTGGATCCTGCTGACCGTGCTGTTCGTCTGTCAGCCGAGCTACAGCGCCACCCGTCGCCGGCTGGTGCAGCGCATGTTCGGTACCTTCGCCGGCCTGCTGGTGGGGATCCCGGTGCTCTGGCTGTTCCCGGAATTGCACGTACAGCTGGTGGTGATGGGGCTGGCCGCCTTCCTGTTCTTCACCCAGGTGCGCAGCAACTACAGCGCCGCGGTCTGCTTCATCACCCTCTACGTGCTGATGGCGTTCAACCTGCTGGACGGCATCGGCTTCGCCATCCTGGGGCCGCGCATGCTCGATACCTTCCTCGGCTGCCTGCTCTCCTACGCCCTGGTGGCCTGGCTGTGGCCGGACTGGCAGTACAAGCGACTGCCAACCCTGATCGCCAATTCGCTCTCGGCCAACGCCCGCTATCTCTCGGCGGTGCTCGCCAGCCTGCAGCAGCAGCGGGATGAGTCCATCGACTACCGGGTAGCGCGCAAGAGCGCTCATCTGGCAGACAGCGAGCTGGCCATGGCCTGGCAGAGCATGCTGGTGGAGCCGCAAAAGCGCCGCCGTTTTCTCGACCTCTGCTTCACCCTCACCTGGCGCAACCACGCCCTGCTCTCCTACATCTCGGCACTGGGCGCCCATCGCGACAAGCTGGAGGCCATCGGCGAGCTGGACGAGATCAGCCGTCACCTGAGTCACACCCTGGAGCGGGCTGCCGGCCATCTGGCGGGAGAGATGCCGGAGCAGATCGAGGGGCAGTGCCCGGTCATCACCCCGGACAGCAGCGAGGAGCAGCTGATGCTGACCCAGCAGCTCAACCTCATCAGCCAGCTGGCGGATGAGTTGCTCACCCTGGCCAACGAGAGCCGGTTGCTCACCCGGGAACAAGGCGCTACCATGCCCGCCCAATCCTGACAGGCCACAAGGAGCCCACCATGTCCGAGCATCACCAGCTGGAATTCAACGGCCAACTCATCGAAACCGATGCCAAGGGTTATCTGCTCAACAGCAACGACTGGAGCGAGGCGCTGGCACTGGTACTGGCCGAGCAGGAAGGTATCGTGCTGGAGGAGCCGCACTGGGAAGTGGTGCGCTTCGTGCGCGCCTTCTATCTGGAGTTCAACACCTCCCCCGCCATCCGCGCCCTGGTCAAGGCGATGGAGAAGCAGTACGGCCCCGAGAAGGGCAACAGCCGCTACCTCTACAAGCTGTTCCCGGAAGGCCCCGCCAAGCAGGCCACCAAGATTGGCGGCCTGCCCAAACCGGTGAAATGCATCTAAAAAAATACCGCGCCCATCCAAGATGCAGCGCGGTATTTTTTACCTTGTCGACCCTGTTAGGGGTTGTAAGCCACCACGGAGCCACTCAAGCCGGTCATCTGGCCGATGCGGCTCTGCATGCCTTGCAGCTTGGCCTTGGAGACATCCGGCCCGATGAAGACCCGGTTGAGCTGACCCTGGACCGGCGTGCGCGGCGAGGTGTGCGCCGAGTAGCCCGCAGCCCGCAGCTTGCCCACCAGCGCATTGACACTGTCGACGTTCTTGAACGCGCCGAGCTGCAGGATCCAGCTGCCCTGGGCCGGCGCAGTAGCGGCAGGCACCGGGGCAGTCGTCGTGGTCGGTTGTCCCATCTTGCTGGCGATAAGATCGTCCATCGACTTGATCTGGCCCGCCTGCGGCTTGTTCTCAACCGGTTTTTGCACCTCGACCGGTTTGGGCGGCACCACTTTGGGCTTGGGCTGCTCCACCGGTTTCTTGACGATCACTTCAGGCTTGGGCTGGGGCTTGACCACAGGCGGAGTGACGGGCTGGGTCACCGGCTTGGCGGCCGGTTGCTGCACCGGCGGCTGGCCCTGCTTGGCCCCCAGGGTTACCGGTTCAGATACCTCTTCCACCTGCCACTGCTGCGCGGCAGAGGCCTGCTGCTGGCTGGCCAGGTGTTCCGCCGGCAAGGTACTGGCGGCCGATACCTGCAAGGCAGGCTTGGCGGGCTCCAGCTCCGGGCGCAGCGGGATCTTGGCAAACGCCTCTTCCTTCTGCTCCAGCTTGTGGCCGTCCATCAAATCCGGCAGAAAAATGACAACCAGGGCCACCAGGATGACGGTGCCCACCAGACGGTTTTGAAACTTAGAGGCCAAGTTGAATCCTACCTTTACGTAACTCAATATGCGATTCGGCTCCCCGCCAGAGGGCCGGGGAGCCGGGGTGTGGCCTAAACGGCGACACCCGCCAGAATGTCGGCAACAGTGTAAAACGAACCAAACACAATGACCATATCATCAGGACTCGATGCGGCCAACGCAGCAGCATAGGCCTGCCCCACGCTGTCAAAGGTGGTCGCCGGCCCCCGCTCGCTGCCAAGAGCGGCCGCCAGCTGGGCCGCGCTCGCCGCCCGCGGACCGGTCAGGCTGGCCAGATACCATTCACCGATGAGGCCATCGAGCTCGGCAAGCGAGCCCACCATGTCCTTGTCCTTGAGCATGCCGACCACGGCGCGGCGCACGCCGATGCAGGGCATCTTGCGCAGCTGGGCTGCCAGATAGGCGGCTGAATGGGGGTTGTGGGCCACATCGACGATGACCAGCGGCGCACTTTGCAGTTGCTGCATCCGCCCGGCCAGCCGGGCATTGACCAATCCTTGCCGAATAGCCTCTTCCGGCAACGGCAGACCGAGGGACTCCAGCGCCGCCAGCACGGTGACGGCGTTCATCAGCGGCAGGGCTGGTTTGGGCAGGTCGCGCCACTGATGAAGGCCGTGATAATCCCAGCCGCTGGCGTGCTCATCGCCACGAAAATCAATGCCGACCTGACGCAGGCAGGCACCGAGGCGGGCAGCCTCGCTGGCGATGGTGACGGGCGGATTGGGCTCACCGCTGATGGCGGGTTTACCGGCGCGATACACCCCCGCCTTCTCCACCGCCACCGCCTCGCGGGTATCCCCCAGCCAGTCGCAGTGATCGAGCGCAATGGAGGTGATCATGGCGACATCGGATTCCACCACATTGGTGGCATCGAGCCGGCCGCCCAGCCCCACTTCCAGCAGCAGCACGTCCGGCGCGGCGCGCCGGAACAGCCACAAGCCCGCCAGGGTGGCGAACTCGAAGAAGGTCAGGGCAATCCCGCCGCGGGCCGCTTCCACCTCGGCAAAGGCGGTGCAGTGATCGCTGTCGGCCAGTTCGGCCCCGTTGATCCGCACCCGCTCGGTGAAGCGCAGAAGATGGGGAGAGGAGTAGACGCCGACCTGGTAGCCGGCTTCCATCAGTATGCTGGCCGCCATGGCACAGCTGGAGCCCTTGCCGTTGGTGCCCGCCACCGTGATCACCTTGAACGGCAGCTGGGTAAGACCCATGCGGCGGGCCACGGCGCCGACCCGATCCAGCCCCATGTCGATGTTGACCGGGTGGATCTGCTCCAAATAAGAAAGCCAGTCGACCAGCGACCGGCTTTGGGATTGTTGCATGTTGGAACTCATCTTCACTCTTCGATGACGTGAGTATTCAGCATTTTGGCGAGCAGGCTGGCCAGACGGTTGCGCATCTCGCGGCGATCGATGATGAGGTCGATGGCGCCCTTCTCCAGCAGGAACTCGGAGCGCTGGAAGCCTTCCGGCAGCTTCTCGCGCACGGTCTGCTCGATGACACGCGGACCGGCAAAGCCGATCAGTGCCTTGGGCTCGCCCACGTTGATGTCACCCAGCATGGCCAGACTGGCGGAGACGCCACCCATGGTGGGGTCGGTCAGCACGGAGATATAGGGCAGGCCGGCTTTGGAGAGCCGGTCCAGCGCCGCACTGGTCTTGGCCATCTGCATCAGGGAGAACAGCGCCTCCTGCATGCGGGCACCACCCGAGGTGGAGAAACAGACCAGACCACGACCTTCCTTGATGCTCTCCTCGACGGCGCGCACGAAGCGGGCACCGACCACGGAGGACATGGAGCCACCGATGAAGGAGAACTCGAATGAACAGGCGACGACCGGCACCCCCTTGAGGGTCCCCTTCATCACCACCAGCGCATCTTTTTCTCCCGTCTCTTTCTGGGCGGCAGACAAACGATCCTTGTAGCGCTTGGAATCCTTGAATTTCAAGACATCCTGCGGCTCCAGCTCGGCACCGATCTCGGTGCGGCCCTGCTCGTCGAGAAAGCTCTCGAGACGGGCACGGGCGCTGATGCGCATATGATGATCACACTTGGGGCACACTTCGAGATTGCGCTCCAACTCTGCCCGGTAGAGCACCTGTTCACAAGCACTGCACTTGGTCCACACCCCTTCCGGAATGTTGTGACGACGAGGTGTAGTGATCTTGCTCTTGGGAAGGATCTTCTCAAGCCAGCTCATGGAATTCCTTAATGCTTTTGTGCCTGACAAAACGCATCGAGCCTAGATTGTTCAATGACTTAATAGCTCGATGGCAATAAATGACGGATCATTAAACCACAAATTTTCGGGGCCAGTTACTAAAAACTGGTCGTACCCGGTGCCGAGTCCGGCAGCCACAACGGGCCCAGCGGCATCCGCGGCAACCCCAGTTCTGCCGGGTAATCCACGTCCACCAGATAGAGTCCCCCCGCCTTGGCAGTCGGGCCCGCCAGATTGCGATCCTTTGCTGCCAGCACCTCGGCAATCCACTCCACCGGCTGGAGCCCCTGCCCCACCAGCAGCAGGGAGCCGGTGATGTTGCGCACCATGTGGTGCAGGAAGGCGTTGGCCTTGATGTCGAGCACGATGTAGGGGCCGGAGCGGCTGACACAGAGGTGGGTCACATTGCGCCAGGGGGTGTTGGACTGACAGGCGACGGCCCGGAAGGTGCTGAAGTCGTGCTCCCCGAGCAGGCTCTGGCCCGCCTGGTGCATCAGATCGGCATCGATGGTTTCGTGGTAGTGACTGACGCCACTGCCGAGGATGGCCGGCCGGTAGTTGTGGTTGTAGATGACGTAGCGGTAGCGACGGGCGGTGGCGCTGAAGCGGGCATGAAACCCCTCGTCTACCTGCTTGACCCAGCGCACGGCGATGTCCGGCGGCAGGTTGGAGTTGAGGCCCAGGGTCCAGGCCCCTTCGGCGCGATTCGCATCGGTATCGAAGTGGATCACCTGGCCGGTAGCGTGGACTCCAGCATCGGTGCGCCCTGCGCACTGGATGGAGACGGGGTGATTGGCGATCCGGCTGAGGGCCTTTTCCAGCTCCTCCTGTACGCTGATCACTTCGCGCTGACGCTGCCAGCCAAAATACCGGCTGCCGTCGTATTCAATACCTAGGGCAATTCGCATGGATAAACTTGTCTTCTGATGAAAAGGGGCGATGAACGAAACGGGGCGGATTATACGCGTCTCCCCTCAAAAATCCCAAATAGCCGCGTCCAGGCCAGACCAGGCGCCAGAAACACCGATGCCAAAAAGCAGGGGCAGCCTGTCGGCTGCCCCTGCTTTCACCACTATGCGCTGGCTCTCTAGCCAAGGCGCTTGAGCAGCTTCTCGGCCTCGGCCCGTTGATGCTCGGTGCCCTGCTCCGCGGCTTCTTGCAGCAGTTCGCGGGCGCTATCCTTGTCGTCGATCTCGAGGTAGGCACGAGCCAGATCCAGCTTGGCACCCACACCGCCATCGTCGGCATCCACGTCAAACCCGGTGGACTCCGGCAGCACCTCGGGGAAGCCATCCAGCCCCACATCCAGCGAGAAGCCCTGATAGGGTTCCTGTTCGGTGGTGGTGGCGTCCGCCTCGGCCAGCAGTTTGTCGATCTCGACATAACCGCTTTCCTGGGCCTGCTCCCGTGGCTTCACCTCGCCCGGATGGGACTCCACCTCGGCGAAGGCATCCTCGAAATCGGCCAGGGCCAGCTCGTTGGGATCCCACTCCAGATCTGCAGCGGCCTCCTGTTTCCCCTTGGTCGGCTCGGGCTCCAGCCCCAGCTCCGCCAGCAGCTCATCGGCGCTGGCATCGGCCGTGGCACTGGCCTTGTCGGCGCCTGGCTCGGCAAAGGCGGTCTCGAAGTCGCTCAAATCGAAGGAGGCGAGATCCTCGTCGCTGACCATGGGGTTGGCATCGGGCTGACCGTCATCGCTGCCGTCCAGCGCCAGATCGGCTTCCAGATCTGCGTCCAGCTCGGCGAACAGGGCTGCCTGCAGCTCCTCTTCGCTCATGATCTCGTTGCCAGCCTTGGGCTTGGGATTGAATTCGCTGGCAAGGTCCAGATCCGGCTCGGTGTCGAGGGTGATGGACTCGTCATGGGCCAGATCCAGCTCGGGCACCAGATCCGGATCCCGGATGGCGGCCTTGGCGGGCGGGGTCGGCTCGGCATCGAAGCTGGCCAGATCCATCTCGCCATCGTCGCTGAACACCAGATCGGCCGGCGCGGCAGGCTCTTCCACCGCCATGTAGCCATCCGGCGTGTTGAGATCCGGGCGCGGTCTTACCGGCTCGTCGTCGGTGATGCCAACCGTCATCAGCTCGTCAAATTCGCTGCTCTCCTGATCCATCACCATGGCGGTGGATTCGGACAGGCTCTTCTCCTGCTCCTCCAGCTCGCGACGGGCCCGCGCCCGCAGCCACAGGGTCACCAATGCCAGCACCAGCAGTACCGGCAACAGGATGATCATGGCCAGGTTGAGCGGCGAGGAGAGCAGGTCCATCAGCCAGTTCTGCTTGGGCTCGGGGGCCGGAGCCACCGGCGGAACCGGCTTGGCCTTGAGCTCGGCAATCTCTTTTTGCAGCGCAGTCTGATCCTGCAGCTGGGCCTTGAGGGTCTCCACCTCTTCGGTCAGGGATTGCAGCCGCAGCTTGAGCCTGTGGTTCATCTCGGTGACCTGGCCGAGCTGGGCATTGGCATCTTCCAGCGCCAGCGCCATCTCGGTGGAAGGCTTGCCGACCGGTTGATTGACATCGGCCGGCAACGGCGCCGGTGCGCTGGCCGTGGCGGCGCTGGTGGCAGCCGCCTGGCTGGCTACCGGCTCGGGAGCCTTGGCAACCGCCTTCACCTCGGTGGCCGGCTGGGGTGTCTCCACCTTGGGTGCCGGGGCCGGAATGGGCGCCGCCTTGGCGGGTGCGACCTTGGCTACCTCGGGTTTGGCCGGCTCGGCCGCCTTGGTCGGGGCCGCTTTGGTGGTCACCGGCTTGGCCGGCTGGGTATGCTTGCTCGCCAGGTATTTCGGGCTCAGCCCTTTCCAGCTGGCGTTGTCACTGCGGAATTTGGCGCGGGCCTCGGCATCGGTGATGACGCTGGCCTCGGCGGTGGTGGGCAGCTGGATGCGCGAGCCCACCAGAATGTGGTTGATGTTGCCATCGGCGAAACTGCGGGGGTTCTTCTCGTAGATCGCCACCATGGTCTGGTAGACGCTGACACTGCTGGAGGGACGGTACTTGCTGGCCAGGCTCCAGAGGGTGTCGGTGGGACGAATGGGGCCATAACTGCCGGCATTGCTCGCGACCTGCCGCACGATCGGCTGGGCCGTGGCTCGGCTGGGTTGGGACGTGGCGCGAGGAGCGGCGACGGGTTGTGCCAGCGGCTGGGAATTGACGGCGGGCGGAGCCGGCTCGTCCGGGCCTTTGAGCTCAACAAAAAAAGGCTCCCGCGCCGAGTCTTCGGCCTGGGCCGTGCCCAGCAGACCCAATGCGAGTAGCGTTGCCAATGTTATGCGGGAATGTCCCATATTCGTTCCTTCGTATGACGGCCCTATCACATTGAAAAATCTGGATAGTTACCCCAAAACAGTCGGTTCAATATAAATCAGGCTCAGGTTGCAAGCCAGCAGTCCGACACATTTAGCACCCAACTTGCCCCTGAGTGTAGGAAAAAACTTAATCAGTTGATATCGCGAAAAATTCTCGGGGCTACAGAGTGCGCCCCCGGTCACATCCACCCCATGGGTGCACAGGCTGGCAGCCTGGCGGATTTCCCTCCCCGCCAGGCCAATGGACCCGACGATCAGAGGTAATCGCGCACCAGCAGTTCGGCAATCTGCACGCTGTTGGTCGCCGCGCCCTTACGAACGTTATCGGCCACGATCCACATATTTATACCGCAGGGGTGAGAAATATCCTGGCGAACCCGGCCCACCAGCACCTCGTCCTTGCCGGTGGCGTCGCGCACCGGGGTCGGATAGTCGTTCTCGTCGTCAAACAGGGTGACGCCCGGCGCATTGCGCAGCAGCTCTTTCACCTGTTCGGCGTCGAGCGGCTGATGCAGCTCGACGTGGACCGCCTCGGCATGGCCGTAGAACACCGGCACCCGCACGCAGGTGGGGTTCACGGCGATGCTGGCATCCCCCAGGATCTTCTGGGTCTCCCACACCATCTTCATCTCTTCCCGGGTGTAGCCGTTGTCGGTGAAGCTGTCGATCTGCGGGATCAGGTTGAAGGCGATCTGCTGCGGGTAGAGGCTCGGCTCCACCGGACGACCGTTGAGCAGGTGGGCGGTCTGGCCGGCCAGCTCGCTCACCCCCTCCTTGCCGGAGCCGGAGACGGACTGATAGGTCGCCACGTTGATGCGGGCGATACCTACTTCATCGTGCAAAGGCTTGAGCGCCACCAGCATCTGGATGGTGGAGCAGTTGGGGTTGGCGATGATGTTGCGGTTGCGAAAATCGGCCAGCGCATCCGGGTTCACTTCCGGAATGACCAGCGGGATGTCTTCGTCGTAACGGAAGCAGGAGGTGTTGTCGATGACGATGCAGCCGTGCTCGGCGGCAATCGGCGCCCACTTGGCAGAAACCTCGGCCCCGGCGGAGAAGAGGGCGATCTGCACCTGGCTCCAGTCAAACTCCTCCACATCCAGGATCTCGACATTCTTGCCGGCAAAACGCACCGTGTCGCCGGCGCTGCGGCTGGAGGCCAGCGGATAGAGGGTGGCGATCGGGAAGGCACGCTCTTCCAGGATCTCGATCATCGCCTCGCCCACGGCGCCGCTGGCGCCCAATACCGCTACGTTGAATTGCTGACTCACTGCTGTTCTCTCCTATGATGGTGCCGGTGACGCGCGCTGGCATCACCGCTGGCAGGCGGACCTGCCTGATAGCGGGTCTGGCGTCGGGCCAGACCGGGTGTGGGCGGGACAAGGCTCCCGCCCCTTCAAGTATGTAAAGTGTTCAGTCTGGCTGGCAGACAAACCCGAGCCGGGCCAGGGCATCGCCGGCAAACGGCCCTTTCAGCTGCAGGGAAGAGAGCTCGCGCCGCTCCGGATAGTGTTTCCGCTGCTCATCGAAACTGCCCGCCACACCGAGCCGGTTGCGAAAACGGGCGTCATCGCGGCGCACGTCATAAATAAGGTGGACCAGTTGCTTGATCAAGGCCTGATCCGCCGGCTGGCCCGGTGTCACCTCGCGCACCTCGGGAATGGGTAGCAAGCTCTGCAGATCCTGGCGCGGCGTGCGCCCCAGTTGCCGGCAGAGCGCCTCATAGAGCATCCAGGTGCCGCGGGCCTTGCCTTCCAGGCTGTAACCGGCGATGTGCGGGGTCGCGAGCTCGGTGTGGGGCACCAGGGCCTGCAGCGGCTCCGGCTCCCCTTCCCACACGTCCATCACCAGCCGCAGCGGCGCCTGACTCTGCTGGCGCGCCAGCAAGGCACGGTTGTCCCACACCTCACCACGGGAAGCGTTGATGAGGATCTGCCCGGCCGGGCGGGCGGCAATCTGCGCCGCATCCAGCAGATGGAAGGTGGCATCCGGCCCCTGACGGGTGATGGGAACGTGGAAGCTGACGATGTCGGCGCCAAGAGCCTGCTGATAGTCGACAAACTGCGCCGCCTCGTTGGCCTCGGCGGCGCGAGCACGGGGCGGATCGCAGCGCAGTACCCGCATGCCGAGGGCCTCGGCCTTGCCTGCCACACACTCGCCGGTATTGCCGGCACCGATGACCGCGAGGCTCATCGCGTTCAAGTTGAGCTCATGGCGCTCGGCCAGCACCAGCAGAGCGGAGAGCACATAGTCGCCGACCGAATATTTGTTGCAGCCAGGGGCGCTGAAGAAGGGAATGCCCCGCTCGGCCAGCAGCCCCTTGTCCACGTGATCGGTGCCGATGGTGGCGGTGCCGACGAAGCTCAGTCGTGGGCAGCTGGCCAGCAGTGCGGCGTCCACCCGGGTGACAGAGCGCACCAGCAGCACGTCGGCCTCTTGCAGATCCGCCGCCAGCATCTGCCTGCCGGGCAGCGGGATGACCTCGCCAAATTCGGCAAACAGCTCACGGGCGTGGGGCATATTTTCATCAACGACGATCTTCATCGGGCTCTCTCACTTCGCTAGCGGCCACAAGCGCGCCATTCTAGCCCAAACAGACCGAAGTTTCAGATGCTTATTCATCCATGAGCGGCCGCCGCCGCGACTTTCTGGCGGGAACCTGCGCGCTGCTGACTCATCTCTGCTCAACCGAGTGGCGCGGCCTGCACAAGCAACCTCGGATGCTCCCCCTTGCCACCAGCCAGATTGCACGCGGCGGGTCAGCCATCACCACACTCATTTGTAACCCCGTGTTACAGCGAGCGGGCGCGACTTGACCGACCGCACTGGGCTGGCACAATGGCGCCTCTTTTTTTGCTGCCCATGAATGGGCACCTTGCCGAGCCCCGTTATGCCGACTCACGCCTCTTCCCTGCCGCGCCGCCAGGTGCTGTGTTTCAGTGCCGCCCTGATCCTGCCGCTGCTCCTGCTGGCCTGCCTGCCCTGGCAGCCGTTCATGAGCCAGGCCCTGCACTCGGACTGGCTCTGGTGGCCCTACGCCCTCACCCGCATGGTGGATGTGCCCGGCATCGCCGGCAGCATCCTGGCCCTGCTGCTGCTGACCCGACACAAGCTGACGCTGAGCCTGCCGGCGCTGCTGGCCCTCGGCGGCGCCCTGTTTGCCGTGCTGGCCGGCGACTGGCTCATCAAGAGCCTGATCAAGCATCTGACCGAGGAGCCCCGCCCCTACCTGCTCTGGCTGGAGAGCCAGCAGCTGATCCCCGCCATCCAGCAGTTCTATGCCGGCAAGGTGGAGGTGCGCAGCGAGCAGGTCCATGCCGCCAGCCAGCTGCTGGCGCTGCCCGAGTGGCTCGCCAACCACTGGCAGGCGGAGGTCAACTACGCCTTCCCCTCCGGCCACAGCATCGCCGCCATGAGCCTGGCCCAGTTCTTCGGCCTGATCTGGCTGGCGCGCGCCCCTGTCGGCGCCTGGCTGCTGCCGCTGTGGGCCATCGGTGTCGGCCTCTCGCGCATGCTGATCGGCATGCACTGGCCGCTGGATGTGCTGGCAAGCGCCCTGCTCGGCAGCCTCACCGCGCTGTTCGCCGCCCGCTGGTGGCTGCGCCATTACTGACATCTGCACGACACAAAAACGGGCACCCGCGGGTGCCCGTTTTTGTTCAAAGCCGTTCAAAGCCTGTGACGCTGGCGACTCAGTTGCTCGCGCTCGCGCCCTGCCACCCTTCGGGGTATTTGTAGCCGACGAAGCGCTTGGCGGCATAAGCCTTGAAGGCGGCCGAGTTGTAGGCCGCAGCCACATCCTTGGCAAAGGGCTTGTCTGCATCGGCACTTTTTACCACCACCCAGTTGATGAAGTTGTAGCTGCGCTCAAGGAACAGGCCTGAGCTGAAGGGAATGCCGCTTGAGGCGGCAAAGTTGCCGTTGATGACCGAGAAGTCCACGTCTTCGCGCGAGCGGGGCAGCTGGGCCGCCTCCAGCAGCACCAGCTTGAGGTTGTGCGGGTTTTTCACCACGTCGAACTCGCTCGCCTTGAGCGGGTTGATCCCCTCCTTCAGGGTCAGCCAGCCCAGATCCTGCAGCATTAGCAGCGCCCGCGCCTGATTGGTGGGGTCGTTCGGAATGGCCACCGTGCTCCCCTCCTTCACCGCCTTCAGCTCTCCCAGCTTGCCGGCATAGAGGCCCATGGGGCCGGTCGGTACCTGGGTGATGGGGGCGAGCGACAGCCCCCGATCCTTGGCAAAGCTCTCCAGATAGGGCTTGTGCTGGAAACAGTTCACGTCGAGCGAGCCGTCGGCCAGCGCGATATTGGGGGTCACATAGTCGGTGAACTCCACCAGTTTGACCTGATAGCCCTTGGCTTCGAGCTGCGGCTTGATGGAATCGGTCACCATGTCGGCAAAATCCCCCACCGTGGTGCCGATGACGATCTCCTGTTTGGCCGGATCGGCAGCCAGCGCGGCCAATGGCAGAGTACCGGCCAGCAGGGCCAGGGCGGAAAGGGTAAAGAAGGAACGACGCTGCATAAAAACTCCCTGTAAACATCTCAACGGCTGGCGCGATGGCAGAGTCGTGCTTGAACCACCGCAACCATCTAGCCATCCAAACGGCTAATTAAGCACACCATAACAGAGCCGTTTCGCTTCGCCAAGCAACAAAACCGGGCAAGCTTTACCGGATGACAGTGAAGCCCGGCACTCAGCTCTGCCGGGTACCCATGACAAGAAATCTTTGATAAACCACACAGTTATTGCTTGACCCCCTCCCCAAGCGGGCCTCAAGTGACTTATTGTGGTCACTTCATGGCTATTGCATTTGATTAATCTTGTTATTCAATCAGCAAAGGAACCGCTGTGGACACATATCTGGGAGTCAATGCTCACATTTTGCAGGCTGAGCATATTTCATACATGCAGCAGACTGCCGCACAGTTATTATTCCAAACAGGGATAGTTTCTAGACCGTGATACGTTTTTTACAACTGTATTTATTGTAATGACAGGAGGTCACTTGAAGGATAAAGAGAGAATTGCGGTCTTTATCGATGCAGATAATGCACCAGCCGGCAAGATGGACAGGGTATTGTCAGAACTGGCTCGCTATGGTGTAGTCAATATTCGTAAGGCATATGGTAACTGGAAAAACCCAACCCTCAAGTCATGGGAGGAAATACTGCACGAGTTTGCAATTCAACCAATCCAGCAATTCGACTTGACCAAGGGGAAAAATGCCACCGATATGGCACTGGTGATTGATGTCATGGATGTTCTCTATACCAAGGATGTCGACGTTATTTGCCTCGTCTCTTCTGACTGTGACTTCACCCCACTTGTTACTCGATGTCTGGCTGATGGCAAGTTTGTGATCGGGTTTGGCGAACGGAAAGCCCCGATGCCTTTCGTCAATAGCTGCTCTCGTTTTCTCTATCTGGATGCCGAGTTGCAGGATATTCAAGAAGAGCAGCCAATTGCCAAACAAGCCAAGAACCTCAAGAGTGATACACGCCTCATCAATTTACTCAGGCAAGCCATTGAAGCAGTAGAGGAAGGTGGTGGCTGGGCAAGATTAAGTCCAATTGGCAGCCATATCTCAAACCATGCCTCATTCGATCAACGAAATTATGGATTTAAAAAACTCAGTGATCTGTTCATGGCAATTGATCTATTCGAAATGAAGAAAACTGACAACTCGGTCTTATGGGTAAGAGATAAAAAGCGGGCATCCCAATTGACCAAATCCAAGTGAAGCAATGATCGTTTTTTCGACTGGCAAGCTGACATAAGGAACACGGCTTACCTCAAGTTTTCATTGTATAGCCAGGCTGCAACTAAATTTACATTTTGCATTACTTTATTTTTGACCTGTTCCAGCCCTGCCGGTAGTTTGCGGAAGTGATTCACATCGTCATCCCAAACGTAACAGATACCACCTTCAGGAGTAACCATGACCCCCAAACAACATCTGCTCGCCAAGGCCATCTTTATCGTTGCGACCATGCTCTCCCTCGCCATGATTGCGTTCGTTGCCTGGGCCGTCGTCACGGTCAGCCCGCTCCACCCGGCTGACATAGCACCATCGCAGAGTCTCAGCCTTGGCCTGGCAACCGCCATCGCCCTGTTTGTGCTCGCCTTCAACTATGTGGCCTACCGCGGGCTCACCGAACAGGTGACGGCCTTCAAGGTGGTCTTCTGGTGCTTCGTCGCCCTGCAGTTGTTCGCCTTTCCGATCGGTACCGTCATCGCGCTGACCCTTATCTATCTGTGGAACCAGTCGCGCGCACCACTCGGCGCCACTGTCTCACTCTGATCCGGGAGAGTATCCATGCTGACCACCACGAACACCGGCCTGCTGGTCGTCGATATTCAGGGCAAACTGGCCCGGCTGGTCGAGGGGAGCGACGCCCTGATCGCCAACACCGCCAGACTGGTGGCGGGGGCCAGACTGCTGGGCCTGCCGGTTGTCTGGCTGGAGCAGAACCCGGACAAGCTCGGGGCCACCGTGCCCGAGCTGCAGTTGGTGCAGGCAGGCGATCTTGTGCTGCCCAAGCACAGCTTCGGCGCCTTGGGGGAACCGGCGCTGGCCGACGCCCTCGCCCGCCAGGGCGTCAGCCACTGGCTGGTGTGCGGCATCGAGGCCCATATCTGCGTCTACCAGACGGTGCTGGGGCTGCTGGACGCGGGCAGCCAGGTGTCACTGGTGGTGGATGCGGTGTCGTCGCGCAGCGCCGCCAACCGGGAGCTCGCCATTCACAAGCTGGCGGCACACGGGGCCGAACTCACTTCGGTGGAGATGTGCCTCTACGAGCTGCTGGGCGATTGCCGCCATCCGGCCTTTCGATCCATTCTGGCGTTGATCAAATAGCTCTCCTGCCGACCGGCTACTCCATTCGACACGGCGCCATTACTAGCGCTGATCAAATCGCCTTCCCTGCCGACCAGCGGCTTCATCCCAAACGGCGCCATTGGCGCCGTGTGGCTTGCCTGCACTGACCCTCACTCTGCTTTCGATCTCGGCGGCCCCCCGCCAGCACGGGGCGCCTCCCATTTCACGCCGCTCCGCACACCCCTTTCGCACCGGCATCCTCACCAAACGTTAATGAACAGTTACTAATAGGTTGATCTACAAAGATAAATATCAACACCGGCCAGCTGAGAAAAGTTCTCAATACACCACATAAAAGGATTCACAGGAACCCCCACATGGTCTGTAAAATATTTGTTGTGGGATTTTTTTGAGCCTTATCTCAGAATCAAAACGAGTGCTTTTTGACTCTGTTTTTCCCGTGTATAGATGCCAGTCGCACCCAGGACGGTGCGATATAAGATGGAGTTTATTAATGAGAAAAACATCGTTAGCGTTGGCAATCTCGGCCCTGCTCTCGGCCCTGCCCATCGCTTCAGTTCAGGCGAGTGAGAGTTGCACCCCATTGACCGGCAAGGAAGCCGGCCTCGATACCGGCCGCAGCAGTGCAGCGCGCTGCCTGCCCGGCATCAACCCGCTGCAGGATCAGCAGTGGCACCTGCTCAACAGCGGCCAGAATGCCTTCAGCCCCCGCGGCGGCGTGGCAGGCAACGACCTCAACCTCTGGTGGGCACACCGTACCGGCGTGCAGGGTCAGGGCATCAACGTGGCCGTGGTGGATGACGGCCTGGCCATCGCCCACCCGGACTTGGCCGACAATGTGCGCCCCGGCTCGAAGAACGTGGTGACCGGCAGCAGCGACCCCACCCCGACCGATCCGGACAGTGCTCACGGCACCTCGGTCTCTGGCCTGATCGGGGCGGTCGACAACGGCATCGGCACCCTTGGGGTGGCCCCCCGCGTCCAGCTGCAGGGGTTCAACCTGCTGGATGAGCGCAGTAAGCAGCTGCAGAAAGACTGGATCTATGCGCTGGGCGGCAGCACCGCCACCGCCGACAACCGGGTCTTCAACCAGAGCTACGGCATGAGCCTGGTGGATCCGCAAAGCGCCAGCGGGCTGGATCAGGTTCAGCTCGATCGCCTGTTCGAGCAGCAGACCCAGCAGGCGCAGGGCGCGGCCTACATCAAGGCGGCAGGCAACGGCTTCAACCGCATCGCCGCAGGCGACTACATGTTCAGCCGCACCGGCGCCCTGCCCAAGCTGCCGTTCGAGAACAGCAACATAGACCCCTCCAACAGCAACTTCTGGAACCTGGTGGTGAGCGCCATCAACGCCGACGGAGTGCGTTCTTCCTACTCCAGCGTCGGCAGCAACGTCTTCCTGAGCGCCCCCGGCGGGGAGTACGGCACCGATGCGCCGGCCATGGTGACCACGGATCTGCCCGGCTGCGACATGGGCTACAACCGCACCGACGATCCCAGCACCAACCGGCTGCACAACAACCCGCAGCTGGATGCCACCTGCGACTACAACGGCGTGATGAACGGCACCTCGTCGGCTACCCCCAACACCTCGGGCGCCATGGCGCTGCTGATGTCCGCCTATCCGGATCTGTCGGTGCGGGATCTGCGCGATCTGCTGGCCCGCAACGCCACCCGCATCGATGCCGGCCAGCAGCCGGTTCAGGTCAGCTATACCGCCGCCAACGGTCAACCCCGCCAAGTCACCGGCCTGGAAGGGTGGGAGCGCAACGCCGCCGGCCTCTGGTACAGCCCCACCTACGGCTTTGGTCTCATCGACGTGAACAAGACCCTGACGGCCGCCGCCAACCACACCCCGCTGCCGCCGCTGGTGCAGTTGCCGGCTCAGAAGGTCACGGTACCGCGCAGTGAAGGGAGCATCGCGGATGTGGGCAGCAGTGCCACCCGCTCCAGCACCCAGGTTGCGCAGGCCTTGACCGTGGAAGCAGTCCAGGTCACCGTGAGCCTGGATCATCAGCGCCTGCCCGACCTGCTGATCGAGCTGGTCTCCCCGTCCGGCACCCGCAGCGTGCTGCTCAACCCCAACAACAGCCTGGTGGGGCAATCCCTCGACCGGCAGCAGCTGGGTTACGTGCGCACCAAGGGGCTGCGCGACATGCGCATGCTCTCCCACAAGTTCTATGGCGAAGCGGCCCAGGGCGAGTGGCGACTGGAGGTGACCGACGTCTCCAACAGCAGCCGCCAGCTGACGCTGGTTGACCTCAACACCAACCGCCGCAGCACCCTGACCGAGCGCAACAACAGCCAGCCGGGTCAACTGCTCAACTGGTCCCTGCGGGTGATCGGCCACGATGCCGCCCGCTCATGATCACAAGGAGTCACAAGATGAAACACAGCTTACTCGGCCTGGTCCTGGCCGGCCTCCTGGCTTCGGCCGGCGTGCACGCCGCCGATGAGTCGGTGGTGATCGACGGCAAGCAGTACCGCACCATTGAGGTGAACGGTCAGACCTACCTCACCCCGGACAACGGCAGCAAGCAGCGGGTCGCCCGCAGCGCGGACGGCAAGGCGCCCCGGCAAACCCTGCGCAGCGGCGACGTGTTGCTGCAAGGGGTGGCCAGCCCGGAACTCACCGCCAGCGGCACCCTGCTGGTGGAAGCCGATGACAACCAGGCCAGCGCGCTGGCCAGCCGTCACGGCCTGCGCTTCAAGCAGAGCAGCGGCGGCATCGCCCTGCTGGAAGCCAAGCCGGGCACCGATCTGAACGCCGTCGCCACGGCGCTCAAGCAGGAGGGGGTCAAGGTGCAGATTGAACTCGCCGGGGCCCTCAAACAGCCCAAGTGAGCCGTCCCGGGCCATTGCCCGGGCATATCAGCTGATCTTCGAGGGGGCCGCCGGCCCCCTCGCGCGTTGCTCGCAGTCATCCTCAGTGACCATCAGGCCACCCGTTTTCCCAATCTCCCCTGCCCTTCTCCCCTCTTGTCACTTTCAGCCCTTGGTTTGGCACCGCCTTTCGATGCGACCTTGCTCACAACTCGGCCCCCTTGCTCCCGTCGGCACATTTCTCGCTCCCCCGGGGCAAGGCGGCCATCGCCCGGCTTGTTAACCTGCCTGCAGCCAAACGTCTGCCCACGGGCCCGTTCGGCCTTCCTTGCGATATCCAATGGCAGCCGCCAGCAGAGCGGCCCAGCCCGGACGGATGCCTTCCACCCGGTGTCGATATCTCCTTTTTATTTTTATTCAGACAGTTACGAGGACGTCTTCATGCCTATCACCACAAAATTGAAAGCGGTTTCACTGGGTGTCAGCCTGGCGCTGGCCGGCCTGCTGGTCGGTTGCAACCAGAATGACTCGGATCCCCTGGTCAAGGACGATGCCTATTACCGCGGCCAGGCCGAGGCCATGGTGGCCAAGCTGACCCTGAGCGAGAAGCTGGACCTGCTCTCCGGCCCCGGTTACGGCAGTGCCAACGGCGCCATCAACGTCAAGCAGGACGTGCCCGGCGTGGCGGGTTACATCAACGGCGTGCTGCGCAGCGCGGACGGCATCGACATTCCGGCCCTCAAACTGGCGGACGGGCCGGCCGGGGTGCGGATCAACGCCAACCGCGACGGTGACAGCGCCAGCTACTACGCCACCGCCTGGCCCATCGGCTCGCTGCTCGCCTCCAGCTGGGACGTCAAGCTGGTCAAGGCCGTCGGCGAAGCCATGGGGGACGAGGTACGCCAGTACGGGGTCGACATCCTGCTGGCCCCGGGCATGAACATCCAGCGCAACCCGCTCAATGGCCGCAACTTCGAGTACTACTCGGAAGACCCCCTGCTCACCGGCAAAATCGGCGCTGCCATGGTCAACGGGGTGGAAAGCAACGGGGTGGGCACCACCATCAAGCACTACTTTGGCAACAACTCCGAGACCAACCGCAACCAGATCAACGACATCGGCGAACCGAGAACCTTCCGCGAGATCTACCTGCGCGGCTTCCAGATAGCGGTGGACGAGGCCCAGCCCTGGGCGGTGATGACCTCCTACAACAAGGTCAACGGCACCTATGTCAACGAGCGCAGGGATGCGGTGACCGACCTGCTGCGCGGCGAGTGGAAGTTCGACGGTCTGGTGATGTCTGACTGGTTTGCTGGCGATGTGGCCAACAACGCCTACAAGCAGGTGCTGGCGGGACAGGATTTGATCGAGCCTGGCAACGTCAAGGAGCAGTTGCAGCAATCCATCGAGCACGGCGATCTTGACGAGGCCAAGGTGAACGAGGCCGCCATCCACATCCTGACCCAGGTGATGAAGAGCCCCTCCTACAACCAGCTGGCCATCAGCAACAGCCCGGATCTGACCGCCCACGCCAAACTGGCCCGTCAGGCCGGTGCCGAGAGCATGGTGCTGCTGCGCAACGACGCCGCGGCCCTGCCGCTGGCGGCAAGCAGCACGCTGGCCAGCTTTGGCATCAATCAGATCAACACCTACAAGGGTGGCACCGGCAGCGGGGATGTGAACGCCGCCAGCACCACCACCATCGCGCAGGGACTGGCGGCACGCTTCCCGGTCAACGAGGCGTTGCAGAGCTACTACCGCGATTTTTACGAGAACAACAAGGTCTATCACGAGGGGCAATTTGGCGCCAAGGGCTACTACACCTGCGCCGAGGCGCCAATCAGCGGCGATCTGGCGGCCCTGATCACCAATGCGGCCGCCACCCAGCAAGCCGCCGTCATCAGCATCGGCCGCCAGGCCGGGGAAGGGGCGGATCGCAGCAGCGGCAAGGGGGACTATCTGCTCGGTGATGACGAGCGCGCCCTCATCGACGCGGTGAGCAGCGCCTTCCACGCCCAGGGCAAGAAGGTGGTGGTGGTGCTCAACGTCAACGGCGTCATCGACACCGCCCAGTGGAGCGACAAGGTGGATGGCATCCTGCTGGCCTACATGGCTGGCCAGGAGACCGGCCACGCGGTGGCGGACGTGCTCTCCGGCACGGTCAACCCGAGCGGCAAGCTGGCCCAGAGCTTCCCGCACAGCTACGCCAGCGTTCCCTCCGCCAGCACCTTCCCGGGTGAGGACACCGACGGGGACGGCGAACCGGACGATCTCTACTACAACGAGGGGATCTACGTGGGCTATCGCTACTACAGCACCTTCGAGCAGGCGGTCTCCTACCCGTTCGGCTTCGGTCTCTCCTACACCAGCTTCAGCTACACCAGCCCCGCCATCGCCAGCAATACCCTGGAGGGCGGCAGTGCCGGCAGCCTGGTGCTGACCGCCACCATCACCAACACCGGCGCCGTGGCAGGCAAGGAGGCGGCCCAGGTCTATGTGACCGCCCCCGAGGTCAAGCTGAAGAAACCGCTCATCGAGCTCAAGGCCTTTGCCAAGACGGAGCAGCTGGCACCGGGGGCCAGCGAACAGCTGAGCTTCACCATTCCGGCCAGCATCCTCGCCAGCTTCGATGAGGCCAGCAACCAGTGGATCGTGGAGCCGGGTCGCTACAGCGCCTACATCAGCCCCTCGTCGGATGTCTCCGCCAGCACGCCGGTCAGCTTCACTGTGAGCAAGGAGATCATGGTGAGCAACACCACGCCAGGGGCACTGGCACTGCCGGCCGGGGTGGATCCCGCCAGCGTCACCACAATCACCCGCTAACAGAGGCAGGCACGGCCGGGCACCCAGCCCGGCCTTGCCCGACAGTTGCCCAACAATGACCCGACCACGGGACCGGCCTTGCGCCGGTCCCGTTCTTATTGGCGGGCGTTGCGATAGGCCAGCGGCGTCATCCGGGTGTTGGCCTTGAAGAAGCGGTTGAAGGCGCTCTGGGACGAGAAGCCGACCCGATCGCTGATGTTCTGCAGCGGTTGATCCCCCTCACCCAGCAAGCGGCAGGCTTCGCTCACCCTCGCCTCCCTCAGCAGGGTGGAGAAGCTGCTCCCCTCCCCCTGCAATTTGCGATTGAGGGTCCAGCGGCTGACATTCATGGCCGCGCACACCTCCTTGAGCAGGCTCTCGTCGCTCTCCAGCTCCCCTTCCCGGATCTTGTGGCGGATCCGCTCCCCCACCAGATAGGCAAAAGGGGCCCGCTCGGCGATGCCGGCGCAGATCTGCGCCAGCTGGGCCAGTTGCAGATGACCCAGCGGTTCGTTGTAGCAGTGGCTGGGGCAATCGAGTTGGGCATTGTCGATGGTCAGGGTGTTTTCCCCCTGCTCCCAGCGGCAGCGAGTAGCGAAGAACTGATCCAGCAGTTGATGGCGCGGTGGCGGCCGCCCCGTGAAGCTCACCGAGACCCGAGGATCCGCCAGATAGACCCGCAAAATCCGGTAGAGCATGATGAAGTTGGGGATGGCCTGACTCGCCCCCAGGCTGGCAGGCCCCTGATTGACATACAGGTATTGGCTGGCCTGCGCCCCCCGCCGCACCCGCAGCTCGTCACAACTGCCGATGATGGGGCGATAGGCCAGCAGCACCTCGAGCGCCGCCCGCGGCGAGGGCTGGTTCAGGCACAGGCTGATGAGGGGTGGATAGTGCTGGTAGAGCTGGCCGATGTCGTAGGAGAGGATGGTTTCGTGAAAACTGGCCAGATAGGGCTGCATCAGTTGCAGCATCCGGTAGTGGCTGTGGGCCGGCAGCCGGCCCTGCTCCCGCTCGATGTCGAACGACGTGAGGCCGCCCGCCATCAGAATGGCATCGGGATCGCCCCCCTGCTGCTGGCAGGCTCCCAGCATTCGTCTGATGACCTGGTTTGATACGCTCTGTGACATCTGCCGTCCTGGCCTCCGTGCTGACAGGAAACTACTCGTGATCCCCCGGCCTGCCACTGACGGCGGACCTGCCACCCCGTACAGCGGGCTGGCGCGACCATTATGGGACGGTTGCAAAGCGAGCAGATGTAACGGAGTGTAAAAGCACGCGCCAGCGCGCCATTTTGGGCACATCTGGCCGCCATATCGGACCAGTTTCGTCAGGTTCGGCCATGAAAAATGGCGCCCGTGGGCGCCATTTTGATGGGGGCTGTGCAGCCTGTGTCAGCTCGCCTTGTGCTGCTCGGCCAGATAGAGCCAGGTGTCGACCACGGTATCCGGGTTGAGGGACACAGAGTCAATCCCCTGCTCGACCAGCCAGGCGGCGAAGTCCGGGTGATCGGATGGCCCCTGGCCGCAGATCCCCACGTACTTGCCCGCCTTGCGGGCGGCGGCAATGGCCATCGCCAGCAGCGCCTTGACCGCCTCGTTGCGCTCGTCGAACAGGTGGGCGATAAGGCCCGAGTCCCTGTCAAGTCCGAGCGTCAGCTGGGTCATGTCGTTGGATCCGATGGAGAAGCCGTCCACGTGCTCGAGGAACTTGTCTGCCAGGAGGGCGTTGCTCGGGATCTCGCACATCATGATCACCTTGAGCCCCCGCTCGCCACGGCGCAGACCGTTCTCGGCCAGGATGTCGATCACCTGCTCCGCCTCGCCTACGGTGCGCACGAAGGGGATCATCACCTCGACGTTGGTCAGCCCCATGACATCACGCACCCGCTTGATCGCCTCGCACTCGAGGGCAAAACAGGGGCGGAAGCTGTCGGCGATGTAGCGCGACGCACCGCGGAAACCGATCATCGGGTTCTCTTCGTGAGGCTCATAGCCACAGCCGCCCACCAGGTTGGCGTACTCGTTGGACTTGAAGTCCGACATCCGCACGATCACCCGCTCCGGCCAGAAGGCGGCGGCCAGGGTGGCGATGCCCTCGGTCAGCTTGGCGACGTAGAACTCACGCGGGCTCTCGTAGCCGGCAATCATCTTGCCGATGGTGGCCTTGAGTTCAGGGCTCTGCTGGTCGAACTCCAGCAGCGCCTTGGGGTGTACCCCGATCATCCGGTTGATGATGAACTCGAGGCGGGCCAGCCCAACACCGGTGTTCGGCAGCTGGGCGAAGTCGAACGCCCTGTCCGGGTTGCCGACGTTCATCATGATCTTGATGGGCAGGCGCGGCATGTTGCCCACCTCGGTCACCGCCACATCGAAGTCGAGTTCGCCGTCGTAGATGAAACCGGTATCCCCTTCCGCGCAGGAGACGGTGATGAGCTGGCCCGGTTCAATGCGCTTGGTGGCATCACCGCAGCCCACCACCGCCGGAATGCCCAGTTCGCGAGCGATGATGGCGGCGTGACAGGTACGGCCGCCCCGGTTGGTGACGATGGCGGAGGCCCGCTTCATGATGGGCTCCCAGTCCGGGTCGGTCATGTCGGTGACCAGCACGTCGCCGGGCTGTACTTCGTCCATCTGGCTGATGGAGGAGATGACCCGCGCCGGGCCCGCCCCGATCTTGTGGCCGATGGCGCGCCCCTCGATCAGCACCTTGCCCGCTTGCTTTAGGGCGAAGCGCTCGAGGGTGTTGGCCTCCTGGCGGCTGCGCACGGTTTCCGGGCGAGCCTGCACGATGTAGAGCTTGCCATCCTGCCCGTCCTTGGCCCACTCGATGTCCATCGGCCGGCCATAGTGCTGCTCGATGATGAGGGCCTGCTTGGCCAGCTCCATCACCTCGGCATCCGTGATGCAGAAACGGCTGCGCTCGGCCTCATCGGTGTCGACGATCTGTACCTGGCGGCCGTGGCTGGCATCGCCGGAATAGGTCATCTTGATGAGCTTGGAGCCCAGCGTCTTGCGCACCACCGCCGGGCGTCCTGCCTTGAGGGTCGGTTTGTGCACGTAGAACTCGTCGGGGTTGACCGCCCCCTGCACCACCATCTCGCCAAGTCCCTGGGCGCCGGTGATGAACACCACGTCGTTGAAGCCCGACTCGGTATCCAGGGTGAACATGACGCCGGAGGCGGCGAGATCCGAGCGTACCATGCGCTGGATCCCGGCCGACAGGGCGACCCCCTTGTGGTCATAGCCCTGATGCACCCGATAGGAGATGGCGCGATCGTTGAACAGTGAAGCAAACACATGCTTGACGGCAATCATGACGGCATCGATGCCGCGCACGTTGAGGAAAGTCTCCTGCTGGCCGGCAAAGGAGGCATCCGGCATGTCCTCGGCAGTGGCGGAGGAGCGCACCGCAAAGGACGCGTCAAGCCCACCGCTGAGCTTGTCGTAGGCAACCCGGATCGCCTGTTCCAGCGCGCTCTGGAACGGGGCTTCGATCACCCAGTCACGGATCTGCTGGCCGGCCCGGTTGAGGGCGGCGATGTCGTCCACATCCAGGCTGTCGAGCAGATCGTGGATCTTGCCGTTGAGGCCGCTTGACTCCAGAAACTCGTTAAACGCAAAGGCGGTGGTGGCAAACCCGCCCGGCACGGATACGCCGGCACCAGAGAGGTTGCTGATCATCTCGCCAAGGGATGCATTTTTGCCGCCAACTCGTTCTACGTCCTGCATTCCGAGTTGCTCGTACCAGAGTACGTACTGTTGCACTTGCATGTCTCCAGGTTGGTGGGCACTGTGCCGCCATGGCACCTTGTGCGCCAGTTTATGTGCGTTATTGTCTGTTTCTACTGTTGCCAACGACCATGAAAACGTTTTCTACTTATTGTCAAAAAAATCCCCGAGCAAGATTTGGGGATGGTCGAATGACACAGACATTCTACAATGCCAACACAAAAAGGTAACGACTCAGGTTTGCAAGCCACTTCACAACTTGGGCACGGCAGACCGGTTGACAAAAACGATATGGTTTCGAGAGATACTTCTTGCTTGCCAGCTCGTCGACCCCCTCACAGGAGCCCCCAGTGCACACCGTATTCTATGTTTCAGACGGCACCGCCATCACCGCCGAAGTGTTCGGCCACGCCGTGTTGAGCCAGTTTCCGCTGGCCTTCGAGCAGATCACCATCCCCTTTGTCGAAACCCTGGAGAAGGCGCGCCAGGTACGGATGCGCATCGACGAGCAGTTCCGCCAGACCGGGGTACGCCCCATTTTGTTCCACACCATCGTCGATCATCAGGTGCGCGAGGAGGTGCTCAAGGCCCAGGCCAGCAGCCACGACTTTCTCAACACCTTCGTCAGCCCGCTGGAGCACGAGCTCGGAGTGAAGGCCGAACCCAGGCTGCACCGCACCCACGGCATGGAGAACCGCAAGCTCTATGACGATCGTATCGAGGCGGTCAACTTCGCGCTGGCCAACGACGATGGCATCACCACCAAGGAGTACGAGGAGGCCGACATCATCCTGATCGGGGTCTCCCGCTGCGGCAAGACGCCGACCAGCCTCTATCTGGCGCTGCAGTTCGGCATTCGCGCCGCCAACTACCCCTTCATCGAGCAGGACATGGGAGTTCTGGATCTGCCGGCTGCCCTCAAGGCCAATCGCCACAAGCTGTTCGGCCTTACCATCGCTCCCCAGCGGCTGCACGAGATCCGCAACCAGCGCCGCGCCAACAGCCGCTACTCCTCGCTGGAGCAGTGCGAACAGGAGCTGGCCTGCGTCGAGCGGCTGTTTCGCCAGGAGGCGATCCGCTTCCTCGACACCAGTTCCCACTCGGTGGAGGAGATCAGCGCCAAGATACTCGAGGCCACCGGCCTGCGCCGTCAGCTTTATTGAGCAGCGCTGCCCGCCGGCAAGCTGACGACACGGCAAACGCCAATAAAAAAGCGCCGGATACAACCGTATCCGGCGCTTGTCGGCTGGACCTCAGCGGGGCTGGGAGCCCGGGCGGTTCAGCTCTCTGTTGTTCATCAGCATGGCGTAGAAGTTGAGCACACCGTGACGCCGGCGTACCCGCTCGGTCAGCCAGAGGGCCGGCAGCAGGCCGATGGCACCGGCGATCAACAAGACCGTTCGCAAGTGCATCACCAGATAATCATCACCCTGCACGGCCCACACCAGCAGACACCCCGCCGCCATGGTCAGCAGCAGGGGCGAAAGCCACACGGTGAGCCACAGCGCAACGGCCAGCAAACTGCCAATAATACGTTGCATGAAGTGCATCCTTGTTGCAAAGGAGGCTTCATAAAACAGGAATTGCCGATAGTGTCAACCAAACCGCGCCCAACTGCTCATAATGCAACCAATCACTTCCCTGCCAGCTTCACCACTCCCTAAAAACCTGCCTTTCGCCGAAAAAACCAGCGAATGATGAGGAAAACAGGTGCATCCGCGATGGATTATCACTATTCTGCTTCCGTTGGTAGTCGCCATAAAAAACAGAAAGCGACTCACTGTAACGAAATAAATACGGATTTCGTCACGTTTCAGGCACGCTTTGCCGTGCACGGTCACATGGAGTGACCCGACGGACGAGATGACAGACGAATGACTTCAGAAGACGTAAGGAAGGAAGAATGGATCTTCAACAAAACGGCGAGGAGCTGAAACGCGGTTTGAAAAACCGCCATATCCAGCTCATAGCACTGGGCGGCGCCATCGGTACCGGCCTGTTTCTCGGCATTGCCCAGACCATCAAGATGGCGGGCCCCTCCGTGCTGCTTGGCTATGCCATCGGTGGTTTTATCGCCTTCCTGATCATGCGCCAGCTGGGCGAGATGGTGGTGGAAGAGCCGGTAGCCGGCTCCTTCAGCCACTTCGCCTACAAATACTGGGGTGACTTCGCCGGCTTTGCCTCCGGCTGGAACTACTGGGTGCTCTACGTGCTGGTGAGCATGGCCGAGCTGACCGCGGTGGGCATTTATGTCCAGTACTGGTGGCCCGAGATCCCGACCTGGATGTCGGCGGCCTTCTTTTTCGTACTGATCAACGCCATCAACCTCTCCAACGTCAAGGCGTTTGGCGAGATGGAGTTCTGGTTCGCCATCATCAAGGTGGTGGCCATCATCGGCATGATCGGCTTTGGCGGCTACCTGCTGGCCAGCGGCAACGGCGGCCCGGACGCCAGCGTCAGCAACCTGTGGGCCCAGGGCGGTTTCTTCCCCAACGGCATCAGCGGTCTGGTGATGGCGATGGCGGTGATCATGTTCTCGTTCGGCGGGCTCGAGCTGGTCGGCATCACGGCTGCCGAAGCCGACAATCCCGAGAAGAGCATCCCCAAGGCCACCAATCAGGTGATCTACCGGATCCTCATCTTCTACATCGGCGCCCTGGCCGTGCTGATGTCCCTCTACCCCTGGGGCAAAGTGGTAGAAGGTGGCAGTCCCTTCGTCATGATCTTCCACGCACTGGACAGCAATCTGGTGGCCACCGTGCTCAACATGGTGGTACTGACCGCGGCCCTGTCGGTTTACAACAGCTGTGTCTACTGCAACAGCCGCATGCTGTTTGGTCTGGCCAAGCAGGGCAACGGCCCGCGCAGCCTGCTCAAGACCAACAAGAGCGGGGTGCCAGTGGTGGCCATCTCCGTCTCCGCCGCAGCAACCCTGCTGTGCGTACTCATCAACTACCTGATGCCGGGCAAGGCGTTCGAGCTGTTGATGGCGCTGGTGGTCTCCGCCCTCGTCATCAACTGGGCCATGATAAGCCTCGCGCACCTGAAGTTTCGCAAGAGCAAGCAAGCCGAAGGCGTGGTTCCCAAGTTCAAGGCGTTCTGGTACCCGTTCGGCAATTACCTCTGCCTCGCCTTCATGGCCGGCATCCTGGTCATCATGTACCTGACGCCGGGCATCCAGATCTCGGTACTGCTCATCCCGGTCTGGATCATCGTGCTGGCCATCGGCTATCAGTTCAAGCAGAAGCGCCAGGCTCGCGTCGCGGCCAATCTGGGCTGATGGCATCAGCCTCATCGTCCCTCAAAAGCCGGTCACTGACCGGCTTTTTTCTACCCGGATATTACCGCCGCAAGTAGGCATTACTCGCCTCCCCTCTTCAGTCCACCATGACCCTGTGAGCTCGTGCTCAGCAAGCGGCCATCGCCAGCCCTCTCTCTTTGGCAAGTATCCTGCTCGTCTAAAAACAACAAGCCCGAGACAGAGTGCTCGGGCTTGTTGCAAAAAGGCAGGTAGAAAGCCGCGCAGGATTATTCCAGCAGGAAGACGGCTTCCACGTTGTCCGTGATGGTGATCTGCTGCTGTTGGTAGCTGTTTTCCATCATGTCAGCGGCAGGTGCCATGGCGGCAGCCTTGAGGGCCCGGCTGTAGATCGGCATGGGGCTATTGTTGCGGTACTCGACGCTGTAAACCTTGCCGAGTTTCATACCAAACGCCTTGGCCAGAGACTCAGCCTTGTTTTTGGCATCTTCAACCGCTCCGAGGCGTGCCTGCTCCTTGATGGTTTGCGGTGCCTTGAGACCGTACTCAATCTGGGACACGGATTCCAGCCCGGCCTTGAGTGCGGTGTCCATCAGCTCGCTCAGCTTGTCAAGTTGATAGAGTTTGACCGCGAGCTGGCGCTGGGCACGGTAGCCCACCAGTTCCGGCTTCTTGTTCTGCGGATACTGGTATTCCGGGGAGATCACCAGATTGCCCGCCTCAACATCGCTACGCTTGATGCCCAGCCCTTCCAGCTGGCCAAAGAAGGCGGCAACCTTGCCATCCACCTGCTGCTTGGCCTTGATGCCCTGCTTTTCCAGTGCCGTTACGGAGACATTCAGCGTCAGCATGTCGGGCTCGGCTTTTTGTTCGGCATAACCACTCACCACCAGATGGGGGGCTTGCGGCACTTCAAGGGCAAACAGGGGTGCACTGATAACCAGAGCAGACAGGGTAAGCAGGGGACGCCACATAAAAAAAGACCTCAATCTATTGGAGTGAGGTCATTATGCCCGTCGTCGAATGGGATTCATATATCGTGCAACGGCGGGATCTGATCCAGCACTTGATTGGTCATATCGATATTGATGCTGATCTCGCCACCCGGCAGCCCCTGATGAGTAGCAGCCAGTGGCGTGGCGCTGCGGGAACCCAGCAGCACATCATCATCAAAATGGAAGGAGTCCCACGACAGAACATGTCCGGCCAGCGGAGCTACCGGCTCTGTCATCGTGGTGGTCACCAGGGGGGCACAATCGATGTTGTCGGAGTGGCCGAGCAAATCCTGCAGGCAGACATCGCTCAAACTCTGCAACGTATACTCCTGCTGCCCCTGTTCATGACCGACCAGCACCATCATGTGGGGTGGCGCGGTATCCACGGCTGGCGTGAATGAGATAGTGGCCGCCGCAAAGTCCACATTCAGTGAACCAGCAACCTCGCCATCATCGCTCTCCAGATCCAGCGCATCAATCCGATCACCCTCCATCGTGGCATGATAGCCAAACTGGCCGGTACAGGTAATGCTGCCCTGCCCGTCCCAGCTATAGCGAATGCCATCGATATCAACCCAATTAAATGACTGCATGGTGACCCTCTCCTGTACTGCCGCTATCTTAGCCGCCCCCTCAGTCAAAAAACAGGGGCCAGGTATTACCCGGCCCCCTTGGCTGGTTACGGATCAACCTTGAGGTTGCCGTCATCCAGCAGTTGCTTGATGATGTCGTGGTTGGTCGTCAGCCCACCGCTGTGATCCAGATCCAGGCTGCCCTGGAACTGTACCGTCAACTGTGAACCACCACTGGTAAGCCCATTTGTATCAATGGTCAGCTTGTTGGTTGCAGTATCAAACTTCAAGTAGTTGTCCAGCGCCGTCGCCAGATCGTTGTTGTTGGCTGCCGAGGGAACACCAACCAGCAGATCCGACAGATCCAGTACATCACCACCGCTGGTCGGATTGCCCAACGTAAAGTCGGTAATCTTGTCGGTACTGCTATCCGCATCGCCAGCAAGCCACTTGAAGGTATCGCTACCGGCACCACCCGTCATGGTATCGCTACCCAGACCACCGATCAGCAGATCCTTGCCATCGCCTCCTTGCAGTATGTCGTTGCCAATCCCGCCGATCAGGGTATCGTCACCAGCCTCCCCGTAGAGAGTGTCGTTGCCACTGCCACCATCCAGTACGTCGTTGCCCTTGCCACCGACTAGGGTATCCTTGCCACCCATTCCGTACAGCAAGTCATCACCATCGCCGCCGGACAAGATGTTGTCCAGACTGTTGCCCGTGATGCTGTCACCGAAATCAGACCCGATGGCGTGCCCTTGTGTGCTGTTGAAGGTCACATTCACACCGCTGGCAGAACTGTCGTAGTCCAGGGTAAACGGTGCTTCCGGCAGCAGGCTAAGACCAATGTTGCTGTGAACTGTGTCGCCATCTCCATCCGTCAGCGTAACCGGCAGCTGCAAACTGACCGGGATCCCGGGAGTGGCAACACTGGAACCGAAGTCCCCAATTTTGAAGTCACTCCCGGCCGCATAATGGAATTCCAGGCTGTTATAGCCATCCGCGGTGTAGGCCGCCAGCTTGGTATTGGACACAACCCCTACCACAGTCGCGGCATATGCAACGCCAGAGGTGGGATCATCGTCAGTAAAGTTGACTGTAAAGCTGCGGCCTCCCACCGCCACAGTCTGGGACATGCCAGCACCGATGCTGACGATCCTGGTCGAACCGTTGTAGCTGATTGCAACGGCGGTCAGCGACTCCTTGTTGCCATCGCCAATATCGTTGTCACTATCGACATCCTGACGGGCAACCACTTTTACACTGGAGCCACCGCTGCTGATTGATGTGAACAGGGCGGAAGCGCCATTCACATCGTAGTGGGCTTCAAAGGCATGGGTCTGGTTGGCCAGGTTGCCGTAAGACCCACCACTGACCGGATTACCTGTCAGGTCGATGACAAAGTCGATCCGCATCGCCTCACCAGATCCAACCGATGCCCCACTGCTAATCCCCCCCGTATTAGCAGAAGTGTTGACGGTGCCACCATCAGCACCATTGGTCATCGCCGTCAACAGCAGATCCTTGCTGTTGTCATTCGCAATCGTATTAAAGCCGGCCCAGGAAGCATTACCACCGACGAAGTTGTAATCACCACCATTGAAGTCGATCGTGGTCTGTCCGCCATCGACCTCACCAATCATCTGAACCTGATAGGTCCCGGATGCAGGTTGCAGGGTGGCAATGAACACAGTACCCGCCGCCGTTGCGGCAGTCAGCGTAATGCCATCCGAAGACAGGGTATAGGTGACAGGTAAACCGCCCGAGGTCATGCCACTGCTGCTGCCATTCAAACTGCTGTCGAACCGGATTGAACCACCATCCCCCCCGTAGTTGTTGGACAAAGTGCCATCACCATCCAGCAGGAAGATGCCAGTCACCCCGGACTGATTCAGCATGACCCCCATGGCCGGAGTCATGACAACCGGCACATCGTCTTCAACCTGTACGATGAAGTCGCGAACCAGCGTCACGTTATCCACCCCTTCGTGGGCCGTGATCGCACTGGACAGATTCAACGCCTTCAGTTCCAGGTCGTTGCCATCAGCCAGGGCATGATCAATCGGGCCCTGCAGGGTAAAGGTGTAATCGCCATCAGCCTCGACAGCCAGCGTGAAGATGGGTTTGCTGCCTGCCACTGCAACCAGGGTATCGACTCCGACACCGTGGATGATGCTGTAGGTAATCGCCACACCACCTGAGGTCAACGCAGGCAAACCGGCTGTACTGCCGACGCCGAAGTTGACGCCGATACTGTCGACCACCATATGGGCCAGAGAGCCTGCAACGGTGGTCAGGGCTGGGTTGTTGCCAGGCAGACCGGCAGGCAGGCCATCTTCGAACACGGAAGCCGTGATCGGAGTGGTATCCAGCACCAGTATCTTCAACAGAGCGCTGGAGGTGTCACCATCGGCATCCACAATGGTGTAGGTAAAGGTCTCCTGTGTATCGACGGCCACATCATTGGGCGGAGTGTAGGAGTAGGAACCGTCCGCATTCACGGTCAGATGCCCACCCAGAGGTGTAGTCATGGGGCCGGTCGTTCCTCCTTGCACCAGGAAGGTCACCACATTGCCATTCACACTGTCGGCGACCCCGACATAAGCGGCCGGATTGCTGACGGTAAAGCTGACCTGCAATACGGTCACGGGGGTATCGGCACCGGCACTGTCCACACCGGCACTGGCATCCACATCCGTGATCACATTGCCGGTAGCTGGTGGCGGTACGGTGGCCTGGAGTGTGGCGTCCAGGTCATAGATGTTGTTGACCAACGTGACGGCATCCCCATGGTCCTCCACCAGACCAAGCTGAGCGATCGCCGTCGCATTGCCACTGACGTTCAACCCCACCGCGTAAACCTCAACATTGTTGCTGTTCACAAAGCTGGTCCAGCCGGCCGGGACATTCCCCTCGTTGGGAGCGCCATCCGACAGGAAATAGACCTTGGTTTCATACCCAGCCAAAGCGGGGTTCGCCAGATCCGCCGTCAGTTGATTCTGCGCCAATACGAGTGGTGCGTTGTAGTTGGTACCGCCACCATCTGTCGGCAAACCGGAAATACTGGCCTTGGCCACATCAGGATCACTGGTTTGCGGGATCAATACAGCTCCACTGGCAAAATCAATGACCGTGAAGACCAGCGGCACACCCAGCGCCACATAGGAGTCAATCATGTGGTTTAGTGCATCCTTCGCCAGCTCCAGGCGATTTGGCGAACCATTTGTCGACGTACCGATCTGCCACAACATGCTGCCTGATGTATCGATGACCATCACCAGGTTGAAGGGTGGCAACCCTGCTTCAGTGATGACGACGCTGTTGTCTTTAGCTGTCGGTACATCATCTTCGAACCGGATGTTGCCACCAAGGTCCGCACTCACCGTGCCCGTCGCGGTGTCGTTGTCACCATCCACCACCGTCACGGTTGCACTCAGCAGCACCTTGCCATTGGCCAAACTGATGAGGTTGTTGTCGTTGCTGTTGTCCACGTCCTCCGGCAGATGGTCCAGCTCCGCCGACTGCGTCAGCGTCACCGTGCCATTGCTCGCCACGCTGATACGGAACACC
>NZ_JBGLRI010000010.1:0-196227 GCF_041403025.1 Aeromonas sp. S5(2024) | reverse complement strand
GACAATTTAGCAAAAAGCTAACCAGACAGCGGAGCGGTAGTTCAGTCGGTTAGAATACCGGCCTGTCACGCCGGGGGTCGCGGGTTCGAGTCCCGTCCGCTCCGCCACTAATTTGAAAGGCCTTCCCATTTGGGAAGGCCTTTTTGCTATCTGATTTTGGCGAATGAAATAAGGAAACAAAGGACCACAGACAGGGCTGCGACTTGCCACTGGCAACTCGGTCCCTTTCTGTGGTCCTTTGTGCTTGAGCCGGACTCTGTCCGTCTCCCCGTCCGCTCCGCCACTACTTAAGAAGCCCAGTCGAAAGACTGGGCTTTTTTTCGTTTCCGGTACAGTACTCATGTCCCCGAATTTCCTCTTTTGTCCTCATACGACTCAGTAAAACACGCAAAGCCAGACGGTAGTCATATCGGGATGGGTCCATTCCACCCGGTGTTTCTGGCGAGCGGAAATGTTGATGTGATCGCTGGCAATGAGCCAGCTTTGCGGCTGGGAGCCTTCCTTGGTTGAAGTACCTTTAAGAAGGTCTGAGCAAATGGAGGGAGAGCTTTGCTGGCGCATCCTGCAGCACTAACCCAGAGCAGCGTTCACGAAGTGTATGAGGTGAGAGAGGGGGATTTTGGCTGACAATAGGCACCCAGATTGAGGGGGGGCTCTAGAGCACAGGATGTGCTGTGGCAGCGAATAGAGTCCCAGGTGATTGAACCATCTCTGATACAAAAAACACATAAAGAAAAGGGGACGGCGGCTGCCGTCCCCTCAAGTCATCTAGTCCAGTCCATGAACTGCAACGCTCCCTGCAATCCCTGACTTTATCCTGATCCTTCGGAATATCCCCTTCCCAATCCGTTGAGGTGTCCTGTGGCCATCCTAGCCTGGCAATCGCTCCTGATTGCTGCACTCTCTCCATCCTGGAGGTGTCCGTTACCACATCCCGTGGTGTTCCTTGCGTCATCCTGACAGACAACCATCCAGGTTGTCTCGCTTCATCCTGAAGCTGTCCTGCTCGCTTCCGGCGAGGTCCATATTCTTCCTGAAGAGCAATCATCCTGTTTGCTCTGCCTCATCCCGAGGTGTCCGCAACCACGTCCCGTGGTGTCCTGCAATCCGTTTGATAACCATCCTGGTTACCGGCCTAATCCTGAGGTGTTCCCTGTCCACACCCTGTGGTTTATTCCCTGCTTATGCGCTGTTTCCGCATCCTGCCGAACCAGCTCCGTCCTTGTGAGACCCATATTAAGGGAACCAGGGGGCGGAACAAGGGAGGATCCGGCGTTGTTGGCGTGGCGATAACGGATTAATGACCAATGCCATAGCGACAAAGTCATATAAATCATGGCATTAGTTTGTTTCATGGGAAAGCATGTGGATTCAAAGATGGCTTCGCGTACGGTTCGACACAGTGGCCTCTTACAGCTGCCATGGCGGATCTCTTACACGCAAAAACGGGGCGAAAACGATGGTACAAACAGGCTCAATTCGGTGGGTAAGACTTAAAAATTAGTTGAATAAATATGTTCAAAAAGAATACAAAAAGCCGGGCTTGGCCCGGCTTTTTCTGCGGTGGTCAGCTGACGCGGCTACCCGGTGTCGGATACGCCTTGCGCAAGGATTCAGGCGCCAGCACTTCGAGGTTCCCGCTCATATTGTTGAGCCAGGTACGGAACTCGGGGGTGTCCTGTACCTCGGTTTCCACCACCACGCTGCGCTTGTCGTAGCGAGTCATGCGCGGATTGTGGCCAGGGATCTGCCCGTCGACCAGGGTCGGACAGTTGGCATCGATGCGACCGACGAAGCGGATCGGCCCGCTGACATCCTGATACCCCTGATCGCGGATCAGTTTCTGGATATTGAAATCCTTCGGCTGGGTCGCGCTGAAGTTGGTCAGTTCCACGTTCTTGATGTGGTCAAACGGGATGCCGTAGACCTTGGGATCCAGCTCGGACAGGGTGCAGAGCAGGGTCGGCCCTTCCGCCTGGTTCAGGATACCGAGCGGATTGATGCGGTCGTAGCAGAGCCATACTGTGCGCTCCTTGATGACCCGCTGGATCTCGGCACTGAACTTGCGACCGCGCCACAATGCATCGCGGATCAGGGTGCTGCGGCGGATCTCCGGGTTGCCGGCAAACGGACGCGGTGACTGGTGCACGCTCTCGAGCCAACGTTCAGCCAGTTCGCTCTGGCTGTCGCGGATCACCTGGCTGGCCTTGTCGACCAAGGGGTTCAGTTCGGTCAGTACGCTGGCCGGCAACAGCTGGCTGGCCTGATCGCTCCAGGTTTTCAGCGCCACTGCCAAGGAGAGCGGCATGATGTTGGCAAAATCGTTGAGGCCATGGCGCTCGAAGCACCAGCCGTGTGGTTTGCTGCGTTCATCCGAGGTGAGATCGAACAACCCCATGCCGGACATCTCTTCCAGGTCCCGTTGCACGGTACGCAGACTGACGTGGATGCCTTCTTCTTCCAGTTTTACCTGGAGTTGGCTGGCGGTCAGCTTGTAAGGGCGGTGCGGGATGCAACGCGCCAAGGTCAGTTGTCGTAACAGCTTCTTACTCATGGTGCATGCCTTCACTGGTTTAGCGTTGAGTGTATCCTAGCCATGCCTTGCGACAGTCTATGTCGCAAGTTTTGCTGCGACAACTGTCGCCATTTTCATACAAACCAAGCTAACTACATGATCCTAAACATAATTGCCATCTTTTTGGGCAGCAATCGAGGCTTAAAAATGATGAAAATTCACCAAATGAAAGTGCTGTCTTACGGATTTGGGGGAGAGGAAAAAACAGAAATGACGGGGAAATGCAGAATATGATGTGGAGGGGATGGCTCCCCTCCACCAGGCAGGTATTTTTTGGCTGGATCAGGCCAGCCAGGACAAGGCGGATTTGGTGATGGCGGCGCCCACCATGTAGCCAAATACCGCCAGGGCGGCGAGGCCGGCCACCAGCTTCTGGCTGCGCGCAGGGCGCTTGAGCGCCATGACGCCGAGGCCGATGTAAACCACCAGAGCGATCAGCTTGGCCATCAGCCAGGGTTGTTGGCCCGGGCTCATCTGCAGGGTCACAGCCAGCAGCACTCCGAACAGCAGCAGGAAGGTGTCGTTGACATGAGGCAGGATCTTCAGCCACTTCTGCTGCAGGCGGGCACTGCCACCCAGGGCCAGCAGCCAGCGATAGAGGAACAGCAGCACGCTGACCAGCGCCAGCGTCATGTGCAGGTGTTTGAGCATGGGGTAATAGGCAATCATATTGCTTCCTTGTCGTTGTCGGGCAGACCGCTGTTCCAGTTGTGAGCGTGAATGCGCTCCTGTCCTTCCTGATCGTCTTGCAGCAGATCGGAAAGGATGTCCCGGTATTGCAGGCTCTTGTTGATATAGGTGTGTTCGTCGTCCAGGTAGTTGACCTGTTCCCGCAGCAGCCAGTTGTCGTGCTGCTTGAAGGTCTGGCCGGCCCGCCATGCCTGGTTGGCCCGAAAGCCGAGCTGGGTCAGGGCTTCTACCCCCAGATCCACGGCAGAACCCAGGGTTTCCCGGTACACGCTGCCCACGCCCTGGCGCAGGATCTCATGAGCGTGGGGACGATCCTGGGCTCGCGCCAGTATCTTAAGGTGCGGGAAGTGTTTCTTCACCATTTCAATCACTTCGAGTGACGTGGCCGGATCGTTGATGGAGAGCACCAGCAGCTTGGCCTTGTGGGCGCCGGCGGCGTGCAGCAGGTCAAGCCGGCTGGCATCGCCGTAGAACACCTGATAACCATACTTGCGCAGCATCTCGATCTGGCTGGCATCCTGCTCGAGGATGGTGGTGCCGATGCCGTGGCCGTGCAGCAGACGGCCCACGATCTGACCAAAACGGCCGAAGCCGGCGATGATGACCGGGTGCTCCACCAGCTCCGGCTGCTCGTGCTGCGGCAGTTCACTCTGGTTGCGATAGTCGAACCAGGGCTGGATCACCCGATCGTTGAGGATCAACAGCAGCGGCGTCAGCGCCATGGAGAGCGCCACCACTAGCGTCAGCAGGGCGATGGTATCCCCCGGCAGCACCTTGTTCTGGGCGGCGAACGAGAACAGCACGAAGGCAAACTCGCCGCCCTGGGCCAGCGCCAGCCCGAAGGTCCAGCGCTGACTCGGCGAGATGCGAATGGCAAAGCCGAGTGCCATCAGTACCAGCCACTTGAGCACCATCAGGCCGACCACCAGAGCCGGGATCAGCAGCGGGTGTTCGGCAAACAGCCCGAAGTTGATGCCGGCGCCCACCGACATGAAGAAGAGACCGAGCAGCAGTCCCTTGAACGGCTCTATGTCTGCCTCCAGCTCGTGGCGATATTCGCTGTCCGCCAGCACCACGCCGGCGAGGAAGGAGCCGAGAGCGGGGGAGAGGCCGACCGACTCCATCAGCACGGCGATGGCGATCACCAGCAGCAGGGCGGCGGCGACGAAGATCTCCCGCATGTGGGACTGGGCGATGGCGCGAAACACCGGTCGCATCAGGTAATGACCACCCAGCACTATGCCGGAGATGGCGGCCACCACCAGCAGGCCGTGTTGCCAGCCGGCCAGCTCCGAGCTGCCGCTGCTGGCCACCGGCGCGATGGCCAGCAGCGGCAGGATCGCCAGGATGGGAATGACGGCGATGTCCTGGAACAGCAGCACGGCGAAGGCGGAGCGGCCGCTCTCGCTCTGCATCAGTTTGCGCTCCTGCAGGCTCTGCAGCACGATGGCGGTGGAGGAGAGCGCCAGGATGAGGCCGATGGCCAGCCCCTGCTGCCACGGCAGGCCGATGAGGTGGGCCACGCCGGTCAGGGCGGCCGTGGTGAGCAGCACCTGCAGCCCGCCGGTGCCGAGGATCGGTCCCTTCAGCTGCCACAGCAGCGCCGGCCTGAGCTCCAGCCCGACCAGAAACAGCATCAGCACCACCCCGAACTCGGCGAAGTGCATCACATCCTTCTGCTCACCCACCAGCCCCAGCAGGAAGGGACCTATGATGATGCCCGCCAGCAGGTAACCGAGCACGGATCCCAGCCCCCAGCGCTTGGCCAGCGGCACCGCGATCACCGCGGCGGAGAGGTAGATGAAGGCATCGAACAGCAAACCATGTCCCATCAGCGGATCCTCCGCATTGTGGTGGAGGCCGATGTCGGCAGGCCGGGCCGTCGCCCGGATCGAGAGCGGGTCATGAGAGTACCTCCAGCAGATCGCGCAGATAGGGGCTGCCGGCAAGCTGGGCTGGGGTCAGTTGTTCGTCGCGCAGGGCACACAGCAACTGGCGATAGTCCTGGCCGCAGCGACGCAGCGCCTCCTGATCCCGGATCTTGTGAAAGGAGTGCAGCACGAATGGCGGCAACCAGCTCATGCCGCACAGCTGGGCCGTCTGCCGGAACGGCAGCAGAAAGTCGAGCAGCGGGCGCTGGTTGTAGCCTTCACTGCAATAAGACTCGGGGGCGCCGCCGGTGGTGATGGCCGACAGCCACTGCTTGCCGTTGAGGGCGTGGGCTTCCGGGCCGTAGGCGTAGCCATACTCCAGTACCAGATCCATCCACTCCTTCATGATGGCCGGGCAGGAGTACCAGTAGAAGGGGTGCTGGAACACGATGATGTCGTGTTCAGACAGCAGGGCCTGCTCCCGCTTCACGTTGATGAACATGTTGGGGTAGTGCTGGTAGAGGTCGTGCAGGGTGACGCCCTCCAGGCCATCGATGGCCTGCAGCAGCTGTTTGTTGGCCCGGGAGCTCTGCAGCGCCGGGTGTGAAAAGATAACCAGAATGCGTTTCATGGGTTCCTGATCTGAAGAGGGGCCAAATACCGGTGCCAGCGACCGGCGAAAAAAAAGATGCATTGAGCAGCGACGTTATCAAGAAGCGCCATGGCTCGCCAGTTCCGGGATCAGCTCGCGCAGCGCCGGATTGAGGGTCTGGTGGGCGGGATAGCAGAGGCCGATGCGCCGGAACATCCGTGGTCCGCGTACCGGCACGGTACACAGACCCGCTTCGTCTTCCACCAGCCCGTCCGGCAGAAAGCTGATGCCGACCCTGGCCAGCACCAGCGCCATCACCAGCCCCTTGCTTTCGGCCTTGGCCACCAGATTGAGGGTCAGTCGGTCACAGGCCAGCAGACCTATGGTCTGCTGATGGGCTTCGCAGGGGGGGCACTCAATAAAATCATAATGTTGCAGCTCGGCCAACTCGAGTTGCTGGCGGCTGGCGAGGGGGTGGTCGCGGCGCACGCACAAGACATAATCCTCCTCCCACAGCGGCAGGAAGATCTCGTCCTCCCTGCGCAGGGCATCCAGGGTCAGCCGACAGTCGGCAGGCGTCCCGTAATCGGAGAGGGTGAGATCCAGCTCGGGTAGCACAGCCTGCACCTGCTGCAGCAATCCCGCCACCCGCCGCCGGCTCAGGTCCGGCATGATGGCCATGTTGAGCCGGGCACGCGTCGCCTTCTGGCGAAACAGCGCCGGCAGCCGGCGCGCCTCTTCCACCAGCTTGACCGCGTGGGGATAGAGGTAATGGGCCTGATCCCTGGCCGCTACCCCCTTCTTGCCCCGGATGAACAGGCTGTCACCCAGGGTCTCTTCCAGCTGGCGCAGCCCCGCCGAGAGGGAGGGCTGGCTGACGTGGCAGCGTTCGGCCGCCGCCGTGATGTTCTTCTCTTCATAGATGGCGATGAAGAAGCGCAGCAGTCTCAAATCCAGCATAAGCCCAACCATAGTTTTTTCAGATGATAACCAACGGAAAACAATATTTATCACTGATGGATGCAGTGACTATAGTGATCCCGTTCCGTGCTGGCCAGCCGCTTGTTTGCTCAAACCGACTCTTGAATCAGAAGGAAAACATCATGTCCAAGCCTCTCGTCGTGATCACCGGTGCCTCCGCCGGGATCGGTGCCGCCATTGCCCGCGCCTTCTCCACCGCCGGCCATCCGCTGCTGCTGCTGGCCCGCCGGGTCGAGCCCATGCAGGCGCTGGCGCTGCCCGATACCCTCTGCATCGGGGTCGATGTGACCGACACCGCCGCCATGAAGGCCGCCATCCAGCAGGCCGAGGCGCAATTCGGTCCGGTCGGCTGCCTGGTCAACAATGCCGGCGTCATGCTGCTGGGACAGGCCGACGTGCAGGACCCGGCCGAGTGGCAGCAGATGCTCAACATCAACGTGATGGGGGTGCTGAACGGTGTTCACGCCGTGCTGGCGGGCATGAAGGCGCGCCGCAGCGGCACCATCATCAACATCAGCTCCATCGCCGGTCGCAAGACTTTCCCGAACCATGCCGCCTACTGCGCCACCAAGTTCGCGGTGCACGCCCTGACCGAGAACATCCGGGAAGAAGTGGCCGATGTCGGCGTGCGGATGGTGACCATAGCCCCGGGCGCGGTGGAGACCGAGCTGCTCAGCCACACCACGGATGAGAGCATCAAGGCCGGCTACCACGACTGGAAAGATCAGATGGGGGGCGTCATTGCGCCTGAGGTGATCGCCGACGCCGTGCTCTATGCATGGAACCAGCCTGCCAATGTCTGCGTGCGCGAGATCGTGCTGGCGGCCACCCGTCAGCAACCTTGATGGCGGCTGACTGGAAGAGGGGGAGGGCTTGACCCTCCCCCTGGGCCAAGGGTTACCATAGGCCACCTTTCGTCAATGAGTCGTCTCATGGTTCTGACCCGTCGCCAACTCGCTCGCGCCCGCCGCTGGCTCCCCCTGTGGAGTCTGCTGATGGTGCTGATGTCGTTTGGCAGCCGGGCGGCGACCGATCTATGTACCCTGACGCCTCATTGCAGCCAGAGCGAACGTACCCTGGAGAAGGCCATGCCCTGTGGCAGCTTCACCTCGGCGCTCGCCATGACGGTGCTCACCGGCGACAGCCTGACGGTTGCCATGCTGGAACCCGATACCCCGGATTTCATCTCCCCCTCCCAGTTCATGCCGGATGTTCCGACCGACCGGCTGGAGCGTCCACCCCGTCATCTCGGTTGAGTCGAGTCCCCCTGTTTTTTTGGGCATTTCTTCTTATCCGAGGTGAGTTATGTACAAGTCCCTGTTATTGGCCGTGCTGGCCGGTACCGTCAGTTTTTCTGCTCTGGCAACCGAGCAGATGACCGTCTACAAGTCCCAGTATTGCGGCTGCTGCAAGACCTGGATCAAGCACATGGAAGAGAACGGCTTTGAGGTCAAGGTCGTCGAAACCGAGCAGCTTGAACCGTTCAAGCAGCAGTACGGCATCACTCCGCAGCTGGCTTCCTGCCACACCGGAGTGGTGAACGGCTATGTGGTGGAGGGGCATGTGCCCGCCGCCGACGTGCAGAAGCTGCTCAAGGAAAAACCGGCGATCCGCGGCCTGACCATTCCGGGCATGCCCCAGAGTGCGCCAGGCATGGATATTCCGGGTCAGCCCTATCAGGTGCTGAGCATCAGCAACGAGGGCGCGACCAAAGTCTGGTCGAGCTACCCCGGCTGATGAAAACTGGCCGTGAGCAGACACACTTCCATCATGTGAGGCACACCTGAGCGAGCCCGTGTCGCTCACGGTCAGGTATGGGGGCCGCCATCGCGAGATGGCGGCCCTTTTACATCAGGACGCGGGAGAACTTGCAACTGAAGGCGACAAGGGGCAGATTGATCCCCTGTCCAAGGAGCCAAGGCTCAGGTCCGCCAACCCTTTTACAGCGCAAAGGATGCGACATGTTTACCTTTTCCCGAGGGCTTCTGCTGCTGGCTTGTCTGGCCGCCGTTCCCTGTTCATATGCCAATGATGAGTCCGCCATGCCCACAAGCGACACCCTGATCCAGCCTCCCGTGGCCGCCAAACACCCTCACGCCATCAAGAAACACGGGGATACCCGGGTCGACAACTACTACTGGCTGCGCGATGACGAGCGCCAGAAACCCGAGGTGCTGGCCTATCTCGAGGCCGAAAACGCCTACACCGACGCCATGCTCAAACCGATCAAGCCGCTGCGCGACCAGCTCTATCAGGAGATGGTGGCCCGCATTCCGCAGCAGGACGAGTCGGTGCCCTACGTGAAGAACGGCTACCGCTACCAGACCCGCTACGAGCCGGGCAAGGAGTACGCCATCTATTCGCGCAGCAAGCTGGGTGAAGAGGCTGCGAGCCTGCTGCTGGACGGCAACCAGCGCGCCGAAGGCCACGAGTTCTACGCCCTGGGGGCGCTCGAGGTGAGCCGCAACAATCGCTGGCTGGCGGTGGCGGAAGATTTCCTCTCCCGCCGTCAGTACCAGATCCAGTTCCTCGATCTGGAGAGCGGCAAATGGGCCGCCGACACGCTGGAGAACACCTCCGGCAATCTGGTGTGGGCCAACGACAGCAAGACGGTGTTCTACGTGCGCAAGCACCCCAAGACGCTGCTGCCCTACCAGGTCTATCGCCACGAGCTGGGCACGGATCCGGCCAAGGATCAGCTGGTCTATGAGGAGAAGGACGACTCCTTCTATGTGAGCCTCTACGCCACCACCTCGGAAGATTTCATCGTCATCGCCCTCTCCAGCACCACCTCGGGCGAGGCGCGCCTCATCGATGCCAACGTGCCGACCCAGGCGCCGCGGCTGTTCCTGCCGCGCCAGGTGGATCACGAATACAGCCTGGATCACTACCGCGGCCGCTTCTATGTGCGCTCCAACAAGGACGGCAAGAACTTCGGCCTCTACGAGACCAAGGAGAGCCCGGTGGATCGCTGGAAGGCGGTGATCGCCCCCAATCCGGACGTGCTGCTGGAGAGCTATGCCCTGTTCAAAGAGTGGCTGGTGCTGGAGGAGCGCAGTCAGGGGCTGACCCGGCTGCGCCAGGTCAACTGGCAGAGCGGCGAGCAGAAGGAGATCGCCTTCGACGATCCGGCCTATGTCACCTGGCTCGCCTACAACCCGGAGCCGGATAGCAGCGCGCTGCGCTATGGCTACTCCTCCATGACCACTCCCTCGTCCACCTACGAGCTCGATCTGAACAGTGGCAAGCGCACCCTGCTCAAGCAGCAGCCGGTGGCGGGCTTCAAGGCCGACCAGTATGCCAGCGAGCGGCTCTGGATCACCGCCCGTGACGGTGTGGCCGTGCCGGTGTCGCTGGTCTATCGCAAGGACAAGTTCAAGCAAGAGGGGGCCGGTGCGCACACCAATCCGCTGCTGGTCTACGGCTACGGCTCCTACGGTGCCAGCATGGACCCGGACTTCAGCAGCGCCCGGTTGAGCCTGCTGGACCGCGGCTTCGTCTACGCCATCGCCCACATCCGTGGCGGCGAGGAGCTGGGGCGTCACTGGTATGAAGATGGCAAGCTGCTGAAAAAGCAGAACACCTTCAACGACTTCATCGACGTGACCGAGGCGCTGGTGGCACAGGGCTACGGCGCCAAGGATCAGGTCTACGCCATGGGCGGCAGCGCCGGCGGCCTGCTGATGGGGGCCGTCATCAATCAGGCGCCCCAGCTCTATCGCGGCGTGGTGGCCCAGGTGCCGTTCGTCGACGTGGTCACCACCATGCTGGACGAGTCCATTCCCCTCACCACCGGGGAGTACGACGAGTGGGGCAACCCGAACCAGAAGCGCTACTACGACTACATGAAGGCCTACAGCCCCTACGATCAGGTCAAGGCGCAGGCCTATCCCAACCTGCTGGTGACCACCGGCTTGCACGACTCCCAGGTGCAGTACTGGGAGCCGGCCAAGTGGGTGGCCAAGCTGCGCGAGCTGAAGACGGATGATAACAAGTTGTTGCTGAGCACCGACATGGACGCCGGCCATGGCGGCAAGTCGGGTCGCTTCAAAGCCTACGAGGATATCGCGCTGGAGTTCGCGTTTATTCTGGATCTGGCCAAGCCACAAGCATAAGTCACCACAGTTGCAGCCCTTGCCAGTCAAGGGCTGCAAAAGAATCTCCCTCCTCCCGCTCTGTCTGCCGACCGGTAGCACATCCAATTAATCTCTGATCAGCAAATTAATGATCGGCTTCAAATTTCTCGTCATCCATATCCATCATTTTGTGTTTTTGTTTGATTTATGTTGGCGCCGTGTGCTTAATCGAAACCGTTATGACTCTTTAATTGGCCCCGTCGGGGCCAATTATCTTCGGTTGGCATGAAGCCGACTGTCTCACCACAGGATGCTGGTGGCTTTTTGGGGAACGTTCGCCGTTCACCCGATTCCTCATATCGAGGTCATGGGCAACCGCCGACGCAGAACGGTGGTTTGTCCGGCATTCGCCCGTGGAACGGGCGAGCTGAATCAATCAAAAAGGATGAACAACATGAAAGGATTATCCCTGGCGTGTGCCCTGTCGGCTGTCCTGGCCGGCGTCTCGTTCGGTGGCCCGGTGCAGGCGCAGGAGCGCTTCGTGACCATAGGCACCGGCGGTCAGACCGGTGTCTACTACGTGGCGGGCCAGTCCATCTGCCGCTTCCTCAATCGCGGCGCCGCCGATCACCAGATCAAGTGCAATGCCCCGGCCAGCGGTGGCGGGGTGGCCAACGTCAACGGCATCCGCAGCGGTGAATTCAACTTCGGCATCATGCAGTCCGACCATCAGTACAAGGCGATGAAGGGGCTGCCGCCGTTCCAGGCCGAGGGTGCCATGGACGACATGCGCGCCGTCTTCTCCCTGCAGAGCGAGGTGTTCACCATCCTGGCCCGCAAGGACGCCAAGATCGCCGGCTTCGACGATCTCAAGGGCAAGCGGGTCAACATCGGCAACCCGGGCTCCGGCCAGCGCGACACCTTCGAAGAGATCATGGCGGTGAAGGGCTGGAAGAAGGGCGACTTCGGCCTGGTCTCCGAGCTCAAGCCGGCCGAGCAGGCCTCGGCATTGGGTGACAACAACATCGACGCCATGAGCTACTTCGTCGGCCACCCCAACGGCGCCATCCAGGAAGCCTCCACCACCACCGATGCCGTGCTGGTCCCGGTGACCGGCGCCGACATCGACAAGCTGCTGGCCGAGAAGAGCTACTACAGCAAGGCCGAGATCCCGGGCGGCATCTACAAGGGCAGCGACCAGCCGACCCCGTCCATCGGCGGCAAGGCGGTACTCTCCACCAGTGCCAAGGCGGATCCGGAAGTGGTCTATCAGTTGGTCAAATCCGTGTTCGACAACCTGGATCGTTTCAAGCGCCTGCACCCGGCCTTCGCCGACCTGAAAGAGGCCGACATGATCAAGGTGGGTCTCTCCGCCCCGCTGCATGAAGGGGCTGCCCGCTACTACAAAGAGCGCGGCTGGCTCTGATAGCGGGCCCAAGGGCCGCTGTCACTCTCTTCGACACCCGCCTGCCGCAGCCCGTGGCAGCGGGTGTCGTGTCGTTGTACTCGTTGGCACAAGTTAACCCCTATGCAAGATAAACAACTCTCTACCGAGGAACTGATCGCCCAGGATGTGGGGGCGCGTCTGCCGCTCGGCATCATGGGTGGGTGCATCACCACCCTGGCGCTCGCCTGGTCGCTGTTCCAGCTCTGGATCGCCTCGCCACTGCCCTTCATGCTGGGCTTTGGCGTGCTCAATGACACCGAGACCCGTGCCATTCACCTCACCTTCGCCCTGCTGCTGGCCTATCTGGTGTTCCCGGCCTTTCGCCGCTCGCCGCGCGACCGGGTGCCGCTCGGCGATCTGGCGCTCGGGCTGGTGGCCGCCGGTGCCGCTTCCTATCTGTTCGTGATGTACGAGGCGCTGGCCCAGCGGCCGGGCAACCTCACCACCGCTGATCTGGTGACCGCCTGCATCGGCATCCCGCTGCTGCTGGAAGCCGCCCGCCGTGCGCTGGGGCCGGCCCTGGCGGTGATCGCCCTGGTGTTTCTCGCCTACAGCCTGGCGGGGCCCTGGATGCCGGGCCTGCTGGCCCACCGCGGGGTGAGCTTCACCGCGCTGGCCAACCACCAGTGGATCACTACCGAGGGGGTGTTCGGCATCGCCCTCGGCGTCTCCACCAGCTTCGTGTTCCTGTTCGTGCTGTTCGGTGCCCTGCTGGAGCGGGCCGGTGCCGGCCACTACTTCATCCAGCTCGCCTTCAGCCTGCTCGGCCACCTGCGCGGCGGCCCGGCCAAGGCGGCGGTGGTCGCCTCCGGCCTGACCGGCCTTATCTCCGGCTCCTCCATCGCCAACGTGGTGACCACCGGCACCTTTACCATTCCCATGATGAAGAAGGTGGGGTTCAGCGCCGAGAAGGCGGGCGCGGTGGAAGTGGCCTCCTCGGTCAACGGCCAGATCATGCCGCCGGTGATGGGGGCTGCGGCCTTTCTGATGGTGGAGTACGTGGGCATTCCCTACGTCGAGATCATCAAGCACGCCTTCCTGCCGGCGACCATCTCCTACATAGCGCTGCTCTACATCGTCCATCTGGAGGCGCTCAAGCTCGGCATGCAGCCCATTGGCGACCATCAGCCCAAGCCCTGGCTGCGCCGGTTGACCGGCTTTGCCTTTGGCGCTGCCCTGATCAGCGGGCTGTCGATGGCGGTCTACTACGGCCTGGGCTGGCTCAAGCCGGCGCTGGGCGACTATGCCCTGCCCGGTATCGCCCTGCTGCTGGCTGCCACCTATCTGGGGCTGCTGAAGATTGCCGCCAGCAATGAGCCGCTGGCGGCGGAGGATCCGGACAAGCCGCTGACCGAGCTGCCCAACACCCGTACCGTGCTGCTCTCCGGCCTGCACTTCCTGCTGCCGGTGGTGGTACTGGTGTGGTGCCTGATGGTGGAGCGCCTCTCGCCCGGGCTGTCGGCCTTCTGGGGCACCGTCATGCTGGTGATCATACTGCTGACCCAGCGCCCGCTGCTCAACTGGCTGCGCAGCGATGGCCGGCACGATTACGGCTCCCTGCAGGACGGCTTGATCGATCTGCGGGAGGGGCTGGTGGCCGGTGCCCGCAACATGATCGGCATCGGCATCGCCACCGCCACGGCGGGGATCATCGTCGGTGCCGTCTCCCAGACCGGGGTTGGCTTGGTGCTGGCGGATCTGGTGGAGATGCTCTCCATGGGCAACCTGCTGCTGATGTTGCTGCTGACCGCCCTGCTGAGTCTGATCCTCGGCATGGGGCTGCCCACCACCGCCAACTACATCGTTGTCTCCAGCCTGCTGGCGCCGGTGGTGGTGACGCTCGGGCAGCAGAACGGGCTGATCGTGCCGCTCATCGCGGTGCACCTGTTCGTGTTCTACTTCGGCATCATGGCCGACGTGACGCCGCCGGTGGGGCTCGCCTCGTTTGCGGCGGCGGCCGTCTCCAAGGGCGACCCCATCAAGACCGGCATCACCGCCTTCTACTACAGCCTGCGCACTGCGGCGCTGCCGTTCCTGTTCATCTTCAACACCGACCTGCTGCTGATCGACGTGGACTTTGCCCACGGGGTGCTGATCTTCATGGTGGCCACCGTTGCCATGCTGATCTTCGCCGCCGCCACCCAGGGTCATTTCCTGGTGAAGAGTCGCTGGTACGAAAGCGTGCTGCTGTTGCTGGTGGCCTTTACCCTGTTCCGCCCCGGTTTCTGGATGGACATGGTGCACGATCCCTATCGCGAGACGCCGCCGGCCCAGCTGGCCCAGACCCTGGGCGAGGTGGAGGCGGAGAGCACTCTGCGGCTGCGGATCCAGGGTGAGGACGCGGTGGGCAAGCTGCGTCAGTCGACCGTGCTGCTGGCGGTGCCGGCAGGGGAGGACGGGGAAGCTCGCCTCGCCAGCCTGGGGCTCGCGCTCTATGAGCAGGATGGCAAGACCCTGATCGACAGCGTCACCTTCGGCAGCCCGGCGGCGGCGGCCGGCATGGAGTTTGATCAGGAGATCCTGGTGGTCAAGGCCCCCACCGAGCGCTGGCGCAAGGAGCTGATGTGGCTGCCCGGCTTCCTGCTGTTTGCACTGATCGTCTGGCTGCAACGGCGCCGGGTGGTGCGAGCATAACCAGGGTCAATAAAAACGGCGCCATCATGGCGCCGTTTTCATGCTCCCCGCTGGGGGCTTATTCTTGCGGATCCTGTTCCTGCAGCAGGTTCAGGGTCTGTTGTCCCACCTGGCTCAGGCCAAGCAGCTCGCAGGCTTGCTCGGAGCTGATGCCAAGGCGGCACATCATGATATCCATCACCGGGAGGGATTATTCCTGCGGATCCTGCTCCTGCAGCAGGCTCAGGGTCTGTTGTTCCACCTGGCTCAGGCCCAGCTGTTCACAGGCTTGCTCGAAGCTGATGCCAAGGTGGCACATCATGATATCGATAGCGGGCAGATAGTTTTTCATTGCGTCTTCCATGGTGATCCTCCGGACCCGTCCCTTATGCCCGAACAGGGTGGGCGGGACAATTAGACTTTAGGCGTAGACTGCTCGTTTGCTGAGCGCCTCTGCCACTGGGCGGGGGAATTTGTTACTCTGCTTGTCAGCAAGAAGATGTTGCCGTATGACTGCGAGCAACACGTGAGGAGCAGGGCATGTTATTGAGTTTCTTGATCATCGCATCGGGCTGGTGGCACATTCGTGCGGCCTATGGCTCAGACTCCCGTCAGTTCTACATCAGCAAGCCGTTGACCATGCTGCTCATCATAGCGCTGGCCTTCGGCTATCAGAGCTATGACCACGACGGTTCCCACGCCTGGATCCTGCTCGGTCTCTGCCTGTCGCTGGCCGGCGACGTGCTGCTGATGTTGCCGAGCGACCGCTTCATCCAGGGGTTGGCGGCGTTTTTTGTCGCGCACCTCTGCTACATCGTCGGCTTCGCCCAGGGGCCGCTGGTGCTGAATCTGGTGGATGGTCTGCTGTTGCTGCTGGTGGCCGGCATGGTGTTCGGCCTGCTGTGGGGCAAGCTCGGGGAGATGAAGGTGCCCGTGTTCTGCTACATGTTGGTGATCATCGGCATGGCCTGGGTCGCAGCCGGCGCCTGGCATGCCTCCCTCACCGCCGGCAGTGCCGCCGCCCTGGTGGGGGCGCTGATGTTCCTCTTCTCCGACAGCATGCTGGCGCTGGACCGTTTCCGCCGTCCCTTCCCCCATGCCACCGCCTGGGTGATGACCAGCTACTTCGCCGCCCAGTTTCTGATTGCCGCCTCGCTGGCGGGGTGATTGCGTCGGAGTTGTCCCCTCGCCAAGGGGAGTGTGCAGACAAGAAAACGGGCCCTCAGGCCCGTTTTGCTATGCCATTTCCACCGTTTTTCACGCCTCTAGCGGTTCGGCATCGGCTGCCCTGGGGGCGGGCTGCTTGAGCAGCAGCATCAGGCCGCTGGCGAGCAACAGGAAGATGCCCATCACGAAGAACACCTGGTTGTAGGCCATGATGGCCGCTTCCCGGCTGATGGTGTTCGACAGCATGGCCTGGGCCTGCTGGCGGGCCAGCTCGGGGCCGGAGCCCTGCGCCATCATGGTTTGGGCCAGCTGCAGCAGGTAGCTTTGCCCCTCTATGCTGCTGGCGGCCAGGGTGCTGCTGATCTGGCTGACATGGATGCGGGTGTCGTTGTCGATCAGGGTGGCGATGATGGCGATGCCGAAGGCGCCGCCCAGGTTGCGCAGCACGTTGAGCAGGGTCGAGGAGGAGGGGATCTCGTCGTGGGTCAGGCTGGCGGTCGCCACCAGGGAGAGCGGCACCATGATGAAGGGCTGGCCCAATGCTCGCACGATGAGCGACTGGATCAGCTGGGGCCCGGCGTAGTCGGCACTCATGTTCATGTTCATGAAGCAGCTGACGGCGAACACCAGAAAGCCGAAGCTCACCAGATAGCGCGGATCTATCTTGTGAGTCAGTCTGGGCACCAGCGGCAGTACCAGCAACTGCGGCAGCCCCATCCACATCAGCACCTCACCGATTTCCAGCGCGTTGTAGTTGTGGATCTGGGTCATGTAGAGCGGCAGCACATAGATGGAGCCCATCAGTGCCATGCCGAGCACCAGATAGGCGAAGCAGGCCAGCGCGAAGCGCGGGTTGTGCAGCAGCCGCAGGTTGACCAGCGGATGGCGCCGCAGCAGCTGGCTGATGACGAAAAACACCAGCGCCACCACCGAGATGACGGTGAGCCGCACGATGAAGCTGGAACCGAACCAGTCCTCCCGGTTGCCCTCTTCCAGCACCACTTCCAACAGGCCCAGTCCCACCGCCATGGTGACGATGCCGATGAGATCCACCCGCTTGATCACCTCCCAGTCCACCGGCTTCTTGTCGAGCCCGTGGGCCAGCATGGCCATCACCAGCAGTCCCGGCGGCACGTTCATGTAGAAGATGTAGTGCCAGGACATCTGCTCGGTCAGCCAGCCGCCCAGAGTCGGCCCGATGGCGGGGGCGAAGGTGGCGCACAGGCCGAACAACGCCATACCGGTGGCCCGCTTGTGCAACGGCAGCAGACTGACGATGAGGGAGAAGGCCATCGGGATCAGCGCCCCGCCGGTGAAGCCCTGCAGCGCCCGAAAGACGATCATGCTGGTGAGGTTCCAGCTGAATGAGCAGAGCACGGAGGCGACGATGAAGGCGCCGGTGGTCCACAGCAGGTAGCGCCGCACGCTCAACCCCCGGCTCAGCCAGCCGCTCAGCGGGATGGCGATCATCTCCGCCACCAGATAGGAGGTGGAGATCCAGGAGCTTTCGCTCAAGGTGGCCGACAGGGCCCCCTGAATGTCCTTCAGGGAGGCGTTGGTGATCTGGATGTCGAGGATGGCCATGAAGGCGCCGATGAGGCCCCCCATGACCGCGATCCAGTTGCGACGCGGGATGGGTTCCATCAGTGGGCCGCAACCACGGGATCAGGGCTGCGGGTGTCGACGATCACCTCGGTGGAGAGGCCCGGCAACAGCTTGCCCGCCAGCGGCCCCGGCTCCGGAATGCGGATCTTGACCGGCACCCGTTGCACGATCTTGGTGAAGTTGCCGGTGGCGTTCTCCGGCGGCAGCAGGGCGAACTTGGCGCCGGTGGCAGGGGCCAGGCTGTCGATGATCCCCTCGACCGGCTGATCCGGATAGGCATCCAGGATCACCTCCACCTTCTGGCCGGGCTGCATGTGGAGCAGCTGGGTCTCCTTGAAGTTGGCCTCGACCCACACCTGCTGCAGCGGCACCAGGCTGGCCACCTGCATGCCGGACTGGACGTAGAGCCCCGCCCGCAGACTGCGCTTGCCGATGATGCCGTCAGCCGGTGCCCGCAGCTCGGTATAGGCCAGCTCCAGCTTGGCCTGCTCCAGCTGGGCGGCGCTCAATGCCAGCCTGGCCTGGTTCTGCTTGGCCTCGGCATCCAGCACCAGCAGCCGCTCGCGGGCGGCCTGCAGGGCCGCTTTGGCCTCCTGCTCCTGGGCCTGGTTGACCTGCAGGCCGGCCCGCACCTCGTCCAGGCTGTCCTGGGAGCTGTAGTGGCGCTGGTTGAGCTGGCTGACGCGGCGTACCTGTTGCTGGGCCCGCACCTGTTCGGCATTGGCCGAGCTGACCTTGGCTTCGGCCTGGCGAATGAGGCTCAGCTGCTGGGTGCGGGTGGCGGCGAGATTTTCTGCCGTCGCCTGATTGAGGCGCAGGTCGGCTTCGGCCTCGGCCACCTTGGTCTTGTACTCCCGATCGTCGAGGCGGGCGATGAGCTGGCCGGCCTTCACCGGCTGGTTGTCGGTCACCAGCACTTCGCTGATGTAGCCGGACAGCTTGGAACCGATGCCAGTGACCTCGCTCTGCAGGTAGGCGTTGTCGGTGCTCTCGAAATAGCGGCCGTGCAGATACCAGTAACCGGCAAACAGCAGGCCGAGCAGGGCCAGGATCATGGCTGCCAGCAGGGGGATCTTCTTGTGTTGACTCATGTGGGGGATTCCTGAACTTAAGAGAGGCAGGCTAACACTGGCCGACTGTTTCGATTAGTATCCATTTATGAGATATACAGTTTCACTGGTGCAACAATGGATCTGAACGCTGCATTGATTCTAGTGCGGATCGTCGACAAGGGTTCCTTCACGGCGGCCGCCCAGGAGCTGGGCATGACCAAGGCGACGGTGAGCCGGCGCATCGCCGAGCTGGAGCAGCGCCTCGGTGTGCGGCTGCTCTATCGCTCCACCCGCCAGCTCACCCTGACCGAGGCCGGCGAGCAGTACTATCTGCGCTGCAGCAAGGCGGTGGACGAGCTGGCTCAGGCCGAGCTGATGGTGAGCGCCAGCCAGCAGGAGGTGACCGGCACCCTCAAGCTGGCGGTGCCCATCGAAGCGGGGCAGCTGGTGGTGGGCAGGCTGGTGGCGGAGTTTTTGCAGGCCTATCCCGGTCTGCAGGTGGAGCTGGAGCTGACCAATCGCATCGTGGATCCCATCAACGAGGGGCTGGATGCGATCGTGCGGATCGGCGACATGAGCGATTCGAACCTGGCGGCGCGGCGGCTGTGGAGCAACGCCCGCCTGATCTGTGCCAGCCCGGCGTACCTGGCGCGCAGCCCCGCCATCACCCATCCCGAGGATCTGGTGCATCATGAGCGGGTGGCGGTGACCAGCGGCTTTCTGGCGTCGCACTGGTGCTTCGAGCGGGATGACAGGGAGGTGCTGGTTGACCCTCCCTCCCGCTTTCGGGTTAATAATATAACCTGTGCCAGAGAGGCTGCGAAGGCCGGGCTGGGGCTCGCCTCCCTGCCCGCCATGCTCTGCCACGAGGAGCTGGCGAGCGGGACCCTGGTGTCCGTGCTGCCCGAGTGGCAGCAGCCCAGAGTGCCGATTTACCTGCTGTTTCCGGAGCGGCGGCTGATGCCGCGAAAATTGCGGGTGTTCATCGACTTCATCGTGGCCAAGGGGGCCGACTACGGCATCGATACCCTGCTGTAGCCGGTCAGAGGCGGTGCCGTGGTCACGGCATCGTGAGTGGATCTGAGGGGGAAGACATGGATCACTGGATCAATCTGTATCGGGCTTCCCATTCGCTGGAGGCCCATGCCCTGAAAGGGGCGCTGGAAGTGGAGGGGGTGCCGGTGCGGCTCAATGGCGAGGCGCTGTCAGGCGCCCTGGGCGAACTGCCGGTGGACCTGCTGCAGGTGACCCTGATGGTGCGTGAGCAGGATCGCAGCAAGGCGGGGCGGGTCATCGAGCGCTATCAGCAGCGCCAGGGCAACGGCTGGCTGTGTGGCCAATGCGGGGAGGAGAACGGCGCCAACTTCGATGTCTGCTGGCGCTGCCACCACGATCCCCACGAAAATTAATCGCTCGCTCTGCCTCAGCGCAGGGTGAAGTCGATGTCCTCGCCGGCGCTGGCGTCGTGATAGGTCGCCAGATCCAGCTCCCGCTCGCTGCGGGCAATCAACACGGATACCAGAATATCGCCGGAGACGTTGACCGTGGTGCGCGCCATGTCGAGGATCCGGTCGATCCCGGCGATCAGTGCCACCCCTTCCAGCGGCAGTCCCACTGCGGTCAGCGTCAGCGTCAGCAGCATCAGGCCGGTGCCCGGAGTGCCCGCCGTGCCGATGCTGGCCAGGGTCGCGATGCTGATGATGGTCAGGTAATCCACCATGTGCAGATCCACCCCGAAGGCCTGGGCCACGAACAGGGCCGTTACCCCCTGATAGAGCGCGGTGCCGTCCATGTTGATGGTGGCGCCGATGGGCAGCACCTTGGCGGTGATGGCGGGAGAGACCCCGAGCCGGCGCTCGGCGCAGGCCAGGCTGATGGGCAGGGTGCTGTTGCTGGAGCTGCTGGTGAAGGCCACCGCTTGGGCATCGACGATGCTCTTGAAGTAGTGCAGCGGATTGAGGCGGGCCAGCAGGATCAGCAGGCTGCTGTAGACGCCGAGCACGTGCAGCAGACAGCCGAGGTAGACGGCGCCGATCACCTTGAGCAGCGGCAGCAGCAGGCTCATGCCGTACTTGCCGGTCATCCAGGCCATCAGGGCGCAGACGCCGTAAGGGGCCAGCGCCATCACCATCTGGGTCAGCTTGAACATCCCCTCCGCCAGCGAGGTGAAGAACAGGATGGCGGGGCGGCCGCGTCGACCGGTGGCGTTGAGGGCAAGGGCGAGGGCCACCGCGAACACGATCACCTGCAGGATCTTGCCGTCCACCATGGCCTGCACCGGGTTGCGCGGCACCAGGTGACTCAGCACGCTGGCCAGGGTGGGGGATTCCGCCATGCCGACCCGCTCATAGGGCCCCATGTTGGCGCCCATGCCGGGCTCCAGCAGCCAGCCCATCATCAGGCCGATGCAGATGGCGACGGCGGTGGAGCAGAGGTAGAGGCCGATGGCCTTGCCGGCGATCCGATCGAGGGTCTTGCCCTTGAGCAGCGAGGTGAGGCCGGCGATGACCGAACAGAAGATGAGGGGCACCATCAGCATCTGGATGGTGTTGACGAACAGCACGCCGATGGGCTTGAGCAGCAACGCCTGCTCGCTGAAACCGGCGCCGAGCCCGATCCCCGTCAGCATGCCGAGCAGGGTCTTCAACCAGAGCGGGCGGCGGGTCCAGATCCGCCAGGGCTTGAAAGCCAGTCCATGGAACAGCATGACGCCAATGTCCTTATATTCGGTCTGCGGTGGCAAAAAGGGGCGTTAGTGTAGCCATCCCCTGCTCAGGTTGCCACATTATCGACAAAGCCGCGGCCATCACCAGTACGGACGCAGGGAAATCGGCAATTTGTTGGCCTATATCAAGGTCGTCGGCGGTGGGGCAGGATTTAATAGGCATCAAATATGTCCATTCAAGAGGTTTGCAATGACTCAATCGGTACACGGTCACGAAGTGATGGAGATGATGCTGGCGCAAGGCGGCCAGTTTACCCGGGCCAGCCTCAAGCAGGCCATTGACGAGCGCTTCGGTGCCGATGCCCGTTTCCATACCTGCAGCGCCAGCGAGATGGATGCCGAGGCCCTGATCGACTTCCTGGCCAAGCGCGGCAAGTTCATCGAATCGGAGCAGGGTTTCCAGACTCACGCCGACAAGATCTGCAACCACGGTTGATCCCCGCCGGCGAGCGCCCGCCGCGCTCGCCGAATCCCGCCGCTTTTGTTATATTTCGCCCTCTTTCCCCCTCCTTTTGTTGAAGGCTTAGCCTGGGCGTTGTATGGACACTTTCTCCGCTGCCGTCATGTTGTTTCTGATCATGGATCCGCTGGGCAACCTGCCGGTCTTCCTGTCGATCCTGCGTCATATCGATCCCAAGCGACGCCGCAAGGTGATGATGCGAGAGCTGCTGTTTTCACTGGTGATCATGATGGCCTTCCTGTTCGTCGGCCAGCAGATCCTCAATTTCCTCAACCTGCGTCAGGAGGCGGTCAGCATCGCCGGCGGCATCATCCTGTTCCTCATCGCCATCAAGATGATCTTCCCGAGTGAAGGCGGAGTAACCGGGCTGGCCGCGGGTGAGGAGCCCTTCCTGGTGCCCATGGCCATCCCCATGATTGCCGGTCCCTCGATCCTGGCGTCCTTGCTGCTGCTGGCCAACCAGGAGCCGACCCGGATGGCGGACTGGTCGCTGGCGCTGCTGATGGCCTGGGGCGCCAGCGCGGTGATCCTGATGTTCTACGAGGTATTCAACAAGCTGCTGGGTGAGCGAGGGCTCACCGCGGTGGAGCGTCTGATGGGTATGCTGCTGGTGATGATCTCGGTGCAGATGCTGCTCGACGGGGTGCACCACTACCTGGCGGTGACCGGTCAGAACTGACCGGCCGGCAGGCCAACAGAAAAGACACAGGGCTCGACGAGCCCCGTTTTTTTGCCTGAGATCCGGCGTGGTGACCGTCAGGGTCTTTCGGCCCGGTACTGATATCAGGACGGTTCGGCAGCAGTGGGCTCCAGCTTGCCCATGATGAGGGTCAGCAGGGTTTCCCGCAGCCAGCGGTGGCCCGGATCCTCCTCGTGACGCTGATGCCAGATCAGCAGGTGGGAGATGCTGTCGAGGGCGATAGGCAGCGGCAGCGGTACCAGCGGATAGACCTGGGTGGCGTGGCGGGCGTAGAGCCGGGAGAGGGTCACTATCATGTCCGAGTGCATGCCCATCCGCAGCGCCGCCTCGAAGGAGGGAACGGTCGCCTCGATGCGGCGATAGAGATCCTGCTCCGCCAGCTTGTGATCCAGCATCCAGCGATCGCGCCCTTCGCAATAGGTCTGCACGTGGGGATAGGCCAGGTAGCGGGTGAGATCCCACTCCGGTTCGTGCAGGGCGGGGTGGTCGTGCTGCACCAGGCAGGTCAGATCGTCGATGGCGAGCAGCCGCTGGCAGATGGCGTTGGGCAGGGTGTCGAGCCGAAAGTCCGAGTTGATGCAGTTCTCCCGCACCGTGAAGGCGATGTCCACCTGGCCCTGGCTCATCTCGGTCAGGCTGTTCTCGGTCCACTCCTCGTAGCGCAGCCGGATGCCGGGGGCCTGTCGTTTCAGCTCGCTCAAGTAGAGCGGGGCGAACAGGGTGAAGGCGCTGTCCATGCTGGCGATGACGAACTCCCGCTCGGTGGTGGACGGGTCAAAATCCGGTGGCTGGATCAGGTTGTCGAGCGACAGCAGGATGGGCTGCAGTTGCTGCTGCAGGCTGAGAGCGCGGGCGGTGGGTTCCAGCCCGTAGGCCGAGCGCACGAACAGGGGGTCGTCGAAGGTTTCCCGCAGCCGGCCGAGCGCCTTGCTGACGGCAGACTGGCTCAGGTGCAGCCGACGGGCCGCCCGGCTGCCGTTCCGCTCTTCCAGCAATACTTGCAGGATAATCAATAGATTGAGGTCGATGCGCCCCAACTGTTCCAGCAACATGATATGAATCCTCTTCAATTCTTAGATGAATTTATACCATTTGTTTTCATATCTAGGCGAATTTATGCTCGAAACGTCTCTCGCCTTCGATGGCGGCTGGTACAGGATGTAGTGGTTGAGGGGACAAGTAGCATCAAGCAATACGGCGACCCTGGGTCGCCGTATTTTTTTGAGTGATTTATTTGCAAACTTGCACCTGTCTTGATTTTGCCCAACAATCTTTGCGCCTTCTTTTGATACAAACAATCGGTATCTATCAGTCAGGAGTATCCCTATGGGACTCGGTGGAATTCATATCTGGCATTTGTTGATCCTGCTCGTGGTGGTCGTCGTGGTGTTTGGCAGCAAACGCCTGGCGAGTGCCGGAGAGGATCTGGGCACCGCCATCAAGGATTTTCGCAAAGCCTTGCGTGACGATGAATCACAGCCGAAATAAGTGGGAGTTGAATGATGTCCGTAGAAGAGAAAGTGGAATTGAACGAGACCTGTGACAGCTGCGGCTGCTTCGCCGAAATTGGTACCATCATCGGCGAGGGTGACGATGTGATGGAACTGGTGATCGAGGCCGCTGCAGAAGCCGACGCTCGCGCCAAGCTGGCCGCCTACGAGGCGCTGGCCAAGCAGGTCACTGCGGAAGCCAAGAGCAGCAGCGAACTCAGTCAGGGCGCCAACGGCGTGATCCTGAAAGCCCGTCTGCAATTCACCTGCACCGCCGAAAAGCTCATTTTCGAGATGCGTGCCCGCTCTATCTGAGCCTGCTGATGACACGGCAGGCTTGCCTGCCGTGTTGACCCTTCTGCTGTGGGTCCGCGTTCTATAGTTAGTTATCCCACAGACGGTTTTGCCCGACGCGAGTCGGCCAACAGAAGGCGATCTCATCATGGTTCAGCGCTGGCTCTTCGCCATTTTCCCCACCTTTGTTCGCCACCCGTTTGACGGGATCCCGCTCGCTTCGAAGCAACCGCAGGCGCTCTCATCATGAGACGGTGCTGGTTGCGGGGTCTGCTCGCTCTGTGTGCGCTGCCGCTGCTGGCGGCGGATCTCAAGCCGCAACGGCTGCCCCAGCCTGGGGATCTCGCCAGCATATTGCAAGAGAAAGAGCTCAGGGCCCTGGTGGTCTATGAGCGGGGCTTCTTCTTCTTCGACAAGGGGGCCCAGCACGGCATCCTGGTCAACCAGCTGCAGGGGTTCGAGCGCTGGCTGAATCAGACCTACCTGGCCAAGGAGAAGATCAAACTCAAGATCATCTATATCCCGGTACGCCAGGACAAGCTGCTGGACTACCTCACCGAGGGGCGGGGGGATCTGGTGGCCGCCAACATGACGGTGACGCCGACCCGGCGCGAACAGGTGACCTTCTCCAACCCGGTGATCGCTCCCATCGAAGAGTGGGTGGTGAGCCAGCACAGCCTGCCGCCCTTCAACCGCATCACCCAGCTCTCCGGCCGGCGGGTCTGGGTGCGGGCCAGCTCCAGTTATTACGAAAGCCTGCGCCAGCTCAACTGGCTGTTTCGCGAGCTGGGGCTGCCGCCCATCTATATCGAGACGGTGCCTGAATATCTGCAGGACGGAGATCTGCTGGAGATGGTGGCGGCCGGCATCATACCGCTCACCGTGACCGACAGCTTCAAGGGGCGGATCTGGCTCGGCATGATCAGCGGGCTGCGGGCCCACAAGCTGATCCCGCTGCGGGACAACGGCCGCAGCGCCTGGGCCCTGCGCAACAACAGTCCCGAGCTGCTCAAGGCGGTCAACGACTATCTGGCCGATGCCGGCAAGCGTACCCTTTACAGCGACATGGCTCTGCGCCGTCTGCTGGCGCGCAACGACCAGATGAGCAACATACTGGCGCCGGATCCGCTGGGCAGGCTGTCTACCATCCGCAAGGTGCTGGAGCAGCAGGCCGACAAGTACCGGCTGGACTGGCTGATGCTGGCGGCGCTGGCTTACAAGGAGTCGGGGCTCAATGCCAATATCCGTTCCGAACGGGGGGCGGTGGGGATCATGCAGCTGTTGCCGAGCACCGGCGGCGAGGTGGGCATTCGCGGTGCCCGGCTTGCCAGCCTGGAGGGCAATGTGGAGGCGGCTTGCCGCTATATGCGGTTGATCCTCGACACCTATTTCAATGATCCCAAGCTGGATGTGCTCAACCGCCACCTGTTTGCGCTGGCGGCCTACAATGCCGGCCCGAACCGGGTGCAGGCGCTCAGGGCCAAGGCCGAGGCCGCCGGGCTGGATCCCAATGTCTGGTTCGGCAACGTGGAGCAGCTGGTGGCCAACGAGGTGGGCCAGGGGCCCATCAACTATGTCAGCACCATCTACAAGTACTATGTGGCCTACCGTTTCAGCCTGCCCCAGCTGGAGGGCAAGGCGGCCGCCATCGAGGCGGTGGCCCAGCCCTGACGTCCTGCTAGTGCGGTTGGGCGGGCGGGGCGAAGGGCTGCCAGGCCTGATCCCTATGCTGCAGATACCAGGGGGCCAGCTGGCCGCTCGGCGAGGGATCCGGCTCACTGGCCTGCGGTCTGTGACTGATGGCGGGGCGATCCGTGAGTTCCATGGTAAATTCCTTCATCCTGTTGCTACGAGGCCCTTAGCCAGCGTTATGCCATTTTCTCATGACAGGCGGATGACGCCATGATCCCCGCTGAATTCGCCCTGATAGACCAGCCCGAGCTGGCACTCAAACTGCGCTGCCAGCTGATCCGCGGCGCCAGAAGCCGGATCCAGGCCCAGTACTACAGCTGGGAGGAGGACAGCAGCGGCAAGCTGTTGCTGGCGGAGCTGCTGCATGCCGCCCGGCGCGGAGTGCGGGTACAGTTGCTCATCGATGACCTCTATGCCGGCGACAACCGTTTCCTGGAGATGGTGGCCCATCAGCCGGGCATCGAGGTGCGCCTGTTCAATCCCTTCTGGTTGCGCGGCTGGCGGCCGCTGACCCTGCTGCTGGAAGGGCTGCTCAGCTTTCGCCGCATCAATCACCGCATGCACAACAAGCTGTTGCTGGTGGACGGCAGTCAGGCGGTGATCGGCGGTCGCAACATCGGGGACCGTTACTTCGGGCTCAGTGGGGCGCCCCAGTTCGTCGATCTGGATCTTGCCTGTCGCGGCCCGCTTTGCCAGCAGGCCGAGCAGGGGTTCGATCAATTCTGGCGCAGCCGCTGGAGCCACCCGATCCGCCGCCTGTTGCGGCGCCCGCTGCAACGGGCCGAGGTGAAGGTGGTGAACGACTTTCTGCTGACCATGAACGAACCGCAGGTGGCGGCCGTCTACGACCTGCCCGCCAGCCTGTTCGATCCCGAACCCGTCCCCCTGCGCTGGCATGGCGGACAGGCAGAAGTGTGGTTTGATCGACCCGGCAAGGGGCTGGTGTCTCGACCCACCACCGCACGCTTGCTCTGGCGCAAGCTGGCCGACAACCAAGGCACCCTGAGTCTGGTCACCCCTTATCTCATCCTGACCCGGGGGCTGCGCCGCCGGCTCAGACAGCAGCGACAGGTGGGGGTGAACATTGACATCCTGACCAACTCCCTGGCCAGCACGGATGTGCCGCTGGTATACGGCGCCTACCGCCGTCACCGCCCCTGGCTGATACGGCAGGGCATCGCACTGTCGGAGCTGGAGGGGGAGTCGCTCAGTCTGCACGCCAAGCTGATCCTGGTGGGGGAGGAGGAGGCGCTGCTCGGCAGCTTCAATCTGGATCCGCGCTCTCTGCTGCTCAACACCGAGCTGGTGCTGCATCTGGCTTGTCCCGCGCTGTGCGCCGAGTTGCAGCAGTGGCTGGCGACCTGGCAGCAACGCTCTTCCCACTCGGTGGCGGCCCCGCCCTCCACTCTGCGCCGCCTGCTGGCCAGGGTCAGTGACTGGTTGCCGCTGCAGCGCTGGTTGTGAGCGGACCGAGCGTGTGCGAGATCTCGCAAAGCCTTGTACGCCTTCGAGGATAACGTTTGCCATCCTATGGCGATGAACTGGTTTATCGTATTGTTTTTAATCGAATTGTTTTCTGGCTGAAGTTCCATGAAGGGTTGCAGCTTGCATACATGGGCGCATAAAACGGTTTTTTATTTTATTTATCTGCGTAATATTTCAACTGCAAGGACAACACGGTGGCTTGCCGCCGTGCGGAAGAGGGTCGTGAAGGGAACTGGCCGACTGGATTGCTCCAGCAGGCACCTGCTTCAGATGGGTAGCGGAAACTCAGGAAACAGGAGCAGAGCCCGGCAGGACCGGATTCCAATATGGAACATGCTATTTGCGAGGGGGTGACATGCGAGTGTCACCCCATTTTTTATGGCTCGCTGGCTGAGTCGTGCCCAGAAAAAGACCGCCGATTGGCGGTCTTTTTCTTTGTTAAGCCCGACGTTCCAGGGTCAGGCGATGCCTGCCAGCAGTCGGCTCCAGTTGCGTTTGGCGGCGATGAAGGCATCGTGCAGGTTGCGATACTCCAGCTGCAGCTTCAGTTGGTCGTAGCGGGCCAGCGCCTTGCGCTTGCGCTGCTCCAGCAGGCGTTTGCGGCTGGCGTAGTAGTGCTGCAACTGCTGGTTCAGCTTGTCGTACTCCTCCTGCAGCAGGGCCTGCCACAGCTCCCTGTCATCCTGCTTGCGCAGCTTGGCCTGGGCCCGTTTCAGCTGCATCTCCAGCCTGGCCTGTTCGATCCGCTCTTCCGGACAGGCGCGCAGATCCCGGGTCAGCCCGCACCAGGAGGCGCTGCGGATCAGCCACTTGGTGGGATCGAACTGCCACCAGTGGATGCCGTTGCGATAGTCGTTCTCGAACAGGTGATGAAAGTTGTGGTAACCCTCGCCGAAGGTGAAGAAGGCCAGGATGCCGTTGTCCCGTGCGCTGTTGCGGTCGGTGAAGGGTTGGCTGCCCCAGATGTGGGCCAGCGAGTTGATGAAGAAGGTGGTGTGATGAGTCATCACCATGCGCAGCACCCCGGCCAGCAGCAACATACCGAGCAGATCGCCGTGGATGAGTCCCAGCAGCAGCGGGATGCCGATGTTGGTGGCCAGGGTCAGCGCCAGATAGTGCTTGTGCTGGAAAACGACGATGGGGTTGTTCTGCAGATCCCGCACGTTGCTGTAGTCGTGATAGGTGTCGCCCTGGTATTCGCGCAGCATCCAGCCGATGTGGGAGTACCAGAAACCGCGTCCCGCACTGTAGGGATCCTGCTGGTTGTCATCCACGTGGCGATGGTGGCGGCGATGGTCGGAAGACCAGTGCAGGGCCGAGTTTTGCAGGGCGAGGGCGCCGCCGATGGCGAAGATCCACTGCAGGATCGGGTGTGCCTTGTAGGCCTTGTGGGACCAGAGCCGGTGGTAGCCGGCGGTGATGGAGATGCCGCAATAGCAGAACAGCAGCAGGAAGCTGCCCCACTGCCAGAGGTCATAGCCATGGGTCATGCCGTACCAGGGCACGGCGATCAGTGCGGTCAGCCCGGAGAGGGCAAACAGCAGGGTGTTGGTCATGATGATCGGGGGGCGTTCCATCTCACTCGGTTCCTTTCAGCGAACAGCTGTGCGCCATTCTCCATGCAGCCAGAATTCGGGTCAATGGTAAAAAAGTAGGAGACAAACCTGATCCTGGCGCAGCCTTCGGGTTATCATTTGGCCTCGATAACCTGAAGGTGACTGTTTTCGTGGGTATTCGCGCGCAACAAAAAGAAAAAACCCGGCGTACTCTGATCGAGGCGGCGTTCAGCCAACTGTGCGCCAACCGCAGTTTTTCCAACCTCAGCCTGCGGGAAGTGGCGCGGGAGGCCGGCATAGCGCCCACCTCCTTCTATCGTCACTTTCGCGACATGGAGGAGCTAGGGCTGACCCTGGTGGATGAAGGCGGCCTGACCCTGCGTCAGCTGATGCGCCAGGCGCGCCAGCGCATCGCCGGGGGTGGCAGCGTCATCAGTACCTCGGTGCAGACCTTTATGGAGTTCGTCGAGAACAACCCGAACATCTTCCGGCTGCTGCTGCGCGAGCGCTCCGGCACTTCGGCGGCATTCCGGCAGGCGGTAGCGCGGGAGATCCAGCACTTCATCGCCGAGCTGACCGATTACCTCGAGGCCACCACGGGGGCGCCGCGGGAAGAGGCCTACATCCAGGCCGAAGCCATGGTGACCATCGTCTTCAGCGCCGGTGCCGATGCCCTCGACATGACCAGCGAGGAGTGCCGTGCCCTGTCCGATCGCACCATCCGTCAGCTGCGCATGATCGCCATGGGCGCCGAGGTCCAGAACCAGAAGCGCCGTGAACCTCTCTCTTAAGTCAAAGGATGGACAGCTCCATGCATGATCAGAACCCGATCCCGAAGAAACCCCTGCTGCTGGCCCTGCTCATCGGCATCTGTGGTGATGCCTCTCTGACGGTCTTGTCGGAGTCGGTGGTGCCCTTCTCCTTCTTCCCGATGATCGCCCTGGTGCTGGCTGCCTATCAGCTCTACCAGCACTACCGTCATGTCTCGCTGGAGGGCAACACACCCGTTTGCATACTGCTCTGCTTCTTCATCGGCGTGTTCGGCCACTCGGCGCTGGTCAAGGTGCAGTACCCCGAGCTTGGCAGCAACTTCTTCTCGCTGATCATGATGTTGCTGCTGCTGGCGGTGCTCTCCATCAAGCTCGGCATCAGCGTGGGGAAAAAAGAGAAGGAGTGACCAGCACTCCTTCCTGAACCACCATGACAGAGCCGGGATCACCCGGCTTTGTTGTCTGTGCCGCGCTGTTTGGCATCGACGATGGCCTGCAGCCTGGCGCGGATCTCCACCATGCCGAACACCCCGAACACCAGCACCTGGGTGAACTCGAGTCGGCTCACCGCGAAGTAGGGCTTGCAGGCCGCCTTGACCATGCTGGCCTGCACCCAGTGCATCAGGGCCACGATCACGCCGCACACCGGCAGAAAGCCGTTGAGCTTGCCCGGCAGCGGGGCGATCAGGCTGACCAGCACGCCGAACCAGAAGAACAGGATGAGGCCCATCGCCAACAGATTAAACACCCGCTTCATCGTTTACCTCCCGCAGATAGAGTTGATAGCAGACTTGGATTTGATCGACCTGCTTGTCCTTGAGCCGTTGTCCAAATTGACGGGGAGGGGCACCGCGCCCATCTCCTCCCTTTAAACTGCAGCGTCATGCTTGGTGTCTCGCAGATAGAGCTGATAGCAGACCTGATTTGATCGGCCTGCTTGTCCTTGAGCCGTTGTCCAAATTGACGGGGAGGGGCACCGCGCCCATCTCCCCCCTTTAAACCGCAGCGTCATGCTTGGTGTCTCGTAGATAGAGCTGATAGCAGACCTGGCCTGCCTGTTTGTCCTTGAGTAGTTGCCAGCTGGCCGGCAGCGGCAGATCGGCCATCTCCTTCTCCCGCTCCAGATAGATGAGGGCATCTGGGGCCAGCCAGCCGCGTTGCTCCAGCAGCTCGCACACCTGCGGCAGCAGCTCGCGGCGAAAGGGGGGATCGAGAAACACCAGATCGAACGGCGTGGCAGGCCCCTGCAGCCAGCTGACGGCATCGGACTGGATCACCTGACCCTGGCTGCTGCCGAGGGTGGTCAGGTTCTTCTTGATCTGGTCGGCGGCACCCTTGTCCATCTCGATCAGGGTGACCTGCTCGGCATAGCGCGACAGCGCCTCCAGCCCCAGGCCGCCGCTGCCGGCAAACAGATCTAGGCAGCGGGTGCCACGGACATGCGGAGCCAGCCAGTTGAAGATGGTCTCCTTGACGCGATCCGTGGTGGGTCTGAGTCCTTCCACATCCCTGACCGGCAGTTTGCGGCCTCGCCACTGGCCGCTGATGATTCTTACAAAGCCCGATTTCCCCTGCGGGGCAGGGCTCTTGCTCGGGCCGTTACGGCTGGATTTCACTCTGGGCATCGCGTTTCGTCGTCAGAAAATAAAGTGGTAGTATAAGGCGGTTCATTTTTATGCCGACCCGCCGAGGGACGGCTATCTTAGCAGTCAGCCTTTGATGTGAGTATTTTTAGATGGCAAAAGGTTTGTTTTCCTGGCTGGGTTTCGGCCGCAAGAAAGAAGAGGCTGAGGCTGTCCAACCACAGACACCGCAAGCCACCCCGATTACCGCTGAGCCCGAGGTCGCTGCTGCCCCTGCTCCCGTTTCCGATCCTACGCCAGCCGTGGCGGCTGAAGTGCCTGCCAGCGCACAGAATTCCGTTTTGCACGACGATTGCTGCCCACCTGCCGAGCTGGACGACCATGGTCCTCTGGTGGTGGAGGAGTGTGCTTCCGATCTGGAGCCGGTGATCGTCAATGAAGCCCTGCTGGCCGAAGAGGAGCGTGCCGCTGCCGAAGCGCAGGCTCAAGAGACTGCCCGTGTTGCTGCCGAGCTCAAGGCTGCGCAAGAAGTTCGTATTGCCCCCGAGGCTCGCTCTGCAGAAGAGACTCGCATTGCCGCCGAGGCCCGCGCCGCAGAAGAGGCACGTATTGCTGCCGAAGCCCGTGCCGAAGAAGAAGCCCGCATTGCTGCCGAAGCCCGCGCCGTGGAAGAGGCTCGCATTGCTGCCGAGGCCCGCGCCGTGGAAGAGGCTCGCATTGCTGCCGAAGCCCGCGCTGCAGAAGAGGCGCGTCTTGCTGCCGAAGCTCGCGCCGCAGAAGAGGCTCGTATTGCTGCCGAGGCCCGCGCTGCGGAAGAGGCGCGTATTGCCGCCGAAGCGCAGGCTGCCGAGGAAGCCCGTCTCGCCAAAGAGGCTCAGCGAGCGGAAGATCTGCGCCTGGTCGCCGAGATGGAGGCTGAGGCCGCTGCCCTGGCCGCCCTGCCGCTGGCCGCCAAGGTGGATGACGACACCCAGGAGAAGCCGCAGCGGGAGGGCTTCTTCGCCCGCCTCAAGCGCAGTCTGGTGCGCACCAGAGAGAATATCGGTTCCGGTTTCTTCGGCCTGTTCCGTGGCAAGAAAATCGACGACGAGCTGTTCGAGGAGCTGGAGACCCAGCTGCTGACCGCCGATCTCGGTGTCGATACCACCAGCCGCATTATCGAAGGGTTGGTGCAGCACGCGGATCGCAAACAGCTCAAGGATGCCGAGGCGCTCTACGGCCTGCTCAAGCAGGACATGGGCGAAATGCTGGCCAAGGTCGAGCAACCGCTGATGATCGACACCAGCAAGAAGCCTTATGTGATCCTGATGGTGGGCGTGAACGGCGTCGGCAAGACCACCACCATCGGCAAGCTGGCCAAGCAGTTCCAGGCCGAGGGCAAGAGCGTGATGCTGGCCGCCGGCGATACCTTCCGTGCCGCCGCCGTCGAGCAGCTGCAGGTGTGGGGTCAGCGCAACAACATTCCGGTGATTGCCCAGCACACCGGCGCCGACTCCGCCTCCGTCATCTATGACGCCATCGAGGCTGCCCGCTCCCGCGGCGCCGACGTATTGATCGCCGACACCGCCGGCCGCCTGCAGAACAAGAGCAACCTGATGGAAGAGCTCAAGAAGGTGGTGCGGGTGATGAAGAAGCTGGACGATGCGGCGCCACACGAGATCATGCTGACTCTGGATGCAGGCACTGGCCAGAACGCCCTGAGCCAGGCCAAGCTGTTCAGCGAGGCGGTGGGCCTGACCGGCATCACCCTCACCAAGCTGGACGGCACCGCCAAGGGCGGTGTCATCTTCGCGGTGGCCGACAAGTTCCAGATCCCGATCCGCTATATCGGGGTGGGCGAGGGGATCGACGATCTGCGTCCGTTCGTCGCCAACGACTTCATCGAGGCGCTTTTCAGTCGCGAGGAGTGATCTCCTTCGCGATGAGCAAGCTCGGGCGCCGCGAGTCGTGCGCCCCCAGCCCCGACCCTGGTCGGGGTTGGTCACTGTCAGGGAACCGTTATGATCCGTTTTGACAAGGTCAGCAAGGTCTACAGCGGCGGCCATCAGGCGCTGCAGAAGGTCAGTTTTCACCTGCGCAAGGGGGAGATGGCCTTCCTGACCGGGCACTCGGGTGCAGGCAAGAGTACCCTCCTCAAGCTCATCAGTGTGATGGAACGGCCCACCGATGGCCGTGTTTTCTTTCATGGCGACGACGTCAGCCATATCAAGCGGGGGGAGATCCCCTACGTGCGCCGCCAGATCGGCATGATCTTCCAGGATCACCGGCTGCTGATGGACCGCACCGTGTTCGACAACGTGGCGCTGCCGCTGGTGATCGACGGCTACAGCCATGCAGACATCAACAAACGGGTGGCGGCGGCACTCGACAAGGTCGGGCTGCTCGGCAAGGAACGCTACCAGCCGCGCATGCTCTCCGGCGGGGAACAGCAGCGGGTCGGCATCGCCCGCGCCATCGTCAACAAGCCGCCACTGCTGCTGGCGGATGAGCCGACCGGCAACCTGGATCCCCAGCTCTCCATGGACATCATGCGACTGTTCGAGGAGTTCAACCGCTTCGGCGTCTCCGTGCTGATTGCCACCCACGATCTGGGGCTGATCGCCCGCATGCGCTATCGCACCCTGACCCTCAAGGCGGGTCGCATGTATTCGGCAGGGGAGGAGCTCTGATGGCTATCGTTCGTCATAAACAGCCACCGCTACGGCGCTTCATGATGTACTGGGTCGACCACGCCCGGCAGGCTTTTTCCAGTCTGGGGGAGCTGTGGCGCAACCCGCTCGCCTCGCTGATGACGCTGGCGGTGCTGGGGGTCAGCCTGGCGCTGCCCTCCTGCTTCCACGTGCTGCTGAAAAACGCCGAGGTGGTAGAGGGCAGCTGGCAGACCAGCTCCCAGATCTCCCTCTATCTGCGCAAGGATCTGCCCGAGCAGAACATCCTCGACATGAAACAGCGGATCCTGCTCTACCCGGAGGTGGAGTCGGTCACCTACATGAGCCGGGATGAGGCGCTCAAGGAGTTTCGCGAGATCTCCGGGTTTGGCGATGCGCTCGACTACCTCGACAGCAACCCGCTGCCACCGGTACTGAGCGTGATCCCGGATCCGCGCTGGCAGAACCCGGAAGGGGCGGCCGAGCTGCTCAACAAGCTCAACAACGAAGACGGGGTGGAACAGGGCAAGCTGGATCTGCAGTGGTTGACCCGGCTGCAGGGGATCATGAACCTGCTGCGCCACACCATCACCGGCATCGCGGTGCTGCTGCTCTCCGCGGTATTGCTGATCGTCGGCAACACGCTCAGGCTGAATATTCTCAACCAGCGCTCCGAGATCGAGGTGCTCAAGCTGGTGGGGGCGACCGATGCCTTCATTCATCGTCCCTTCCTTTATACCGGCATCTGGTTCGGGGTCATCGGCGGCATGCTGGCCTGGTGGTTGACCGAAGTGATGGTGATCTGGAGCGAAGGGGTGGTGAAGGAGCTGGCCGGCCTCTACAACAGCAACTTCCGGTTGGTGGGGATGGGGGCGGTGGACGGGATCAACCTGATCCTGCTGGGCGCCTTGCTGGGGCTGATTGCCTCCTGGTTTTCGGTCCATCGTCACATTCGCGACATCGAACCGTCCTGATTAATTTATCAGCGTTTTAAAGCGCTGGATTTTGCGACCTGGATCAAGTAAAAGAGTGGCCGTTTCTGGCACGGCTGCCGTTCTGGGAGTAATCTGAACATTGCCGATCTTCGGGATCTTCTCTGGATCCTGTGAACCTTCTGATTTATAAGCAGTCTACAAATGCTGAAGAATTTATACGGGTGTGGCCCCTATGCCTTGCTCGTCTGACTTGGCAAGCATGTGAAGGTTGCGAGCTCCGCAACAATGGACTTAGCATGCTACTTTTCGGGGGTCCTTTATTGTGACCCCCTTTTTTTGACTGTTCATTCATGATTCATCCTGCCGGCCTAAGATAACCCCGGTTCAAACATGTTCAGCATGTTTGATGCAGGCCGCAGAATGGCGTCCGGTCAGTAGACAGGCCCTCTCAGGGTGTTAGACTGATTCGATTGAAAAGTAAGAGGTAGAACATGGGAACTTCATTGCAGCGCACTATGGCTCTGATTCCGCAAGGTAGTCTGGAAGGCTATATCCAGGCAGTAAACTCGATTCCGGTGCTGAGCGCAGAGGAAGAGCGTGAACTGGCTGAGCGTTTGCAGCAGGGTGGCGATCTCGAGGCTGCCCGTCAGCTCGTTATGTCGCACCTGCGCTTTGTCGTTCATGTCGCCAAGAGTTATGCCGGCTACGGTCTGCCCCAGGCCGACCTGGTGCAGGAAGGCAACATCGGCCTGATGAAGGCGGTCAAGCGCTTCGACCCGAGTGTCGGCGTGCGCCTGGTCTCCTTTGCCGTGCACTGGATCAAGGCCGAAATTCACGAATACGTTCTGCGCAACTGGCGCATGGTCAAGGTGGCGACCACCAAGGCCCAGCGCAAGCTGTTCTTCAATCTGCGTAAATCCAAGAAACGTCTGGGCTGGTTGAACCACGAAGAGGTGCAGGCAGTGGCTGCCGACCTCGGCGTCTCCGCCGCCGACGTCACCGAGATGGAAGCGCGCATGAGCAACTACGATCAGGCGTTCGATCTGGTCGGCGATGATGAAGAAGAGGGCGGTTTTGCGCCGGTTCACTATCTGGAGGACAAATCCTCCGATCTGGCCGCTACCATCGAGAACGACAACTGGGACGATCACGCGACCCGTCGCCTGAGCTCGGCCCTGGCGACCCTGGACGAACGCAGCCAGCACATCATCCGTGCCCGCTGGCTCGACGATGACAGCAAGACCACCCTGCAGGAGCTGGCCGATACCTACGGCGTCTCCGCCGAGCGGGTGCGTCAACTTGAGAAAAATGCGCTCAAGAAGCTGAAAGATGCGATGGAAGCATAAGTCTGTGCGCCGAGCGGGTACGCCAACTTGAGAAAAATGCTCTCAAAAAGCTGAAAGATGCCATGGAAGCCTGATGCTTCCTCTCATAAAAACAGGGCCTGATGGCCCTGTTTTTGTTTGGCGGGGATCTGGTCGGCCTTGCCTTGGTTACCCTTGTGTATGGTATGTTGCCGCCACTGCCACAGTAGGGAGAGCAGATAGTGAAACTCTTGAACGACTTGTTTACCAACAACCGCGAGTGGGCGGAACGGATCAAGGCCGAGGATCCCGAATTCTTTGCTACCCTCTCCGCCCAGCAGGCCCCCGAATACCTCTGGATCGGCTGCTCCGACAGCCGGGTACCCGCCAACCAGCTGATGGGGCTGCTGCCGGGGGACGTGTTCGTCCACCGCAACGTCGCCAACCTGGTGGTACACACCGACTTCAACTGCCTCTCGGTGCTGCAATACGCGGTCGAGGTGCTCAAGGTGAAGCACATCATCGTCTGCGGCCACTACGGCTGTGGCGGCGTCAAGGCGGCGATGCAGAACCAGGAGCTGGGGCTCATCGACAACTGGCTGCGCAACATCAAGGATGTCTACTTCAAGTATCGCGAGCAGCTGGATGCCATCGAGGATGAGCACGAGCGCTTCGACTACCTGTGCGAGCTGAACGTGGCCGAGCAGGTGGCCAACGTCTGTCACACCACCATCATCCAGAACGCCTGGCGCAAGGGGCAGGAGCTGGCGGTACACGGCTGGATCTACGGCATCAAGGACGGTCTGCTGCACGATCTCGATCTCTGCATCAGCGGGCCCGAGCAGATCCCGGACGTCTATCGCGCCTGGCCGGACATGCGTCCGCCCCACCGCCGTCGCTGAGGAGCATCCCGTTGGCACCGGCCCTCTATCTGCAGATCAAGCAGCACATCCTGGACGGGATCCGTGAACGTCACTATCAGGCGGGCGACCGGATCCCGACCGAGGCTGCCCTGTGCGAGCAGTTCACCGTGAGCCGGATGACGGTCAACAAGGCGCTGCGCGAACTGGTGGCCGAGGGGTGGCTGGTGCGCACCGCCGGCTCCGGCAGCTTCGTGGCGGACAGGCGCACCGAGTCGCCGCTGCTGGCCATTCGCAACATCGCCGACGAGATCGCCGAGCGGGGCAGCGAGTACAGCGGCCGGGTGATCCGGCTGCAGCGCCAGGCCGCCGACGAGAAGGTGGCGGTGCAGCTGGGCCTGCGGGTTGGCGCCCCCATCTTCCACAGTCTCATCGTCCATCAGGCCGATGGCGAGCCGCTGCAGCTGGAGGAGCGCTTCGTCGATGCCGAGCTGCTGCCACAGTACGGTGAGCAGGACTTTGCCAGCCAGACCCCCAACCGTTATCTGATGGAGGTCTGCCCCCTCTCCGAGATGGAGCACGTGGTGGAGGCGGTGCTGCCGAGCGCCGGCGAGGCCGGCTTGTTGCAGGTGCGGGTCGACACCCCCTGCCTGCTGTTGCACCGGCGTACCTGGTCCGACGGTTATCTGGTCTCCTATGCCCGTTTGCTCTCGCCGGGCTCCCGCTACAAGTTGAGCTCCAAGACCAGCCTTAGTTAATTGTATATACATATTCTTTTTGACAAAGCCCGCCTCTGGCGGGCTTTTTTGTGTTTAAGCTCTAATGAACACGCTGTTATCAAGATGTGAACTTGATCCTTTCTTTCCCGTCAGAGATCGGATATAAGTTAATGTATATACATTTAGAGGTCGGTATGAACAAGGAACTGTTGAACTGCGAGCGGGTCTGGCTCAACGTGACACCCGCCACCCTGCGCTCCGATCTGGCCGACTACGGTCTGCTGGAGCCCCATGCCCTCGGCGTTCACGAGGGGCAGATCCACGCCCTGGTGCCGATGCAGGATCTCAAAGGCCCCTATCCCGCCCATTGGCAGGACATGAAGGGCAAGCTGGTCACCCCCGGCCTCATCGATTGCCACACCCACCTCATCTTCGCCGGCAGCCGCGCCGAAGAGTTCGAACTGCGCCAGAAGGGCGTGCCTTATGCGGAGATCGCCCGCAAAGGCGGCGGCATCATCAGCACGGTGCGCGCCACCCGCGCCGCCAGTGAGGATCAGCTGTTTGAGCTGGCGCTGCCGAGGGTGAAATCTCTGATCCGGGAAGGGGTCACCACGGTGGAGATCAAGTCCGGCTACGGTCTCACCCTGACGGATGAGCTCAAGATGCTGCGGGTCGCCCGTCGACTGGGGGAGGCGCTGCCGATCCGGGTCAAGACCACCCTGCTGGCGGCTCATGCGGTGCCGCCGGAGTATCGCGACGATCCTGACTCCTGGGTCGAGACCATCTGCCAGGAGATCATCCCGGCCGCCGCCGAGGCGGGCCTAGCCGATGCGGTGGACGTCTTCTGTGAACACATCGGCTTCTCGCTGGCCCAGACCGAGCAGGTCTATCTGGCGGCGGATCAATACGGTCTGGCGGTGAAGGGGCACATGGATCAGCTCTCCAACCTGGGCGGCAGCACGCTCGCCGCCAACTTCGGCGCCCTCTCGGTGGATCACCTGGAGTACCTGGATCCGGAAGGGATCCAGGCGCTGGCCCATCGCGGCGTGGTGGCCACCCTGCTGCCTACCGCCTTCTACTTCCTCAAGGAGACCAAGCTGCCGCCGGTCGTCGCGCTGCGCAAGGCGGGGGTGCCGATGGCGGTCTCATCCGACATCAACCCTGGCACGGCCCCCATCGTCTCGCTGCGGATGGCCATGAACATGGCTTGCACCCTGTTCGGCCTCACCCCGGTGGAGGCCATGGCCGGGGTGACCCGCCACGCCGCCCGCGCCCTCGGCGAGCAGGAGCAGCTGGGACAGCTCAGGGTCGGCATGCTGGCGGACTTTCTGGTCTGGAACTGCGGCCATCCGGCCGAGCTCAGCTACCTCATCGGCGTCGATCAGCTGGTGAGCCGGGTGGTCAACGGTGAGGAGACGCTCCATGGATAAGTTCAACCCGGTCGACATGTCGGTCTGGCAGGGGCGCCAGGATCCGGAAGATGGCGAGCTGGCCCTGCGCTGGCACGACAAGGTGCAACCCTGGCAAGCCGACAGCGAGCCCGGCGTGGTGCTGCTGGGTTTTGCTTGTGACGAGGGGGTGCGCCGCAACAAGGGGCGGGTAGGGGCCGCCGGTGCGCCGCTGGCGGTGCGCAAGCTGCTGGCCAACAGCGCCTGGCATCTGGGTCGGCCCGTCTACGACGGTGGTGACGTGCACTGCGAGGATGGCGATCTCGATGCCGCCCACGGCCGACTGGCCGAACGGGTAGCTAGCCTGCTGGACGAGGGGCACTTCCCGCTGGTGCTGGGGGGCGGCCACGAGGTGGCCTTCGGCAGCTGGAGCGGCCTCAATCGTCATCTGGCTGGTCGTGGCCGGATCGGCATCATCAACTTCGATGCCCACTTTGACCTGCGCATGAAGCTGGAGCAGGCGAGCTCCGGGACTCCCTTCTTCCAGATTGCCGAGCAGTGCGCCGCCCAGGGCTCGCCTTTTACCTACGCCTGTCTCGGGGTGGCCGAGACCGCCAATACCCGGGCGCTGTTCGCGCGCGCCGAGGCGCTGGAGGTGTGGCACGTGCTGGACGAGGCGATGACGCCGGCCGAGCTGCCGGTCTTGCTCTGCGGGCTGGATGCCTTCATCGCCCGCTGTGACTACCTCTATCTGACCATCGATCTGGACGTGCTGCCGGCGGCCGTGATGCCGGGAGTGAGTGCCCCTGCCGCCCGCGGTGTGGAGCTGGCAGTCATCGAACCGCTTATCGCCCATATCCGGGCCAGCGGCAAGCTGCGGCTCGCCGATCTGGCCGAATACAACCCGAGTCTGGATCAGGACAACCGCAGTGCCCGCGTGGCTGCGCGGCTGGTCCACCAGTTAACCAAGTAGCGGCCTGCCACCGGCCGGCCGCCACCCTGCTGCATCGATAAACAAGGAGTGTATATGTCCCAGCAACACCAGGATCCCCGCCACGATCCCAATCGCGTGATCCGCGCCCCGCGCGGCACCACGCTGACCGCCAAGAGCTGGCTCACCGAAGCGCCGCTGCGGATGCTGATGAACAACCTGGATCCCGAGGTGGCCGAGCATCCCCAGTCGCTGGTGGTGTATGGCGGCATCGGCCGCGCCGCCCGCAACTGGGCCTGCTTCGACAAGATCGTCGAGGTGCTGACCCGGCTGGAGGAGGATCAGACTCTGCTGGTGCAATCCGGCAAGCCGGTCGGGGTGTTCCAGACCCATAAGGACGCGCCGCGGGTGCTGATCGCCAACTCCAACCTGGTGCCGCACTGGGCCAACTGGGAGCACTTCAACGAGCTCGATAAGAAGGGCCTGATGATGTACGGCCAGATGACCGCCGGCTCCTGGATCTACATAGGTACTCAGGGGATCGTGCAGGGCACTTACGAAACCTTCTTCGCGGTGGCCAACCAGCACTTCAACGGCGAGCCCAAGGGGCGCTGGATCCTGACCGGCGGGCTCGGCGGCATGGGTGGCGCCCAGCCGCTGGCCGCCACCATGGCCGGCTTCTCGATGATCGCGGTGGAGTGCGACGAGACCCGCATCGATTTTCGTCTGCGTACTCGCTACGTCGACAAGAAAGCCCACAGCCTGGATGAGGCGCTGGCCATGATCGAAGAGGCCAGGCAGAGCGGTACCGCCGTCTCCGTCGGTCTGCTCGGCAATGCCGCCGATGTGTTCGCCGAGTTGGTGGCCCGTGGCATCACGCCGGACGTGGTGACCGACCAGACCTCCGCCCACGACCCGGTGCACGGCTACCTGCCCCAGGGCTGGAGTGTGGCCCAGTGGCGCGCGCTGCAAAAATCCGCTCCCCAGGAGGTGAACGTCGCCGCCCGCCACTCCATGGCCCGTCAGGTGGAAGCCATGCTGACCCTGCAAAGCCGCGGTGCTGCCACCCTGGATTACGGCAACAACATCCGCCAGATGGCGCTGGAAGAGGGGGTGAAAAACGCCTTCGACTTCCCCGGCTTCGTCCCGGCCTATATCCGCCCGCTATTCTGCGAGGGCATTGGCCCGTTCCGTTGGGTGGCGCTCTCCGGCGATCCGGAAGATATCTACAAGACCGACCAGAAGGTGAAGGAGCTGATCCCCGATGATCCTCACCTGCACAACTGGCTCGACATGGCTCGCGAGCGCATTGCCTTCCAGGGCCTGCCGGCGCGGATCTGCTGGGTCGGGGTCAAGGATCGGGTACGCCTCGGCCTGGCCTTCAACGAGATGGTCAAGAATGGCGAGCTGAAAGCCCCCATCGTCATCGGCCGCGATCACCTGGATTCCGGCTCGGTGGCGAGCCCGAACCGCGAGACCGAATCGATGATGGATGGCTCCGATGCCGTCTCCGACTGGCCGCTGCTCAATGCCCTGCTCAACACCGCCGGCGGCGCGACCTGGGTCTCCCTGCACCACGGTGGCGGGGTCGGCATGGGCTTCTCCCAGCACTCCGGCGTGGTGATCGTCTGTGATGGCTCCGATGACGCCGCCAAGCGGGTCGGTCGGGTGCTGCGCAACGACCCGGCCACCGGGGTGATGCGTCACGCCGACGCCGGCTACGAGATTGCCATCAACTGCGCCCACGAGGCGAAACTGGATCTGCCGATGATTGACGGCGCCAACGGTGTCAAAGGAAAGGTGTAACACCATGTTTGAATTGACTATTACCCCGGGCGAGCTGGATCTTGCCACCCTGCGCCGCGTCAGCCGCGAGCCGGTACACATTGCACTGGATCCCGCCGCCCTGGCGGGGATCCACGCCTCCGCCGCCGTAGTCACCAAGGTGATCGAGCAAAACCGGGTGGTGTATGGCATCAACACCGGCTTTGGCTTGCTGGCCAACACCCGCATTCCGGTGGAGCAGCTGGACGAGCTGCAGCGCTCCATTGTGCTCTCTCATGCGGCAGGGATTGGCGAGTACATGGATGACGCCACCGTACGGCTGATGATGGTGCTCAAGCTCAACTCGCTGGCGCGCGGCTTCTCCGGCATCCGGCTGGTGGTGCTTGAGGCTCTGATGACCCTCATCAACGCCGAAGTCTATCCGGTGGTGCCGAAGAAGGGCTCCGTCGGCGCCTCCGGCGATCTGGCGCCGCTGGCCCACATGAGCTGTCTGCTGATCGGGGAGGGCAAGGCCCGCCACGCAGGCGAGCTGATCGACGCCGCCACGGCCCTGAAGATTGCCGGGCTGGAGCCCATCGCACTGGCACCGAAAGAGGGGCTGGCCCTGCTCAACGGCACCCAGGCGAGCACCGCCTTCGCACTGGAAGGCTTGTTCCACGCCGAGGATCTCTACGCCGGCGCCATCACCATCGGTGCCATGAGCGTGGAGGCCGCCCTTGGCAGCCGCCGGCCGTTCGATGCCCGCATCCATGCGGTGCGCGGTCAGCGTGGCCAGATCGACGCGGCCGCCTGCTACCGCCACCTGCTGGTGGATGGCAGCGAGATCGGCATGTCCCATCACAACTGCGAGAAGGTGCAGGATCCCTACTCCCTGCGCTGCCAGCCGCAGGTGATGGGTGCCTGTCTGACCCAGATCCGCCAGGCGGCCGAGGTGCTGGTGTGCGAGGCCAACGCGGTCTCCGACAACCCGCTGGTGTTTGCCGAGGATGAAGACATCCTCTCCGGCGGCAACTTCCACGCAGAACCTGTGGCCTTCGCCGCCGACAACCTGGCGCTGGCCATCGCCGAGATCGGGTCGCTGTCCGAGCGGCGCATGGCGCTGCTGATCGACTCGCGGATGTCCGGTCTGCCGGCGTTTCTGGTCAACAACGGCGGCGTCAACTCCGGCTTCATGATCGCCCAGGTCACCTCGGCGGCGCTCGCCTCCGAGAACAAGACCCTGGCCCATCCGGCCTCGGTGGACAGCCTGCCGACCTCCGCCAACCAGGAGGATCACGTCTCCATGGCCACCTTCGCCGGCCGTCGACTGGCGGACATGGCCGAGAACACCCGCGGCATTCTGGCGGTGGAGCTGCTGGCGGCAGCGCAAGGGCTGGATTTTCGTGCCCCCCTGCGCAGCACCGAGCTCATCGAGCTGGCCAAGGGCAGGCTGCGGGAAGAGGTCAGCTTCTACGACAAGGACAGGTACTTCGCACCGGACATCGAGGCGGCCGCCGCCCTGCTGGGCCGCGCCAGCTACAACGACCTGCTCCCGGCCGGCGTGCTGCCGAGCCTGTAAGCCTTGCTCTCCCTTCTCCCCTGGCGGGAGAAGGGTAGGGGATGAGGGGGAAGCCGCTTCTCTGGCGTCCGTGAGATCCCGGAGCAGATAACAAAAGACCGCCCAATCGGGCGGTCTTTGCATTTCTGACGTTGGTTGAACGCGGTTATTCGTGCTCAAACATCAGGAACAGGTACACCACGAACAGCACCAGGTGAGTGGCCCCGTGCAGCACATTGGTGCGGCCGCTGCTGAAGGTCACCTTGCACACCATGAGGGTGGTGAACAGCAGCACCATGTCGGCGGCGGAGAGGCCCAGGCGCACCTCCTGTCCCAGCATGGCGCCGATGAACAGCACCGCAGGCACGGTGAGGGCGATGGTGGCCAGCACAGAGCCGAAGTAGAGGTTCATGGCCCGCTGCAGCTGATTGTTGAAGGCCGCCTTGATGGCGCCGACCGCCTCGGGGGCCAGCACGATACAGGCGACGATGAAGCCACCCAGCGCCGGCGGTGCCGCCAGTACCTTGACCCCGTGGTTGATGGGAATGGCGAGGGTCTTGGCCAGCAGGATCACCACCACCAGATAGGCGAGCAGCAACAGGGTGTGGTAGACGTTGCTCTGCAGCGGGCCGTGGTGCTCTTCGTAATCTTCGTGATCGCTGTCGATGAAGAAGTGGCTGTGGCTGCGGGTCTGGATCAGCAGGAAGACGCCGTAGAGCAGCACCGAGATGATGATCAGCATCCAGGACATGGCGCTCGACATGCTGCCGATGTTGCCCCCTTCGGTGAAGTTGGGCAGCACCAGGCAGAGCAGCGCCAGCGGAATAATGGCCACCAGATAGGATTTGACCCCGTCCAGATTGAAGCTCTGGGTGTGGTAGCGCCAGCCGCCGAACAGCAGGGTGAAGCCCACCAGGCCGTTGGTCACCAGCATCACCACGGCAAACATGGTGTCGCGGGCCATCACCGGATTGGGCTCGCCGGTCAGCATGACCGAGGAGATCATCACCACTTCCAGCGAGATGACCGACAGGGTGAGGATAAGGGTGCCGAAAGGCTCGCCAAGCTTGATGGCAAGGGCATCCGAGTGGCGCACCACCGAGAAGATGGCCCAGGTGACGATGGCAAGCAGCACCGCCGAGACAGGAAGATAAATCCCGAGCGGAGTGGCCTCTGTCAGCAGGTCGCTGCCGAGCGTCTTGAAAAAGAGCAGGGTGAGCAGGCCAACGGGCAGGGCAATCTCTTGCCGGATAAATGACTTCATAGGCAATGGTTCTCATCATCAGGGCGGCGTGAGCCGACGGGTAAGGAACAGGGTGGCGGCGCCACACGAGGTGGCGCGCCTGTTCATGATAAGGGGAGTTGTCCGCTCAAGGGAAAATCATTTTGTTGCAAGATATGAGCGGCCGGCCTCGGCAGTGTGGCTCATCGCTCGCCCGTGTGGTTCTGATACCAGGCCAGCAGCCAGATCTTCAGCTTGGTCAGCGCCATGGGCTGTGCATAGACATAGCCCTGGATCAGGTGGACGCCGCGTTGGCCCAGGTAATCCACTTGAGACTGACGCTCGACCCCTTCGGCGATCATCTCCATGCCCGATTCGCGGCCGAAGGCGATGGTGGCATCCAGCACGCTGCGTTTGAGGTCGTCGGTGCCTATGGTGTCGACGAACATCTTGTCGATCTTGATCTGGCGGATGCCGAGCCGCTGCAGGTAGGCGAAGCCGCCATAACCGGTGCCGAAGTCATCCAGCTTGAAGTGGTAACCCTGCTGCTGCAGGGCGCCGATTTCGGCGATCGCGGTCTCGATGTCGGTGATGGGCTTGCGCTCGGTCAGCTCGAAGGTGAGCTGGGCGGGGGAGGGCCAGCCGTGCAGCAGCAGCAGGTTGCGCAGGTGCGGGTGCTCGAGGTGGGCGGCCACTATGTTGACGCTGACCCACTGGCCGGGGGCGAGTCTGGGCAGGTCCGCGATCACCTTTTCCAGCAGCTGGCTGGTCATCGGCAGGATCAGCTGTTGCTCCTCTGCATAGTCGATGAAGGCGCCGGGCGGGATCAGGCCGCCGCCCCGCTGCCAGCGCAGCAGCGCCTCGAAGCCCACCACCTGCTGGCTGCGGCTGTCGACCACGGGTTGATAGAAGGGCACGAACTCGCGCCGTGCCAGCCCGGCCTGCAGCAACCCCTTGAGCGAGCGCCGGTAGTTGCGTAGCCCCCAGTAGGCGGCGACCAGCAGGGCCCCGACCGCCGCGCCGCCCCAGAGCCCGTAGTGGCGGGCCTGCTGCTGGGCGTAGCGCTCCAGCGCCTCGCCCGCCCACAGGGTTTGCCGGATCTGCTCATTGGGGTCGAGGAAACTGAGGCTGAGGCTCTGGCTGCCGGTTTCCTGCTTGATGGCGCTGTCGCCGCGAGGGAAGGTCGGGCTGGCGACTCCCGGCTGCTGCTGGCTGAACTCCAGATAGAAGCAGTTGTGGCAGGGGTACTGCAGCAGGGCGTGGCTCCAGCTGTTGCTCAGCACCCAGTAGACGATGTTGCCGCCGGTGCGGTAGTAAGCGACCAGCTCCTGCTCGGTGTGAAAGCGGGCCATGGTGGCGGCGATCCCGAACTGCTCCTGGCTGGGGTAGGGCGGCAGTTCGGCCGGAGTGAAGGGCAGCTCCACCCCCAGGCTGGAGCAGCCGCCACCGGCGGTGAGCATGATCCCCTGGATGCGGATGTGGCTGTTGTAAAAGCGGGGATCCCGCAGCAGCGCCATGTCCTGCTCACCGCAGTCGAAGCGAAACTGGGTCAGCTGGCTGCGGATGCTCTCATCCAGCGCCCGATGGCGTTCCGCCAGGGCGGCTTCGATCTCCGTCTTCTTCTCCTGCAGCAGCTGGTGGGCCAGCGGGCTGCCGAGCAGCTGGCTGAGGGGCAGGCTGGCCAGCAGGGGCAGGCAGAACAGCAACAGGGTGAGCCAGAGGGGGGAGATGGATCGCAAGGGATACCTGCCTGATGAACGAATGGGATGCATATGAGAGGCATCATCATAGTGCATTAGCTGCATCGATTTGAGCGGAGGGGATCACACTTGTGCAGCAGATTTATAATCTGCTGATAAATAATGGTTTTATAAAATGAGTTGCTGAAGATTCAATCGCTGACCTGTCATAAATGACAATTGTCCAGCTTATCTGAAGTGGCTAGAGTAGCCGTGCGGTTTGACTCACCGTGTGTTCAATACTCCTGTATCTGTTTTTTTGTCAGTAGCACAGAGTGTTAGTTTTGATATGAGTGTTTCTTTTGGTCCCCTTTGTGGGACCATTTTTCTGCCCGCCGTTCAGCCAGTGCACTGAGTTCCCTCCCATCATCCGTCATTTTTTGGCCGTCACCCCGCCCGGGGCTTGGTGTTCTCGTACCGGTTTGGGTATGCTCGCCCGCTTAATTCCAGAAGCGGGATCTTCGTCCATAGGCGCGCTTCGAGGTTGGCTGATACGATGAAGCCACATGGATGTTGTCGGGCATACGGAAAGGCACATGAAACTGACCACTCAGCTTGTCTCGTTTATTACCCTGTGTGTCATTGCGGCCATGGCCATGGTGCTGCTTGGCGGGGTGTTCAGCTTTCGTGAGCTGGGCATGGAGATGCAACAGAAGAAGGTCAACTCGCTGGTCGAGATCATCGACAAGCAGCTGGAGGTGGCCGACGATCATCAGGATCTCACCCGCTGGCTGCCGACCCTGCTGCGCTCTGCCCACGTGGTGGAGCTGGAGATCCGCCAGGACAAGCAGCGGATCTACTGGTTTCGCGACGTGCAGCAGCCGACCGACGAGAGCCTGCTGATCCCCTATCACCAGCCCATGCCCCATCAGCCGGGCATGCAGGCCGACTTCAAGCTGGAGCGGCCGTTCAAGGAGTTCGAGTACTCCATCAAGGCGATGTCCGGCATCTCCCTCGGCGTCTTCATCGTGGTGTTCGGCCTCTGGTACTCTATTCGCTGGCTGCGGTTGCAGTTGCGGGGGGCCGAGCTGCTGGCCGAGCGCGCCCAGCTGATCCTCGACAACAAGCTCACCAAGCTGGCCCATGATCCGGCCGACGAGTGGCCGCAGCCGGCCAGCCAGGCCCTCGACTATCTGCTGGCCGAGCTGGCGGATGCCCGCAAGGAGCGCAGCCGCTTCGACAACTTCATCCGCAGCAACGCCTTCGTCGACAAGATGACCGGCATCGGCAATCGGCTGTTCTTCGACAACCGGCTGGAGAGCGCCATCATGGAGGCGAGCGTGATGAGTGGCGGCGTGCTGCTGATCGAGCTGGCCGGCCTGGAGGAGCTGGATCCCGAGTTGAACGGCCGCCAGAGCCAGGATCTGCTGATGGAGGCGAGCGCCTCCATCGCCACCTTCGTGCGCAAACACAACGGTGCCCTGCAGGCCCGCTATGCCGGCCAGGTGTTTGCCGTGCTGCTGCCCAACATGTCGGAAAGCGAGATGGTGGATGGCGCCAGCCAGCTGCACAAGAGCCTGCAGCGGCTGCACTGGCCCGAGGCGGTCAATCCAGACACCGCCGTCTATCTCGGCGCGGTCTGCTATCAGGCCGAGGACTCCCTGCTCAAGGTGCAGGAGGAGGCGGAGCTGGCGCTCAAGAGCGCGCGGCTGCAGGGCCACACCGGCTGGTTCCTCTACGAGAAACAGCTGGACGAGGAGCAGAGCAGCAAGGGCACGGTGCGCTGGCGTACCCTGATCGGCCGGCGTATCGAGGAGCATGGCATCGACTTCTACGTGCAGCCGGTGCAGCAGGAGCGGGATCAGGTGGTGTTGCAGCAGGATCTGCTGATCCGGATCCACGACGAGCAGGGGCGGGAGCTGCAGGCAGGCGTCTTCATGCCGATGGCGGAGAAGGCGGGGCTGTTGCTGCCGCTGGATCGGCTGGTGGCGGAGCAGACCCTCGGCCTGTTGCGCCAGCGCTCCGAACAGAGCTGCCCCATCAGCCTGACCCTCTGCGCCCAGAGCCTGCTGCACCGGGAGTTTCAGCGCTGGCTGTTCTTCGATCTGTTCCAGCTGCCGCGCAGCACCAACGAGCGCTTGATCCTGCAACTCTCCGAGGCTCAGGTCACCCGCCACTACGAGGCGCTCAAGCGGCCGCTGCGGGCACTGCGCATGCTGGGCTGCCAGCTGGCCATCGACCATGCCGGCCAGGATGTGGTGAGCACCCAGTACATCAAGGAGTTCGAGATCAACTTCCTCAAGCTGCACCCCAGCCTGGTGCGCGAGATCCATACCCGCCAGGTCAACCAGATGGCGGTGCGCAGCCTGGTGGGGGGCTGCGCCAACACCCGCACCCGGGTCATCGCCGTGGGGGTGGAGAGCGGCGACGAGTGGAAGATGCTGCGCCACCTCGGGGTGCACGCCGGGCAGGGCCCCTGGTTCGCCGAGCCGGAACGGCTGGTGCTGGAGCCGGCCGGCGCCTGATGGATGCAAGAGAGGGTCGCCTGGGCGACCCTCTCTTTTTTGTGGCTCAGCGCCGGTATTGCGCCTGGCACGCCGTCACAGGCGCCCCTGCTCCCTCAGCCCCGCCAGCCCCTGCATGCCACCGGTGTGGATGAAGACGATCTTGCTGCCGCGCGGAATGCGGCCTGCCGCCAGCTCGCGAAACAGCCCCCACATCGCCTTGCCGCTGTAGATGGGTTCCAGCGGCAGGCCCGTCTCGGCGCTGAAGGCTTGTACCCATTGCCAGAGCGCCGGACTGAATTTGGCATAGCCACCGTCGTGGTGATCCAGCGCGATCCGCCAGCCGGGCGTGTGGGCGGCGGCAGGATGGAGCCGATGCACCTCGTCGGCGATGAAGCTGCCCCCCTTGAGCACCGCGATGGCGAGGATCTGCTGCGGTGCCCGTTTGCCGGCGATGAGCCCGGCCAGGGTGCCGCCGCTGGCGCAGGGCAGCACCCAGAGATCCGGCGAGAAGGGCACTTCATCGACCAGCTCGGCCACCCCGGGAATGGCCAGCGGGCTGCTGCCCCCTTCCGGCACTATCAGGGTCTCTTCATCCTCGAATTGGGCCAGCCAGGCGGGATCCTGCCGCCGCCGGTAGCTTTGGCGGTCGACAAAAACGAGATCCATGCCCCAGCCTTTTGCAGCGCTCAGAGTGCAGTTGCTGACGGCTTCCGGCTCCCCGCGTATGATGCCGGTAGTGCGCAGGCCAGATTGGCACCCCGCCGCCGCCAGGGCATGGATGTGATTGGAGTAGGCGCCGCCAAACGAGAGCAGATGGCGTTTGCCCTGATCTCGGGCATGCAGCAGGTGGTACTTGAGCTTGCGCCACTTGTTACCCGAGATGGCGGGGTGGATCAGATCGTCCCGTTTGCACCAGAGTTGGACTCCATAGGCGCTCAACAGCGGGTGCGAGACAGCTTGCAGCGGCGAGAGCAACAGGGCGGGCTGCAGGGGCGGCAGCGCCATCGGGGGCGATTGGGGTGACAATGAGTAATCGGTCATTTATCTGGAGGCTAATGCTCTGTTTATGCTAAGGTTTAATCCGTTTTGGGCAGCCAGGTGCGGGTTTCAATGAAACAACTTTTCAGACGTTCGACCCCCAGCCGTCAGGTAGGACTCCTGCTGGCCAGCGATCGGATCATGCTGGCTTCGCTCGGCAACCCGCCCATCTTCGCCACCCGCGCCATCAATGGCCCGCAAGAGTGGCCCCAGGCCATGGCCGAGCTGTTCAGCCGCCACGGCCTCGCCAAGTCTAAGGTGCGAGTCGCCCTCGCGGCCAGCCTTTATCAACAGGTCCAGATCGACAAGCCCGCCGTCCCCGATGCCGAGATGGCCGGTGCCCTGCCCTGGGCGATCAAGGATTATGTCAGTGAATCCGTGCTGCAGCTCGCCATGGATTATGTGGATCTGCCCACCCCGCCGGCGGGTCGGCCGCGCATCAACGTGATCTGCGTGCCCAAGGCACGGGTGCAGCAGCTGGCGGATGCGGTCAACGGCATCGCCAGCCTGGACGCCATCGTCAGCGACGAGCTGGCGATGACCGCGCTGTACGAGCCGGATCAGACGGTGCGCATGCTGCTGTGGCAGCCGAAGGGGCAGGATCTGCAACTGCTGGTGTTCCATCAGGGGGGGCTCTGCTTCTCCCGCCAGTTGCGCGGTTTCGGCGCCCTCACCGGCGAGCATGAGCCTGACGCCATGCTGCTCGATTCGCTGGCGCTGGAGATCCAGCGCTCCCTCGACTATCTGGTGGGCCAGCTCAAGCTGCCGGAACTCGGCCAGATGCAGCTCGCCATCGCCTCGCCCTTCATCGGTACTCTGGTGCGCCACATGGAGCAGACCTTCGGCTTTGCCGTCTCCGCCATGGCCAACAAGGCGATCCTGTCCGGCGTGGAATATCTCTCGGCTTATGCCGCTGCTCTGGGGGAGGATGCCTGATGAAACGCCAGATCAACCTCTACGGCGCCGAGTTTCGGCCCAGACGGCAGTGGGCCAGCCTCAACCAGATGGCGCTGGTATGGGGCGGCAGCGTGCTGTTGCTGCTGTGCGCCGCCGGCGTCATCGCCTGGCAGCAGCACGTTGTCGGGCGCGAGCTGGTGCAGGTGCGGGCGGCGCTGGAGATCAAGCGTGGCGAGGCGCAGCGGCTGGATGCCGAACTGGCCCGCCATCAGGCCGATGGCCTGCTGCAACAACAGCTTGTCACCAAGCAGGAGGAGCTGACCGCCAAGCAGGGCTTGATGCGGCAGCTGGGCAGCCTGGCGCTGCAAAAATCCCAGGGCTATGCCGGGCTGATGGCCGATCTGTCCCGGATCCGCGATCCGCAGCTCTCCTTGCAGCGGATCGAGATCGCCGAGGGTTACGTCAACCTGTCCGGTTTCGCCGGACGCAGCCAGGATGTGCCGGCCTGGGTCAACCGTTTCAAGCAAACCCCGTCGCTGGCGGGCAAGCAGTTTGGTGAGCTGACGTTAAGCCGTGACAAGGAGGGCCGGCTGGCCTTCCAGCTCAGCGGCATCGAGCGGGAGAAGCCCTGATGAGCCTGAAAGAGCAGTGGCAGGCCTGGGCCGACAAGATCGCCGCCCTCAGCCAGCGCGAGCGGGTCCTGATCCTGCTGACCGGGGTGGTCGTGGTTGGCGCCGTTGCCATTTATGGCTGGCTGGATGGGGCCGCGGTGCGGCTGGAGCAGGAGCGGCTGTCGCTGAGCACTGCCCAGCGGGATCTGGAGATCATGGACCTCGAGAACCAGGGCAAGCAGGCCAAACTGGCGCGGGATCCGGATCTGCATGTGCGTACCCAGCTGGCGCAGCTGGATGGCGAGCTGGGCAAGCTGGACGCCGAACTCAAGGCCCAGACGGTGGATCTGATCCAGGCCCACGAGATGCCGGCCGTGCTGGAGGCCCTGCTGTCGCGCTCCGCCAACCTGCACATGGTGGCACTCACGTCGCTGACGCCGGAGCCGCTGATGGCGGGTGAGCAGCGCATCAACCTGTTCAAGCACGGCATCCGGCTCAAGCTGGAGGGCGGCTATTTCGATGTGTATCAGTATCTCAAGGCGCTGGAGGGGCTGCCGCGCCACTTCTACTGGAAGCAGTTTGACTACCAGGTGCAGGAGTATCCCAAGGCGGTGGTGGAGATGGAGATCTACACCCTCAGCACCAGCAAGGAGTTTATCCGTGGCTAGATGGTTTCCCCTGTGGGCGTGTCTGTTCAGTCTGCTGGCCCAGGCGCAGCCCGAGCTGTTGCAGGACCCCACCGCCCCTTTGAGCGGCGCGACCAGCGGCGCCAGTGCAACCGGCCAGCGCGAGGCCGGTCTGCCCAGGCTGCAGAGCATCATGCTGGGCAACGGCCCGGCACTGGCGGTGCTCAACGGCAGCAGTTATCGGGTCGGCCAGCAGGTCGACGGTTATCGTGTGGTGGCCATAGGTGCAGATGCCGTGGTGCTGGAGAAGGGGGGCAAGCGCCAGTCGCTGACCCTGTTTGCCAGCAAGGTCCGGATCTGAACGCGCTCCACCCGGGATGGGCGGAGCCAGGTTTGTCGAGTTTAATTGCAAGTCAGGGTGCACTTATTACATGAAAAAACATCATCTCTGCCTGATCTCCGCCGCCGTGTTGACGGCAGGCTGTACCAGCTACCGGCACCCCGAACCCGTGCAGGCCAAGGACGCACTCAGGCATGCCATGACCGAACAGAACAAGGGCGGGGCGCTGACCAGCGTACCCAAGTCGGTACAGAGCGAACTGCTGCAGCTCAATCGTCCGCCCCAGGCCATCAGCATGCCGGAACCGCGGCTGCGCATTGCTGCCCACGACGTGGATGCGGTGGAGTTTTTCGGCTCCCTGTTCAAGGGCTCCCGCTACAGCGTGGCGGTGCACCCCGGGGTGGCCGGCCAGATCTCGGTCGAGCTCAAGGACGTGACCCTGACCGAAGTGCTGGCGGTGGTGGGCGACATGTACGGCTTCGACGTGCAGCGCAAGGGCAACGTGTTCCACGTCTACCCGGCCGGGCTGCGCACCGAGACCATCCCGGTCAACTACCTGATGATGTCCCGGCGCGGTCTCTCCCGTACTTCGGTCAGCACCGGCGGGGTGGCCTCTAACGACAACAACAGCAGCAATAACAACAACTTCGATAACGCCAACAACAGCACCAACAACAGTACCAGCAACCGCTCCTCCAACGGCAACTCGAACAGCGACAGCAACGGCACCCGCATCGAGACCGACACCAACAGCGACTACTGGACCGATCTGCGCGATACCCTGCAGACCCTGATCGGCAGCGGCGACGGCCGCGCCGTCATCACCAGCCCGCAGGCGGGCCTGGTGACTATCCGGGCCTATCCGAAGGAGCTCAAGGCGGTGCGCGAGTTCCTCAATCAGTCAGATAGCCACTTGAAGCGTCAGGTGGTGCTGGAGGCGCGGATCCTGGAGGTGGCCCTCAACGAGGGTTACGAGCAGGGGGTGGACTGGAGCGGTCTCTCCGCCAGCTGGGATGGCAACAAGGGCATCACCGGCGGTGGTTCGCTGACGCCGAGCACGATTGCCAACACCCCGAACCAGATCTTCAGCGCCCTGGGTGGCGGGGCCGGCTTCAAGATTTCCGACGGCAACTTCAACGTGGCGGTCAATCTGCTCAAGACCCAGGGGGACGTGAATACCCTCTCCAGCCCGCGGGTGACGGCGACCAACAACCAGAAGGCGGTGATCAAGGTAGGGACCGACGAGTATTTCGTCACCAACGCCTCCACCACGACCACAACCTCAGGCACATCGGCACCGATAGTCACGCCCAATGTAGAGCTGACTCCCTTCTTCTCCGGCATCGCGCTGGACGTGACGCCGCAGATCGACGAAGAGGGCAAGGTGCTGCTGCATATCCACCCCTCCGTCATCGACACCGAAGAGCAGAAGAAAACCATCGATGTCGGCACGGCGGATCCCTTGATCCTGCCACTGGCCAAGAGCTCGATCCGCGAATCCGATACCGTGGTGCAGGCCAACAATGGCGACATCATCGTCATCGGCGGCCTGATGAAGACCGACAAGCAGGAGATCGTCAGCAAGGTGCCGCTGCTGGGGGACATTCCCTGGGTCGGCGAGGCCTTCACCAACCGCCGCGAAAGTACCAAGAAGGTGGAGCTGGTGATCCTGCTCAAGCCGACCGTGGTGGAGAAGGACACCTGGCAGAACGAACTGCAGCGCTCCTCCGAGCTGCTCGACAAATGGTATCCGCCCAAGGGCTGAGTCATGATCCTGGACCGGTTTGATCACGTGCCGGGGGCCATCACGGGCTCCCGGGCAGAGAGGGTAGGGGATTGCCCATGTACCTGAACCACTTCGGTTTGCAGGAGGCTCCCTTCGGCCTCACCCCCAACACCGGTTTCTATTACGGGCTGCCCCCGCACGAGGAGGCGCTGCAGGTGCTCAACTGGGCGCTGGCGCAGGGCGAGGGCTTCATCAAGGTGACCGGCGAAGTCGGCACCGGCAAGACCCTGCTCTGCCGCAAGCTGCTGAGCGAACTGGGCTCCGAGGAGCGGCCAGTGCGTCTGGCCTGGCTGCCCAACCCCCATCTCAACCCGGCCGAGCTGCGCATCGCCCTGGCGCTGGAGCTGGGACTGGCGGTGCGGGATCAGAGCGAGCTGGACCTGACCGATCGCATCCATCGCCACCTGATCGCCTTGCATCAGCAGGGGAGCCGGGTGGTGGTGCTGATCGACGAGGCGCAGGCGCTGCCGGACGAGACGCTGGAGGCGATCCGGCTGTTTGGCAACCTGGAGACCGAATCGAGCAAGCTGCTGCAGATCGTGCTGTTCGGCCAGCCGGAGCTGGACGCCAGGCTGGCCAAGCCCCATCTGCGCCAGCTGCGCCAGCGGATCGGCTTCTCCTACTGCCTGCGGCCGCTGCGTTTCGATGAAACCCGGGCCTACCTGGAGCACAGATTGCAGATTTCCGGTTATCGCGGGGCTCCGCTGTTTGGCGGCCGGGCGCTGCGCCAGCTGTGGCGCGCCTCGCGCGGCATTCCGCGACTCATCAACATACTGGCGCAGAAGTGCCTGATGCTGGCCTATGGCCAGGGGGCGCGCCAGATCGACAGCCGGCTGGTGCGGCTGGCCGTGCGCGACACCGATGATGCCCGCCGCTTCGTGCCGCGCCGCTGGTGGCCTCTCGTGCTGCTGCTGGGCTGTGCCCTCGCCTATGGAGTCTGGCAATGAGCGTGATCAATCAGATGCTCAAGGATCTGGAGCAGCGCCAGCAGGGGGGCGAGGGGGCCGTCTATGTGCCACCCGTGCGCCAGCAGGGCTGGTGGATGCTGCTGCTGACCCTGATCTGCGGGCTGGCCCTCGGCATTCTGGGCTGGCGTACCTGGATCTACTGGCAGCAGAGCCAGCGGGTCGTCGAGGCGCGCCAGCTGCAGGTGGCCAGCGAGCCCACACCGGACGCCATCGCCCGTGCGGTTCCCGCAGTGGTGCCGGCCAGTGCAGAACAAGAGCCGGTGGATCAGGTGGTGGCGCTGCCAACCCCGCGCCACCTTGCCGCCCCGCCTACCGCCGAGCCGCAGCAGGCGGAGGAGCGCGCTGCCGATGACGCCGATGTGGCCGCCATCGATGAGGAGGGGCCGAGCGATGAGGAGCTGCAACCCGATCTCTATGCCGAGCTCGCGGCGGAGCAGGAGGCCCCCGCGGCCGCGCCGCGCAAGCCCGGCGTGCTCAAGATAGAGACGGTCAATCTCTCCGAAGCCGAACTGGCCACCCTGGCCGAGCGCAAGGCCACCACCGCCATGGCCAAGGGGCAGCTGCGCGATGCCCAGGACAACTACTATCAGGTGCTGGCCCACGATCCGCGCAATCAGGGGGCGCGCGAGCAGCTGGCGGGCCTGCTCTACGGCGAGGGGCGTTTGAGCGAGGCGAGCCAGTTGCTGGAAGAGGGGCTCAGATTCGATCCCGAACAGGCCGATTTCCGGCTGCTGCTGGCGCGGCTCGCCATCAGCGGTGGCGATCAGCTCAAGGCGCTCGGCTGGCTAACCGGCCATCGACCGGATCTGGCCAGCAATCTGGATTATTACGCCACCTGGGCCGGGCTCAGCCAGGAGCTGGGTCAGCATGCCGAGGCGGCGGATCTTTACGTGAAATTGTTGCGCCAGCAGCCGGAACAGGGCCGCTGGTGGCTCGGGCTCGGGGTGGCCGAAGATGGCCAAGGCCATAGCCAGCGGGCGCTGGATGCCTATCGCAATGCCCAGTTGCACGGCAACCTGGGCGAGGCCTCGACCAGCTGGCTCGAACAGCGGATTGCCCAGCTTACCCCCTGACGGGCGGCCGGGATCACTTTTTTGGAGTTTGCATGGCACAACCCAGACTGAAAATGCGCCTCGGCGACCTGCTGGTACAAGAGCAGATCATCTCGGATGATCAGCTGCAGCTCGCCCTGCAGCAGCAGCGTCAGACCGGCCGCAAGCTGGGCACCACCCTGATCGATCTCGGCTTCATCAGCGAGGTGCAACTGCTGCAGTTCCTCGCCCGCCAGCTGGATGTGCCCTTCTTCGATCTCAACAACCTCACCATAGATGCGTCGGCGGTGCCGCTGCTGCCGGAAGTGCAGGCGCGCCGCTACCGCGCGCTGGCGGTCAACCTCACCGACAACAAGGTGACGGTGGCCATGTCGGATCCGGCCGATTTGAGCGCCCTCGATGCCATCGCGGCGCTGCTGCGCCCGCGGGAGATGGGGCTGGCGGTGGCGCGGGAAGGTCAGCTGCTGGAGTATTTCGACCGCCTCTATCGCCGCACCCGCGAAATAGAGAGCTTCGCCGAACAGCTGCACGAGGAGTATCAGGACGCCGGCTTCGAGCTGGGCTCCAGCAATCTGGGGGCCGGCGACGAGGGGGAGGCGACGGTGGCCAAGCTGCTGCGCTCCCTGTTCGAGGATGCGGTGCAGGTGGGGGCCTCCGATATTCACATCGAGCCGGACGAGAAGGTGCTGCGCATTCGTCAGCGTATCGACGGCATCCTGCACGAGAACATCCTGAGCGAGGTGCGTATTGCCCAGGCGCTGGTACTGCGCCTCAAGCTGGTGGCCGGCCTCGACATCTCCGAGAAGCGGCTGCCGCAGGATGGCCGCTTCAACATGAAGGTGCGTGGCCGCGACGTGGATGTGCGGATGTCGACCATGCCGGTGCAGTACGGCGAATCCGTGGTGATGCGGCTGCTGGACCAATCCTCCGGCATCCTGTCGCTGACCGAGACCGGCATGCCGCCGGAGATCCTGACCCGCTTCCGGCGCCAGCTCAAGCGACCCCACGGCATGATCCTGGTGACGGGGCCGACCGGCAGCGGCAAGACCACCACCCTCTACGGTGCCCTCTCCGAGCTCAACCAGGCCAGCCAGAAGATCATCACGGTGGAAGATCCGGTGGAATACCGGCTGCCCAGGGTCAACCAGGTACAGGTCAATCCCAAGATCGGGCTCACCTTCTCCCACGTGCTGCGCTCCACTCTGCGTCAGGATCCGGACATCCTGCTGGTGGGCGAGATGCGGGACAACGAAACGGTGGAGATCGGCCTGCGCGGCGCCATCACCGGTCACCTGGTGCTGACCACGCTGCACACCAACGATGCGGTCACCAGCGCCCTGCGCCTCATCGACATGGGGGCCCCCGGCTATCTGGTGGCGAGCGCGCTGCGGGCCGTGGTAGCCCAGCGACTGGTGCGGCGGGTGTGCGAGCACTGCGTCGAGGAGAAGGCGCCGGATGAAGGCCAGGCCACCTGGCTGACCGTGCTCTCCGGCGAGGCGCCGGGCCAGCACGTCTATCACAAGGGGCGCGGCTGCCAGAGCTGCAACTTCACCGGCTATGCCGGCCGGATCGGGGTGTACGAGCTGCTGGAGCTGGATCAGCCCATGATGGATTCCCTGCGCCGCAACGACGCCGAAGGGTTTGCCAAGGCGGCCCGCCAGCACCCGCACTACCGGCCGCTGGCGCTGACCGCGCTCGATTACGCCCGCCAGGGGATCACCTCGGTGGACGAGGTGCTGCGGCTGGCGGAGGACCTGGGGTAAGTGATGACCAACTTCATCGGCAATGAATGCGGCCGGCTGGCGCGAGGCACCCCATGAGCAGCTTCGCCTACAAGGGGCGCGACAGCCAGGGCAATGCCGTCAGCGGGGTGGTGGACGCGGCCACCGAGATGGCTGCGGCCGAGCAACTGATGCGCCGCGGTGTGATGCCGACCGAACTCAAGCCAGGCAAGGCGAAGGCGGCCGCCCTCGACTGGTCCCTCTTGCTGGAGCGGGGCGTGCGGCTGGACGAGCTGGTAGTGTTCAGCCGCCAGATGTATGCCCTGACCCGGGCCGGCATCCCCATCCTGCGCGCCATCGCCGGGCTGGAGGAGAGTGCCCACAGCAAGCCGCTCAAGCGGGCGCTGCACGCGCTGGGAGAGGATCTGGGCAACGGCCGGCCGCTGTCGAGCTCGATGCAGGCCCACCCCAGGGTGTTCAGCAGCTTGTTTGTAGCCATCATCCACGTGGGGGAGAACACGGGTCAGCTGGAAGAGGCGTTCTTGCAGCTTGCCAACTATTTCGAGCTGGAGCTGGAAACCCGCAAGCGGATCAAGACCGCCATGCGCTACCCCAGCTTCGTGCTGATTGCCATCGGCATCGCCATGGTGATCCTCAACATCATGGTGATCCCGGTCTTTGCCGGCATGTTCGCCAAATTTGGCGTCGAGCTGCCGCTGGCGACCCGGATCCTGCTCGCCACCTCCCACTTCTTCGTGCACTACTGGTGGGTGATGCTCGGCGTGTTGCTGGCCATGGTGTTTGGCTGGCGGCGCTGGGTGAACACGGTCAAGGGCAAGCTGACCTGGCACAGATGGCAGCTCAAGTTGCCGATCGTCGGCACCATCATAGAGCGCTCCCTGCTGGCCCGTTTTGCCCGCAGCTTCTCCATGATGCTCAAGGCCGGGGTACCGCTCAACACGGCGCTGAGCCTGGTGGCCGATGCGGTGGACAACGCCTGGATGGCGGGCCGGATCCGCGACATGCGGGCCGGCATCGAGCGGGGTGAGAGCCTGCTGCGCACCGCCGGCAGCAGCGGCCTGTTCACCCCGCTGGTGATGCAGATGATTGCGGTGGGGGAAGAGACAGGCCAGGTCGATGATCTGCTGCACGAGGCGGCCGAGTATTACGAGCGGGAGGTGGACTATGACCTCAAGAGCCTCACCGCCCGGATCGAGCCGATCCTGATCGGGATCGTGGCGGTCATGGTATTGATCCTGGCGCTGGGTATCTTCACGCCGATGTGGGACATGATGCGGGCCGTACGCGGCAAGTAAGCCGGTATCTTTACCGTCACTGAGGCGGGGCATGATGCGGGCCGTGCGCGGCAAGTAAGCCGGTATCTTTACCGTCACTGAGGCGGGACATGATGTGGGCCGTACGCGGCAAATAACCGGTCAATGAGGCGGGCGGTATGGGTAAGCGGCAGAGCGTGGAGCGAGATGGGTGAGTCGACAGTCACAACAGGATGATCACTGGCTGGGGAGCTATCGGCGGCTGGCCGTGGGGATCCTGTTGCTGATCATGGTGGCGACCCTGGCCCGGAGCTATCTTGTCCACCGGGAGGAGGCGCTGGCCGTCAGCCTGACCCTGCTGGGGGAACAATTTGCCGAGCGTGCACAAAGGTTGCATGGGCTCTGGCTCGATCAGCGGCGTCCCACCGTGCTGCATGCCGATGGGATGGCCTGGCAGTTTGATGAGCGGGGCTGGCCACTGGGTGCCAGCACAATGATGACGCCGTCGGAAAACTGCCGCTGGCTGTGGGAGCAACTCATCGGTACGGCAGCGTCGACTCAGCCGCCGGTGCAGGCCTTGGCGAGCCTGGATGGCGAAGGGTGCCAGTTCGGCTGGGAGAATAATTGGCTGATTTATCAATTTTCTGACGGCAGAGTGCAACAAAAGCCCTGAATGAGGCTTGTTTTGCGATTCAGCTAAATGATTTTTTTATATCTGCATGAAATAATGCGGGTTATTACGGAGGGTCCATGATAACAACGCGACTGGTACCAAGATATTCCGGTGTGGCGAGCCCCCATCGGGCGGCGGGTTTCTCGTTGATCGAGCTGGTGATCGTCATCGTCATCCTGGGGATCCTAGCGGTCACCGCCTTGCCCCGCTTTCTCGATGTCACGGACGAAGCCAAGAAAGCCAGTGTGGAGGGGGTCTCCGGCGGGTTTGCCACCGGCGTGTCGCTGGTGCGGGCTCAATGGGAGGCCGAAGGGCGCGCCAAGCAGGACAGCCTCAACACCGTGCTCTATGACGGTTCACGTTTTTATCTGACCACGCCGACCGACACCCAGGTCAGCAACGGCGAGCTGTCGCCCGGTTACCCCATGGATACCTCGGCCGGTGGCGGCATCGACGTGGATCCGGCCAACCTGACGGCCCCGCGCTGTCTCAAGATTTGGGAGGGTCTGCTGCAGAATCCGCCCAAGGCTACCGCCAGCTTCAGCGAGGTGCGTGGTAGCGGCAATGACCTGAAATACTATGTCAGTGTGACCAATAACGGCCTGGACTCGGTCTGCCGCTACTATCTGGTCAATAGTTTGAGTAAGGGTAGTGATGGCAAGTATCAGGATCCGCAAGGCAGTACTGATGCATTCATGAGTTTCAGTTACCGTCCGGCTTCCGGTCAGGTGACCACCAATATCAATTGACAGAGGAAAGTAATATGAAAAAACAGGCGGGTTTTACCCTGATCGAACTGGTCATCGTGATCATCATTCTGGGTATCCTGGCAGTGACCGCTGCTCCCAAGTTCCTGAATCTGCAGGATGATGCCAAGAAGTCCGCTGCTCAGGGCGTACAGGCCGCAGTCAGCAGCTCAGCTCAGCTGGTTTACAGCAAGTCAGCACTGGTGGGTGTCGAACGTGATGCCAGCGGTGCTGTGAGCAGCAGCGATGGTACCAGCATTAGCGTTGTCTATGGTTATCCGGCTGCGACCAGCACTGGCATCCAGCGTGCCGTCACCATCGATGGTTCTTGGACTGGTGCCGTGTCTAGCGGTACTTTTGTATTCGCCACCAGCGGATCCAAGTGCACCGTGACCTATGCTCCCGCTACCAGCACAGCTGGCGCCACCACCACTCTGGGTGGATGCTGATTCAGGGTCAGTATCAAGGAGGCGAGGCTTATGCCTCGCCTCCTTGTTTGTGAACAGGGAACGAGAATGCAACGAGGTTTTACCCTGATTGAACTGGTTATCGTGATCCTGTTGCTAGGGATTCTGGCCGCCTTTGCCGTGCCCAAATTGCTGGGCAAAGGCGGCTTTGAAACCCAAACCCTTCGTGATGAGCTGCTGACCCGGCTGCGGCTGGTCCAGACCATCAACATGCATGAACCCGCCGATCGCTGTACCCAGCTGGTTGTAGCTTCCCCCCGTTTTGCCCATCGCACCTATGGCGTCACGGCTCAAACACCTTGCCCGAGCAGCGATCCCTTGACTGGCTGGACTGACAACCAACTGACCCGTGGCCGAGTGGTGAGCGCTTCATCCGGTATGCTGTTCTCTCTGGTTGGTACCGGTAATGGCGGTTTTGTGCTCCGTTTTGATCAGATGGGGCGGCCGCTGGGTGCTTGTGCGAGCGGCTGCACTCTACTGGTGAGCGATGGCCGGGAAACCGGCCGCATCAAGATCGAATCCGAGGGCTATATCCATGAGAGCCCCTGAGCGCGGTTTTACCCTGATCGAGCTGATCGTCGGCATAGTGCTGCTGGCGGTGGCACTGACCGGTATCCTGGGGCTGTTGATCAATCAGGCTCCCCAGGCGGTGGATCCGGTGCAGCAGGTGCGGGCCGCCCAGCTGGCCCAGCGCCTGACTGGCGAGATCCAGCAAACATCGTTCGATGAACAGTCGGATCACAACGGTGGCCGCTATCGTTGCGGCGAGACGGTGGCCGGCGTCACCATCCCCGCCTGCTCGACCCACTATGGCCCGGACGGTGAAGCCACCCCCTACATGTTCAACGACGTGGACGATTTCGATACTGCTGGCAGCTGGAAAGATGCCAGCTTCTACACCCAGAGCGGCGGCATCATCGCCAGCGACGAGTATCGCAACTATCGAGTCCGGATTGCGGTGAGCCCGGTCGATTTCAGCGATGGCAACTTCAAGAGCTGTGTGTCGCCCTGCTCGGTGGGCAAGCGCATCGATCTGCAGGTGCGCCTGCCTGACGGGAGCGTGCTCGACTTCTCCTTCTATCGGGGCAACTACTGATGCGGCCGGCGGGCGGTTTTACCCTGATCGAACTGGTGATGGTGATCTTGCTGCTGGGGATCATGGCCACCTTCGCCAGCCAGTTCATCGGCATCGGCTCCCAGATCTATGGCGATGCCAGCAGCCGCGAGCAGCTGATGAGCGATGCCCGCTTCGCCATGGAGCGGCTCAACCGCGAGGTGCGCGATGCGCTGCCGGGCTCCGAGCGAATTGAAGCCCTGGATGGCAGCTGGGACGACAGCGGCCCCTGCCTGCGTTTCTGGCCCATCAGCACCTCCAGTCGCTATCTTGCACTCAACCGGGCCCAGTCCGGCAGCACATCTACCCTGGAGCTGGTGATGGCGACCCCCGCCTCTGCGGCCAATCCACTGAACCAGGATGCCAATGCGGTCAAGGTGGGGGATCTTATGGTGGTCTTCCCGATGCCGACGTCAGCGACCGGCTCACTGATCAATGGCTGTGAATATGGCCGCTGTGTCGCCAGGGTCACCGAGGTGCTGGCGCCGGTATCGGGGGCGCAGACCGTTCGCTATACCAGTGGCGAGACCCTGGCCGGGATCTCGCCCGGCAGCCGGGTCTATTTTGCCAATCAGCAGGTACGCTACTGTGTGGAAGGAAGCACGATGACGCGATCCAGCGCCGCGATCGATGCCCCTGTTGCAGCGGGTGTGCTGATGGCTGAGTCGCTTCGTGCCGGCAACTTCTATCGGGAGGTCTCGGCCTTCAATGCCGAAGGGGCGTTTGGCGTGCGGCTGGTGTTCGAACGCCAGGGCGAAGCGGTCACCTTCAACCACAAGCTGGGGGTCTTCAATGTTCCCTGAGCGGCGCCAGAGCAAGAAGATGGGGGGCAGTGCCCTGATGATCGCCCTGTTCGTGATCGTGGTGATGGCCATGTTGGCGGCGGTCATGGGGCGTTTTTTGCTCGACAGCAGCGAGAAGAATACGGTGGAGGTGCGCAGCGTGCGTGCCTTGCTGGCGGCCCAGAGCGGGCTGGAAGTAGCGCTATATCGACTGTTCCCCAACCGGACGGCGGCCCAACCTCAGCCACCTGCGGTGTGCGAGCCCAGCAAGCCGATCAGCTTCACCGGCAATTCGGGGCTGGTTGACTGTCAGGCGGTGGTGCAGTGCCGCACCGTGACCACTACCTATAACGGCGTGACGAGCACCGGTTATCGGCTCGAGAGCGTCGGCAGCTGTGGCAACGACAATCTTGATGGCGCCAGTCCAGACTTCAGGGTGAGCCGCACCCTGATGGTCGAAGCGTATGACGGAGGCTGATGATGAAATGGTTGTGGGCGCTGGCCCTCTTCACTAGCCAGGTCTGGGCGTTCGATCCCATAGATACCGGCGCACTTTTCCCGGCCGTGGTGCAGGGCCATCATGGCAACAACAACGATGCCTGCCACCAGATCAACGGATACCAGCTGATCCAGCTCAACAACGCCAAGATCAATGGTAGCGGCGGGCTGCCACTCAACTTCTGCTCCATCCAGCCGGATCAGAACAACACGCGGCGCTGCGACGACGGTGCTGGCGGCTACAAGGTCTGTACCGTCACCGGCAGTGACATTCGCGGGCTGGCGCTGAACGGCAACAACGCTTTCCCCTCCAACAATGCTAATACGACCCAGACCTGCTCGTCCGGCTCACAGAGTGCTTCCAGCGCGGCTTATGACACCATGACGGTGGAAAGCTGCACCATGACTTTCCCCAGTCGCAGCACCTATCAGTTCAAAACGCTGACGGTGCGCAACAACGCGACCCTGGTACTGGGCGAGGGGGATTATTTTATCGACCGCCTGAACCTGGACAACGGCACCATCCGTCTCTCCGGCAGCGGGACCACCCGGATCTTCGTCAACCAGGACGTGAAGCTGGTCAACACGGTCAGTATCAACGCCAACAACCAGGGCAGCCTCATCTGGGTGAACTACAACAACATGGTGATCGACAACAGCACCACGTTTTATGGTTACCTCTATACCGACGGGCTGCTCAACATGAACAACAATGCCACCGTCTATGGCAAGGTGACGGCCGGCTACCTGAAGATGGATGCCCAATCCAGCATCAATACGGCGGTGTTGCCGCCCATGCTGACCTGTTTTGCCGATGGCTTCGACAGCGCCCAGATCAACCCGGACAGCTGGGTGGTCGCCCAGCGCAACAACAGCACCCTGCCATCGGTGCAGAACGGCCGTCTGCGCCTCACCCAGAACATTACCGATCAGGCCACTTCGGCCACCTTCCAGCGCCTCTTCCCGGGGGCTGGCAACCTGGTGACGGTCGAATTCGATCAATACGCCTACAAGACTTCCGGCACGAGCGGGGCGGACGGCATGGCGGTGGTGCTCTCAGATGCCACCCTGACGCCGCAACCGGGGGCCTTTGGCGGCCCGCTGGGCTATGGCTACAAGACAGGGATCAGCGGCTTTGCCGGCGGTTGGCTCGGGGTGGGGCTCGACGAGTACGGCAACTATGCCAACGAGGGGGGAAGTACCAACCTGGGGTCGCGGCCGCAGGCGGTCTCCATCCGTGGTTCGGGGTCGGGCACCTCGGGTTATCGCTATCTGACGGGGACGGCCAGCAACCTGAACCCGCCCGTCGACAGCGGAACCAACAGCAATCGCCCCCATCGCTATCGCATCACGGTCGACTCCCGCTCCGCAGGCAACTCGCTGGCCACCGTCGAGCGGGATACCGGCTCGGGGTATAGCACCCTGGTTGGCCCCATCAACATGACGAGCCAGACCGGTCAGGCGGCGGTGCCGGCCAATTTCCTGCTCTCCCTGACCGGCTCCACCGGTTCGGTGACCAACTTCCACGAGATAGACAACGTGCGGATCTGCGCCCTGCGCTCCAACCCGGTGGGGGTACAGATCGACCACTTCCAGCTCGATCACTCGGGTCAGGCGCTGACCTGCAATCCGGAGACGGTGACGGTCAAGGCATGCGCCGATGCGGCTTGTACCACTCTGATCACCGACCCTGTGACCGCGACCCTGAGTCTGGAGCCGTTTTCCAGCAGCAATGGCTGGGTTGGCGGCAATACGGTGACCTTCAGTGGCGGTTCCACGACTGTTCAACTGCGCAACAACACCGCCACTGCGGTCACCATAGGGGTATCCGGTTCGGTTCCGGCTACCAAGCCGTTTAGCACAACCTTGTGCAAGGCTGGCGCCGGGACACCCAGTGCGGCTGCCTGTACCCTGAATTTTGCCGATAGCGGTTTCTTCTTCGATGTGCCGGATACCTACTCGAACCAGCCGCAGACGGTAGCCATCAAGGCGGTCAAGAAGAGCGACGTGACCAAGCTGTGCGTGCCGGGTTTTGCCAATCAGAACAAGAGCATCAAGTTCTGGAGCAGCTACGTTTTGCCGACCAGCAATAACTTCAATAGCAAGATAAGCGTCAACAGCAGTGTGATCGGTACCGATCTGGGCAGTGCTACCCTGGTGCCGCTTACTTTTGACGCGCAAGGCCAGTCGACCATTACGGTCAAGTATCCGGATGCCGGCCAGATGCAGTTGGATGCCCGCTACGACGGCACGGGCAATGAAGCGGGGCTGGTGATGACCGGCGCCGACCAGTTTGTGGCGCGTCCGGTCGGCTTGTGCATTACGCCCCCGCAAGGCGTCTGCGCGGCAGGGGACAGCAGTTGCCCGGTGTTCAAGAAGGCGGGAGATAGCTTCCAGGTAGACATCAAGGCGATGGCCTGGGAATCGGCCAACGATGGGGATATTTGTGCCGGGAACCAGACCACGCCCAACTTTGTCCTGCCCAAGATTGCCCTGGGCAGCACCTTGATGGCGCCAAACCCCGGCACCAATGCAGCGGTGGGAACGGCTACCTATAACCATGTTCCCGCGAGCAACAGCCTCAACAGCGTTACCCAGACGGTGAGCGAGGTCGGGGTATTCCGGATGACGGCGACGCCACCGGTGGCAACGCCGCCAGAGGGAAGCACTGTATCTACGGGTTATTTCGGCTACACCATCCCTCCCGCCAGCAGCGTGCCGGTGGGCCGCTTCGTACCTTGGGACTTTAATCTGTTCAGCGGGACCGTGACCCCCGCCTGTGGCGGTTTCAGCTATATGAGTCAGCCGTTTGGCGTGAAGATGCGTCTGCAGGCTCGCAATAAGCAGGGCGGGGTGACCCTCAATTACCGCGACGCCTTTGCCAGAGGGCTGGTCTATCTGGTTGGTGCCGACAACAAGGACGGCATCGATCGAACCGATCGGATCGGCAGCCTGGCGACCAACTGGCAGGCTGGCGAGGTCATTTTCGATGGCAGCAGCCGGTTTGCCCGTCTGGCAGAGCGGACGCCGTCGCTCACCACGCCGGAAGAGCCCTTTTTCAAACTACGGTTCGGGTTGCGCGTCATCGATGGTGAAAACCCGTCGATCACGACCCTGACCGGAATGAACATGAACACAGGCGTGTCGGGTGACTGCCAAGTCGGAGTGACCTGCAATGCGAAGCAGCTGAGCATCCCGGCAGTGGTTGATGACACCATGGTTGCCTACTACGGCAGGGTGCTGGCCGGCACGGATCGTGGCGCCGCCAGCGAGCCGCTGTCGCTCTCCTTGCTGATGCAGTACTACCAGAACGGCGCCTGGAGCCGCAATGAAGCCGATGTGTGCAGCACACTCTCGCTGGCCAATGATGGCGTGCTCTTTACCGACGATACCCAGCACTATGATGTGGCCAGTGGCGATCTGGTGTTGGGAACGACGGCCAGGATTAGAGTCGGACTGGGAGCCCCTTCGCCAGGGGCCGTCGTAGGGAAGGCCGACAAGGGAGAGTTGCTGTTCCACTTTGCGGCTCCTCAGTTCGCGGTACGCGTGCCATATAGCATCGTGCTGGAAAAACAACCGCAACAGCCGCGCTGGCTGGCCGATCCGGGGAACCCGAACAGCCTGCTGGGTGAGGCCATTTTCGGCTCCAGCCGGGGTAATGACAGAATTATTTATCGGCGCGAAGTGATGCACTGAGCAGGGAGTTGGGGCGGATCTGTCAACTTCGCCCCCCTATCCCCTTGTTTATTAGCGTTTGTCGGCTTGTGCGGGTGAGTGATGACTCGCATTTTTGTCGCGCCCGATGGGTTGGCGACAGTTTGAGCGCTTGCCGATTGGGGTGGGCATTGGTAAAGTTAGCCGGTTTTCTGCACCTCCAAATTCTTAGGATTTCCCGTAGCCATGTTCAAAAAGCTCAGAGGCGTCTTTTCCAACGATCTGTCGATCGACTTGGGAACTGCCAACACCCTGATCTACGTAAAAGATCAAGGGATCGTCCTTAACGAACCCTCAGTTGTCGCCATTCGCCAAGAGCGCGGGAACGCCAAATCGGTCGCTGCCGTCGGTCATGCCGCCAAGCAGATGCTGGGTCGTACCCCTGGTAACATCTCCGCCATTCGCCCGATGAAAGACGGCGTGATCGCCGATTTCTACGTGACCGAGAAGATGCTGCAGCACTTCATCAAGCAGGTTCACGACAACAACTATTTCCGCCCCAGCCCGCGCGTGCTGGTGTGCGTGCCGTGCGGCTCCACCCAGGTGGAACGTCGCGCCATCAAGGAATCCGCTCTGGGTGCCGGTGCCCGCGAGGTCTACCTGATCGATGAACCCATGGCTGCCGCCATCGGTGCCGGCCTGCCGGTCTCCGAAGCGACCGGTTCCATGGTGGTCGATATCGGTGGTGGTACCACCGAAGTGGCCATCATCTCCCTGAACGGTGTGGTGTACTCCCAGTCCGTCCGTATCGGCGGCGACAAGTTCGACGAAGCCATCATCAGCTACGTGCGCCGCAACTACGGCAGCCTGATCGGGGAAGCCACCGCCGAGCGCATCAAGCACGAGATCGGCTCCGCCTATCCGGGCGAAGAGGTGCGCGAGATCGAAGTACGTGGTCGTAACCTGGCTGAAGGTGTGCCGCGCAGCTTCACCCTCAACTCCAACGAGATCCTGGAAGCGCTGCAAGAGCCGCTGTCCGGCATCGTCTCTGCCGTGATGGTGGCGCTGGAGCAGTCTCCGCCCGAGCTGGCCTCCGACATCTCCGAGCGCGGCATGGTGCTGACCGGTGGCGGTGCCCTGCTGAAGGATATCGACCGTCTGCTGATGGAAGAGACCGGTATCCCGGTGGTGGTTGCCGAAGATCCGTTGACTTGCGTGGCCCGTGGTGGCGGCAAGGCACTGGAGCTGATCGATATGCACGGTGGCGATCTGTTCCACTACGAATAAGACCCAAAGCCGGCCAGCGTGCCGGCTCTTTTTTGACGACCCATGAAACCCATTTTTGGTAGAGGCCCTTCGCTTCAGTTACGGTTGTTTCTCGCCGTCATCATCTCCATTGCTGCCATCGTAGCGGACTCCCGCTTCGGTGTGTTCAGCCACGTCCGCGTCTACCTCAGTTCGCTCGTCAGCCCGCTGCAATACATGGCCAATGCGCCGGGTATCATGCTCGACACCATGTCGACCCAGGTGCAGACCCGGGCCGGCCTCATCGAGCAGACCAAGCAGCAGGAACAACAGCTGTTCACCCTGCGCTCGCGCCTGCTCAAGATGGATCATCTGGAGCACGAGAACCAGCGTCTGCGCGAGCTGCTGGGTTCGCCGGTACACAAGGAGTCCCGCAAGATGGTGGCCGAGCTGCTGTCGGTGGATTCCGACCCCTTCAGCCATCAGGTGCTGATCAACAAGGGGGCGCTGGACGGTGTCTACAACGGCCAGCCGGTGATCAACGATCAGGGGGTGATCGGTCAGGTGCTGCACGTGGGTTCCACCACCAGCCGCGTCCTGCTGATCACCGACTCCAGCCACGGCATCCCGGTGCGGGTGCTGCGCAACGACTTGCGCGCCATTGCCTCCGGCAGCGGCGAGCTCGACAAGCTGGAGCTGCGCAACCTGCCGCGCAACACCGACGTCCAGGTTGGCGATCTGCTGGTCACCTCGGGCCTTGGCGGCCGCTTCCCGGAAGGTTATCCGGTGGCGACCGTGACCCGCTCCGACTACGTGGAGGGCAAGCCCTTCGCCCAGGTCGAGGCCAAGCCGCTGGTGGCACTGGACCGCTTGCGCTATCTGCTGCTGCTGTGGACCGACAAGAAACCGGAAGTGCATGACGATGAAGAGGCGCCGACCCCTGCGGCAGCCCCGGCTGCGGCGCCTTCGGCTGCGGGAGCGACGCGCTGATGTTGCAACCCGCCAGCGGCAGGATCTGGATCTGGATCTCGATCCTGCTGGCCCTTAGTCTGTCGATCCTGCCGCTTCCTTTCCAACTCGAACCCTTCCGGCCGGACTGGCTCGCCATGGTGCTCATCTACTGGGCGCTGGCGCTGCCACACCGGACCAACGTCGGCACCGCCTGGGTGGCGGGCCTGCTGCTGGACGTGCTGCTCGGCAGCACCCTCGGCGTGCGGGCCATGGCGATGGCCATCACCACCTATCTGGCGGCGTTCCAGTTCCAGAAGATCCGCAACTTCTCCCTTTGGCAACAGGCGCTGATCATCGGCTGCCTCTCGCTGGTGGGCAAGGTGACCATCTTCTGGGCCGAGCACCTGTTCAGCCGTGCCAGCCTCAATTTTGCCTACTTTTGGTCGACCCTGAGCACGATGCTAATATGGCCCTGGGTTTTCCTAGTCTTGCGCAAGGTGCGCCGGCGCTTCAATATCAAGTGAATATGAGTAAAAACAACTCATTGTAACCGTACCCTGGCTCGCGAAGTGATTATGAACAAGCACAACGAACTGCAACTCTATCTCGCCTCGGGCTCGCCCCGCCGTCACGAACTGCTGACCCAGCTGGGCTACCGCTTCGAGGTACTCAAGCTGGATGTGCCGGAACAGCGGGAAGAGGGCGAGAAGCCCCAGGACTATGTCTGCCGGCTGGCCCGCGACAAGGCCACGGCCGGCGTGGCCGCCGCGTCCACGGCGCTGCCGGTGCTGGGCGCCGACACCATAGTGGTGCTGGGTGACCGGGTGCTGGAGAAGCCGTCCGATCTGCTCGACGCCAAGGACATGCTGGAGGCGCTCTCCGGCAAGGTACATCAGGTGATGACGGCGGTGGCGCTGGCCACCCCGGAGCGCTGCGACGTGCGACTGGTCACTACCAACGTGGCGTTTCGCAAGCTGGACGAGGCCGAGATCGAGGCTTACTGGCGCACCGGTGAACCCTGTGACAAGGCCGGTGCCTATGCGATTCAAGGCATTGCCGGCAAGTTCGTCAGCCGCATCGAGGGGAGCTACAGCGCCGTGGTCGGCCTGCCCCTGCTGGAAACAGATCTGCTGATCAAGCATCATCTGGAACAGTCCCGGTAATCCAACCGCTGCCTTGTTGCGCTGTGCCGGTTCCGCGAACCGCTCGCAGCAAGGCGATCAGAATTTGAAGCCATCACAGGCAAGGCATAGGTCGGTGACATGCACCGGCTGTTTCTTACTGCGTTACTCACCGGGCACGTGCCGGTTTGGCTGCCAGAATTTAAAACTAGAAAGGCAAGGTAACTTATGTCGGTAGAACTGCTGGTAAACGTCACCCCCTCCGAAACCCGGGTTGCCCTGGTCGAAAACGGTCTGCTGCAGGAAGTGCACGTGGAGCGTCAGGCCAAGCGCGGCATCGTGGGCAACATCTACAAAGGCAAGATCAGCCGGGTGCTGCCCGGCATGCAGGCGGCTTTCGTCGATATCGGCATGGACAAGGCGGCCTTCCTGCACGCCTCCGACATAGTGCCGCACACTGAGTGCGTGGCGGTGAAGGAGAAAGAGCAGTTCCAGGCCGGCAACATCGCCGAGCTGGTGCGCCAGGGGCAGGACATCATGGTGCAGGTGGTGAAAGATCCGCTGGGCACCAAGGGCGCCCGCCTCACCACCGACATCACCCTGCCGTCCCGCTATCTGGTGTTCATGCCGGGCAGTGCCCACGTCGGCGTCTCCCAGCGCATCGAATCCGAGGCGGAGCGCGAGCGCCTCAAGCGCACCGTGGCCGGCTATGTGGACGAGCTGGGTGGCTACATCATCCGTACCGCCGCCGAAGGGGTGGGTGAGCAGGAGCTGGAGCAGGATGCCGCCTTCTTGAAACGCCTGTGGCGCAAGATCCTGGAGCGCAAGCAGAAGTACCCCCCCTGCAAGATCCTCTACGAGGATCCCAGCCTGGCCTTTCGGGTGGTGCGCGACTTCGTCGGGGCCGAGCTCGACAAGATCCGGGTCGATTCGCGCCAGAGCTTCGATCAGCTCAAGCGCTTCACCGAGGAGTACGTGCCTGAGCTTGCCAACAAGCTGGAGTACTACTCCGGCGAGTCGCCCATTTTCGATCTCTACGACGTGGAGAACGAGATCCAGCGCGCGCTGGAGCGCAAGGTGGAGCTCAAATCCGGCGGCTACCTCATCATCGACCAGACCGAAGCCATGACCACGGTGGACATCAACACCGGGGCCTTCGTCGGCCATCGCAACCTGGAAGAGACCATCTTCAACACCAACGTCGAGGCGACGGCGGCCATCGCCCGCCACCTGCGCCTGCGCAACCTCGGCGGCATCATCATCATCGACTTCATCGACATGCAGTCCGAGGATCACCGCCGGCGGGTGCTGCACAGCCTGGAGCAGGCGCTGTCAAAGGATCGTGCCAAGACCAACGTCAACGGCTTCTCCCAGCTCGGTCTGGTGGAGATGACCCGCAAGCGCACCCGCGAGAGCCTGGAGCACGTGCTCTGCTCCGAGTGCCCCGAGTGCAAGGGGCGCGGTCGGGTCAAGACGGTGGAGTCGGTCTGCTTCGAGATCCTGCGGGAGATCATCCGGGTCAACCGGGCCTACGACGCGGATCAGTTCACCGTCTACGCCGCCCCGGCGGTGGCCGACTACCTGCGGGGCGAGGAGTCTCACAGCCTGGCCGAACTGGAAGTGTTCATCGGCAAGCAGGTCAGGGTGGTGAGCGAGCCGCTCTGCGGGCAGGAGCAATTCGACGTGGTGATGATGTAATTGGTCTATCGCTGGCTGAGTCGGGGCTGGTTGGCCCTCGGGGTCTTCTTCGTGCTGCTGGCCATCCTGGTCAGCCTGGTGCGCTTTGGCGGCCCCTTGCTCAATCAGCACCGGCAGGCGCTACTCAATACCCTGCTGGCCGACAGCAAGCTGGAGGCCAGCGTCGATCGCATCGGGCTGGACTGGACCCAGCGCGGCCCGGCCCTCGAACTGCAGCAACTGGTGATCGCGCCGAATTCGGGTCGCTTCGCCCTGCGTCTTGGCAAGGTGTGGGCCCACCTCGACTTCTGGCGCTCCCTCAACGAACTCAAGCCGGTGTTTGGCCAGCTGATCCTGAGCGATGGCGACATCGCGCTGGATCTGGGCCAGCCTGCGGAGCCGGAAACCGGCAACGGCAGTGACCAGCAGCAGGCCCTGCTGCGTTTTCTGCTGACCCAGCTCTCCACCTTCGATATTCACGACACCCGCCTCAGCCTCACCACGGCGCTGGGGGAGGTGCGCGCCCTCGACATCGCCCAGCTGCGCTGGCAGAACCGCGGCAAGCGCCATCAGGGGGTCGGCAAGGCTTACCTCATCAACGGGGTGGGCGAGAGCACCCTCGACCTCATCGTCGACGTGGATGCCCCCCAGGTGCGGCTCGATCGGCTCAAGGGCCAGCTCTATCTGGGGGCCCGCCAGCTCGACATCAGCCCCATGCTGGCCCGCACCCACTCAGGAGAGCCCAAGGTGAGCGGCCAGCTCGACTTTCAGCTCTGGAGCGAGTTCAAGGCCGGTCAGCTGGGAGACTCGCTGCTGGCGTTTGGCGACAACTATTTGATCTGGCAGGATGAAAAACAGGGTGACCTGCACCGGCTCGGGCTGCAGGGGGGCAAGATCCAGCTGCGCCGGGACGGCAAGGAGTGGCAGTTTGCCAGCCACGACGTCACCTTCAAGCTCGACGGCAAGCCCTGGCTGCACAGCCGGTTGCAGCTGGAGCGGGTCGGCGATCGCATCCAGGGTTATGTACCGGCCATCGATCTGGACCAGATCGCCAACCTGAGCCAGCTGGTGTCGGGGATCTATCCCGAGCTGACCGAGACCCTCAAGCGCACCCGCCCGACCGGCAAGATCCAGGATCTGATCCTGCAGGCGGATGCTGGCTGGCAGGGGCTCTCCGTCAGTGGCCAGCTGTCCCACATCCGGGTCAACGCCTGGCACGACGTGCCTGGCGTGCGCGATCTCAACGGCGAGTTCTGGCTCACCCCGACCGGCGGCAGCGCCCGGCTGCAACTGGCAAACGATGCCATAGATCCGGCCCGTCACTTCAAGGCGCCGATCCCCATCGATCGCTTCTCGGCGCGGCTCGACTGGTGGCAGGTGGCGCAGGGCTGGGTGCTCTATGGCCAGGATCTGGTGCTGGACAACCCGGACTTGAGCCTGGCCAGCCGCTTTCGGCTCGATCTGTTCGAGCACCCCTTCCTCGCCCTGACCGGTCGCATCGACGTCAAGAACGCGGCCAACGCCGACCGTTACTATCCGCTGCAGGTGATGGACAAGAGCCTGGTGGATTACCTGAGCGGGGCCATCAAGGGGGGCAAGGCCAAGGGGGCTGACCTGCTCTGGTATGGCGAATTCCGCGACTTCCCCTACCGCAAGGGCGAGGGCATCTTCCAGGTGGCGGTGCCGCTGCAGCAGGCCTCCTACGAATTCTTCCCCGGTTGGCAACCGCTTACCGACCTGCAGATCGATCTGTTGTTCCAGAATGCCAGTCTCGACATGAACAGCCGCGCCACCCAGCTCGGCAAGGCCAGCTCCGACTCGGTGCACGCCTGGATCCCGGACCTCTATCCGGGGGCCCACCTCTACGTGGACGCCAAGGTTGAGGGCGAGGGCAAGGCCATCAGCGACTACCTGCAGGACTCGCCGCTCGGCGGCTCGGTCGGTCAGGCGCTGCGCGAGGTGGAGATCCGCGGCCCCATGAAGGGCTCGGTGAAGCTGGATATTCCGCTGGATGGCGAGAGCGAGGTCAAGGCCAGCGGCGATGCCCTGTTCAGCAACAACAAGGTGCGGGTCACCAGCCTGGATCTGCCGCTGGAGCAGGTGCAGGGGCGGCTCGAGTATGACAACGAGCAGACCCGCTTCAGCAACCTCAAGGCGAGCCTGTGGAACCAGCCGCTCACCCTCGACTATCAGGGCCGCCAGCAGCCCAATCGCTATCAGGTCGATCTGAAGTTCAAGGGGCAGTGGGACAGCCGTCGCCAGCGTCAGGACATCCCGGCACTGGATATCCTCAAGGGGCGCGGCAACTGGGCCGGCAGCCTGGGGCTGACCCTGCCAAGCGATCAGCCGTTCAGCTTCCAGCTGGCGCTCGACTCCAACCTGCAGGGCATGGGGCTGGATCTGCCAGCGCCGCTTGCCAAGGCGGCCGGCAGCCGGCTGCCGCTCAAGGTGACCGCCCGTGGCCGCGATGGCAGTGCCGACATCCGCGCCGTGCTGGGGGCCGACGTGGATATGCAGAGCCGGCTGGTGTACGGCGACGGCGTGCCCTACCTCAGCCGGGTGCGGGTGGACGTGGGGCAGCCCGGCGCCCGGGTGCTGCGCGACCGGCCCATGCTGCTCGCCATCAACCAGCAGCAGGCCGACGTGGCCGGCTGGCTGGCCCGTCTCAAGCAGTGGCTGCCGGCCAGCACGGCGCCGAGCGGCAATGCGGTGGTGGGCCCCTCTTTCTTGCCGCAGGAGTGGTGGGTGGACGGTCGCCTGGCCCGCGCCGACATCGGCAGCGCCAACCTCAAGGCGGTGCACTTCACCGTGGGGCCGGTCAATCAGGCCACCGAGGTGATGATCGACAGCCCGGACGTGATGGGGGTGGTGCGCCTGCCGGTGTCCGAGCGTCAGCCCATCGACGCCAAATTTGCCCGCATCCACTGGTCCGGCAAAAGTTCGGATCTGAGCCCGGATCCCGATGCCAGACAGGACAGAGCCATCATGGATGCCATCCCCTGGCTCACCTTCAGCTGCGTGGATTGCCGCTTCGGCGAATTACCGCTGGGCGAGGTGAAGGGGGAGCTGATCCCGGGGGCTGACAAGCTGAGCCTCAAGGGGCTGGAGATGCGGCTGGCGGGCAGCCAGCTGAACGGTAGCGCCGAGTGGCTGGCCGGGGCGGATGGCATGCAGACCCGCGCCCGCGCCCACATCAGCAGCAACAACAGCGAGCTGCTGCTCAAGCGGCTCGGCTACACCTCGCCCATCGGCGATGCGCCCGGCAAGATGGCGCTGGATCTGAGTTGGCGCGATGTGCCCTATCGGCCGAACGTGCCGACCCTGAGCGGCACCGCCGACTACCAGCTGGAAGGCGGCACCCTGCGCGAGGTGAACGACAAGGGGGCGCGACTGCTCTCCCTGCTCAGCCTGGATTCATTGTTGCGCAAGCTGCGCCTCGATTTTCGCGACGTGTTCGACAAGGGCTTCTACTTCGAGTCCATGTCGGCCTCCGCCAAGATCAAGCAGGGGGTGGTGGACAACCGCGACTTCTACATGAAGGGGGCGGCCGGCAACCTGCGCGGCGAGGGCATCGCCGATCTGGTGCGCTGGCGGCTCGACTACGAGCTGAGCTTCTCCCCCAACCTGGGCGGCACCTTGCCGGTGGTGGCGGCCTTCTCGCTGACCCCGATCACCGGGCTCTACGTGCTGGCGCTCTCCAAACTGCTGGAGCCGGTGGTGGATGTGGTCACCCGTATCGATTTCCGGGTCTCCGGCCCGCTCGACGATCCCAAGCTGATCGAAGCGGGACGGGATCGGGCCCGTATCAAGCTTAATCAGCAGCAGAAGGAGGCGGTCGACGCGGTGGCCCCCAACCTGCCGACGCAGGAGGTGACCCCCTTCCTGCTGACCCCCAAACACGCGGGGCCCGCCCAGCGCTGAACGAGCGGCCCGGCACCATCACAAGGAGTGAGCCATGATCCGACATATCCTGCTGATCGCCTTCAAGCCGGGCACTCTGCCCGCACAGATAGACGCGGTGCGCGCGGCCTTTCTCGCCATCCCCCATCAGGTCAGCGGCGTGCTGGCGGTGGAGTGGGGGCGGGATGACAGCCCGGAAGGGCGGGCCGAGGGCTTCACCCACAGCGTGCTGATGACCTTTGCCGACGAGGCGGCCCGCCAGCACTATCTGCCCCACCCGGATCACGATGCCCTCAAGGCCATCTTCCGCCCGGTGCTGGAACGTATCATAGTGCTGGATTACACCCTGCAGGCCGGCGATGCGGTCAGCATCTGACGGTGGCAACAACGACAAGGAGCGCCTCATGTGGTTAGCCGCAATACAGCTGGTATCGGGCCGTCGCTGGCAGGATAACCGGGAGCAGATCGCCGCCGAGCTGGCCCTGTTGCCGAGTGAGCGGCCGCTGCTGGTGTTGCTGCCGGAGAACTTCGCCCTGTTTGGCGAGCGGCAGGGGTATCTGGACGGGGCTGAGACCATAGGTGAGGGCCCGATCCAGCAGCAGCTGGCCGAATGGGCCCGTGATTACGGCATCTGGCTGGTGGCGGGGGCCATGCCGACCACCATCGCCGGTTCCGACCATATCCACACCAGTACCCTGGTGTTCGACCCCAGTGGCGATCTCAAGGGCCACTACCACAAGATCCACCTGTTCGATGTGGACGTGGCGGACAATCACGGCCGCTACCGGGAGTCGGAAACCTTCAGCCCCGGCGAGGAGCCTGTGCTGGTGGACTCCCCGTTTGGTCCCCTCGGCCTCTCGATCTGTTATGATCTGCGCTTTCCCGAGCTGTACCGCCGGCTGGCCCGCGCCGGCGCCCGCGTGCTGCTGGTGCCTGCCGCTTTCACCGCCGTGACCGGCGAGGCGCACTGGGAGCCGCTGCTGCGGGCCCGCGCCATCGAGAACCAGTGTTACCTGGTGGCCGCCAATCAGGGCGGCACCCACGAGACGGGGCGCCAGACCTGGGGCCACAGCATGGTGATCGACCCCTGGGGTCGGGTGCTGGCCAGCCTGGACAGCGGGCGCGGCACCGTGCTGGCGCCGCTGGACCCCGGTCTTGTCGACGAACTGCAACGCACCATGCCGGTGCTGGGCCATGCCCGTCTGCTATGAACATGTGCAGGTTCGATTCGCCCTGTGGCGGGGGAGTCGGACGCTTGCAAGCCCGATGGTGGGTTGGACGTCTGCTGACGTTTCGCCAAGCGAACCCACGGTCTGGGATTTAACCGTTACGACATCTCGCATCGAGAGTGGAGAGAAAGATTGAGTCTATTGAGCCAGGTTAGTGCCTCCCTGTTGGCCCCCCACGACCTCGACGAAGGGCGACTGCAGCAGCTGCTCGGCAGCCTGATGAGCCATCAGGTGGAGTTCGGCGACCTCTATTTCCAGCGCAGCTGGCACGAGTCCTGGATGCTGGAGGACGGCATCGTCAAGGATGGCAGCTACAACATCGATCAGGGGGTGGGGGTGCGCGCCGTCAGCGGCGAGAAGACCGGTTTCGCCTACTCGGATGAACTGAGCCTGCTGGCGCTGCAACAGTCGGTGACCGCCGCCCGTGGCATCGCGGCCGCTGGTGCGCAGGGCAAGGTGAAGGCGTGGGCTCGCACCGAAGCCAACCTGCTCTACCCGGCGTTGGATCCGCTGCAGACCCTCGACAAGCAGCAGAAGATCGCTCTGCTGGAGCAGATGGACAAGTTCGCCAGAAGTCTGGATCCCGCCATCAATCAGGTGATGGCCTCCATCAGCGGCGTCTATGAAGAGGTGCTGGTGGCCGCCACCGATGGCACCCTGGCCGCCGACGTGCGCCCGCTGGTGCGTCTCTCGGTGACCGTCATCGCCGAGAAGGGCGATCGTCGCGAACGCGGCAGTGCCGGTGGCGGTGGCCGCTTCGGCTACGACTATTTCCTCGAGCTGGACGGACTGGAGAGCCGGGCGTTTGGCTATGTGCGCGAGGCGGTGCGCCAGGCGCTGGTCAACCTCGACGCCATCGATGCCCCGGCCGGCACCATGCCGGTGGTGCTCGGTGCCGGCTGGCCCGGTGTGCTGCTGCACGAGGCGGTGGGCCACGGTCTGGAGGGGGATTTCAACCGCAAGGGCTCCTCTGCCTTTGCCGGCCGCATCGGTGAGCAGGTGGCTTCCAAGCACTGCACCATCGTCGACGACGGCACCCTGCCGGGTCGGCGTGGATCCGTCTCCATCGACGACGAGGGGACGCCGGGCGGTTACAACGTGCTGATCGAGAACGGCATCCTCAAGGGTTACCTGCAGGACAAGCAGAACGCCCGCCTGATGGGCGTGCCGCTCACCGGCAACGGCCGCCGCGAATCCTACGCCGCCCTGCCGATGCCGCGCATGACCAACACCTACATGCTGGCGGGTCAGTATGATCCGGCCGAGATCATCGCCTCGGTGAAGAAGGGGATCTACGCCCCCAACTTCGGCGGTGGTCAGGTGGACATCACCTCCGGCAAGTTCGTCTTCTCCGCCTCCGAGGCCTACCTCATCGAGGATGGCAAGATCACCGCGCCCATCAAGGGGGCGACCCTGATCGGCAACGGCCCCGAGGCGATGAGCCAGGTTTCCATGGTGGGCAAGGATCTCGCGCTGGATCGCGGGGTCGGGGTCTGTGGCAAGGAGGGGCAGAGCGTGCCGGTCGGTGTCGGCCAGCCCACCCTCAAGCTGGATCAGCTCACCGTGGGCGGCACCCAGTAAGGGCGCCGCAGAACAAGCAGCAGAGAGAACCCATGCTTACCCTGTCGAAAATTTCCAATATCCGCAGTCAGCTCTCCCCCAGCGAGCTCAAGATCGCCGATTACATCCTGGCGTGCCCGGAGCAGGTGACCCACTTCTCCTCCCAGGAGCTGGCCCAGCAGGCTGATGTCAGCCAGTCGAGCATAGTGAAGTTCACCCAGAAGATCGGGTTCAAGGGCTTCACCGCCTTCAAGCTGGCGGTCAGCGAGGATCTGGGGCGCAAGCACGCCATCAAGACCGACAACGTAGGGGATCTCTACAACGGCATCGGCCGCGACGACGATCTGGAGACCATGGCCAAGAAGCTGGCCCAGGAGAAGATCAACTCCATCGTGGAGACCACCCAGGCCCTCGACAACGCCACTTTGGCGCGGGTGCTCGACGTCATCAACCAGGCTGGCCGGGTCCAGCTGGTGGGGATCGGCGGCTCGGCGCTGACCGCCAAGGATCTCTGGTACAAGCTGCTCAAGATCGGGGTCACCACCCTGTTCGCCCAGGACAGCCACGTGCAGATCTCCATCGCCCAGACTTTGGGACCAGGGGACGTGCAGCTGGTGGTTTCCTATTCCGGCGCCAGCCGGGATGTGCTGGCGGCAGCCGAGCTGGCCAAGCGCAACGGCGCCACCCTGATCGCGGTCACCTCGTTTCGCAACACCCCTCTGCGGCAGATGGCCGACATGGTGCTGGACACGGTGGCCGACGAGAACGAGCTGCGCATCTCTTCCATCTCATCGCGTACCGCCCAGAACACCATCACCGACATCTTGTTCCTCGGTCTGGTGCAGCGCCGTGACGAGGCCTGGGCGCTGATCGACGGCACCCGGGGTGCCATCGACCGACTCAACAAGGAGTGACGCGGGCCCGGTAGCAACAGACGCCGAGACCTGCCGAGAGAAAAAAACCACCCGCCTGCGGGTGGTTTTTTTATGGGCCAGTGGCGGCTCAGAGGGCGAGGGCCCAGCGCAGGAAGGCCTTGCGCTGGGCCTCGTCGGCGGCGAGGTAGCGCCGTTGCAGTTCAGGGTCGACGGGCACGGCGCCCGAGGTGGCTGCGGGCAGCATGGGCGTGACGGCGGGCAGGGCGGTGGCTGCGCTGGCCGACCCGTCGTAACGGGCCAGCAGTGCCTGATAGTCGGTCAGCAGGCTGTCCTGGCTGCGTGGCAGGGCGGTGGCCAGCAAGGGGCGGGTGCCGTCAGCGGTCGCCAGCTGCAGTGCCGGGCTGGCCGCAAAGCGGCGAATGGCCTGCGGCGTGGGCAGCGGCGGGGTGACCAGCCGCAGGGTGCCGCTGGCGGGCAGAGTCAGGGTCAGCAGCAGCGGGGCGGAGCGGACGCGCCCCTGGCTCTCGTTGGTGGAGCCGGGATCGAGCGGGCTGTCGAAGCGTACCAGCAGCCGGGTTTCACCGGCGGGCAGCGTGAGGGCGCGCTCGAAGGGAGAGGCCTTGCCCCGGGATGAGGCCAGCAGGGTGAGGTTGTCTGCCAGCTCCAGCCGGGCGGCCTGGGTCGGCAGGGTCAGCAACAGCAGCAGGGTGGTGAGCAGTGGGAGGCGGATCATGGGGGGCTCCAGCAGAATGCAAAAAGCCGGCCGACTGGCCGGCAGGGGATCAGAACTCGTAGCGCAGGCCGAGGTGGTAGAAATCCTCGCTGTTGCTGCTGCCGCCAAAACTGGTGACCGTGCTGCCGGCCAGCCCGTCTTCACCGCCCCGGAACACGTAGGCGCTGTAGAGGGAGGAGCGCGGAGTGAGCTTGTACTGCAGCTCCAGGGTGGTGTCGCGCAGGCTCATGCCGTCTCCCCCGTCGTTGTCGAGGTGGCGGTAGCCGGCGCGGGCGGCCCACTTCTGGTTGATGTCGTAGACGGCGGTCAGCTCCCACACCTTGTCTTCGCTGTCCGCCTGGCCGTTGCGATAGCTCACCTGATCCCTGGCATAGAGGGCGCCCAGCATCAGCGGGCCCAGGGTGTAGCGGGTGCCGATGCCGCTGAAGCGGTACTCGTCGGCATTGGGGTCGACCTTGCTGGCCCCGGTCTGGGCCGCCTTGCTCTGCTGGTAGGCGATGACCGGCGCCAGCTTGCCCGCCGCACCGAGATCGAAGGTGTAGCGCAGGGCGCCGTTGTAGCCATAGTCGAGATCCGAGGTGCCGTTGCCGAGGATGTAGGCCAGCGACAAGTCGAGATTGCCGAGGGTGTTCTGGTATTGCAGGGTGCCGTCCTGACGGAACACCTGTACCGCAGTGGAGTCCACTTTGCTGGCCTGGCGCGCCATGGAGACATCGGAGGCGGCAAACACGTCGCCGATGTCGGTGAACATGATGAGCCCGGAGGAGACCCGGCCACCGGTCAGCTTGCCCCACTGGCCGCCATCGAGCCCGGCCCAGACGTAACGGGCGGTGAGATCGCTGCTGTTCTTCTGCACGTTGTTGGCGTATTCGGCGGCGTTGACCTGGTACTGGGCCATGCCGATCACGGCCACCTGCTCATTGACGGTCTGGCGGGCGGTGAAGCCGATACGGCCGTCGAAATCGCCCTGATCGTTGCCGCTCTTCTTGTCCGAGATGTTGAAGCCGAGGCGACCGTAGAGATCGACGTTGGAGCCGTCATCGGCCTGATAGATGACGGCGGCCTGCGCCGTACCGACGGCAAGCAGGGCAGGAATGGCCAGGGCAAGCATGGACTGTTTCATTGTTGTCTTTCCTGTGTGGGCTCTGTGCCAGAGCCGGGGTGAGTTTGGCCGTGACCCCGATTGCTCGGGGCCAGACCTTGGCGATAAATCCGGAGGGGGGATTAACTCAGATCGACGTTCTTGCAGCCGAACATCAGGGTGATGAGGTAGCCGCCGAGGTAGGCGACGGCGAGGCCGGCGGCGTAGACCAGCATGCCGGGGAAGATCCCCTGGGCCGAGGTCATCAGCGGCAGCGCGACGATGCCGGAGGGGCCGAACACGGTATTGAGACCGACCGGCAGGCCTAGCCAGGAGATGAGGCCGACCAGGAAGCCGCCGAGGGCGCCGCCGCAGCAGGCGGTGATGAAGGGTTTGACCCGCGGCAGGGTGACGCCGTAGATGAGCGGCTCGCCCACCCCTAGGATGCCGGGAATGATGGTGCCCTTGACCTGGGTGCGCAGCAGGGAGTCCTTGCCGGCGCGGCTGTAGAGTGCCAGGGCGGCGCCGACCTGGCCGGCCCCTGCCAGCGCCAGGATGGGGAACAGGGAGTTGAAGCCCTGGGCATCCATCAGCGCGAAGTAGACGGGCACGAATCCCTGGTGGATGCCGAACATCACCGAGATGAGGAACAGGCCGGCCAGGATGGCGGTACCGAACGGATTGCCGTTGAGGTGGATGAAGAGCCAGGACATGCCGTTGTAGAGCTGCACGCCGAGGGGCATGATCAGGACGAAGGTGACGGCCCCCATGATCAGCAAGGTGATGCCGGAGGTGAGGATCATGTCGAGGCTGTCGGGTATGAAGCGGCGTACCTGACGCTCCACCGAGGCCCCGATGATGCAGGCGATCAGCACCCCGATGATGTTGCCGCGCGGATCTATCTGGTGGCCGAAGAAGTCGCTGACCCCGGCATAGATGCCGCTGGTGGCCTGCGGGTCATAGCCCATCACGAACAGCGAGGCGAGGATGGCACCATTGACCCCGGAGCCGCCGAACGCCTTCTGGGCGTTGTAGCCGATGAGGATGCTGAGGAAGCTGAACAAGCCCTTGCTGAACAGCTTCATGTAGCCGACGAATTCGGCCAGCATGCCGCCCGCCTGCTGGCCTTCCAGCAGCAGGGTCTGCTCGATCAGGGTGGCGAAGCCGAGCAGCAGGCCGGCGGCGATGAAGCCGGGGATCAGCGGAGTGAAGATGGTGGCAAACTTGGCCAGGAAGCGGTGGGCCGCACTGGTCTGTTTCTGCTTCAGCGCCTGTTTCTTGGCGGCGGCGATCTCGCCCAGATCGGCGGATTGGGCGGTTGGCGCCTCCAGTGCGCCGAGCCCCGCGCTCAGCATGCCGTTCATCAGCTCGCAGGCGGTCTGGGCCTTGCCCGGCCCCAGCACGATCTGGAACTGGTCGTCGCTCTCGATGACCCCCATCACGCCGGCGATGCGCTTGATGGTATCCCGGTCGGCATGCAGGCTGTCGGCCAGGCTTAGCCGCAGCCGGGTCATGCAGTGGCCGCAGTGGGTGATGTTGTCGCGACCACCGATGGCCTGGATGAGCTGGCCAACCATGGTGTCAGTTATTTTTGCCATAAAGAACCCAGTCAGTCTGTTGTGTCATGAGGGTGCCTGGGCACCCCGTTCTTGTTGTGGTATTGCCGTCCCTGGCCCGGCCAATATGCGGTTTGCCGATCAGTGGGTGCACTGGCTGATGAAGCCGTTGCTGCTTTGCAGGCGGGTGCGGGCTTCGTCGGCCGTGAGTCCCGCCAGGATCATCACGATGGCGGTCTTGCAGTGGTTGTCCGCCTGCGCCAGCGCCCGCTCCGCCACGGCGCGTTCACAGTCGGTGGCCTCCATCACGATGCGCTTTTGCCGCTCCACCAGCTTGGCGTTGGTGGCTTCCACGTCCACCATCAGGTTGCCGTAGACCTTGCCGGTGCGGATCATGGCGCCGGTGGAGAGCATGTTGAGGATCAGTTTCTGCGCGGTACCCGCCTTCATGCGGGAGGATCCGGTGACGATCTCGGGGCCGACCACCGCCACCATGCTGATGTCGGCCGCCTGGGCCAGCGGGCTGCCGGGGTTGCAGCTGATGCTGCAGACCGTGGCGCCCACCGCTCTGGCGTGGGCCATGGCACCCAGCACGTAGGGGGTTCTGCCGCTGGCGGCGATGCCCACCAGCACGTCGTTGGCACAGAACTGGATATTTTTCAGATCCTGGGCGCCGAGTTCGGCGTCATCTTCGGCGTTCTCGACCGCCTGCAAGATGGCCTTGTGGCCGCCGGCAATCAGGCCGACCACCTGCTCGGCAGAGACGCCGTAGGTCGGCGGGCACTCGCTGGCATCCAGAATGCCGAGCCGGCCCGAGGTGCCTGCGCCGATGTAGACCAGCCGGCCTCCCTTGCCGAACGTTGTCGCGATGGCATCGACCGCCCGGGTGATCTCGGGTAGCAACTGGCTGACCGCCAGTGCGACCTGCTGATCCTCCTGATTGATGACGCGCAGCATCTCCAGGGTCGGCAGCTGGTCGATCTCGACGCTGGCCGGGTTGCGGGTCTCGGTAATCATGCTTGATAGGTCAATGGTCATCGTTTCCTCTGCTTAAGGTCATCGCCACTCCCGGCGTAAAACATCCCTCTTGATGACAGGCATGATTATCGATTTTTGATTTCTATGATGAGATCAATGTCGCATAATTAATTATTCCATTTATTTTTGTTTTTAAGTCATTAAAATTCCTACACGGTGACATCCAGGCGGGGGAGCTGGGTGGTGCTGATTGCGCCGAGGAGGGGTGAGCGTCAGCCAATAAAAAGCCCCGGCAAGGGCCGGGGCTGCAGATACGGGGCTCGGTCAGTTGACCGAAATGGCGCGGGCGTCGATGAAGAAGCGCGCGTTGCCTTGTTGATCGACCCTGATCTGGGCAACCAGACGATCGCTCTGCTTGTACTCCCACCGGCTCTTGATCCGGGTCAGAGCGGGGCTGGCGGCACCGACCACGTTCAGATATTCATGAAACAGGCTGTAGCTTCCAATCTCGGTCAGCATCTTTTCCATTTGCACATCTCCTGAAGTGAGTGGGTGTCCATCCATAAACCTACCAAGCACTCTCTGAATCGAATCTGTATGAAAAACACACTAACTCATTTATGTGTCAACAACATGATCAGGCGCAAGATCAGCGACGATTCCTGCGCTTTTATGACACCGTTTTCAGTCAGGGCTGGCGCGGGTCCGGCAATTGATCAAGGGCGCCGGATACGTGTGGCAACGCGGGTGCCGTTTGTGCCGCCGGTGCACCGTGGAACACCGGATCCTGCGCCACTTCCTTGATGCCGTTGATGCAGAACTGCATACCCATGCAGACCAGCAAGAAGCCCATGATCCGGGTCATTGCATCGATGCCAGTGGCGCCGAGGATCTTGCAGACCGGATCCGCCAGCTTGAGCACCCCCCAGCTGAGCAGGCTCATCAGGGCGAAGGCGGTGACCATGGCGGCATAGATGGTGAAGCGGCTGTATTCGTCCGGCAGCTCGGCGATCTGGGCGGCACCGCTGATCACCAGCGCCATGGTGCCCGGTCCGCACATGCTGGGCATGGTGAGCGGCACGAAGGCGATGCTCTGGTTGATGTCGACCCCGGCCGCCTGGCTCGGTGCCGGGAACAGCATGCGAAAGCCGATGAAGGCGATGATGAGGCCGCCGGCCAGGCGCAGGCCGGGAATGGAGATCCCGAACAGATCCAGGATGGAGGAGCCGATGAAGAAGCTGACGCAGAGGGTGCAGAACAGATAGATGGCGGCCAGGTTGATCTGGCGGCGTACGTGCTCGCGCGACATGCCCTTGCTCAGCCCCAGCAACAGGGTGGCCGTGGTGGGCGGGTTGACCATGGGCAGCAGCGCCAGCAAGGCGAGAAATACGACCTGAAAGAACATCATGAACCTCGGATGACTAGGGTGGAGGAGTGTCCCGGGCCGTCGATGGGCCCGAGAGGGAGGCTATCTTATGTCGGCCTGGCTGAACACCAGCCATATGAAAAAAGCCCCGCACTGGGCGGGGCTCGGAATGGTTCAGGCGACCTGCGGCGCGCTCTGGCGCTGGCTGCGCTGTTGCAGCCAGAGCAGCAGGCCGAGCACGAAGCCGAGCACAGCCAGGCTGACCACGTAGTGGGAGGGGGCCAGTACGTCCTCCTTCATCCAGAGCGTGACCAGCATGGGCGTCAGGCCACCGAAGATGGCGTAGGCCACGTTGTAGGAGAACGACAGCCCGGAGAAGCGCACCACCGCCGGGAAGGCGTTGACCATGACATAGGGCACGGCACCGACAATCCCTACCGAGAAACCGGCCAGCGCATAGAGCGGCACCAGCTGGCTGGTGTCGGTCGCCAGCCCGTGATAGAAGGCGTAGCTGGCGCCGGCCAGCAGCAATGAGCCCAGCATGAAGGTGGGGCCGCTGCCGAGGGCGTCGATCAGCCGGCCATAGACGATGCAGCCGAAGGTCAGCGCCAGAATGGCCAGCGAGTTGGCGGTCAGTGCATCGGCCGGGCTGATGCCGTGCACCTTCTGCAGGTAGGTGGGGGTCATCAGGATCACTACCACTATGCCGGCGGAGAGCAGCCAGGTGAGCAGCATGGAGACCACGACGCTGCCCTTGTGGCTGCGCAGCACCGTCTTGAGCGGCAGCTCTTCCGCCAGCGCCTTGTTGGCCTGCATCTCGGCAAAGACCGGGGTTTCGTGCAGCCAGCGGCGCAGGTACATGGCGACGATGCCGAATGCCCCGCCGAGCACGAAGGCCAGACGCCAGCCCCAGTCGCTCACCTCGCCCGGGCTCATGCCGCGGTTGATGGCGGTGGCCACCAGGGAGCCGAGCAGGATGCCGGCGGTCAATCCGGCGGTGAGGGTGCCGCAGGCGACACCGACCCGGCGGGCCGGCACGTGCTCTGCCACGAACACCCAGGCACCGGGCACTTCACCGCCGATGGCAGCTCCCTGCAGGATCCGCAACAGCAGCAACAGCAGGGGCGCGGCGATGCCGAGGGTGGCGTAGGTGGGCAACAGACCGATCAGCAGGGTCGGCAGTGCCATCAGCAATATGCTGAGGGTGAACATCCGCTTGCGGCCGATGAGATCGCCGAAGTGGGCCATGATGATGCCGCCCAGCGGGCGGGCCAGATAGCCGGCGGCGAAGATGCCGAAGGTCTGGAACTGGCGCAGCCACTCGGGAATGTCGGCCGGGAAGAACAGCTCGCCGATCACCACGGCGAAGAAGACGAAGATGATAAAGTCGTAAAACTCGAGGGCGCCGCCGAGGGCGGCCAGGCTCAGGGTTTTGTAATCCTGTCGGTTGAGGGGACGGCTGTGGTCGTAAGCTGGTGTGACTGTCGTCATATCCTTATGTTTCCCATCGTTTTTTTAGTTATTGTTCCCCCATCCTTACAGGGGACACGCTCATTACCGAGGGTATGCTTTTGCATCCCGTGATGTAAATCGCACAATTCGCAACACTGTCTTGCAGCTTTTTGGTGCAGCGAGACGGAGCGACACGCTCAAGCGCCGGGCTCCTCGCCCGGACGAATAATCAGGACGATGGCCGGCGCCTTGCCGGCTCCGACCTCAAGATAGCTGGAGAAATCATGATGAAGACCAAGGTGCTGCTCTCCTGGAGCAGCGGCAAGGACAGCGCCTGGGCGCTGCACGCACTGCGGCAGGATCCGGCCATCGAGGTGGTGGGGCTGTTCACCACCCTCAACCAGGCGTTCGAACGGGTGGCCATGCACGGAGTACGCAAGCAGTTGCTGCTGGCACAGGCCGAGTGCGTGGGCTTGCCACTGACCACCATTGACCTGCCCTGGCCCTGCAGCAATGAAGATTACGCCCGCATCATGACCGACTTCATCGCGGACGTGGTGGCGCAGGGGATCCGCCACATGGCGTTTGGCGATCTCTTCCTCGAGGATGTGCGTGCCTATCGGGAGCGGCAGCTGGCGGGGACCGGGATCACGCCGCTGTTTCCGCTGTGGGGCAGCAAGACCGACGAGCTGGCTGGCGAGATGATGGCGGCAGGGCTCAGGGCCAGGATCAGCACCCTGGATCCGCGCAAGCTGCCTGCTACCCTCGGCGGGCATGAGTTTGACGCGGCCTTGCTGGCGGCCCTGCCCGCCGGAGTGGACCCCTGCGGCGAGAACGGCGAGTTTCATACCCTGGCCTGGGACGGCCCCATGTTCCAGCGGCCGCTGGCCATCCGGGTGGGGGAGACGGTGGAGCGGGACGGCTTCGTCTTCACCGATTTGCTGCCCGCCACCGCCTAGTCGCGGTTGGACTCTCGCTCGCCCTTGTCGTCGTTGTAGCGCAGGGCTATCTCGTTGAACTGCTGGTGGATGCGGGCAAAGGCGTCGGTGATGTCGGGATCGAAGTGATTGCCCCGCCCCGCCAGTATGATGGGCACCACTTCCTGATGGGACATGGCGGCCTTGTAGCAGCGCTTGCTGATGAGGGCGTCGTACACGTCGGCCAGCGCCATCAAGCGGGCCGAGAGGGGGATCTCGTCACCGATCAGGCCATAGGGGTAGCCGGTGCCGTCCCACTTCTCGTGGTGGTAGCAGGCGATCTCCTTGGCCAGCCGCAGAAACTCCACCTCCACCCCCAGCGCCTCCTCGGCATGGACGATGGCCTCCTTGCCGAGGATGGAGTGGTGCTTCATCTGGGCAAATTCGTCCGCATCCAGCTTGCCGGGTTTGAGCAGGATCCGGTCCGGCACACCGACCTTGCCGATGTCGTGCAGCGGGGCCGATTTGAACAGCAGATCGATGGTCTTGGGGGTCAGCTCGGCACGAAAGCGGGGGTGCTCGCAGAGGGTTTCCGCCAGCAGCCGCACATAGTGCTGGGTGCGCAGGATATGGTTGCCGGTCTCGTTGTCGCGGGTTTCGGCAAGCGAGGCGAGGGAGTGGATGGTGATGTTCTGGATCAGTTCATTCTCCCGGGTGCGCCGCTCCACCTCCTGCTCCAGAAAGGCGTTCTGGTCGTGCAGCAGATCCCGCGCGGCTTTCAGCTCCAGGTGGTTTCTGACCCGGGCCAGCACGATGGCGGGGGTGATCGGTTTGTGGATGTAGTCGACGGCCCCCAGCGCCAGGCCGTGCGCCTCTGCACTCTCCTCCACCTTGGCGGTCAGGAAGATCACCGGGATCTCCCGCGCCTGCGGCATCTCCTGCAGCGCCTGCATCACCTGATAGCCATCCATCTGGGGCATCACCACGTCGAGCAGGATCAAGTCCACCCGGGTGCCGGCCGAGAGGATCTCCAGCGCCCGCTGGCCGCTGATGGCGACCTTGACCCGGTAGTGGGGGCTGAGCAGGGCGCTGAGCAGGGAGAGGTTCTCCGGTGTGTCATCGACCACCAGCAGGGTGGGTTTGGTATCGGGATCCAGCAAGTTGAGCATGATGGTGGCCTCACTCTTGGTTGAACAGATCGGGTCTGAGGGCCCGGACTTGTTGCAGATGTGCCAGGGCATCGGCGAAGCGAAAACGGGTCATGGCATCGTGCATGGCCGGTGCCGCCTCGCCCAGCAGGGGGGCGAGCCTGGCCTGATTGCGCTGGAACAGGATGAAGGCTTCCGCATCGTCTTCCAGCAGCAGCCCGGTCAGCTGGTGTAGCAGGGGGGCCAGCTCGGCGGGGGTTGCCTCCGGCAAGCCGGGGGCGGTAGGGGCCGGTAGCAGCGTCAGCAGGCCGGCGGCCAGTTGCTGCTGCTGTTGCAACCCCAGTTCGGCCAGCGGCAGCAGGCTGGCGGCGTCGTCTCCCCGGGCGAGGGCGCTCTCCAGCCGGGCCGAGACCTCCTGCAGCGACCCGGCCCCCAGGGTTGCGGCTATGCCCTTGAGGGTATGAGCCTGTCGATGCGCTTCTTCCCGGTCATTCGCCTGCAAGGCGGCCAGCAGGCTTTCCATCGGCTGACTCCCCTGGCGGGCGAAACGTTGCAGCAGATCCCGATACCACTCCCAGTTGTGCATCAAGCGTTGCAGGGCGGTTTCGGCGTTGAGTCCGAGAGCCCGCAGCTGTGGCAGCAAGGCGGTGGCGGGGGATGCGCGGGAGGCAGTGAGTCTGCTGCTGACTTCGCGGCTGAAGGAGGTTGCCCAGCGCTGCAGGGCCGCATACAGCCTGTCGGGGTCGATGGGCTTGGCGATGTGATCGTCCATCCCGGCGGCGAGGCAGCGTTCGCGATCACCGGCCATGACGTTGGCCGTCATCGCCAGGATCGGGGTGTGTTGTCCGACGTCTTCCCGCTCGCGCAACAGCCGGGTGGCGGCCAGGCCATCCATCACCGGCATCTGCATGTCCATCAGGATCAGGTCGTAGTGGGTCTGGGCCACCATCTCCAGCGCGATGGCGCCATTGCCGGCGATGCTGACATCGGCACCGACCGCCCGCAGCAACTCCAGCGCCACCTGCTGATTGAGCTCGTTGTCTTCCGCCAGCAGGATCCTGAGCCCGTCGAAGCGGTAGTGATGGGTCGCCTGGGGTGGTTTGAAGGTGAGGGGGCTTGCCTGCTGGCCGAACAGGCCGATGACGGTGTCGAACAGCACGGAGGCGCATACCGGCTTGACCAGCACCCGATCAAAGCCGGCGGTATCGGCCTGGCGAAAGACCTCCTCCCGCCCGTAGCCGGTCACCATGACCCGGTAGGGACGCTGGCCCATGCCGCGGGCGATGAGGCGGCGACCGGTCTCGATGCCATCCAGCCCCGGCATGTGCCAGTCCAGCAATACCACTTCGTAGGGCTGCCCCTCCTGCTCGGCGCCGGCGATCATCTGCAGTGCCTGCTGACCCGATTCGGCGGTGTCCACCACAAAGCTCATGCTGCGTAGCAGGGCGGCCATGATGGTACGGGCGCTGGCACTGTCGTCGGCCACCAGCATGCGGCGCCCACGCAGATCCAGGCTCGGCAGATAGCGGGATCTGCGCCTGCCCCTACCGAGTCGGGCGGTAAACCAGAAGGTGCTGCCCCGGCCCGGTTCGCTCTCTACCCCCACCTCGCCGCCCATCAGCTCCGCCAGCTTGCGGGAGATGGCGAGGCCGAGGCCGGTGCCGCCGTACTTGCGGGTGGTGGAGCTGTCCGCCTGCTGGAATGACTGGAACAGCCGCTGCTGCTGCTCCTGGCTCATGCCGATCCCGGTGTCCTGTACCGAGCAGTGCAGCAACACCTCCTGGGGTTGTTTCTCCAGGCAGCTGACCTTGACCAGGATCTCCCCCTGCTCGGTGAACTTGACCGCGTTGTTGGCGTAATTGATCAGGATCTGGCCGAGGCGAAGGGGGTCGCCATAGAGCAGGGTGTCGAGCTGGTGGTCGACCTCAAACAGCAGTTCTATGCCCTTGGCCTCTGCCTTTTCGCCCACCAGGGTGGCCAGATTCTCCAGCACATGGTCGAGATCGAACTCGATCCGCTCCAGATCCAGTTTGCCAGCCTCGATCTTGGAGAAGTCGAGGATGTCGTTGATGATGCCGAGCAGATGCTGGGCCGAACGCTGGATCTTGCTGACGTAGTCGAACTGCTGCGGATCGAGCCGGGTCTGCAGGGCGAGATGGGACATGCCAAGGATGGCGTTCATGGGGGTGCGGATCTCGTGGCTCATGTTGGCGAGAAAATCACTCTTGGCCCGGGTTGCGCTCTCCGCCAGTTCATAGGCCACTTCCAGCTCCTGGTTCTTGGCCTGCATCACCGCAAACAGCTCGTCCCGGGTCGGTTCGGCGAACTGCCGCTGCATCTGTTGCAGCAGCGGTTCATCGGGCCAGCGGGGCAGGCGGTAGACCAGGGCGATGGCGTTGTCCGCGTGCGCTACCAGCCGGATGCTACGTGAATGGCGGCCATCCGGCTCGGGGGAGATGGGGGCATCAGCCGAGAGCGAGAGCCACAACTCCTGCGCGTGCGGCTCCAGCCACACCTGCAGTTGCAGCGGCTCAGCGTTCGCCACCAGCTGGCGTACCAGCTCGGAGGTGGCGCCTGCCAGCGGTGCCACGAAGGTGGGACTTCTGTCGAGGCAGGTGAGTACCTGGATCACCTTGCGCCGGGCGGTGAGTGCCGCCGCCGGGCCAGACAGCAGGGTGTCGCCGATCAGTTGCCGCATCTAATTCTCCTCTCCTGCCAGCACCCGCAGCACGATGCAGCTGGCATCGTCGGTGCTGCGGCCACTGTGGGCGATCACCTGGCGTGCCAGCTGGGTGGGCTCGGCGGCCAGATCCAGCGCACCGTCGCGCAGGTTGAGGGATTCGCTGATACCGTCCGAATAGAGCATCACCACGTCCCCCGCGACGAGTGGCTGGCGTTGCAGCAAGGGGGTGGGGAAGCGCTCTCCCAGTACCCCATCGCGGGAGATGCCGCGCCAAGGCTCGCGGCCACGCAGGCAGATGCGGGTATTGCCGATGCCGGCATAGCTCAGCTCACCCCGTTCGCCGTTGACCAGGGCCACGCCGGCGGCGGCGCCCCGGGTACCGACACAGTGCTGGTGCAGCAGTTGCAACAGGCGGGCCGGCTCCTGCTCGCGGGTCTGCTGCAGTGCCGCCTCCAGCACCTGTACCAGCTTGTTGGCCGAGGTGCCGTGGCCGCTTACGTCGATCAGGATCAGCGACACCCCCTCCGGCCCCGGCCGAATGAAGGCCAGATCGCCGGAGACCCGTTCCGGATAGCAGGGGCGGTTTTCGCTGGCCCATGCCAGCTGCAGGCCGGCGTGCAGCTGGCCGGCACTGGCGAGGGGGGCGATTGGTCTGGATACCAGGGGCGCCGCGCCCAGCCACTTGCGGGCCTGCACCAGAGTCCCCCCTTCTGGCGGGGTGCTGATGGTGAGTTCCGACATCATGCGGCGCACGCCGGGCAGGCCCAGGCCCAGGGTGCCCGAGGTGCTGTAGTGATCCTGCATGGCCTGATGCACGTCCCCAATGCCGGGGCCCTGATCGCGGGCGACGATGTCGATGCAGGGGCGTCCTCTGGGATGGTGGAGGGTGAGGGTGATCTCCCCCCGCTCGGCGTATTTCAGGATGTTGCTGCCAAGCTCGGAGACCACGGTGGAGAGCATGGCACGGTCCACCTCGGACAGGTTGGCGATGAAGGGAAGGCGGCGTACCGCCATCACCGTCAGGTGCAGGTCGATGTCGTGGCGCAGCGGGTAGCTGGCCTCTTGCATGCTCTGTTCCAACTGCATGCTGCGCTACTCCTCATCCTTGAGCGTCGTGCGAACATGGGCGAAGGCATCGTCCATGTCGAGAAAGCAGCGCAGCGGCCCGGGCTCGGCATCGGCCAGCGCCAGGAAGGCGGCGATCCCCGCATTGAGCCCCACCAGCAGGCAGACGGCACCGAGCAGGCGGCACACCTCGGCCAGTTTGCGTACCTGCCTGAATTCGTGGTGATCGAGCAGCATGACCCCGGAGAAGTCGAGCAGTACCGCGTGCTGGCGGCCCAGCATCAGCCGCTGGGAGAGGGCCTGCATCAGTTGCTGCATGCCCTCGTCACCGAGGTCGGGGCGCATGCTGACCACGATGCAGTCGGCCACGTCGGCGATGCCCAGATCATTGTTGAGCAGCATGCATCTCTCCTAGAGGGTGGATCCGACCCGCTTGAGGGCGATCTCGAAGGCATCCCGCAGGGTCGCCGTGGTACGGATGTCGCCGACAGAGACCCCCAGCTCCACCATGGTGCGGGCGATGGCCGGCGAGACGCCGGAGATGATGGCCTCGCACCCCATGAACTGGGTCGCCTTGGTGATCTTGATCAGCTGGTTGGCGACGCCGGTATCCACGGTGGCGACCCCGGCGATGTCCAGCACGAAGACCCTGGCCCGGGTCTCAGCAATCTTGGTGAGCGACTTGTTCATCACGTCGGCGGTGCGCATGGAATCGATGATCCCCACCAGCGGCAGCAGCAGGATCCCGTCCCAGATGGGGGTGACCGGGGTCGACATCTCCTGCAGCGACTTGTGCAGCTCCTCACGCACCCTGGCGGCCTCTTCGGCCTCCTCCATGGCGCGCTTGAGCTGGCGATGCTGCGCCACCTGGGCCGTGATGTCGGTGGCAAACTTGACGATCTTGCTGGGCTTGCCGGTGAGATCCAGCACCGGGTTGTAGGAGCCCTGGATCCAGATCTCTTCACCCTGTTTGCCGAGTCGGCAGAACTCTCCCGCCAGGAATTCACCCCGGCGCAGGGTTTCCCAGAAGCTGCGATAGTCGGCCGACTGGGCGTAGTCAGGATCGACCAGCAGCCGGTGGTGCTGACCCTTCAGCTCCTCCAGCTGATAGCCCACCGTCTCCAGAAAGCGGGCATTGGCATCGAGGATGATGCCATCCAGTGAAAACTCCACCTTGCCCATGACCCGGCTGAGGGCGTTGAGCTGTCCCTCGAAGTTGGCGTTCAGCTGCTTCTGTTCGGTCAGATCCATGCTGTATTCGATGACCTGGATCAGCGTGCCCTGTTCATCCAGCTGGGGGCTGCAACTGCCTCGCAGCCATATGTCCCGGCCCTGCCGATCGAGCCGATGAAACTCTCCCTCCTGTGCCTGCCCCGTCCGCAGCGCCTGCCAACGGGCGACCTCGTCGGCGGATTCTTCCGCCTCAGCGGGGAGCAGCATGCTGTAGTGCTGACCCTTGAGCTCGGCCAGCTGATATCCCATGATGGCGAGAAAACGGGGGTTGGCATCCAGGATCAAGCCGTCTGGCGCGAGCTCGAGCCGTGCCATTAGCTGGTCGACGGCCTCCAGTCTGGCCTGGGGTGAGGCGGGAGTGGCGGTGTTCGAATGGGCAGCTGCGGTGTGCACGTCCATGGCATCTCCAATAAATGGTGCAATTGATTTGAATGTCATTAGAAGGCGTACAGCAGTTATAGCCCACCGGGGCGAGAGCGGGGGACAAGAAGTGCCGAAAGAGCCTGCTGGTGTGTGGGCCTTGGGCCTTGGGCCTGGGGAGTTCGTCATGAAGCTCTTATATCGCGACTACCCGCAAGGCGCGCTCACCGCCCTCCACTGTCACGGCGGCTCACAGTTTTGCTACCTGCATCGGGGTGGTGGCGTGATCAGCAGTGAGGCGGCAGGCGTGCTGCTGGTGGCGGGCCAGCTCTGCCTTATCCCGGCCGGGCTGGCCCATGAGTTCAGGGTGCTGCGTCACTCCCGGCTCAGTATGATCTATCTGGATGACCTGGATGGGGGCAGCGAGCTGACGACCCGCCAGGTGAGCCCGCTGCTGGCCGGCCTGTTCGAGCGGCTGGCGGACATGGCAGAGCCGGGGCTCAGGGATGCCTATCTGACGGTATTGGGGGCTGAGCTGCGACAGGCGCCGGTGGCGGCCGGATTCATGCTGAGCGCCGCGCTGGACGTGCGGTTGCTGCGGGTGCTGGAGCGGGTCTGCCGGCACCCTTCCATCGAATACGGGTTGGCGGAGCTGGCGGCCGATTCAGGTGCCTCGGTGCGCACCCTCAACCGGCTGTTCAGCCAGCAGCTGGGTTGCAGTTTTCGGCAATGGCGGCAACAGGTGGTGATGGGGCGAGCCCGCCAGTTGCAGCAACAGGGCCAGCCGCTGTCGCGGATAGCCCTCGAACTGGGTTACGGGGATTTCAGCGCTTTTTCTCACGCCTTCAATCGCTTCTTGCGGGAGCCGGCGGGGTCGTGAGGCGGGAGCCGAGATCCCGGTCGGCCGGTGCCCCCGCCAGCAGACAGGTCAGCTCATCGGTGTGACTCAGGCGTTCGCCCTGAAAGGTGAACAGGGCGCTTACCTTGCACTCGGTCTGGGCGCCGTCGTGACGCCAGGCCCGCACCCGATGCAGGGAGTGCACCCGGTTTCCCTCGGCCAGCAGCGAGACAAAGCGGATCTCGCAGCGGGCCAGGCTCTGGCGCAGGGCCAGCAGGTGTTGCTCGAAGGCGGCGCGATCCAGCCGCTGGTCATCCACCAGCTGGACATAGTCCGGGCAGAACCAGTGATCGAGTTCGGCCGGAGTGAAATCGGGATCGCAGATGACCCGGTTGAGGCAGGCTTGCAGCCGTTGCTTGTAATCCATGATGGGCTCCTGAGTGGATGGGAGTGGCCAGTATGGGGCGCATCGTCGGCGCCGGCCTTGGCGCCCACGCCATGCTGTTTGGCGATTGCGCCAAGATGGGGGCTTGCCGTGGCGATGCGTGTCAGTTGGCCCTGTTTTGTGGCGGGTTTCACGGTTTCCGGTGTCGGCATGGGGCAGGATCGGCCCCCTGTTTCCTTCATGTCACGAGCCGTATCATGTCCTTATCCCCCCGTTTTGCCCTGCTTGCCTCCCTGGTCGCCGCCAGCCTGACTCTGCCCGCCGTGGCGGTCGAAGCCCCGGCCAGCCCCGCCGGTGTCACTGCGGTGACCCTGGCCCAGCAGGCCCCCATTCACTGGGTGTCGGTGACGCAGATTGCCAGGAGCCTGGATGGGTTGCCGCCGATGGCGGTAGGTTTCGACATCGACGACACCCTGCTCTTCTCCAGCCCGGGGTTCTATCGCGGCAAGCAGGAGTTCTCGCCCAACGATGAGAGCTACCTGAAGAACCCGGCCTTCTGGGAGAAGATGAACAATGGCTGGGACGCGTTCAGCGTGCCGAAAGAGGTGGGCAAGGCGCTCATCGCCATGCACCTCCAGCGCGGCGATCACATCTATTTCGTCACCGGCCGTTCGGCCACCAAGACCGAAACCGTCAGCAAGACCCTGCAGCAGACCATGAATATTCCGGCCGACCAGCTCAACCCGGTGATCTTTGCCGGCGATCAGCCGGGCCAGAACACCAAGGTGCAGTGGCTCAAGGAGAAGCAGATGAAGATCTTCTACGGCGATGCCGATGGCGACATCAAGGCGGCGCAGGAGATCGGCATTCGCGGCATCCGGTTGCTGCGCTCGGCCAACTCCACCTACCGGCCGCTGCCGCTGGCAGGGGCGTTGGGGGAGGAGGTGATCGTCAACTCCCAGTACTGACGTTAACCCATGAATGGAAAAAGGGCCGGATACTGTCAGGATCCGGCCCTTCTTTTAGGCGTCTAGCGGGCGGCGAAGGTGTTGCAGCTTGCGGGCTTGCCGCTGTCGAAGCCGCGCTTGAACCAGGCGTAGCGCTGGGCCGAAGTCCCGTGGGTGAAGCTGTCCGGGATCACCCGGCCCTGGCTCTGCTGCTGCAGACGGTCGTCGCCGATGGCCTGGGCGGCGTTGAGCGCCTCTTCCAGATCGCCATGCTCCAGCACCTGCTCTCGCTGCATGTAGTGACCCCAGACGCCGGCAAAGCAGTCAGCCTGCAACTCGAGTTTGACCGACAGCTTGTTCTGCTCGGCCCGGCTCAATCCCTGCTGCTGTTCACGCATCTTGCGCTCGATGCCGAGCAGGTTCTGCACGTGGTGGCCCACCTCGTGTGCCACCACGTAGCCCTGGGCGAAGTCGCCGTCGGCCCCCAGCTTGTCGCGCATCTCCTGATAGAAGGAGAGATCGATATAGACGGTGCGATCCGCCGGGCAGTAGAAGGGGCCCATCACCGACTGGCCCTGGCCGCAGCCGGTACGGGTTGCGCCGCGATAGAGCACCAGTTTGGGGGCCTGATAGCTGCTGCCACTCTGCTGGAAGATTTCGCCCCAGGCATCCTCGGTGGAGGCGAGCATCACCGAGGTGAACCTGGCGAGGGGATCCTTGGCCGGCTGAGACATCTCCTGACGCTGGGGCTGGCTCTGGGTAGTCGGCTCGCTGAGCAGGGGGGAGAGGTCCACCCCGTAGTAGCCGGCCACCATGACCACCACCAGCAGGATCAGACGCCCCTTGCCGCCGATGGGGATACCGCCCCCGCCGCCCTGCTGGCGCCTGTCTTCCACATTGTTGCTCTCACGGCGATCTTGCCAGCGCATATGCTTGCTCCCCTGCTGTCCGGTGGCAGTAATGATAATGGCTGGCGGGGTGGCTTGCCTAACGGGGGCAGGCCGGCGACCGGGTCGCCGGCGGCGGGAGTGGGCGTTTATTCGGCCCAGGGCATCTCGGGCAGGGAGTCCAGAAACTGGCCGTAGCGCTCGAGGTTGAAGGGGCCCTGATCCGCTTCCATCGCCATCAGTTCGGCCCCTAGGGCACAGGCGATATATTGCAGCGCCTCTTCACGGGGGGTGCCCTTCATCACCAGCCGCATCAGGGTCGCCTTGACCTGCAGCGGGTGGCCGTCGCTCAGCTGGTTGTCGACCATCTCCAGCAGGGTTTGTTCGTCGAAGAACTCGGTGGGTTCGCTCATGTGCTGTGCCTCGTCATGTCATAAAGGATGCCAGTATAGCGAGATAGCTATTAACACATTGAAATATTTCGATAAAAACATTTCGGTAGGGGCGGTTTTTGTTACCCATAATTAATGTGGGTTTGCTGTCGGCAAACAACAACCATCATAAAATCGCATGGACGGATATCAATATGCCCACCATAGACTCGCTGTTATCCAAGCCCCAGAACCTGCCCAACGTGCCGGAAGTCATGCGCGAACTGGTGCAGACCTTCAACGAGAAAGAGCCGGATATCCTGCTGATTGCCAAGAAGATCAACAAGGATCCGGTGATCTCTGCCAAGCTGCTGCGGCTGGCCAACTCCGCCAAGTTTGGCGGCAGTCGCCAGGTCGCCACCGTCAACGAGGCCGTGGTACGGCTCGGGGTCGACGTGGTGCGCAACATGGTGCTCGCCTGCGGCCTGACAGGTTCCATCAATGCGGTGCCAGGCATCGATCTCAAACATTTCTGGGGCAAGGTATTCGACGTGGCCGAACTGGCCAGACGGCTGGCCAAGCTCAAGGGCATGAAGGGGGAGGAGGTGTTCACCTGCGCCCTGCTCTACGACATGGGACGGCTCATCATGCACGTGGGGCTGCCGGAGAACATGGTGAACCACATCAAGGATCTGGAGCCCAGCAAGGGGCGCGCCAAGGCCGAGGAGCTGGTGGTCGGCTTCAACTATGCCCAGACCGGGGCCGAGATGGCCAGGCGCTGGCAATTCCCCCTGAGCATCTGCCATGCGGTGGAGTATCACTACAACCCCTTGCTGGCCAAGGAGTTCTCTGCCGAGGCCGCCCTCATCCATCTGGCCATCGCCCTGGCGGCGCAGTCCGACGTGGGGGACGAGGCGCCGCCCGAGTGGCCCGCCCAGGTGGCCGAGCGGCTCGGTCTCTCCTGGTCCGACTGCGCGGCGGTGTTCGTGGCGCTGCGCGAGCAGGGCAATGGCTATGCCGGGCTGCTGGCGGCCTGACACGGCTGATTTCATTGACCGGGGCCGCGCTGCGGCCCTTTTTCATGGTGACGGCCTTGCCAATAGCCGGTGGCGGGGGCAGTCTTGGGGCCTGTCTCTTCTATGCGAGCCCTTGTCATGATCCTCTCCGAGCGCCTGGAACTGCGCGAACTGACCGTTGCCGATGCCCCCTTCATTGTCGAACTGCTCAACGACCCCGACTTTCACCGCTACATCGGCGATCGGGGCATCCGCACTCTGCAGGATGCCGAAAACTACATCCAGCAGGGGCCGGCGGTCAGCTATGCCCGCCACGGTCACGGCCTCTATCTGGTGGCCCGGCGCAGCGACGGCGCCAAGCTCGGCATCTGCGGGCTGATCAAGCGCGATACCCTGCCTTGTGAAGACATCGGCTACGCCTTCCTGCCCGCCTATCGCGGTCAGGGTTATGGCATCGAAGCGGCGCAGGCGGCGCTGCAGGATGGTCGGGAGCGGCTCGGCATCCAGCGGGTGGTCGCCATCGTCACCCCGGGCAACGAGCGCTCGGTGGCGCTGCTGGCCAAGCTGGGGCTGGTGCAGAGCAGGCTGGTCAAACTGGCCGAGGATGCGGATGAGTGTCTGCTGCTGGAGGCGGAAGGTGCGCAGGCCTGCCGGGTCTGAGAGTATGGGGGCTTGCCGGCCAAGAGTGCGGACTAGGCGATGCCTGAACAATTTGCGGGAGTGAGACAAAGAGGCCGCCGTGAGTTGCGGCCTGTCTGCATCGGGCGCTGCCGTTGGGCAGGCAGGATCAGTTGAGGTCTTCGATGGAGAACTCGCCAGCGATGCCGTCACAGGAGATGGCAAAACCGCCGCTGAAGCGGGTGCTGAACTGGATCAGGAACCCATCGTCATCGTGCTCTTGCACGGGCAGGTTGATGGGTTTGCAGCGACGCAGGGGTTTGTGTGTTTGTACTGCTTTCATCATGGTATTTCTCTATATCAATTAGGTGTTTGCTCCTTGTATTGGCAAATGTCAGGTCAATGGGCGCGGTCAGCACGATTGCGGACGAGCGCGCAGGAATACCCAGCCCGGTTCAGGGGCGTCTGCACTTTCAAGGAATGTGCCAAGGACCACGCGGATGCATGATGCTACTTGGGAGTGGGCAGATCGGGTCTGCACCGTGAGAGCCGGGCAACGCAGGCAGACAGCCTGAACGGTTCTCAAGGCGAGTAAATCAGAAGAAGGTTATGCGGGTACTGGCAGGATTCATCGTGAGGTGAAGCATTTCAGGGTAAACATAATCAGGGCTGATTAACTAGCCGGCGCGCATTCTCTCCTCGACATGCGTAAAAAGCAAACAATTATTTGCAGTTTTTCCTTGAGGGTCGTCTGTCGGCCACAAAAAGGGCTCCCGAGGGAGCCCTTTTTTCATCGCCAGGTGACGTCAGCCGGTGACTCAATAGTGGCCGCTGGCCTTCTTGGCGGCGGTGATCATCGGAGTGATGGTCATGCCTTGTACCACGATGGAGAACATCACCACCGAGTAGGTCATCACCAGGATCACTTCCCGCAGGTCGACGCCGTGTTCCGGCAGCATCATGACGCCGGAGGGGAGCGCCAGCGCCATGGCCATGGCCAGACCGCCGCGCAGGCCGCCCCAGGTGAGGATCCGCACCGAGAACTTGTTGTAGCTGCGATAGCGGCGGAAAGCCATGTAGGGCAGCGACACGCTGATGAAGCGGGAGGCGAGGCAGAGCGGCACCGCGATGACCAGCAGGATCCAGTCACGCCAGGCCAGATCCAGCAGCACCAGCGCCAGACCGATCAGCAGGAACAGCAGGGCGTTGAGGAACTGGTCCATCAACTCCCAGAAGTGATCCAGGTGATGGCTGCTCTGCTCGGAGAAGCCGGAATGACGGGTCCAGTTGCCGATCATGATGCCGGTCACCACCATGGCCAGGGCGCCGGAGACGCCGATCATGTTGGCGAAGGCGAAGCCGGCGGTGGGGATGCAGAGAGTCAACAGCAGCTCCAGCGAACCATCGTCGGTGGCGCTGATCATCACGTGGGCGATGAGGCCCAGCACGGCGCCGAACAGGATGCCGCCGAGGGCCTCATGCAGGAACAGGCCGGCCACGCTGCCGAAGGTGGGCTCGACGCCGCCGAACGCCACGGCGAACACGGTGGCGAAGATCACCAGACCGACACCGTCGTTGAACAGCGACTCCCCTTCGATCTGGATGGCGATCTGGGGCGGCGCCTTCATCTTCTTGACGATGGCCAGTACGGCGATGGGGTCGGTGGGGGAGATCAGGGCACCGAACAGCATGCAATAGACCAGCGGCAGCTCCCAGCCCAGCAGCTTGGCGATGAACCAGAAGCCGTAGCCGACCATGAAGGTGGAGAGCAGGGTCGCCACGATGGAGAGAATGGTGATCTCCCACTTCTGGCTGCGCAGGGCTTTCAGATTGATCCCGAGACCGCCGGCGAACAGCAGGAAGCCCAGGATCCCCTTCAGCAGGAAATTCTGGAAGTCGATGCTCTCCATGGTCTTGACGGCCAGGGGTTCCAGATTGAACCAGCCCAGCTTACCGAACAGCACCAGCAGCGCGGAGATCAGCATGGAGCCCGCGGTGATGGCGATGGTGGTCTGGATCTTCACAACATACTGATTGGCAAAGGCGATAAAGATCGCCAACGCTGCCAGGAAGCAGAGTGTGTAGTAGACGCTCATAGTTATTTTTCTCTTTAGTAAACAGCAAGCACGTGTCCGGATTGAGGACGGGCATAGGGTACTCTTGGGTCACATGTTACTCATTACCTATTTATGAGTATATGGGGCACTGATATAGACAGATAGACGGCTAGATTTCCATTTGATTTGTTTGCTGTTAGGATGCTGTTTACGCAGTTGCATGGATGTAAGAGGAACGAGCGGTGTCGAACAAAAAGTCGGATGTGACAAACAAACTGGAAGCCTGTCTCAAGGAGCGGATCCTGATCATCGATGGCGCCATGGGCACCATGATCCAGGGCTACAAGCTCGGTGAGGCCGATTATCGCGGCGCGCGCTTCGCCGACTGGCACACCGACATCAAGGGCAACAATGACCTGCTGGTGCTGACCCGTCCCGCCGTGATTCGCGAGATTCACGAGCAGTACTGCGCTGCCGGCGCCGACATCCTCGAGACCAACACCTTCAACGCCACCCGCATCGCCATGGCCGACTACGAGATGGAAGAGTTCTCGGCCGAGATCAACCGGGAGGCGGCCCGGCTGGCACGCGCGGTGGCTGACGAGTGGACGGCAAAAGATCCCGCCAAGCCGCGCTTCGTGGCAGGGGTCTTGGGCCCGACCAACCGCACCGCCTCCATCTCGCCGGACGTGAATGATCCCGGCAAGCGCAATGTCACCTATGACCAGCTGGTGGCCGCCTACACCGAATCGACCCACGCCCTGATCGAGGGTGGCGCCGACATCATTCTGATCGAGACCATCTTCGATACCCTCAACGCCAAGGCCGCCGCCTTCGCGGTGGAAGGGGTGTTCGAGGCGCTGGGCTACAGCCTGCCGGTGATGATCTCCGGCACCATCACGGATGCCTCCGGCCGTACCCTCTCCGGCCAGACCACCGAAGCCTTCTACCATTCCCTTCGCCACGTCAAACCGGTCTCGTTCGGTCTCAACTGTGCGCTGGGCCCGGATGAGCTGCGCCAGTACGTGGAGGAGCTGTCGCGCATCAGCGAGACCCATGTCAGCGCCCACCCCAACGCCGGGTTGCCCAATGCGTTTGGCGAGTACGACCTCGATGCCGTCGAGATGGCCGAGCATATCCGCGAGTGGGCTGCGAGCGGCTTTCTCAACCTGGTGGGTGGCTGCTGCGGCACCACCCCGACCCATATTCGCGCCATGGCGGACGCCGTGGCGGGCATCAAGCCGCGCGCCCTGCCCGAGCTGCCGGTCGCCTGCCGCCTGTCGGGCCTGGAGCCCCTCATCATCACCCCCGAATCCATGTTCGTGAACGTGGGGGAGCGTACCAACGTCACCGGCTCGGCCAAGTTCAAGCGGCTGATCAAGGAGGGGCTCTACGATGAGGCCCTCGACGTTGCCAAGCAGCAGGTGGAGAGCGGCGCCCAGATCATCGACATCAACATGGACGAGGGGATGCTGGACGCCGAGGCGGCCATGGTGCGCTTCTTGAACCTGATTGCCGGCGAGCCGGACATCGCCCGGGTGCCGGTGATGATCGACTCCTCCAAGTGGGAGGTGCTGGAGGCTGGCCTCAAGTGCGTGCAGGGCAAGCCGGTGGTCAACTCCATTTCCATGAAGGAGGGGGAGGAGAAGTTCATCCAGCAGGCCAGATTGCTGCGCCGCTACGGCGCCGCCGTCATCGTGATGGCGTTCGACGAGGTGGGCCAGGCCGATACCCGCGCTCGCAAGTTCGAGATCTGCCAGCGCGCCTACCGCATTCTGGTGGACCGGGTGGGCTTCCCGCCGGAAGACATCATCTTCGATCCCAACATCTTCGCGGTGGCGACCGGCATCGATGAGCACAACAACTACGCGGTGGACTTCATCGACGCGGTGAAGGACATCAAGCAGAACCTGCCTCACGCCATGATCTCCGGCGGCGTCTCCAACGTCTCGTTTTCGTTCCGTGGCAACGAGCCGGTGCGCGAAGCCATCCACGCCGTCTTCCTCTATCACGCCATCCAGAACGGCATGGATATGGGGATCGTCAACGCCGGTCAGCTGGCCATCTATGAAGACATCCCCGCCGAGCTGAAGGAGAAGGTCGAGGCGGTGGTGCTGAACCTCAATCCAGACGCCACCGAGGCGTTGCTGGCCATCGCCGAGCGCTATCGCGGTGGCGGTGCCCAGGCCGAGGATCCGCGGGATCAGGCGTGGCGCAGCTGGCCGGTGGGCAAGCGGCTGGAGCACGCGCTGGTCAAGGGGATCACCGATTTCATTGAGGAGGATACCGAGGAGGCGCGCAGCCAGGCCGAGAAGCCGCTGCACGTGATCGAGGGGCCCCTGATGGACGGCATGAACGTGGTGGGCGATCTGTTCGGCGCCGGCAAGATGTTCCTGCCCCAGGTGGTGAAGTCGGCGCGGGTGATGAAGCGGGCGGTTGCCTACCTGCAGCCCTATATCGAGGCGGAGAAGTCCGGCGGTTCCAGCAACGGCAAAATCGTGATGGCTACCGTGAAGGGGGACGTGCACGACATCGGCAAGAACATCGTCGGGGTGGTGCTGCAGTGCAACAACTACGAGATCGTCGATCTCGGGGTCATGGTCTCTTGCGAGACGATCCTCAAGACGGCGCGGGAGGTCAATGCCGACATCATCGGCCTGTCGGGCCTGATCACCCCGTCGCTGGACGAGATGGTACACGTGGCCAAAGAGATGGAGCGCCAGGGCTTCAAGCTGCCGCTGCTCATCGGCGGCGCCACCACCTCCAAGGCCCACACCGCGGTGAAGATAGAGCAGAACTATTCGGAGCCTGTGGTCTATGTCTCCAACGCCTCCCGCGCGGTGGGGGTGGCCCAGAGTCTGCTGAGCCCGGAGCTCAAGCCCGCCTTCGTGGCCCGCATCGACAAGGAGTACGAGATTGCCCGCGAGCAGCACGCCCGCAAGCAGCCGCGTTCCAAGCCGGTCAGTCTGGCCCACGCCCGTGCCAACCGCCATCAGCTGGACTGGGTCGGCTATCAGCCACCCAAGCCCCGCGAGCCCGGTGTGCAGACCTTCGAGGATGTGCCGGTCTCGGTGCTGCGCCCCTACATCGACTGGACGCCGTTCTTCCTGAGCTGGGAGCTGGCGGGCAAGTTCCCCCGCATCCTGGAAGATGAGGTGGTGGGGGAGGAGGCAACACGCCTCTACGCCGATGCCAACGCCATGCTGGATCAGCTGGAGCAAGATCGGAGCGTGCGCTGCGCCGGCATCATAGGCCTGTTCCCCGCCAACGCGGTGGGCGACAGCATCGAGGTCTATACCGACGAGTCGCGCAGCGAGGTGCGCAAGGTATTGCACCATCTGCGTCAGCAGAGCGAGAAGCAGGGCTTCCCCAACTACTGTCTGGCAGACTATGTGGCGCCGAAGGAGAGTGGCAAGCCCGACTGGATCGGCGCCTTCGCGGTGACCGGCGGCATCGGCGAGGAGGCCATCGCCAAGGCCTACAAGGCAGAGCACGACGACTACAACGCCATCCTCATTCAGGCGGTGTGCGATCGCCTCGCCGAAGCTTTCGCCGAGTACCTGCACGAACAGGTGCGCAAAGTGCACTGGGGGTATGCCCCCAACGAAGCGCTCAGCAACGAGGAGCTGATCCGCGAAAATTACCAGGGGATACGCCCGGCGCCCGGTTATCCGGCCTGCCCCGAGCACACGGAGAAGGGGAGCATCTGGGAACTGCTGGAGGTGGAACAGGCCATCGGCATGAAGCTCACCGAGTCTTACGCCATGTGGCCGGGGGCGGCGGTGTCTGGCTGGTACTTCTCCCACCCCGACAGCAAGTATTTCGCGGTGGCGCAGATCCAGCCGGATCAGGTGGAAGATTATGCCCAGCGCAAGGGGATGACGCAGGCCGAAGCCGAGCGCTGGCTGGGGCCGAACCTGCATTAAAGGGGTGGCAACCGGGTCAATCCCGATTGATCCTGGATGAACAACGGCGGCATCCTGTACTGGGGGACAGACCAGTCTGGTGCCGCCGTTTGACAATCTGGTGACGGCGGGATGGCAGCGCAGGTTTCTGTGTGGTTTGTCTTGTTGTCAGGAGAAACAATTGGCGTTGTCTTGGCGCTGTGGCACCTTATACTCTCCCGCCCCATCCTGCCCAGGCACTGCCTTCTAGCGGAATTGTCATGAAGATCGCCATTTTATCCCGTGAGCCCAACAACTACTCCACCCGCCGTCTGGTCGAGGTGGCGCAGGCGCGCGGTCATCAGGTCGAGGTGCTCGACACCCTGCGCTGTTACATGAACATCGCCTCCCACAACCCCTCCATCCACTACGAAGGACGGGAACTGGAGAGCTATGATGCGGTGATCCCGCGCATCGGGGCCAGCATCACCTTCTACGGCACCGCCGTGCTGCGCCAGTTCGAGATGATGAATACCATGGCGCTCAACAGCTCGGTGGCCATCTCCCGCTCCCGCGACAAGCTGCGGGCCATGCAGCTGCTCTCCCGCCACGGCATCGGCCTGCCGGTGACCGGCTATGCCCACAGCACCCACGACGTGCCCGACCTCATCACCATGGTGGGCGGTGCGCCGCTGGTGGTGAAGCTGCTGGAGGGAACCCAGGGGATCGGCGTGGTGTTGTGCGAGACCCAGAAGGCCGCCGAGAGCGTGATCGAGGCCTTCATCCAGACCAACAACAACATCCTGGTGCAGGAGTACATCCGCGAGGCCAACGGCGCCGACATCCGCTGCCTGGTGGTTAACGGCAAGGTGGTGGCTGCCATGCGCCGCCAGGCCCAGCCGGGGGAGTTTCGCTCCAACCTGCATCGGGGCGGCACCGCCGAGGCGATCAAGATAAGCCCGGAGGAGCGGGCCACCGCGGTGCAGGCCGCCAAGATCATGGGGCTGGACGTGGCCGGGGTGGATATCCTGCGCAGTGCCCGCGGCCCGCTGGTGCTGGAGGTGAACTCCTCCCCCGGCCTGCAAGGGGTGGAAGCAGCCTCCGGCAAGGACGTGGCCGGCAAGATCATCGAGTTTCTCGAGCTCAAGGCGAGTCGCAAGCACAAGCCGGCGGAGTGACGCCGGGCTTGCCGTCACTCCATCACATAGGGCGCCTTCGGGCGCCCTGTTGCTTTTGTGCTAATCGCTCGGCTGGACGGGTGGCTTGAACCTGCGGGTGCCGCGAACGGCAAGACAGGTAACAAATGACGCCGGCTGCGGCATTATCATCTGTTGCAAAATTGCACCACACCAATATCAAACACCATTGCTTAATTATTTTCTGGATGAAGTGACTGGATTGCCGTGCCGCACTTGCCTCCAGTTGGCACAAACGCTCTACTTGTCGCCCTTCGCAGGTCGCGAAACATAAAAATTTAATAAAACTATCTGCGGATTTTTTGCACGAATAAACCATTCGTGTCGACTTCCGTCATGATTTGACATTGTCATAGGCAGATTACGCAGCATGAATAACCAAAAATTAACATCCAGAGACATAGTCGCGTTGGGCTTCATGACCTTCGCGCTCTTCGTCGGTGCCGGCAACATCATCTTCCCGCCCATGGTGGGGTTGCAGGCCGGCGAGCAGGTGTGGGGCGCCGCCGCCGGCTTCCTGCTGACGGCAGTCGGCCTGCCGGTGCTCACCGTGGTGGCGCTGGCCAAGGTCGGGGGCGGTGTGGATGCCCTGAGTGCACCCATCGGCCGCAAGGCCGGGCTGCTGCTGGCCACCGTCTGCTATCTGGCCGTGGGACCGCTGTTTGCCACCCCGCGTACGGCGACCGTCTCCTATGAGGTGGGGCTGGCGCCGCTGTTTGGTGACGATGGCTCGGCCCTGCTGATCTACAGCCTGGTCTACTTCAGCCTGGTGATCGGCATCTCCCTCTATCCGGGCCGACTGCTCGACACCGTGGGCCACGTGCTGGCGCCGATCAAGATCCTGGCGCTGGCGGCACTGGGTCTTGCCGTTCTGCTGTGGCCCGCCGGTTCTGCCATCCCTGCCGTCGAAAGTTACCAGCATCAGCCTTTCTCCAACGGTTTCGTCAATGGCTACCTCACCATGGACACGCTGGGTGCCATGGTGTTTGGCATCGTCATCGTCAATGCCGCCCGCTCGCGCGGGGTGAGCAGCGCCAAATTGCTGACCCGTTACACCGTACTGGCCGGCCTCATCGCCGGGATGGGCTTGACGCTGGTCTACCTCAGCCTGTTCCGCTTGGGCTCGGTGAGCGGTGAACTGGTGCCTCACGCCCAGAATGGCGCCGAGATCCTGCACGCCTACGTCCAGCACACCTTCGGCAACATGGGCAGCGGCTTCCTGGCACTGCTCATCTTCATCGCCTGTCTGGTGACGGCCGTCGGCCTGACCTGTGCCTGTGCCGAGTTCTTCGCCCAGTACCTGCCGCTCTCCTATCGCACCCTGGTGCTGCTGCTGGGCGGCTTCTCCATGCTGGTTTCGAACCTGGGGCTGAGCCACCTGATCCAGCTCTCGGTGCCGGTGCTGACCGCCATCTATCCCCCCTGCATCGTGCTGGTGGTGCTGAGCTTCACCCTGCGCTGGTGGGGCAACGGCACCCGGGTGGTGGGGCCTGTCATGCTGATCAGCCTGCTGTTCGGCCTGATCGACGGGCTCAAGGCCTCGGCCCTGGCCGGCCTGCTGCCGGCCTGGAGCCTCGCCCTGCCCCTGAACGAACAGGGGCTGGCCTGGCTGCCGCCCTCGCTGTGTGCCCTGCTGCTGGCGGCCCTCTGGGATCGCCTGCAGGGTCGTCCACAGGTGGCGTCTGTCAGCAAGAGCGCGGCCTGAATGCAAAACCGGCCTTCTGGCCGGTTTTGGTGGCGGAAACAATGAACAAGGCGCCCTCGGGCGCCTTGTCGTTTTTACTCCCGCATCGCCAGTCTGGCGCTGAAGATGCCGCCCTCCAGCCGAGTCTCTATCTGCCAGCCCAGCTTCTCGCAGATGCGCTGGATGATGGTGAGCCCGCAGCCGTAGCCGAGGATCTGATCCGGCGCGGCCGCGGTGGGGTTGCTGATGGTGAGCACGGGGCCGGCCAGCTCGATGTCGATGTGCCCCTCGGCGTAGCTCAGGGCATTCTTCAGCAGGTTGCCGAGCGCAATGGCGAGCAGGGAGAGGGGGGCCAGCGCCTCGCTCTCATCGTCCAGCTGCAACCGGATATCCAGCTCCTCTCGCTGCAGCAGCGGGGCGAGGCGGGCCAGCTCCTGGCGAATGAGCGGCGCCACCTGCTGGGGCGGGCGCTCCACCGGCTCCTTGCGGCCCAGCAGCAGAAAGGTTTCGGTGAGCAGCGCCATCTCGTCGGCGGCGGCGCGAATGCGGGTGGTGGCGCGAGCGGCTGGCGCGGGCAGATCGCTCACCTTGCCGAGCAGGGCGGCCGAGCCCTGGATCACCATGTTGGGGGTGCGCAGCTCGTGACTGGCGAAGCGGCTGAACTCCTGCTCGCGGGCAAACACGGCGGCCACCTCCTGCTTGCCGGCCAGCAGCGCCAGCTCGATGTCTCTGAGCTCCTGCCAGGGGGCGTCGGGCACGAAGTCGGCCTGATCCGGGGTGAGGTGGGCGACCCGCTGCTGCAGCCGCTGCAGCGGCCGGGTGATGTGGCGCACCAGCCAGATGCCGAAGCCGATGCAACCGAGCAGCAGGGCCAGCCCGATCAGCCGGGTCGCCAGGTGCAGCTGATCCTCGTAAGGATCCAGGTAGTCATCGGCATCGTCGTTGAACACCAGATAGAGCAGCCCCTCGCCGGACGGATGGGGCCGCACCAGGAAGTGCTTGTCCTCGTCCCCCAGCACGTGTTCGTAGAAGCCCGGGCTCTGGTAGGGCTTGAGCCAGACCGGCAGGCGGCCGGCCTCGGTCCAGTAGCTGGAGAACTGGCGCGGGCTGGGGGCGGGGGCCGCCATGCCGAGCCGCAGCCAGTCGTCGCTGTAGCGGGTCACCTCGGCCTCCAGCCAGTGGCGCAGGCTGAGCTCCTCCATCTTGTCCTCGGCTACCACCATCAGCAGGCTGATGATGACCAGCAGCAGCAGGCCGGCGCCGCTCAGGGTGAGGATCAGGCGATGGCGCAGGCTGGGCAGGCTCATGATGGCCTCCCTGCGGGCTGAGTCAGGCAGCGCTGGCGGTTCATCATGGGGTCACCAACCGATAGCCCTGGCCGTGCAGGGTTTCCAGCATGGGGGTAGGGAAGGGCTTGTCGAGGGCGTTGCGCAGGGCATAGATGTGGCTGCGCAGGGCGTCGGAGTCAGGCTCCTCGTCGCCCCAGACGGTGTCGAGCACCTCCTGGCGGGTAACCAGGGCGGGGGCCCGGCGGGCCAGCAGGGTGAGGATCTGGAACGGGATCTTGCCGAGTTTTAGCTCGACCCCGGCCCGGGTGGCGCGGCCGCTGGCGGGATCCAGGGTCAGCTCGCCCACGCACAGCGCTCCCATGTCGCTGCGGGGACCGCGCAGGGCCAGCGCCTGCAGCCGCACTTCCAGCTCCTCCATGGCGAACGGTTTGACCAGATAGTCGTCACCGCCCGCCTTGAAGCCCGCCAGCTTGTCGTCCAGGCTGTCGCGGGCGGTGAGAAACAGCACTGGGGTCGGGATCCCCTGTTCCCGCAGGCGGGCCACCGTGCTGAGACCGTCGAGGCGCGGCATCATGACGTCCATGATGATGACGTCGAAGCGCTGCTCGGCCAGCAACTGCAGGGCTGCCTGGCCGTGATAGGCGCAGTCCAGCCGGTGGCCCGCCAGCTCCAGATAATCCATGATGGTTTCCGCGACCTGGGGATTGTCTTCCACCACCAGTATTTTCATGCTTTGATCTCCTGGTCTTGACCGGCATTTCACGGTCATCTCACACCGGATGAGGCATCCTGTGTGGCAGTGTAACCCCGAGGATCCCCGATGAAGAAGTCTCTCTGCACTCTCCTGCTGCTGATCTTGCTGCCCTTCGGCGCTGCGCAGTCGGCGGAGTTCAAATTGACCGGCCGCACCACCTGGCAGCTGGGCCAGCTGATGGTTAACGGCATCCCCTTTGTGCTCGACGAGCAGACCCGCTTCAAGGACGGGCTGAGAGAGGACGATCTCGGCGGTACCTGGGTCGATCTGGAAGGGGTGGTCGAGGGTGAGCTACGGCTTATTCGGGAGGTCGAGAAGCTGGAGGAAGATGACGAGATGGATCTGGAAGGGCCGGTGGAGCAGGGGCGGATCTGGGGCTATGTCACCTCGGACGACAGCCTGGCCCCGTTCGAAGGACGCTGGCTGGAGTTGGAGTGCAAGTTTGACGGCATGCGCCTGAGTCGCTGCCGTGAGGATGACTGAGCCAGGCCGGCGTGGCGCTGGCGGAAAAATGGTACAGCTGGGTCCATAGTTAAACCTCGCACGGTTTGACCATGGGCCTTTTGCTATGACACGTACTTCCCTGCTGCTGCTGACACTGCCGCTCTGCGCTCTGGCCGCCGATGGCGAGCTCTGGCTGGTGGAGCTGGAACACAACGATGGCCTGCGCCTGCAGTTTCAGGGCGCCGAACTCGAACTCGGCAACGCCGCACTGAGCGGGGTGGCAGGCAACGATGAGCTCAGACCCGGCATGCGTCTGGCCATCCTTAGCCGTGACGGAGTGGCCGAGCGGATCGGCATGGCCGACGCCATCGCCGGATTCTTGCCGACCAGCCAGTGGCGCCGGGCCGAAGCCTCGCTGCTGGCGGTTACGGGCCGCGCCCTGCGGCTGCAGGGGCTCGGCGTGCTGGCCTTCGATGACGACACCCGCTGGCTGAACGGCAGCCCGGCCGATCTGCAACCGGGCCGCAAGCTGGTGCTCACTCGTAACGAACAGGGCCGCCTGACCGAGATCCTGATTGCCAATCCGGAAGATGAACCAGAATAAGAACCGTGTCATCCCATGACTTGATATATATATTTTGCTAAATTAGAAATATCTTTTCATCTATATTCAAAAAATGATTAAGTGATGAATAAAATAATAAAGTAAACGCTCTGATGTTATTATCGTTAATATTGAAAGCCCTCAATTTATTATTTTATTAATATTATACATGCATTGAAATGTGGTCTGGATCGCATATTGCAGCCAATGTGACTGATATTGTCGTACTCACATGTCACCTGCTGATATATAAGTGCTGGTGAATGTATGTCAATGTTCAATATATTGGGGTTGCTATGCAAAAACTAAAAATAACTGGCTTGTCATTGATCATATCCGGCCTGCTGATGGCACAGGCTCACGCGGCAGAGCCCGTCTATCCAGACCAGCTGCGCCTGTTTTCACTGGGCCAGGAGGTATGTGGCGACAAGTATCGCCCTATTACTAGAGAAGAAGCCCAGAGTGTTAAAAGCAATATTGTCAATATGATGGGGCAGTGGCAAATAAGCGGTCTGGCCAACGGCTGGGTAATAATGGGGCCGGGTTATAATGGTGAAATTAAACCGGGCTCGGCGTCCAATACCTGGTGTTACCCGGTCAATCCTGTCACCGGAGAAATACCAACCTTGTCAGCCCTGGATATTCCAGACGGTGACGAGGTGGACGTGCAGTGGCGACTGGTACACGACAGTGCGAATTTCATCAAGCCAACCAGCTATCTGGCGCATTATCTCGGTTATGCTTGGGTGGGTGGCAATCACAGCCAATATGTCGGTGAAGACATGGACGTGACCCGTGATGGCGATGGCTGGGTGATCCGTGGCAACAATGACGGCGGTTGCGAGGGGTATCGTTGTGGCGAGAAGACGGCCATCAAGGTCAGCAACTTTGCATACAACCTGGACCCTGACAGTTTCAAACATGGTGACGTGACCCAGTCTGATCGTCAGCTGGTCAAGACGGTGGTGGGCTGGGCGATCAACGACAGCGACACCCCGCAATCCGGGTATGATGTCACCCTGCGTTACGATACCGCCACCAACTGGTCCAAGACCAATACCTATGGCCTGAGCGAGAAGGTGACCACCAAGAACAAGTTCAAGTGGCCACTGGTAGGGGAAACCGAACTCTCCATCGAGATTGCGGCCAACCAGTCTTGGGCATCCCAGAACGGGGGCTCTACCACCACCTCCCTGTCGCAATCCGTGCGGCCGACGGTGCCGGCCCGTTCCAAGATCCCGGTGAAGATCGAGCTCTACAAGGCTGACATCTCCTATCCCTATGAATTCAAAGCTGATGTCAGCTATGACCTGACCCTGAGCGGCTTCCTGCGCTGGGGCGGTAATGCCTGGTATACCCATCCGGACAACCGCCCGAACTGGAATCACACCTTTGTCATCGGGCCGTACAAGGACAAGGCGAGCAGCATTCGCTACCAGTGGGACAAGCGTTACATCCCGGGTGAAGTGAAGTGGTGGGACTGGAACTGGACCATCCAGCAGAACGGCCTGTCTACCATGCAGAACAACCTGGCCAGAGTGCTGCGCCCGGTGCGGGCGGGGATCACCGGCGATTTCAGTGCCGAGAGCCAGTTTGCCGGCAACATCGAAATCGGTGCTCCGGTGCCGCTCGCGGCAGACAGCAAGGTGCGTCGTACCCGCAGCGTGGATGGCGCTGGGCAGGGTCTGAGGCTGGAGATTCCGCTCGATGCGCAAGAGCTCTCCGGGCTTGGCTTCAGCAACGTCAGCCTGAGTGTGACGCCAGCTGCCAATCAATAACGACTGCGTGTTGTGGTAATAGAACCGGGCCTCTGGCCCGGTTGTTGTTTGTACTGGTCAGGCTTGTTAAAGGCTTGTACTTTCCATTTCCCCACTTATACTGGCGCCATCTTGTCGGAGTGCTGACCGTCGAACGATGCTAAGCTGAGACCGTTAATTCGGGATCCGTGGAACCTGATCAGGTTAAGACCTGCGAAGGGAAACAAGGGTAACTTGCGGGTTACCGCGCCGGGGCAAACCCTCGCTCAGCAGGAGCAGGGCCCCACCCATCAAGGGCACCGCCTGCGATGGCTCAGGCGCACAGAGGGGGAGGCTGTCCCGTCCGGTTGTCCATAGGGCGCCGGGTTTCCAGACGAGGGAAACACCGGGATGGCAGAGCCGGGAAGACTCCATGCCCGACTCACTCCCCCGAGCACACCCCGCCGCAAGTTCATCTTCTCCTCGAACTCCAGACAAGCAAACACCCATAACTTCAACCAGTTAATGTGAGTTTTGCTATGTCTACCAATGTTTCTGATACCACCAAATCCAGCCGCCGCGAGCAGCGCTCCAGCGCCCAGGCCTTTATCGACAGCCTCAAGGGGATGGCTCATCCCAACTCCCGCCGCATCTTTATCGAAGGCTCCCGCGCCGATATTCGTGTCCCGCTGCGGGAGATCCAGCTGGCCGATACCTTGGTCGGCGGCACCAAAGAAGACCCCCGGTTCGAGCCCAACGAGCCGGTGCCGGTCTACGACACCTCGGGCCGTTACGGGGAGGAGGGGGTCGCCATCGACGTGCGCCGGGGCCTGCCGCGCCTGCGGGAAAACTGGGTGCTGGAGCGCGATGACACCGACGCCCTGCGGGGGCTCAGCTCCACCTTCACTCAGGAGCGTCTGGCCGACGAGGGGCTGGATCACCTGCGCTTCGAGCACCTGCCGAAACCGCGCCGCGCCAAGCCGGGTCGCCGGGTCACCCAGCTCCACTACGCCCGCGCCGGCATCGTCACCCCCGAGATGGAATTTATCGCCATTCGCGAGAACATGGGCCGCGAGCGGGTGCGCTCCGAGCTGTTGCGCACCCAGCATCCGGGCCGCGATTTCGGTGCCCGTTTGCCCCAGAACATCACCCCCGAATTTGTGCGCGATGAGGTGGCGGCCGGCCGCGCCATCATCCCCAGCAACATCAACCACCCGGAAGCGGAGCCGATGATCATCGGCCGCAATTTCCTGGTGAAGATCAACGCCAACATCGGCAACTCGGCGGTCACCTCCAGCATCGAAGAGGAAGTGGAGAAGCTGGTCTGGTCGACCCGTTGGGGCGCCGACACCGTGATGGATCTCTCCACCGGTCGCTACATCCACGAGACCCGCGAGTGGATCCTGCGCAACAGCCCGGTGCCCATCGGTACCGTGCCCATCTATCAGGCGCTGGAGAAGACCAACGGCATCGCCGAAGACCTCACCTGGGAGCTGTTCCGCGACACCCTGCTGGAGCAGGCCGAGCAGGGGGTGGACTACTTCACCATCCACGCCGGCGTCCTGCTGCGCTTCGTGCCGATGACCGCCAAGCGCCTCACCGGCATCGTCTCCCGTGGCGGCAGCATCATGGCCAAGTGGTGCCTCTCCCACCACAAGGAGAACTTCCTCTACCAGCACTTTCGCGAAATCTGCGAGATCTGCGCCGCCTATGACGTGGCCCTGTCGCTGGGCGACGGTCTGCGCCCGGGCTCCGTCTATGACGCCAACGACGAGGCCCAGTTCGCCGAGCTGCGCACCCTGGGCGAGCTCACCAAAATTGCCTGGGAGTTCGACGTACAGGTGATGATCGAGGGGCCGGGCCACGTGCCGATGCATATGATCGAGCGCAACATGACCGAGCAGTTGGAGCACTGCCATGAGGCGCCCTTTTACACCCTGGGTCCGCTCACCACCGACATCGCCCCGGGTTACGATCACTTCACCTCCGGTATCGGCGCGGCGCTTATCGGCTGGTACGGCTGCGCCATGCTCTGCTACGTGACCCCCAAGGAGCACCTGGGCCTGCCCAACAAGGAGGACGTGAAGCAGGGGCTGATCACTTACAAGATCGCCGCCCACGCCGCTGACCTTGCCAAGGGCCACCCGGGCGCCCAGATCCGCGACAACGCCATGTCCAAGGCGCGCTTCGAGTTTCGTTGGGAGGATCAGTTCAATCTGGCGCTGGATCCCAACACCGCCCGCGCCTACCACGATGAAACCCTGCCGCAGGAGTCCGGCAAGGTGGCCCACTTCTGCTCCATGTGCGGGCCCAAGTTCTGCTCCATGAAGATCACCCAGGACGTGCGCGACTACGCCGCCAAGCTGGAGGCCGTGGAGATCAAGCTGGTCGGTATGGATGGCCAGCAGGAGCAGGTAGTGGCTCAGGTGGAGAGCGGCATGGCCCGCATGGCAGAGACCTTCAAGGAGACCGGCGGCGAGATCTACCATCAGGCGGCGGCGCTGAAACAGGCCGCAGGGGAGGAGGCGTGAGCAGCGCAAGCGGGGCTGTCAGCCCCGCCGACCAGTCGCCCGTGATGGACTCGCGTCCTGTGGTCTGGACCATAGCGGGTTCAGATTCCGGCGGCGGCGCCGGCATTCAGGCCGACTTGCACACATTGCACGATCTCGGTGTGCACGGCTGTTCGGTCATCTCCGCCATCACCGCCCAGAACTCGGTGGCGGTGAAGATGGTCGACCCTGTGCTGATGCAGACCTTCACCGCCCAGATCGATGCTCTTAGCGTCGATCTGCCGCCCGCCGCCATCAAGATTGGCCTATTGCCGACCCGGCTCCATGTGGAGGTGCTGGCCCGCCGGCTGGCAGCCATCGAGCCCCCTTTCGTGGTCTACGATCCGGTGGCCATCGCCAGCACCGGCACCCCGATGGCGGAGCCCAATATGCTGGCGGCGGTGCGCGAGCAGCTGTTGCCGCGCCTCTCCTTGATCACCCCCAACGGCCCCGAGCTGGAGGCCCTGACCGGGCTGCCGGTCAGCAGCCCCGAGTTGGTGCGCCTCGCCGCCCGCCGCCTGCGCGAACTCGGCGCCCGCGCCGTGCTGGTCAAGGGTGGCCATCTGGAGTGGAGTGGCGATCTCTGCCTCGACTACTACCAGGACGAGACCCGCGAATTCTGGCTGGCGGCGCCGCGCCTGAATACCCGCCACGGCCACGGCACCGGCTGCTGCTACGCCAGCGCCATCGCCGCCGTGGTGGCGCAGGATTGTCCGCTGGAGGACGCCATCACCCTGGCGCGTGCCTACCTGCAACAGGGCTTGGCGGCGGCGCAAGGGGTGGGGGCAGGCCCGGGCCCCATAGCCCATCTTGGCTGGCCAGCCGATCTTGCTCACTTCCCCCGTGCCGTGCTGGCAGGGTCTGCCCTCGACCGTCGTTTCGGACTTTATGAGACAAGCAGCGCCCGCCTGCCGGATGGCCCCTTTGCGCCGACCGAACCCAACCTCGGCCTCTATCCGGTGGTGGACTCGGTCAAGTGGCTGCGCCGCCTGCTGGGGTCAGGGGTCAAGACCATCCAGCTGCGGATCAAGAATCTGCCTGCCGCAGAGGTGGCACCGGCCATTCGCGATGCGGTAGCGCTCGGTCGCCGCCATGGGGCGCGGCTCTTTATCAACGACTACTGGCAGCAGGCCATCGAGGCGGGCGCCTGGGGCGTGCATCTGGGGCAGGAGGATATGGAGACCGCCGATCTCGCCGCCATTCAGGCGGCCGGGCTGCGCCTTGGCATCTCCACCCACGGCTACTTCGAGTTGATGCGGGCCCGCGAGCTGGCCCCCTCCTATATCGCGCTGGGCCATATCTTCCCGACCAACACCAAGGCGATGCCTTCGCGCCCGCAGGGGCTGGAGCGGCTGCATCGCTACCGCGCCCTGATGTGCGATTGGCCGACAGTGGCCATCGGCGGCATCAGCGAGGAGCGGGTGGCGGCGGTCAAGGCAAGCGGGGTCGGCAGTATCGCGCTGGTCTCGGCCATCACTGCCAGCGACGACTGGCAGGGGGCGACCGAGCGGTTGCTCGCGGCCGTGGGGACGGGGGATGAGCCGCGTTCGGCCACCATTATACGGGAGGCTGAACATGCTCTCTGATGCGGAATACCTCAGATACGGCCGCCAGCTGATGCTGGCGGAAGTGGGTGAGGCCGGTCAGGCACGGCTCAAGGATAAATCCGTGTTGATCGTGGGCTTGGGCGGGCTCGGCTCGCCGCTCGCCCTCTATCTGGCCGGGGCCGGGGTGGGCACCTTGTGGCTGGCCGATGGCGATACGGTCGATTCCAGCAACTTGCCGCGCCAGATCCTGTTCGACTCCGAGGCAGTCAACCACTCCAAGGCGGAGCTGGCCCGCGAGCGCTTGGTTGCCCACAACCCGCTGGTGGAGCTGATCGCCATCAACCAGCGGCTCGATGCTGCCAGCCTGCCGGAGTTTGTGGCCGAGGTAGATCTGGTGATCGACTGCTGCGACAACCTCGCCACCCGTCAGGCCATCAACGCCGCCTGCGTGGCTCAGGGCAAGCCCTGGATCTCCGCTGCCGCAGTGGGTTGGCAGGGGCAGCTGATGGCGCGCACCAGCACGGATCACGCCTGCTACGCCTGCCTCTATCCGCTGGATACCAAGATCAAGGAGAGCTGCGAGACCAGCGGCGTCACCGGCCCGCTGGTCGGCGTGATGGGCTCTTTGCAGGCGCTGGAGGCGCTGAAACTGCTGCTCGGGATGCCGAGCCCGGTCGCCGGCACATTGCGTCGCTTCGATGCGTTGACTCATCAGTGGCAGACCCTCACTCTGGCCCCCGATCCCGATTGCCCGGTTTGCGGGCAGCGCCGATGCCCGACACACGATAAGGAGATCACCCCATGACCCTCACCATTCGACTCAACGATAAAGCCCAGTCGCTGGCGGCAGGGCAGAGCGTGGCCGACCTGCTGGCGGCGCAAGACGTTAATCCACAGGGGGTGGCGGTGGCCCTTAACGGCGCCGTGCTGCCCCGTGGCCGCTGGGCCGAGACCCGTCTCAATGACGGAGACGAACTCCATCTCTTCACCGCCATAGCGGGAGGCTGACCCATGATGCTCGCAGTCCCATTTTCGCGTGCTCTGCCTTGCGGCGGAGCCTCATCTCTTCTTATCGCAGTGGCCGGAGGCTGACATGCTCAAAATTGCCGATCACACCTTCTCTTCGCGCCTCTTTACCGGCACCGGCAAGTTTGCCCGCCCGGATCTGATGGCCGCCGCCATAGCGGCGAGCGGCTCCCAGCTGGTCACCATGGCCATCAAGCGGCTCGAACCGGGCAAGGCCCACGACGATATCCTGAGCCCCTTGCTGCAACTCGGGGTCAAGCTGCTGCCCAACACCTCCGGCGCCAAGACCGCCGCCGAGGCGGTGTTTGCCGCCCATCTCGCCCGCGAGGCGCTGGGGACGAACTGGCTGAAGCTGGAGATCCACCCCGATCCCCGCTATCTGCTGCCCGATCCCGTCGAGACGCTGAAAGCCGCCGAGCAGCTGGTGAAAGAGGGGTTTGTGGTGCTGCCCTACTGCGGCGCCGACCCCGTGCTCTGCAAACGGCTGGAAGAGGTGGGCTGCGCCGCCGTGATGCCACTCGGCGCGCCCATCGGTTCCAATCAGGGGCTGGTGACCCGGGAGTTTCTCGCCATCATCGTCGAGCAGGCCAATGTGCCGGTGGTGGTGGATGCAGGCATCGGTGCGCCAAGCCATGCGGCCGCCGCCTTTGAGCTGGGGGCCGATGCCGTGCTGGTCAACACCGCCATCGCCGTCAGCGGCGACCCGGTCGCCATGGGGCGCGCCTTTGCGCTGGCTTGTACTGCCGGGCGCAGCGCCTATGAGGCGGGCCTTGGCGCCCGCGCCCTGCAGGCGCAAGCCTCCAGCCCGCTGACCGATTTTCTGGGGGCGTTATGAGTCATGATGCTGGTGCGATGAGTGACTTCGAGCCTTTTGCACACCCCCAAGTGCGCCCGAGTAATAGCCCCCCTCTCCCTTTGGGAGAGGGGCCGGGGGTGAGGGCGTCGGGGGAAATGGAATCAGACACAGCCCCCTCCTTTCTCGACCGTTGGCAGGAGCTGGAGTGGGACGATATCGGCATGCAGATCCGCGCCAAGACCGCCGCCGATGTAGCGCGGGCGCTGGGTTCACCCCGCCGCACTCTGACCGATTTTATGGCGCTGATCTCCCCAGCCGCCGAGGCGTACCTGCCACAGATGGCGGCCGAGGCCGAGCGGCTCACCCGCCAGCGCTTTGGCAACACCATCGGCTTCTATGTGCCGCTCTATCTGTCGAATCTGTGCGCCAACGACTGCACCTACTGCGGCTTCTCCATGAGCAACCGCCTCAAGCGCAAGACCTTGAATGCAGAGGAGATAGAGCGCGAGTGTCTCGCCATCAAGGCGCGCGGTTTCGACAGCGTGCTGCTGGTGACCGGCGAGCACGAGCACAAGGTGGGGCTCGCCTATTTTCGCGAGGTGATGCCCATCATCCGCCGCCACTTCAGCACGGTGGGGATGGAGGTGCAGCCCCTCTCGCAAGACGAATACGCCGAGCTGAAGAGCCTCGGCCTCGATTCGGTCATGGTCTATCAGGAGACCTACCACGCCCCCACCTATGCCCGCCACCACCTGCGCGGCAACAAGCGGGAGATCGCATGGCGCCTCGCCACGCCGGATCGGCTCGGCCGCGCCGGTATCGACAAGATAGGGCTGGGGGCGCTCATCGGTCTCTCTGCGGACTGGCGCGCCGACAGCTACTTTGTCGCCGAGCACCTGAGCTGGCTTGAGCGCCACCACTGGCAGAGCCGCTACTCGCTCTCGTTCCCGCGCCTGCGCCCCTGCACCGGCGGGCTGGAGCCTGCCGTGGTCATGTCGGATCGTCAGCTGGCCCAGCTGATCTGCGCCTGGCGCCTCTTCTCGCCCACGCTGGATTTGTCGCTCTCCACCCGCGAGTCCGCCACCTTTCGCAACGGTGCGGTGCGCCTTGGCATTACCCAGATGTCGGCCGAGTCGCGCACCCAGCCGGGTGGCTATGCCGAGGGGGATGCAGAGGAGCTGGAGCAGTTCGCCATCCACGACGACCGTCCGGTGGGCGAAGTGGCGGCCGCCGTGCGGCAGGCCGGGTTGCAGCCGGTGTTCAAGGACTGGGAACCCTTCTTGGGCCGATAGGGGCGGCCACGCCCCTCTTTGCCGCTAGCATCCCGTCGTCCAGTCAGACTAGACTCCGTGCCTGTGGCAAGCAGGCACGGCTGCGCCGTGCAATCGTAGGGTCGATTAGCCGTCAGGCGTAATCGTCCGTTCCGAGGTATGGCGTTGGCGGCAGGGGCCTTTGTGTGGTGGCACGGCTTCGCCGTGCAGGACGCGAGGCCGCTGGCCTCGAAGGGGTTTCGCCCGCCCTTCGGGCTGGGGCGAGTAACTTTTCTTTGCGTGGCCAAAGAAAAGTCACCAATCGAGCGGCCACCCCCGCCAATCCGACCGCTACGCGGTTTCCCTCGTATCAGGTGCAAGGTCGGACGGACCGCCGCAGACGGCACATCCCTGTGCCAGCTGCGTCTGCGCTCCTGACTCTGCCTCGGTGGATTGGAGAGGGAGCCAAGACCGTATTCACCAAGCATTTCCGTATCAGACATATGCCCCCACGCATCAGTGTGGCTATCCGAAAAGTGGGAGGTATAGTAAGTCCTTACATTCTATAAAAAAACCGGCTGTTTTATTCAAAGCAATTTCAGCTGGAATAAAATACAACATACAGTTTATAATCCGTAAAGCATATAGTTTTTCCTAGGAGATATAATGGCTATTTCAGCACAAGACGCAGCACGCAACGCAGCAGATTATTTTCGTGCATTCACTCAAGATTATTTTAATTTTAACATCTCTGTAGAGGAAGTTGAAAGAGAAACTGATTACTGGCTAATTACATTAAGTTTTGCACCTAAATCATTTTCTATAACAAATCCGGCAGCAAAAGAATACAAACAGTTTAAAGTTGATTTGAATTCAGGTGAAGTATTATCGATGAAGATTCGTACCCTTAAATAATGTCTATGTTAGATGAACTGCATCGTAGATATCGAACGGCAGGAGTTATGCTGGACACTAATCTATTGGTTATGTATCTCATAGGTATCTATAAAAAAGAATTAGTCCCTCAATTTAAGAGAACTGAAAAATATACTGTTGATGACTTTGAGTTTCTTGAGTTTTATGTAGGGAGCTTTGATAAACTAATAGTTACTCCCCATGTTTTGGCGGAAACATGGAATTTTGTAGAAAAAATACCAAAACATGAGTACGAGGCGTTTTTAGCTAAAGCTATCCCTTGTTTAGAAATATTTGAAGAGGAATATGTTGATAAGGGTTCAATAATCTCGTCGAATGGGTTTAGTTATATAGGTGTTACTGATATGGCTGTAATTAAGGCGGCCAAGTCAAAATCATGCCTCGTAATTACTGACGATTTGAGAGCTTACGTGCAGTTCTTCGAACATGGAGTAGAAACGATTAACATTAATCATCTTAGAATGGTTTAATTATAATGTTAGCAACCCTTTGAAATAAAAGTTTCATCCATGTTTTTTATTCCCTCTGGCGTTTAGATAGAACGGCAGCAGATTGCCTAGTTCGGGGGGGGGGGGGAGATATTTTCAAATAATGAAAACCGGTAGTATATACCCTACTAAATGAGTCATTCTGCGGGAATAAGGACATAGATATGCGCATCAAGAGGCTGGTCATGGAGAAAGATGCGGTTCCTTGCCCGGCACTCAAAGGTTGCCCCTGTGGCAATAGCGACGGTTTCGCTGGCGTTGTTGCCAACCCCCATCACGATTTCCAGCCGAAATAGCCCCAACCGTTCAAAGCCAAATTCACGTAGTAGGGCGACCGCCTGCCGGGCGATGCCGCAGCCTTGGCGGGACTGGCGCACCCAATAGCCGATATTGCCGTAGCGATGATGGGGCGACAGCTGGTTGATACCGGCGCCACCCAAGAGCTGGCCGGTGGTGGCGCAGAAAATGCCCATGTCAAAGGCGCGTTCCACCGCGCGATCCTGATCGCAGCTGGCAAACCACTCCAGCGCGCTCTCCCGAGTAAATGAACGGGAGCACCAGCTCATCCATTTGCCGACCGTCTCGATCGATTCGTGGGCCGCGCGGACAAACTCGTCGGCATCGCCCGGTTCGAAGGGGCGAATAACGAGTGTGGCGTTGGCAAGGGGCTGGAATGTCATTGGCTGTCCTGCGTTGTCAGAGAGTAACGGCGCCCTCCCGAGGGGCTGTTTGGCGACTGGCCAAACCGGGTGCCGTCTTGAGAAAAGCGGCAGGCCACCTTGGGAGCTGGTGGGCAACACGATCCTGTTGAACCTTGAGCAAACCTACCCTAACGGAATCGGGTGGAGCCGTGCCACCCTTTTGTGCCCTCTGCTTCGCCAGTCTCTGTCGCCCGGTGGTGGTGGGTGCATCGACCCCGCCGGGGTTTGTCTCTAGCATAAGGAGGATGCGGGGCAGGGGCTCCGCCATGCGGGCGGTGGTTGATGCCCGTTTACGGACTTTTGGCGGAGAGAAAAGATGAAGCTGCGTTCCTTGTTGATGGTGGGTGCCCTGCTGCTGGGCGGTTGTGCGGTCAATCCCTACGGTGGCACTCAGGCTCCTGTCAGTGAACCGGACCAGCCAGTGAGCCAGCCGGACAAGCCGGTGACCAAGCCGGATGCCGGGGCGCCGCTGCCCAAACCGGTGGCGCCGACCGGGCTGGCGCTGGCCATGGCCGATGCCTTTGTGCAGGCCCCCGAGGTGCGGGAGCTGGCGCAAACCGGTCAGCCGGTGCTGCTGCTCACTCCGCCCCAGAACGGCACCGGCGAGCCGGTGGATACCCGCGCCATGGCGGCGGCCATGAGCAAGCGCATCCAGAGCAAGAGCGGTTTTCGCTTTGTCGACCCGGGTCAGGTGGCGGCTATCACCGGCCAGCTGGAGTATCAGCAGGGCAGGATGAACCCGGCCTCCCTGGTGCGGCTCGGTCGTCAGACCGGCGCCGGCTACATGCTGTACGGGGATCTGGTGGCCGAGGGTAGCCGTTATCGGCTGTCGATGACCCTGATGGAGCTGCGCAGCGGCGAGCTGCTCTGGAGCGGCAGTCGCTCTGCCAGCCACTGATAGCTAGAAAGGGTTGCAGGAGCAAACTTGCATGATTGCTCCTGCCTTCCCTGTCTTAAGGAAACTTGATTACTCGGCTATGTGAATGCCAAGGCATATTAGTTGACGAGAATGGCGCGAGGTTTGTTGAGTGGAACAACATTGACATCATCAAGGACGGTAAAGTGTTCCAATGAGTTGGTATCTGTGGTGAATTTTATGGTTGTACTTGCTTGGCTTGCGATAAAAGAGAATGAGAAATAAGTCCAGTCAATGGCATCGCTGCGCTCTGTCTTCAAGTTATAAATATAGTGCTCATCACCGATCATGACGTTCAGTTTGGCCGTCCCATTCCGGTTATAGTTTTTCTGGGTGCCAGCATAAAATTTAACTAGATACTTGGCTCCAATCTTGGTTGGAAATGATTGTTCGATGCCGCCCCCGTTTTTTGAATAATAGTTATTTAGATCAATCACATAATCGCCATCTGGGGTGTAGATCTTGCTGCCACCCGACGCGGATACGTGAGAAGACCACTCAACGCCCTCACCCAAGGTTTTCCACCCAGGGAGGCTGGTCTCGTCATTCCCAGGCAAGGTTTCCCAAATGGAAGGTCTGGCTGGTGAGTTTTCAAAACTGCCGTTGACTAGCAATTGGTCACATTCGTTGGCATAAATAATATTGCTAAAAGTTATGGCAAATATTAACAGGTAATTTTTCATAGATAAATCCTCTTTGTTTTAAAAAGGTCATTTTAAAACGGGCAATACATATGTCATGTGCCCATATGGGGCTTGATAAGGGGAGGCCATTAAGTGGCTGCATACAATGAAATTCATTGTAGGGTGTTGTGTCAACATTCGTTTTAATCACGACTGTCATTAATAATTTGGCATATAGTAACGCCGCAATTTTCATGCGACGTATTCAGTGATTTTAAAATATATTGTGCGCAGATCTATGCCGAGGTGCTCTGGCTTATTCCATCTTCCTCAGAAAATAGGTGGTATGCCCGGGCGGCATGTCCGGCAGCTCGCCAAAGACCTGGTAACCCTGCTTCTGGTAGAAGGGCAGCGCCTGGAAGCTGGTGGTTTCCAGATGAAAGTTGCTGATGCCCTTGCTGCGGGCGTACTGCTCTATGGTGGCGAGTAGGCGGCCGCCCCAGCCATCCTGGCGGATGCGCTCGTCAATCCAGAGCCAGTCCACGTGCAGCCAACCCCACTTGAGGTCGGCGGTGATGCCGCCGTGCACCTTGCCCGCGTCATCCTTGATAAAACTGGCGATGTGCTCGCGCAGGTGGGTGCCGGCCTTGCCGGTGTTGTAGCCAGACAGGCCGATGCGCAGTGCGTCGACATCCTGCTCGGCAGGGGGTTGGGGTGGGGTCAGGTGCATGGTCTCTCCAGAGCCGGGTAAAGGGCCTCTATCCATAACCGTTAAGACTCAATGCGGTCAAGTGGTTGCCCGACCTCAATGGCGATCAGCCTGCCGGGCGGGCAACCCGGCATCACAACTGCGGGAAGTAGCAGGCGGCCATGTCGATCGGGTGATCGGGGCAGCCGGGCAGGTAGAAGTGCCAGCCCGCATCGGTGAAGGCGCGCAGCTCGCTCTCCACGAACTTGAGGGCGAGGCTGAGGGCCTGCAGGGCATCGACGCCATAGATGAAGGTTTTGTTGCCAAGGCCGTCCAGCTTCACCTTGCAGCGCCAGTCACCGCCGGCGGACTTGGGGTCCGGCTCGGGGGCGCGGATGGCTATCTTCACGGTCAGCTGTTCTCCCTCGATGCTGATGGCATCGAAGCGGGCTTTCACTATGACTCTCTTCATCTGGACGATCCTTTTCCGGGGGCCGGCGCCTGTCTGGCCGGGGGCTGATGGTCGGTGAGTCGGCCATCAGTGGCAGACTCAGGAAGGTCAGCCTAATGGATGCGGGCGCCGCAGACAACGGGCGCAGCGACGGTCTGTGAGGCAGGGTGAATATCCGGGCGCCGCTGCTCTTTTGAGCGAAGAGGGGCGGGGCAAGCGCTATTTTCCCGCATTGCTTGATGCGCATCCATGAATGGCGGGATCCCTCGCTGGCTCGGCGCCATTCCCGGCACGATAATTGGGGCAGGCGCCAGCCCGGTGTGCGCCTCTCGTCCTCCGGATCCAAGGAAACCGCATGGCTCTTTCGGTCAAGCAACTATATGAAGTGATGGCCCAGCTGCCCGACCCCGTTTTCATCCTGAGCGAGGATGGCTACTACATCGAATACATCGGCGGGGTGGAGCAGCAATCCTACCAGGATGGCAACCCGCTGACGGGCAAGCGGCTGGCCGATGTACTGCCCGCCGCCATGACCCGCTGGGTGATGGAGCAGGTGACCCTGGCGCTGGATTCGGGCCAGGTGCAGGTGGTGGAGTACGAACTGGCGGCGGTGGAGGTGGAGGGGATCGACGCCTCGGTCGGGCCGCAGGGGATGCAGCACTTCGAGGGCAAGATTGCGCCGCTGCCCTCCCGCTACGACGGCAAGCGGGCGGTGGCTTGGGTGACCCGCAACATCACCCGCCAGTACGAGTTGCAGCAGCGGCTCAAGCTGCAGAGCGAAACCGACCAGCTGACCGGCCTCTACAACCGCCGCTATTTCTTCGAGCACTGCCGGCAGCGGCGGGCGGGGGAAGCTCCCTGCGCGCTGGTGATGCTGGATATCGACCACTTCAAGCAGATCAACGATCGCTTCGGCCATCAGCAGGGTGATCGGGCGCTGCAGCGCTTCTGCGCTTGCGTGGCCGCCCAGCTGCGGGCGGACGATCTGTTCGTGCGCAGCGGCGGCGAGGAGTTCCTGATCCTGCTGCCCGGCATGAGCGAGCCGGATCTGCTGGCGCTGGCGGAGCGGATCCGGGCGGCCGTGGCGGCGTTGCCGGCAGATCCGGCGGCCTTTACCGTCAGCCTGGGCACCACCCTGGTGCGGCCGGGGGAGGAGATCAATCAAGCGCTGGCCCGCGCCGACGAGTGGCTCTATCGGGCCAAGCGGGCGGGGCGCAACCGGGTCGCCCACTGCCCGGTGGCAACCGGCGATCAGGGGTAAAACCGGGGCCGGCGACCCTCTTATATATGGCGGCCAGCCCGGCATGGATATATCAGGCGCTGCGGGCACAGTTCGCTGCATAATTAACTGATATTTATAGGCTGATGCTGTTAATATTAACGGGCCACTCTCTGGCCTTATTCAAGCTGTTGAACAACTCATCGAGGTTTTGTCGTTATGTTACCAGACGGAGCTGAATTGATTATCTTGAGGCCGAAATGACACATCTTATTTCCTTTTGAAACAATCCGATTCAAACAGTCATGAATTATTAACCTTGACCTTTATGGCGATTTCAACGATGGTAGCGTGGCATCCCCGTTTTCTCTTGGTGATCATGTTGATCGCAGGCGGGCTTGTTTTTTCTACGATCCGGTCGATATGCCGCTGCATATCACCAGCCTAATTACACGGGCCAATAAAATAAAAGATGACAGATTAATAAGGTGTATATCGCAATGAGTGTTGCTATTGCTGAAAAGAGTAATCCCGCATCAAAGTTGAAATGGGAGAAAAGTGATTCGGTATGGACCATGGGCTTATATGCCACTGCGGTCGGTGCCGGTACATTGTTTCTCCCAATTACCGTTGGCAGTAATTCGCCGGTTATTTTGCTATTTATATTATTGATGGCATTTCCGCTTTCTTATTATTCCCATCGGGCATTGAGTCGTTTTGTATTATCCAGCTCCCACCGGGAAGGGGATATTACCCACGTGGTGGAAGAGCACTTCGGTGCGCGGGCAGGCAAGCTGCTGATGCTGGTCTATCTGATGGCCTTCTACCCCATCATTCTGGTCTACAGCATCTCCATCACCAACGCGATCCAGAGCTTTGTGGTGCACCAGCTGGGCAATGCCGAGATCCCGCGCGGCCTGCTGGTGCTGGGGGTGATGCTGGGTCTGCACCTGGTGCTGCTGGCGGGCAAGCAGATCGTGGTGTCGGCCATCAGCGTGCTGGCCCTGCCGATGGTTGCCTTCCTCATCGGCCTCTCCATCTATCTGCTGCCCCAGTGGAGCCTCTCCTACTTCAGCGAGAGTCAGGGGGTGGACTGGCGCGACCCGGCGTTCTGGAAATCCCTCTGGCTGATCGTGCCGGTGATGGTGTTCTCGTTCAGCCACGCGCCCATCATCTCCTCCTTCAGTGCGGCGCAGAAGAAGCGCTGTCAGGCGAGCGCCGACCAGCGCGCCAAGCGGATCATCAAGTGCAGCAGCCTGCTGATTTGCGGCAGCGTGCTGTTCTTCGTGGTGAGCTGCGTGATGAGCCTGAGTCAGGTCGAGATGGCGCAGGCCCGCATCGACAATATTTCGGTGCTGTCGGCGCTGGCGAACAAGTTCTCCAATCCGCTGATCGCCTACGTGGGGCCGCTCATCGCCATTCTGGCCATGTCCAAATCCTTCCTCGGTACCTCCATGGGGGTGAGCGAGGGGACGGTGAGCATGGTAAATGGTGCTTGTCAGGGGCTGGGGCTGTCGCTGCGTGAAGCGACCATAGCACGGGTCTCGTCGGTCATCCTGTTCGTGGTGACCGGGGTGATTACCTACCTCAACCCGAACGTGCTGGAGATCATCGAGAAGGTGAGCGGGCCGCTCATCGCGGTGATCCTGTTCCTGCTGCCGGCCTGCTCCATCTATCGTCTGCCCGCCCTCAAGCGTTATCGCGGGGCGAGTACCCTCTTCGTGCTGGTGATCGGGCTGCTGGCCATCTCGGCCCTTATCTACGATCTGCTGTGACGGCGGATCCCGCACAAGTCAAAAAGGGCGACCCATGGGTCGCCCTTTTTCTTGGTGTTGCCGTTAACCGAGCAGGGTGGAGACGCTCTGGCCGGCCATCAGCAGGCCGATGGCCAGGGCGCTGAACCAGACCAGGGTGGCGCTCACCAGCAGGTAGCCGCTGGCGACGAACAGGCCGTCGCGCTGCAGCATGCCGATGGCCAGCAGCAGGATGGCCCAGGCCGGCATGGCGTTGGTGAAGGGGATGGCCCCGAGCGGCAGCATCAGCAGCAGGGCCGCCAGCATGATCAGCAGGCCGTTGCAGCGGTTGATGGTACTGCTGCCGGTCAACAGCAGCAGGCGCGGGCGGATGAAGCGATCGATGCGGGCCAGCAGATCCGCCCCCTTGTGCAGGGTCGGCTTGAGCTGCTCGGCGGCGAAGCGGCGCTCCATCAGGATGGCGGGCAGCCAGGGCACCCGGTTGAGGGTGATGCCGATGCCGATGAACAGGATCAACAGGCCAAACGGAGTGCTGACGCCGGGGATGGAGACCGGCAGCAGGAAGGGCACGGTGAGCAGCACGCAAAACAGCAGCATGCCCTGTTCGCCGACCAGGGCCAGCATCTGGCGCAGGCTGATATGGCTATCCTCGATGGCGTGGGCGGTAGCCCGCAGGGTATCGGAAAGCTTGTTCTGGGGGTCGTTGAGTTGCGCGGCAACCATTCCCTGATGTCCTTCTGGTGAGTTGAACCGGCTCACCATGAGCCGATTGCGCGCCAGCATACGTGGCACAGGTTAATCCGGGATGAATAACCGCAGGCGCGGATGTGCCGTCTGACCGGCAGGCTGCCGGTGATGGCGACAGAGTGTGATCTCCCCGCTGAAAATCGCTTGATACAGGCCGGGTTTAGGATGGGGGCCAGTGGGCTCTGATATGCTTGACGGGCACTGATGCAGCGCACGGAGGAGCCGTGATGAAACGAGCAGGGATCATGATGATGGGGCTGTTGTTGCCGCTGGGGCAGGCCTGGAGCACCGAGGGGGAGGCCGCCCTCGGCTGGCAGGTGACGCCGTTCTTCGGCTACAGCTCGGCTATCGACTTCGAGGCCAATGACGACCCCAAACCGACGCCTGTCGCCACCCGGCTGGAGTCCTTGCAGGGGGAGCGCTCCGGCAGCTGGGGCCTGTTCATCAGCAAGGAGGTGGATGACCCCGGCATGATAGAGCTGCTCTACAGCCACCAGTCCACCCGCCTCTCCCCCGATCAGCCGGATCGGTTGACGGTGGACACCCTCCACTTCGCCGGGGCACTCACCCTGTCGGACAACCTGATGGCCCCCTACATCGGCGCCGGGATCGGCGCGACCCGCTTTGCCGCCTACGACAGCGAGGTGGCCCCCTCCATGTCGCTGGCGCTCGGGGTGCAGCCGCGCCTGACCGAACATCTGGCGCTGCGGGCCGAGGTGCGCGGCTACGGCTCGCTGGTCAACGACAACAGCCAGTTTCTCTGCAACCCGGACCAGTGCGTGTTCAAGGTGCGCGGCGAGCTGGTGACCCAGTGGCAGGCCAATATCGGCCTGACCCTGCGGTTTTGAGCTCCTTGCACCGCAGCGACTTGCTGCCCCTGCCTCGTACACTGCCCTCGCTGTCGACCCCGCGGCTGCTGCTGCGGGCGTTTGATGCTGAAGACAGTGCCGATCTGTTCGCCATCTATGGGGACTCCGAGGTCATGCGTTTCGTCGGCGAGCCGCCGTTTCCCTCCCTCGCCACCGTGGCGCAGATGCTGGCAAGCGTCGAGCGGTTGCTGGCCGCCGGCGAGTCGCTGGAGTGGGGGCTGGTGGCGCGCGACAGCGAGCGCCTGATCGGCACCTGCGGTCTGCACAGCTTTGCGGGGGAGGCTGGTTTGCGCCAGGCAGAGGTGGGCTGCATGCTGGCTCGCAGCCACTGGGGAGAGGGATGGATGGCAGAGGCGTTGACGGCCCTGATCGCCTATGCCCGCCAGCTCGGCATCGCCACCCTAGTGGCGGATATCGAGCCGGACAATCTGCCCAGCCAGCGGCTGTTTCGGCGGCTGGGCTTTGTCTGGCAGCAGGATAGTTGCTACCGCTTGTTGCTTGAGGGGATCACACCAGACCGCGGGTGAGGCGGCTGAGCGGTTCGTTGACGTCGAACAGCTTGAACTGCACCGCGCTGGCGCCCATGGCGAGCACCCGCTGCTCGTGCATGGTGGCGTAGGCGAGGGCGCTGGCCTCATCCTCGAACATATAGATGCCGCCCGCCTCGCCGGTGCGCGGGTTTTCGGTCCAGATCTTGGAGATGAAGCCCGCCTCCTGGGTGATGGACTCGGCCAGCGGCATGGCCGCAGCGGTGAGGGCCAGCCCCATCAGCTCGGTGGGGAAGTTGAAATGGATCTGCAGCAGGCTGGGCATGGTGAACCTCTCGTGGGCGTTGAATGACGGAGCCCGCATCATAGGAAGCCGGCATCTTGGCTGCAAGAAGGCACATTTTCGTGGCATAGTTACCGCAAAGTAACCACTTGCGAGCCATCCCTTGTCCTCACTGCCCTGTCCCGCCTACCGGGTGCTGCGCCTGCTGGCCGGCAAATGGAAACCGGCCATCCTGTTTCATCTGCGTGCGCAGACCCTGCGCTTTGGCGACCTGCGCCGCAGCCTGCCCGAGGTGAGCCAGAAGGTGCTCACCGCCCAGCTCAAGGAGCTGGAGAGCGACGGCGTTGTCATCCGCACTCTCTACCCCGACGTGCCGCCCCGGGTGGAGTACAGCCTGAGCCCGCTTGGCATCGCCCTGCTCCCCCTGCTTCAGCAGATGCACGACTTCGCGCTGAGCCACGGCGACCTGCTGGCGCAGAGCGAAACGGGGGCGGCCCGCGACGAATCCCATCTCGGCGAGCCCGGTTAATCCCGCGCCGGCCAGATCATCACCCACTCGGCGCAGCCGGTGTGAGGATCTACGCCCTCGGCCGCCACCTGAAACCCTTGCGCGCGATAGAAGTCGCATGCGGTCCGGTTCTGCTGATAGACCTGCAGCCGCAGAGTCGGCAACTGCTGTTTGGCGTGCTCGAGCAGGGCCTTGCCCAGCCCTTGCCCTTGCCGTGCGGGGGCCACGAAGAGGGCGGCCAGGGAGCCCTCGTGCAGGGAGTAGAAGCCCAGCACCTGCTCACCCAGGCAGATCAGCTGGCTGTCGGCGGCGGGCAGATAGATCTCCCGCATCGGCGCCAGGTTGGCGTGCCAGTAGGCAGGCTCGATGAAGTGGTGGGCCTGCAGGGAGGCCTCCAGCCAGATGGCGAGGACGGCCTCGGTGTCGGCCGGGGTGAAGGGGCGGATCTGCATGGGTGTCTCGTCTGGAATCATCACAAGGGAGGCATGGTAGCAGCATAGGCCCGGTCGTCACCCGGCGAGTGGCCAAAGTGCTACCCCCATAACAAAACAGGCGACCCGCAGGTCGCCTGTTGCCTGTTGCCTTTAGCCGGCGTAGGGGAGGGAGGAGTGGTGCAGCACGATGCGTACCTTGCCGTCGTCGCCCTTCTTGAAGCCCCAGGTCTTGTCGACCGTGGTCTGCTTGTTGTCTCGGTCGGTCAGGTGCACCTTGCCCATGGTGAGGGCCATGTCGCCGTTGATGTAGACGGCGGCGTTGTCGTAGTTGTAGCTCTGCCAGTTCTTGAGGGCGAAGCCGGTGTCGGCGGGATAGGCCTGATTGTTGCCGACGAAGTAGGCCAGCGCCCCTTCCTGATTGATGCGGAAGGTCTGTTCGCCGCCGGCCAGGGTCGGCTTGAACAGCACGGGGCCATGGTGGTAGCCGTAGGCGCCGTCGAGCACGGCGGTGGCGGTGGCGCTGGCCTTGTCGATGCCGCCGCTGCGGTAGTCGTCGCTGATCTGGATCAGGGCCTTGCCCCAGGCATCCTGCGCGGCCTTGATCTCGGCTTCGGTGATGTTGTTGTTGGCGATCTGGGCGGCGCTGAGGGAGCCGCTGGCGGCGAGCAGAACGAGGACAAGGCCGGATTGCTTGGTGAACAGCATCTTGGTGAGCAACTTCATACGGTCGTGACTCCTGGGTGTTGCGTTTAAGGAGACCCGGAGTTTATCTATCTGCGATGAATAAAAATTGAACCCTCCATTCAGGCTTGAGTGGGGAGGGATCGGCCTCCCTCCCATCCCCTGTTCCCCTCAGCGGGCCCGCAGCAGCCAGCGGCTGGCCGCCCCCAGCGCCAGCAACCGGTAGCCGAGCAGGGAGAGCGCCAGCAGCGCCGGCACCTTCAGCAGCTCCCACCACACCTGCTTGCCCTGCGGGCCGAAGATCATCAGCCACACCACCAGCATCATGTGCAGGCAGTAGAGGCCCAGCACCTTGGGGGCCTGGCGTTCGAGCCAGCTGCCCCGGCCCCAGCCCGGGTTGGCCAGCAGCAGGCCGAACAGCCCCAGCGCCCAGGGCAGGGAGCCGAGCAGAAAGTCGTGGCGGTTGAGGGGCACGGCGGCAAAGCGCAGCAGCCCTGCGGCCTCCAGAGCGTAGAGCCCCATCCCCGCCATCATCAGCAGGGCGCAGCGCCTGGCATCCGGCTGCCAGGCGCGCAGGCGCAGCTCGGCGCCGAGGGCCACGAACAGCAGTGAGAAGAAGGGGCCATTGCGGGTCAGCAGGGCCCACTCGCCCCCCAGCAGCGGCGGGCCATAGGAGCCGCCGAGCAGGGCCAGCCCGTAGAGCAGAGCGCCCAGCAGCAGGGCCAGCCGGGGCAGACGGGCCTGCTGGCAGAGCGCCAGGATCAGCACCGCCAGTATCAGGGCGGGCAGGAACCAGAGGTGGATCATGCCGCCCACCCACCAGACGTTGAGCGGATCCCCCAGCTGCATCTGCCACTGGCTTGCCATGGCCGGCAGATAGCCCTCGCTCACCGCCGCGAGCGGGTTGAAGGGGAGCAGCACGTAGAGCAGGCTCCACGCCAGCCAGAGCCCCAGCAGCGGACGGCAGTAGCGCAGCGCCACCGTCAGGGAGTGGCCTGCGGCGAGAGCGGGCTGCAGAAAGTAGCCGGCGCAGAGGAAGAACAGCGGCACCGCGAAGCGGCAGAGCTGGTTGATGACGCCCCCGAGCCAGAAGTAGAGGGTGCCGTCCCACAGGGTGGGGTCGAAGGGGTTGCTGAAGGGGGAGAGGTGAATGGCCATCACCGCCATGATGGCCACCACCCGTCCGCATTCGATGCTGGAGATGCGCATGCTGCCTCTTGCCGCTTGGGTTGAGGGCGCACCCTAGCAGCCGCAGGCGATCCTCATCCAGCCGCCAGGCCGGCAACTGTGACCCCCATCGGCGGCCGGTTACCCTTTGTTACCCGAGGTACGGGCAAGGTTACCGCCGCCGAGAGACAGATCCCGTTTTGCCGTCGGTAAAGGCGCTAGAGCAGGGCCACCAGCACGGTAACCAGGGCGCCCAGCAGCAGCAGGGCGATGCCGCGCGCGGCCGGGCCGTGCAGCTTGTTCCACATCAGCAGGCTGGTGAGGGCCAGCAGCAGCATGGCCAGCGCCGCCAGATCCCCCACCAGCTGCCACGGCAGGCCGGTGCCCATGCCACGGTGCAGCCGGTTGAGGCTGGCGGCAAAGTTGGCCTGCTGCAGTTCGGTGCGCACCAGCAATGTGCCCGCCACATAGCTGGCGGCCACGCTTTCGCTCAGGGTGACGCCGCGCATCTCCCAGCGGGCCGGCAGGGTGAGCGGGCCGTCGGGGGTGGGCAGGGTCTGGGGCGGGGTGAGCTGGACGCGCCCCTCCTCGAATCCTGCTGGATAGCGTTGTTGCAGCAGGCTTTTCAGCTCGTCCGGGCTGGTCAGCGGCGCGCTCAGCACTATCTCTTCGCTGGACTTTTCGGTGTGGGGGCCGGGCAGCGGCAGCACGGCCCTGTGTTGCAGCCAAAGGCCGGTGAGGCCGTAGAGCAGCATCAGGGTGAGGGTGGCAAAGCCGGCCCAGGCGTGGATGCGGCGCACCCATTTGTTGTTGTGCAGGGGGAGTTTTCTGCGTTTCATCGCTCGGTGCTTCATAAAAATCTGGCCAGCGGAAGCTGGCCAGAGGGATCGGGACAAGGCGGGGATCAGAAGCGGTAGGCGGCGCTCAGATGCAGCTGACGGGGTGTGCCCGGCATGATCTGGGAGGCGCTGGTGGCGCTGACGAAGTAGTCGTGATCGGTCAGGTTCTCCACGCTCAGCTGGGTTTCCCACTGCTGCCAGCGGTAGCCGGCACGGGCGTCGAAGCGGGCGTAACCGGGCAGGGTGGTGGTGTTGGCGTTGTCGGCGAAGCGATCGCCCACCGCGGTCACCCCGGTCTCGCCGAACCAGCCCTGCTTGCCACTCTGATAGCCGGCGAACAGCTCGCCGTTCTGGCGGGAGACGTTCATCGGCCGCTTGCCTTGCAGATCGGCGTCCGCCTTGACCTGCTCGGCATCCTGGATGGCGATGCCGCCGCGCAGGTAGAGCTCGTCGGTCAGCTGGGCGCGGGCGCTCAGCTCGATCCCCTCGGTGCGCTGCAGACCGGTGAGGATCACCTTGGTGGGATCCAGCGGATCCTTGCTGCGCTTGTTGTACATCTCCAGCCGGTAGAGGGAGAGGGTGGTCGCCAGGCGGCCATCCAGCCAGTCGCTCTTCACGCCGCCTTCGTACAGCCGGGTGTGCTGGGGATCCAGATTGTTGTTCTTGTCGCCTGGGGTGATGCCGATCAGCTCGCCGCCCACCGGGGTGAAGGTCTTGCTGTAGGAGGCGTAGAAGGCGTGCTCCTCGATCGGGTTCCACACCAGACCCAGACGCGGGCTCAGGCTGGTGACCGAGACGGTCTCCTCCTTGTTGAGGTCGTTGCGGCGGCTGGTGACGGTGAAGTCATCGCGGCGCAGACCCGCCAGCAGGTGCCAGTCGCCCAGGCTGAGCTGATCCTGCACATAGAGGCCGTAGCCACGCACCTTGTGGTTGGCGTCGCTGGAGAGCTTCATGGCGCCGTCGTAGGTGGGCAAGGAGCCCGGATCATAGAGGTTGCCGGCCGGGATCGCGGTGGCGTTCTGGTAGAGCTTGGGGGTGCGCTCCTGCCAGTTTTGCTCGAAGCCCACCAGCAGACGGTGCTCGACAGGGCCGGTCTGCAGCTGGCCTTCGGCCTCGGTGTTGCTGATCAGGCTGTTGGCCTTGAGATCCTGTTGCCAGCGGGAGCGGGTCACCTGATCCCCCTTCACGCTGGTGACATAGGTGTTGTCGAACTGGCTGTCGAGGCTGGTGTAGCCCAGCTGCTGGCGCAGTTGCCACTGATCGTTGATGTCCCAGGTAAAGCGTGAGCGGGTGGACTGGGCCACATCGTCGATGAAGTCGCGGCGGGTGTCGCTGTAGACATACTCCTTCGGCACGTCGGCCGGCCGGCCGTTGACGCCGGGGATGCCGCGATCCGGGGTGCGGTCGTGCTCGTTGCGCTCGTACTGCAGCAGCCAGTTCAGCTTGTCGCTGATCTCCCAGTTGACGGAGGGGGCCAGCAAGGTGCGCTTGCTGGTCACGCCGTTGCGAAAGCTCTCTTTGTCTTCCTGAGCCAGGTTGAGGCGCACCTGCACCTGTTCACCCGCTTCGCCGTTGAGGTCGGCGGCCAGCCGGCGACTGTCGAAGCTGCCAACCTGGGCGCTGACGCTGGACTCCAGCCCCTTCTGCGGCTTCTTGCTGACCCGGTTGACGATGCCGCCGGTGCTGCCACGGCCATAGAGCACCGCCGCCGGTCCCTTGAGCACTTCGACCCGCTCGGTGTTGCCAAGGTCGCGGGTGTACTGCATGTCGTCGCGAAAGCCGTCCAGATAGAAGTCGTTGCTGGCGCTGAAGCCGCGGATGTTTACGCCATCGAAGCGGGTGTCACCGCTGGCGTTGACGCCGGGGATGCCGGTCAGCGCCTCGCTCAGGGTGGGCTGGCCAAAGGCGGTCAGCTCGCTGGCCTTGACGCTGTCGATGGCCTGCGGCACCAGCTTGGCCGGGGTGTTGGTGCGGGTCGCGGTGGCGACCTCTTCATGTTGGCTGCGCTTGCCGACCACTGTCATGGTCTCGTCTTCGGCGTGTGCGCCGGCGCTCAGGGCCAGCAGGGCGACACTCAGCAGAGTGCGCGGGTGGTGAGGTGTGTGCATGTTGCGTGTTGACTCTTGAAGAAGCGACCTGATGGTCTGAACTTATTGATTTATTTGTAATTATTTTGTTTTCTCCCATTTTGGAGGATGCTAATGATATTGATTTTCATTAGCTGTGCAATAGAAACATGTTTTGGCGATGGGACTGGGTATCGGATGGCTCGCCACCGCCGACAGGGCGCCCTGTCGGCAAGGTGACGGGAGGAGGGAAGAAGGGGGATGAGGGCTCAGTGGTCGGCGGCAGAGGGGGCGACCTTGGCCAGCTGCTTGCCCAGTACCAGCCGCGGAGCCGGGTCGGTCTGCAGCGGGATATCCTGCAGCGAGGTGCCCTGCAGGTTGCGGTGGATGATGTTGGCCGCCATCTGGCCGAGGGCCCGATAGCTGCTGATGGTGCCGACGGTGCAGCCGTGCTCGACATAGAGCTCGGCGCTGCAGATGGTGGGAATGCCTGCCTCGTTGAGGGCGGCCAGCAGCTCGGGGGCGATGGAGAGCAGGTAGCTGTCGGCGGCGAGAAACACGATGCTCTCTTTGGCGTCGTGCTGCAGTCGCTTGAGTTCGCTGGCCAGCCGCCGCTTGTCCGGCGCGATGCGCCAGGTGGTGAGCTCCCACTGGTAGCGACGGGCTTCGCGCAGCAGCAGCTCGCCGGTCAACAGGGTGTTCTGCTCGCGCGGGTTGAATGGCAGCAGCAGCCCCTTGCCAGCGGGCAGATAGCGGCGGGCGTTGGCGAGCTGCAGCGCCATCGGCACCATGTTGCTGGTGCCGGCCACCATCTGGTTTTCCGTCTTGTCGTCGGACAGGAATCCGGCCCCGACGGGGTCGGACACTATGCTGAAAATCAGCGGTTTGCGGTTGCCCACCAGGCTCTTGACCATGGCCGTGGCGGTGGTGCCGAAGCAGTAGATGTAGTCGTAGTCGGCGAGGGAGGGCAGCAGTTGCTGGCGCAGCAGGGTGGCCAGCGCGGTTCTGTCCTGATTGGCGTTGAAGGTGACGAAGGTGGGGTGATGATCGAGCCGGTTCAGCTCGTCGCGAAAGCCGCGTTCGGCGTCCGTTTCGCCGCGCCACAGCACCATGGCGATGGTCAGCGCCTGGACGGGCAGGGCGCAGAGCAGACAGCAGCAGATGAGCAGGCGTAGCGGCATGATGATCTCCTCGTCGTGGTTCTGTTGAGCCTAGATCATGGGGAGCAGGGCACGCCGACGCGGATGCAAAAGAGCGCGCCGGCATCAGCCGGCGCGCGCAGTGCAGAGGGGCCCGACTTAGAAGTCGTAGCGGGCCGCCAGCTGGAAGTCATCCTTGACGTTGAGCTTGCCGCTCTCTTTGCTGTCGAGGTTGTTGATGCGGTACTCGCCGATGACGCGCAGGTTCTTGTTGAACTTGTACTGGGCGCCCAGGGTGTAGTAGTCGATGGAGTCATAGTCGGCCTTGCCGTCCTGCTCTACCTTCTGCTTGTTCCACAGCGCCATCAGGCCGAAGCCGTTCTCGAAGTTGTAGCCCAGCGCCCCTTCCCAGCCGGTGTGATCCTTGCCGGTGGCCAGGAAGTCGGTGCCGTCCGCATAGCTCAGGGCGGCGTAGACGGCCTTGTTGTCGTACTTGGCGGAGAGCAGCCACAGCTTGGCATCTTCTTCCCCGTTCTTGTCGCGGATCCCCACGTTGTAGGCGGTGCCCAGCGCCAGGTTGAACGGGAAGGTGTAGGCCACGGCGGCGCCGTAGGCTGCATCGCTGTCCTTGCTGGTGGTCTCTTCGGTGTCACCGCCGTCGAACTTGTAGCTGGTGTCTACCTGGAAGCCGTTGAACAGACCGGAGTACTTCAGCACGGAACCGGCACGGTTGGTGGCGAAGGTGTCGGTCTTGGCACCCAGCGCGTCGTTGCCGTAACCGTCGGAGAGAGAAACGTCGGTCCAGTCAGCCAGGAAACCCGGAGCCCCTTTCTGGCGACCGAAGGTGATGTTGCCCCAGTCGGCGCCAACACCGGCGAACGCCAGACGGGTACGCAGGTTGTCGGAGTTCTCGCTGATGGTCTTCTCGCTGTCGTTGATGTACATCTGCACTTCGTACTGGGCCAGCGCCTTCAGTTGGCTGTTGATCTGGCTGTCGACCTTGGCGCCGAAGCGGACGAACTGGTTGGCGCCCTGCTTGTCGCTGTACTCCTGAGTCCCGTTCGGATGGGTGCTGTCGACCCCTTCCTTCTTGTCACCGAAGAACTGGCCGGCGTAGATGCGGCCGTACAGATCCAGGGTGGTGGTGTCATTCTTGTAAACTTCAACGGCGTGAGCCTGGAAGGCCGCGGTGAGAGCCAGTGCCACTACAGTCAGCTTTTTCATCTTAATCCCTTGTGTTGCAAGCTTTGTTGTAAAAGACGGGGGCCATGCTAGGCAGGGGGGATGACAGCGGGGTGACACTCTCGTGAAGTGTCGGTGGCGGTTTGATGTCAAATTGGTGAAAGGGCCGTGTTTTGTGTGACGAACCGCCACTTTTGCGCGCAAAGGTTTGCCCTTGTGGTAGAATGCCGCCCGTTTTCGAGCTCCAAAGGTTGGATATGCGATGAGACGTGAACTGGCAATCGAGTTTTCCCGAGTGACGGAAGCGGCTGCACTGGCTGGCTACAAGTGGCTCGGACGTGGTGACAAGAATATCGCCGATGGGGCGGCCGTTGCGGCCATGCGCCATATCCTCAATCAGATCCAGATCGATGGTGAGATTGTGATCGGCGAGGGTGAAATTGACGAAGCCCCTATGCTCTACATCGGCGAGAAGGTGGGCACGGGTCTGGGCGACGCGGTGGACATCGCGGTCGATCCCATCGAGGGTACCCGCATGACCGCCATGGGTCAGGCTAATGCCCTGGCCGTGCTGGCCGTCGGCGACAAGGGTTCCTTCCTCAAGGCCCCCGACATGTACATGGAGAAGCTGATCGTGGGTCCCAAGGCCAAGGGTGCCATCGACCTCGATCAGGCGCTGGAGCTGAACCTCAAGGCCGTAGCCAAGGCGCTCGGCAAGCCGCTCTCCCGCCTGACCGTGATCACCCTGGCCAAGCCGCGTCACGACAAGGCGATCAAGGAGATGCAGGGGCTGGGTGTGCGGGTGTTCGCCATTCCCGACGGCGACGTGGCTGCCTCCATCCTCACCTGTCTGCCGGACAGCGAAGTGGACATGCTGTATGGCATCGGCGGCGCGCCGGAAGGGGTGATCTCGGCGGCAGTGATCCGTGCGCTGGACGGTGACATGCAGGCCCGCCTGGTGCCCCGTCACCAGGTCAAGGGTGACAGCCCGGAAGTGCGTGCGCTGGGCGAGCAGGAAATTGCCCGCTGCGAGGCGCTCGGCATCGACGTGAGCAAGGTGCTCAAGCTGGAAGACCTGGCCAAGAATGACAACGTCATCTTCTCGGCCACCGGCATCACCAAGGGTGATCTGCTGGACGGCATCACCAGTGACGGCGTCATGGCGACCACCGAGACCCTGCTGATCCGTGGCAAATCGCGGACCATCCGCCGCATCAAGTCGATCCACTTCCTGGATCGCAAAGACAGCGTGGTACGAGACATCATCCTCTAATCAGGATGCACGCGGGGCAACCCCCATGGTACCGCCTGAAAAGCCCGACGCTGTCGGGCTTTTTGTTGTCTGCTTGCAAGGACACTATTTCATGGCGGGGCCGGGATAACAGTGAAGAAAATCCCCGCCCTTTGCTAAACTGGTTCGCCCTGCCGAGGAAAGCATTACATGGAATGTCGTCAAGGTTGCGGTGCCTGCTGCATCGCCCCCAGTATCAGCAGTGCCATTCCCGGCATGCCCGACGGCAAACCGGCCGGCGTGCCCTGCGTGCAGCTCGATGCGCGGCTGGGCTGCAAGATTTTCGGCCAGCCCGAGCGGCCGGCGGTGTGCGGCGGCTTTCGTCCCATGCAGGACGTGTGCGGCTATCACCGGGAGGAGGCTATCTGGCTCATCGGTGAACTGGAGCGAATGACGGCCTGAGGCTGACCCTCTCCCTCGGGATGAAGGTGGGTGAGGGGGGTTGCTGGTTCCCCCTCATCCCCGACCCTTCTCCCGCGAGGGGAGCAGGGAGAGCAGCCATTCGGAACAATCCCAATAAAAAGAGGCCGCAACTGCGGCCTCTTTTTATTTCGCGACGAACTGGTATTAGACGTCGGCCAGCTGCAATGCCTGGCGGTAGTACTCGTTTGCCTTGTTGGTGAGGCGGCGCTTGTCCATTACCTGACCGAGGGCGTGGTAGACGGCGGCGTTCGGCGCTTTCGCGACCTCCTGCTCCAGCAGGTGCTGGGCGTCGTCCAGCTGACCGGCCAGCAGGTAGACCTGGGCCAGCGCCGCGTCGACGCCAGGCTGATCCTGGATCTTCTGCAGCAGGGTCAGCATCGGCTGGTAGCTGTCGAGCTTGAGCTTGGGCAGACGGGCCAGCAGCTGGGGCGAGACCTGCTTGCGCAGTGCATCCAGCCACAGCTCGGCGGCTTCATTGTCGGCCCCCAGCTGGCGCAGGCGATCGCCATAGGCGGCCAGCAGATCTGGATCCTGGCGCAGCTTGCGCGGCAGCTCCTGCCAGATCGGGCGCAGGGTCTCGAGGGCGCCGCTGGCGGCGTTCAGGCGACCACGCCAGGCCTGCTGCAGCAGATCCTCTTCCTGTTTGGGGGTCAGCTTGCCCACCTTGTGCAGCACCGGGATGAGGTCGATGAGGGCAGCCCAGTCCTCGCGGGCCAGGTGCACCTGGCGCAGCTGGTCCAGCACCATGGGGTGGCGCGGGTTGAGGGCATAGACGGATTCCAGCATGGCCAGCGCGGTGTCGTACTGGCCCTGCTCGATCTGCAGCTGGGTCTGGGTCAGGGTCAGCGCCAGCTCGGCCTTGGGGTTCTCCTCCTGCGCCTTTTGCAGGTATTGGTCCCGGCGCACGTCATCGCCACGGGCCTGGGCCGCCTTGGCGGCGCTCAGGTAGTTGAGCAGCGGAGTGTCGCTGTTGCTGGCGCCCTTGAGCATCAGCTTCTCGGCCTGGCTGTAGTGCCCCTCGGCCATGGCCAGGGTGGCGGCCACGGTCTGCTGGTTGGCCTTGCGGCGCCGGCGCGAGCCGTACCAGCCCAGCGTCTTGCGGCGCAGGCCGAATACCCGGCCCAGCAGCCACTCGACAATGAGCAGGGCACCGTAGAACAGCACCGCCAGGATCACCGCGCTGGTGACCGAAGATTCAACCGTGTAGTTGCCCAGCGAGATCAGCACATAGCCCTTGTTGCCGGAGGCCTGCGGGCCGAAGATGAGGCCGGCCACCATGGCGGCCACCAGTACAATCAGACGAATCATGGTGCCCTCCTCAGTTGCTGGCCAGAATGCGCTGCAGGCGCTCGGTCAGCACCTCTTCCAGCATGGCCTGGGTCTTGAAGCGATCCGGATAGTTGAACTGGATCTGCTCCCCCTTGAGCTTGTCCAGCTCGGACTGCATGTAGTGGGTGGCGCTGTTGTCGGTGTCGAAATACTGGGTCAGCCAGCGCTGGGCCTTGTCCAGGCTATCGTCATAGAGGGCCTGCTGCTCGCGGTAGACGGCGAGCTGGGCCTGCAGCAGCTTGGTCTTGAGGTTCTCGCGCAGGAAGATCTCCTGCTGCGGGGAGAGCAGGGCCTCCACCGCGCCGTCACGACGGCGGATGGTGATGAAGTTCTCGGTGAATTTGACCCAGTTCTTCTTGAGATTGCTCTCCCACTCGTCCGGGTTGGTGCTGACGGCCTGATCAGGCTCGCTCTTGGCTTCCGGCATGCTGACGGTGGAGAGTGGCAACAGCTCGATCTGATCGGAGAGGGCGGCCAGCTTCAGAGTCAGCCCTTCGCGGTCGATGCGCGGCATCCCCTTGAGTTGGGCGATGTCTTCGGCCAGCGCCTTGCGGATGGGCATCAGGCTGGGATCGTTGAGCGCCTTGATGCGCTCGTCGGCATTGCCGAGCAGTGTGATGGCGGAGACGAGGTCGTGTTCCAGCCACAGCTTGCGACCGGCCATCCGCACCAGGTATTCGGATTCGGCCAGCATCCAGTCATTGGGGCGCTTGTCGTTGAGATCCAGCACCCGGGTCTGCAACCCCTTGAGCTCGTCCTGCAGCAGTTGCTGCTGCTTGCCGAGGGCGGCCAGCTGTTCGCCATCCTTGCTGTTGCTCTGGTCAAGCTTGTTCATGGCCTCGGCCAGTTGCAGCTTGAGCTGGTTCAGCTCGCCCTGCTGAGCCACGGCACTCTTGTGGCCGTGCAGATAGAGGCCGCCGGTCAGGCCGAGGGCCAGCAGGATGGCGATGCCGCCGACCACAGCACCCGAGCTGCTCTTCTTGTTGTTGACCTTCTGGCCGGGTTGCTTGTTGTCGGCCACGGAGGCCGCGGCACTCGGCTGGACTTCTTGCTGTTCAGTCATTCCATCTTCCTCAGTTCCAGAGCGGCCGTCAGGGCCTGGTTGGATGCACCCTGGGCAATCGTGATATGGGTAAAGCCCGCCGCTGCGGCCATTTCGGCCACCCGCGGGCTGGGCACCACCAGCAGGCGGTCGTGCAGCCAGGGCAGCTGTTGGTCCGGGACCAGTTCCAGCAGCCGTTGCAGCAGTTCACCGCTGGTGACGAGCAGGCTGTCGAGCCCGGCCGCCTGCCAGTGGCGAGTCAATGCATCCCCGTCCAGTGCGGGGTAGTGGCGCTCATAGGCCGCACAATAGTGCACCAGTGCGCCGCGTGAGGCCAGCGTCCGGGCGATGAGATCCCGGCCGCCATTGCCGCGCAGGATCAGCACCTGCTTGCCGTTCACCTGTTGCAGGCCGGGCAGGGCCAGCAGCCCTTCGCTGCGCGGATCGTCCGGGCTCAAGGCCTGGATGCCCACCTCGGCGAAGGCATCCGCGCTGGCCTGGCCGACCGCAAAGTAGTCAATATTTGGCCAGGTCTGACCAGTTTGCAACAGAAAATGATGAGTGAAATGAACTGCATGCATGCTGACAGAGATGACGATGTCGGCCTGGGGCAGCAGTTCGGGCAGGCGGTGCAGTTCGCTGCCCGCCACGGTTTCCAGCAGCGGGCAGCAGAGCGGTGCGTGGCCGTGCTGGCGCAGCAGCGCCGCCAGCTCGGCGGCCTGGGCGGCCGGGCGCACCACCAGCGGGATCATGCCCGGTAGACCTCGGCCAGGATGACATCGGCACCATCGGCCAGCAGACGCTGGGCCAGGGTGTGACCGAGGGCCTCACCGTCGGCCAGCGGACCGCGGATCTCGTCGCGAATGACACGGCTGCCATCCGGGCTACCCACTAGCCCGCGCAGCCACACTTCTTCCCCTTGCACCAGGGCGTAGGCCCCGATGGGGACCTGACAGCCCCCCTGCAGGACACGGTTCATGGCGCGCTCGGTCAGTACCCGGATCCGGGTCTCGGGGTGTTCGAGCGGTGCCAGCAGGGCGTGCAGCTCGTGATCGTCGAGGCGGCACTCGATGCCGACTGCACCCTGACCATTGGCGGGCAGGCTCTGTTCCGGCTCGATGAAGGCGGTGATGCGGTGCGCCATCTCCAGCCGTTTCAGGCCGGCGGCGGCGAGGATGATGGCGTCGTATTCACCGGCGTCCAGCTTGGCGAGACGGGTGTTGACGTTGCCGCGCAGGTCGCGGATCACCAAATCTGGACGTGCCGCGCGCAGCTGGCACTGACGACGCAGGCTGGATGTGCCGACCACGGCCCCCTGCGGCAGCTCATCAATCTGGCCGAAGCGGTTGGAAACAAAGGCATCGCGCGGATCTTCGCGCTCGCAGATGGTGTGCAGACCGAGCCCTTCGGGGAACTCCACCGGCACGTCTTTCATGGAGTGCACGGCGATGTCGGCCCGTCCCTCCAGCATGGCGGTTTCCAGCTCCTTGACGAACAACCCCTTGCCGCCCACCTTGGCGAGAGGGGTATCCAGGATCTTGTCACCCTGAGTGCTCATGGGCACCAGCTCGACCTGTAACTCGGGGTACAGGGCTTCCAGCCGGTCTTTGACGAAGTTGGCCTGCCACAGGGCCAAGGGGCTCTTGCGAGTGGCAATTTTCAGGGTTCGGGCTGCCATATCAATCAGTTGTTTCATCTTTAGAAGGAAAACGATCTTACCACCCTTTGCAGGGGCTTTCATGGCACAGCCTGCAAAAGCGGGCTCAAGCTCAAAAACGGCTGCTGAAAATGATTTTTATTAAGTCTGGCTTTCCGGTTAATTTGTTGAAATTACAGATTTTTATTGCTTTCCAATGATACTGTTTAGTGACTTGTCATAAATAATCCGGCGATTGTGTGCGGGCTTGTTTACCACCGCTGTTTGCATTGTTAACATGATCACACTTTTTTGACGTCTCCCCGTTTTGGTGCGTCATTTCTTACCTCGGTATAGGCAGGGCATTGCTGGTAAAACTCGACACGCTGGTGGCGCGCTACGACGAACTCAATCGTCTCAAGACGCAACGGGCGCTAGGTCTCATGAGTCGCTACGGGCAGCAGGTTTTTCAGCTGCTACCCGTCATGCTGCACTTCAATCACCCCCTGTTGCCCGGTTATGTGGCGGGGGATGTGCCGCACGGCATCTGGAGTTTTACCGCCAATGACGCCCAGCAGGCCTTCATCGAGGACCTGTGCCAGAACGCCAACTGCCTGAACGGCCTCACCACCCATGACAAGTCGATCCAGGGGCTCTACTCCATGGGCAGCACCTCGTCCATCGGCCAGTGCTGTCACTCGGATCTCGACATCTGGGTCTGCCATGTGGCTGGTTTGTCGCAGGAGCGGCTCGAGCTGCTGGATCTCAAGTGCCAGCAACTCTCCAAATGGGCTGAGCAGCGGGGGGTCGATCTCAACTTCTTCCTGATCCCCGAGGACAAGTTCCGCCAGCGCAACGATGCCCAGATGCAGGGTGAGAGCTGCGGCAGCGCCCAGCACCTGTTGCTGCTCGACGAGTTCTACCGCAGCGCCATGCTGATCGCCGGCAAGCGGCTGCTCTGGTATCTGGTGCCCAGCGAGTATGACGATCACTACGACGATTACGTCAACGGCCTGTTCGCCCACGGCAAGCTGAGCCAGGATGACTGGCTCGATCTCGGTGGCTTCAACCGCATTCCGGCCGAGGAGTACTTCGGCTCCGCCCTCTGGCAGCTCTACAAGGGTATCGACTCCCCCTACAAGGCGGTGCTCAAGTCGGTATTGATGGAGGCCTACTCCCACGAGTATCCCAACACCCGTCTGTTGTCGGTGACCAGCCGCGACTGGTTCCAGCACAACGAGGGGATGCACTACCGGCTCGACAACTACTGCCTGATGCTGGACAAGGTGACCAACTACCTCAAGTCCATCGGCGACATGCAGCGGCTCGATCTGGTGCGCCGCTGCTTCTATCTGAAGGTGTGTGACGGTCTCAGCCACCCGAAGGAGGAGCATTCCCCAGCCTGGCGCCGCGAGCAGATGACCCAGCTGGTCTCTTACTGGGGCTGGAGTCAGGAGCGGTTGCACCATCTGGATCACCGCCAGGAGTGGAAGGTCGAGGACGTCAAGGTGGCTCATGCCGAGCTGCTGGAAGCCCTGATGCAGAGCTACCGCAACCTGATCCAGTTCGCCCGGCGCAACAACATCAGCGAGTCCATCAACCCGGAAGACATCGGCATCCTGTCGCGCAAGCTCTATGCCGCATTCGAGAGCCTGCCGGGCAAGGTGCAGCGCATCAACCTCAAGATTGCGCCGGACTTGAGCGAGCCGGATCTCAGCTTGGTGCAGGTGCCGCACGGCCGCTTGAACCGCGCCGGCTGGTATCTCTACAAACATTCGCTGGAGCCGGCAGACATCATCGGCCGGGCGCCGCTCGAATATAACGGCTACATCAGCAAGCTGGTGTCGTGGGCCTACTTCAACGGCCTGCTGACGCCGCAGTCGCGAGTGCACCTGTTCAACCAGGGCTCGGATCTGCACATCGACAACCTGCACCAGTTCTGTCGCGATCTGTCCGGCACCTTCCCGGTCAAGTATCCCCGCGCCACCAACCTGGCCCTCAGCCGGCCGTGCGAAATTCGTCAGCTCTCCATTTTCCTCAACCTGGAGACGGACCCGACCAGTCACTGGGTGGGCCAGGTGATCGAATTCGACGCCAACGCCGCCGACGTCTTCTCGTTCGGCCGCAATCAGGAGTGTCTGGTGGGGTCGGTGGACCTGGTCTATCGCAACTCCTGGAGCGAGATCCGTACCCTGCACTTCCAGGGGGACGAGGCGGTGGTGGACGCTCTCACCACCATCCTCGGCAAGATGCACCAGGATGCCGCCGCCCCCGAGATGATCGAGGTGTTCTGCTACAGCCAGCACTTCCGCTCCCTGGTGCGCACCCGCTTCCAGCAGCTGGTGGCCGAATGCATCGAGCTGCGCCTGGCCCGCGACAAGCAGCAGCTGGTCAAGACGCTGGCGCTCGGCAAGGAGAAGTACGGGATCTTCTTCGAGCGGCGCGGGGTGTCGGTCAAGAAGCTGGAGAACGCGGTCGACTTCTATCGCCACATCTCCCACAACAAGCTGGATCACCTGCCGCTGCGGCTCGACAAGACCCACAGCCAGCATCTGCCCGGCATTGTCGATGCCTACGCCAGCGAGGGGCTGGTGCAGTTCTTCTTCGATACCCGGGATGCGGGCACCAACATCTATATCCTGGACGAGGCGAACCGGGTGGAGATCTACCAGCACTTCGCCGGTAACAAGGATGAGCTGGTGCAGGGGGTGAACCGCTTCTATACCTCCAGCCACGAGCGTTTCAGCGACGCGGGCCAGTTCAGCAACTTCAACCTGCCCCAGTACTACGAGATAGTGCAGATCAATGGCGAGCTGGAGGTGATCCCCTACCGCAGCCAGGGCCAGCTGCGCGACGGTGGTCAGGGGCGCGAGCTCGGCTCCGCCGCAGGCGCGGGGTAGGGCAGGGGCCGGTCCGGCGTGCGCGCAAGCGCCCTGGTCTCGGCCCCCTGCTGCACAGGATCATCGCTCATATCGAATGAAAACGGCCTGCATCTGCAGGCCGTTTGGCTATTCGCGGTTGGCTCAGCCCGCGAGGCGGGCCAGCAGCCACTGACGGATGTCGTCGAGCTGCGGGCGGCAGATCTCGTGGCGCATCGGGTACTCGTGCCACGCGGGGGAGAGCCCGGCCGCCTCCAGCCGGTTCTTGGCGTCCCAGCCCATGGAGAGGCTCACCACGTCGTCATAGATGCCGTGCATGTAGCAGATGGGCAGGCTGCGGGCAGCCTCGCTCATCTCGCCGAGCAGGGCGTCGGGCGCCGCCAGGTAGGTGGACATGCAGAGCAGGCCCGCCAGTTGCTGCGGCAGGCGCAGGGCGGTGAAGGAGGCAATCACGCCCCCCTGGGAGAAGCCGGCCAGCACGATGCGCTCGGGGGCGAAGCCCTCGGCTACCAGCTGCTCGATCAGCGCGGCGATGCGGGCCGCGGACTCCCTGACGTGGGATTCCACGGCGCGATCCGCCGGGTTGTCGAAGCTCTTGATGTCGTACCAGCCGCGCATCTTGTAGCCCATGTTGATGGTGATGGCGCGCTCCGGCGCATCGGGCAGCAGATGACGCACCGGCAGGTCGGCGGGCAGCGCCAGCGCATCCACCAGCGGGGCGAGGCCGGCGCCGGAATCCCCCAGCCCGTGCAGCCAGATCACCGCGTGACGGGCGCCTTCAGGATGCAGATCGATCATGGCGGGCTGCACCATCATGGGAACTGGACGGGTTCGCCCGCCTGGGTGGTGCAGGCCTTGCTCAGCAGCGTCTTGAGCTCGTGACCGAAGCGGTTGTCGATCCAGGTTTCTCCTTGCAGCTCGAAGTGGAAGCCGTTCTCGCGGGTGGCGACCCAGATCTGGTGCAGGGGTTCCTGCTTGTTGATGATGACCTTGGTCTTGTTCTCGAACGACAGGGTCAAGACCCCGCCGGCACGCTCACAGTCAATATCCGGATATCCTGCGTCGACGGTGTCCTCCACATATTGGAAAAAGGCGTCGGTCAGGGCGTGATACTCGTGATCCTTCATCGGTTTATCCTGTTGCTTTTAACAATGTGAGTGCGATTATAGAGGGCCAAAAATTTTTTCGCAGCGAACCATTATGATTACCCAGCTTACCAAGTGTCTGCTTGCCACTCTTCTGTCTCTTGGTTTGGCCGCGTGTGGCCTGACGGGACCGCTCTACATGCCGCCCCCCGAGCAGCCCCAGACCCAGAGTACACCGCAAGCACAGACGCCTGCGACCGCCGAGGCAGCCCCAGAGGCCGCGCCGCAATAATTTAGGAAGGAACCGCCCCCTTGGATCACTTTAACTACGACGCCGACGGCCAGCTTCAGGCCGAACACACCTCGCTGCAACAACTTGCCGAGCAGTACGGCACCCCGCTGTACGTCTACTCCCGCGCCACCCTTGAACGTCACTGGCACGCTTTCGACAAGGCGGCGGGCGACATCCCCCATCTCATCTGTTATGCGGTCAAGGCCAACTCCAACCTGGCGCTGCTCAACCTGCTGGCCCGGCTGGGTTCAGGCTTTGACATCGTCTCCGGCGGCGAGCTGTCGCGGGTACTGGCGGCGGGCGGCGATCCGGCCAAGGTGGTCTTCTCCGGGGTGGCCAAGAGCGAAGCCGAGATGCGCCTCGCGCTGGATAAAGAGATCCTCTGTTTCAACCTGGAGTCGGAAGCCGAGCTGGAGCGTCTGAACCGGGTGGCGGGCGGCATGGGCAAGAAGGCCCGGGTGTCGGTGCGGGTCAACCCGGACATCGACGCCGGTACTCATCCCTATATCTCCACCGGCCTCAAGCAGAACAAGTTCGGCATTCCCATCGAGCAGGCGCCCGCCATCTACCGCAAGGCGGCGGCCATGGCCAACATCGAGATCGTCGGGGTGGATTGCCATATCGGCTCCCAGCTCACCGAGCTCAATCCGTTCATGGAGGCGGCCGACAAGCTGCTGCGGCTGATCGACGGCCTGGCGGCGGAAGGCATCCACATTCACCACCTGGACGTGGGTGGCGGCCTTGGGGTCAACTATGGCGCCGAGCAACCTCCCCATCCCAGCGAATATGCCGAGGCGCTCAAGCAGAAGCTGGCGGGCCGGGATCTGACCCTGTTGTTCGAGCCGGGCCGTGCCATCGTCGCCAACGCCGGCGTGCTGCTGACCCGGGTGGAGTACCTCAAGCCGGGCGAGACCCGCAACTTCGCGCTGATCGACGCCGGCATGAACGATCTGCTGCGTCCCTCGCTCTACGGCGCCTGGATGAACATCATCGAGGTAGACAGCCGCACGGCCCACGATCCGGCGCTGTACGACGTGGTCGGTCCGGTCTGCGAGACCGGTGACTTCCTCGGCAAGGAGCGCACCCTGGCGATCGCCGAGGGCTCCCTGCTGGCGGTGCGTTCCGCCGGTGCCTATGGCTTTACCATGTCCTCCAACTACAACACCCGTCCCCGCGCCGCCGAAGTGCTGGTGGACGGAGCGCAGTCGTTCCTCATCAGAGAGCGCGAGCAGTTGGCCGATCTCTGGCGCGGTGAGCATTTACTGCCCTGATTGTTAATGGATTTCTCTAAGCGTTCCTCCAGGTGAGAGCGTGAACAAGGGTACAGGAACGCACGATGTTGATAGATTTTTCCAAGATGCACGGGCTGGGGAACGACTTCATGGTGGTGGATGGCGTCACCCAGAAGGTGTTTTTCAGCAATGAGGTCATCAAGAAGCTGGCGGATCGCCATTTCGGCATCGGCTTCGACCAACTGCTGCTGGTGGAGCCGCCCTATGATCCCGAGCTCGACTTTCACTACCGCATCTTCAATGCCGATGGCAGCGAGGTGGAGCAGTGCGGCAACGGTGCCCGCTGTTTCGCCCGTTTCGTGCGCCTCAAGGGGCTGATCAACCGGGATCGCATCGCGGTCAGCACGGCGCGCGGCCGCATCGTGCTGCAGCTGGAAGGGGAGAACCAGGTCACGGTCAACATGGGGGTGCCCCAGTTCGAGCCAGGCAAGATCCCGTTCCGGGCCCAGAAGGCGGAAAAAACCTACCTGCTGCGGGCCCAGGAGCATACTGTGATGTGCGGGGCCGTCTCCATGGGCAATCCTCACTGTGTCATCGAGGTGCCCTCGGTAGCCGATGCGCCGGTGGCGACCCTGGGTCCCATCATGGAGCGACACGAGCGCTTTCCCGAGCGGGTCAACGTCGGCTTCATGGAGATGGTCAACGCCAGCGAGATCAAACTGCGGGTGTTCGAACGCGGGGTGGGCGAGACCCTGGCCTGCGGCACCGGCGCCTGCGCCGCCGTGGTGGTGGGCATCAGCCAGGGCAAGCTCAAGGAGCGGGTCACCGTCACCCTGCCGGGGGGCAAGCTGACCATCGCCTGGAAGGGGCCGGGTCAGCCGGTCTACATGACCGGGCCGGCCGAGCATGTATTTGACGGTCAGATAGAGTTATAGGCACGGGCGGGGAGGCCCCCGCTCTGCCAAGCACTAATGTCGGGGCCTTGTGCCCCTTTTTCGGATGGACCAACCAAGTTATGAGCGAACTCAAACGGCAGGAACCACTGGTGGATGAAGCCACAGTGCTGGAGTACCTGGCCCGTTATCCCGAGTTTTTCCAGCGCCACGCGGCCATGCTGGACCGGATCCGCATTCCTCACGAACGCAAGGGCACCGTCTCGCTGGTGGAGCGCCAGCTGGACAGACAGCGCGAGCGCATCGAGCAGCTGGAGCAGGAGATCACCGAGCTGATGGGGATCGCCAGCGAGAACGAGCGGATTTTCCGGGTCTATGCCGATCTCTACGGCGAGCTGTACGGCTGTCAGAGCCTGTTCGAGGTGAGCGCCGTGATGGGCAAGGCGTTCGTGCAGCGGCTGCGGCTGACCGGCCTGCGGCTCTGGCTCAGCCCGAAAAAATTCCAGTTGAGCGGCCCCGAGCAGAAGTTCATGGCGGAGGGCAGACAGCTCGAACAGCTGCTGGGCCAGCGCCTGCCGGGTCAGGATTACTACTTCGGCCGGCTCAACCAGAGCGAGAAGCAGGCACTGTTCGGCCACGACGTGCTGGTCAACTCGGTGGCCCTGATGCGGCTCGGCGATCTCGGCGTGCTGGCCTTCGCCAGCTCGGATCCGAGCCACTTTACCCCCCACAACGACACCCTGCTGCTGGGCCAGCTCGGCCGCCTGCTGCAACTGCGTCTGCCCGAGCTGGCGCGTGGCTAAGACGCCGGCCAGATCCCCCGCCAAGGCGCCGTCTGCCGCCGAGCCCCTGCCGGCCGCGCTGGCTGACGAGCTGGCGGCTTTCATCGAATACCTGCGGGTCGAGCGCCAGCTCAGCCCGCACACCCGCAGCAACTACCAGGCCCATCTGGAAGCCATGACCGCCGAGCTGGTGAAGCTCGGGGTCGACGACTGGGCCCGGCTCGAGGCGAGTCAGGTACGCAGTCTGGTGACCCGGATGCACAAGGCGGGGCTGGCGCCCCGTTCGCTGGCCACCAAGGTCTCCGCCCTGCGCAGCTTCTGCGACTGGCAGGTGCGTCAGGGGCGACTGGTCGCCAATCCGGCGCGCGGCATCGTCACCCCCAAGCAGGGGCGGCCGCTGCCCAAGAACCTGGATGTGGACGAGATGTACCAGCTGCTCAACATCACCGACGAGCAGGATCCGCTGGCGGTGCGGGATCGCGCCATCATGGAGCTGATGTACTCCTCCGGCCTGCGGCTGGCCGAGCTGGTGGGGCTCAATCTGGCGGACGTGAAGCTCGACGAGCGCCAGCTCAGGGTGACCGGCAAGGGCTCGCGGGAGCGGGTGTTGCCGGTGGGGCGGATGGCGGTGGAGTGGCTGCAAAAATGGCTCAAGTTGCGCCCCCTGCTGGCCGGCGATGAGCTGGAGGCGCTGTTCGTCTCCAAGCGCAAGCAGCGGCTGTCGGCTCGCTCGGTGCAGGAGCGGCTCGACGGCTGGGGCAACAAGCAGGCGCTCAACGCCCATGTCCATCCCCACAAGCTGCGCCACAGCTTTGCCACCCACATGCTGGAGTCCTCCGGCGATCTGCGGGCGGTGCAGGAGCTGCTGGGTCACGCCGATCTCTCCACCACCCAGATCTACACCCACCTCGACTTCCAGCATCTGGCCAAGGTGTATGACAGCGCCCATCCAAGGGCGAAGCGGGATCCCGCCACTCCGGACGACGAATGAGGAGGGCCGGGCACGCCCGGCCTCGACAAGAGGAGATACCATGCAGTTCTATCGCCGCTGGCAGCCGGTGGCCGCCATCTCGTTTGACCTCGACGATACCCTCTATGACAACGGCCCGGCCATCGAACGGGCCGAGCAGTGGATGCTGAGCCACCTGCGCAGCGAATACCTGGCCACCGCCATGCTGGACAAGCCGCGCTGGCAGGCGCTCAAGCACAACCTGCTGCTGGAACAGCCGGCACTGCGCCACGACGTCAGTCTGGCGCGCCGGCACGGCATTCAGGCCGCGCTGATGGCGGGGGGGATGGTGCAAGAGTTGGCGGAGCGTGAGGCAGCGTCGGTGTTCGCCGGTTTTCTGGCTGAGCGCTCGAAGATCGAGGTGAGCGACCAGACCCACGCCCTGCTGGCCCGGCTGGCCGAGCACTACCCGCTGGTGGTCATCACCAACGGCAATCTGGATCTGACCCGGGCTGGTCTCGCGGATTACTTCACCCTGGTCTGCAAGGCTGGCCTCGGCAGCAGGATGAAGCCGGCGCCGGACATGTTCGTAGAGGCGCAGAGGGCACTCAAGCTGGCCCCCGGCCAGATCCTGCACGTGGGGGATCATCCACAGACCGACGTGCTGGGGGCCCGGCTGCACGGCTTCAAGGCCGCCTGGCTCAACGAGCGCGGTCAGCCCTGGCGACAACTGCAACTGCTGCCGGACGTGGAGCTGACGGCGCTGGGCGAGCTGGCGGAACTGCTGCTCTGATCAGGCCTCCACTCCCACCAGCTCCGGCCGACATGCATTCCCTGTCGGCCGATCATGCTCCGCAGGCAGCAGCCATCGTTGGGTCATGCCGGAGTGGTCACTCGTTGCGGCAGATCAATCCGCGTAGATCGTAAGGCTCGGGCTGGTTGACCCGGCAGTAGCTGATGCCGGCGGGCAGCGCCTGCTGCAGGGTGATGGCGGTCTCCCGATAGTGGCAGACCAGATAGAAGGGGCGAGGGTTGCGGCGATCCAGACTCCAGTAGTGCAGCGCGTCGCTGTCGCCGTTGTCCGGCTTGAGCTGGGCTCGCTCATCGGGGTCGCCGTCGAACAGGGCCAGGTTGTCCAGCCGGTGGCTGAGGGGCTGGTGTTGTTCCCCCAGATCGTTGCGGGTGACGGCCTGCCACCCCGGGCTGGTCCCCAGCTGCTGCTGGCGGGTTTCAATGGTTGCGGGGCAGTCAAATTGCAGGGTGGCGCTCAGGGCCAGTGCGGTCAACAGCATGAAATGCATCTCTGGTAGAAAGCCTGAGCCGCCATGCTACGTCATCGACCGCCAAACAGCGCCATCAGTTTGTCCAGCAGATCCCGTGGCGGGGTGATCTGCTTCATGGCCTCCGCCTCCCGCGCCAGCAGCTCCTGCTGCTCCTGCTGACGGGCGCTCAGCACCTTGTAGAGCGGCTCGAGCAGGGAGCCGCGCTGGGCCACCAGCTCCTGGAACATGGCCTGATTGATGCGATAGGTTTCGACGGTCCCCAGGGCCCGCACCGTGAACGGGCTGGGCTCGCCGGTGAGCAGGCTCAGCTCGCCGAAGAAATCGCCGGCATTGAGGGTGCCGAGCGGCAGCTCGCGCCCTTCCACCTCCACCAGCATCTGGGCATCCCCCTTCACCAGCACGAACAGCCAGCCGGAGACCTCCCCCTGGCTCAGCATCCGATCGCCGTTGACGAAGGGGGCGAACTTGACCTGATCCGCCAGCCGCAGCAGCTCCTCCTCCTGCAGCATGGCGAACAGCGGCAGGCGGCGCAGGGTGTCGGTGCGCTCGGCGGTATGCCGTTTGTGGCGCTGATCCTTGTGATCCTGATCCGTGGTCATGAAGACGTTGAAGATGGGCGGGGTCAGGCGCCGGTCGTTGCGGCGCAGGGCGGCATCGATCAGGGTGCGCACCGCCGAGTCGGTGGGATCGTCCACCGCCAGATCGGTGAGCCAGTAGCGCACCGCGTAGCGGGCGATGCCGTTTTCCACGTTCATCAGCAGGCAGTCCGGCTGCGGGCTGGCGGAGACGTGGCGGATGCGGGTCTCCCGCAGGGATTGCTCTACCAGGGCGATGATCTGGGTCGGCAGGGTATCCAGGGTGATGTCGAACCAGACCCAGCGGCGCCACTGCAGGGGGGCGTTCTGCCGCCGTCCGAGCACGGTGAAGCGCTGCTTGAGCAGGTGGCTGTTGGGGATCACCACCGTCTCCCAGTTGCGGGTCTCGATGGTGGTGGCGCGCCAGTTGATCTCCACCACCCGGCCCTGGGTGGTCTCCACCTGCAGCCAGTCACCGATGGCGATGGAGTTGTCGAGCTGGATCGAGACGCCGGCCAGCAGGTTGCCCAGGGTGTCCTGCATGGAGAAGGCGATGACGGCGGTGATGACGGCGGAGGTGGTGACGATCTCGCCGAGGGCCATGCCGGAGGCGTAGAGGCGGAACAGGCACCAGCCGATGTAGCCGACCGTGATGACGATGTCGGCGATGATGCGCGGGATGCGGATCTGGCACAGGGGCAGCAGAAACTGGAACAGCAGGATCCCCCAGATTTTCACCAGCACCAGCCCGGCCAGCAGGCTGGAGATCTCCACCAGCCAGTGGTGGGGCAGTGGCAGACGAAACCAGCCCCCCTCGAACTGGATCAGCAGGATCACCACCAGGCTTATCATCACGAAGCCGAGCTCGCTCACCAGCTCCCGACGGCGGCCGGGGCTGCGCAAGAAATGGGTGAAGAGCAAGAACAGGGTCAACAGGGTCCAGAATGGGTGTTCGCCAATCCACAGCAGGGTAGGTAGCGCAACGAGGTTATCGCTAAACATAGCAGCCCCTTATCATTGGTTATTTCCAGCATAGTTGGTTTCAACCCGCTAAATGGGTGCGGGGCGGGGGCAATTTATTTATGCTGGGCGCCGGTCTGACGAGGGAGTGGTACGAGTGCGCACGCTGAACAAGATGGTCTGGATTGCCGGGGCCTGGTTGCTGACGGGCTGTGATCAGCTGGCCGACAAGTATCGGGTCGAGTTTCGCGATGGCTCCTGGCGCGAGATCGCCATCACCCCCTTTGCCGACGAGGCGCGCTGGCGCGAGGGCTGCGCCACCGGCGAGGTGCTGAGCGACATGATGCTGCCGCTCAAGCGCGGCAAGACGGTCAACGGCCGTGAGCAGCTCTTGATCGGCGGCGAGCTGTTCGAGCTGGACGACAGCGCCCTCTATCGCAGCAACGGCATGGTGTTTGGCCACACGCCGGATCACATCCAGCGCGGCCTGAAGGGGCTGGAGGTGTGCCGAACCCTGCGCCCGGATCGCGGTGCGCTGCCCAAGCTCAAGGCGCGCGGGTTCGGCGACTAGCCGGCTGCGTCAGAGGCCGCTCAGACGGGCCCGGCAGGCGTCGCCAAAGGCCTCGAAAATCTTGATGGAGTGAGGGTTCTCGCTCGCCTTCCACTCCGGGTGCCACTGCACCGCCAGCAGGAAGGGGGAGAGAGCGGGGGCGTGGATCGCCTCGATCAGCCCGTCTTCGGCATGGGCCAGCGGCTCCAGCCCCTTGGCCAGCGTCTTGATCCCCTGGCCGTGCAGCGAGTTGACCGGGATCGACGGCTGTCCCATCAGCTCCGCCAGCCAGCTGCCCCGCACCAGCTCGACCTGATGGCTCTCGCCATACTGATCGTCCACCGGATCGTCCGCATCCTCCCGATGATCGTCATAACCTGGCTCGCTGTAGACCTTCTGGTGGATGTCTCCCCCCAGCGCCACGTTGATCTCCTGCATGCCGCGGCAGATCCCGAGGATCGGCAGGCCGCGGTCGAGGGCGGCCCGCACCAGCGGGATGTCGAACAGATCCCGGTCCCTGTCTTGCTGCTTCTCCGGGGTGAGGTTCTCCTGGCCGTAGAGGGCGGGATCTATGTTAGAGCCGGCGCCGCTCAGATAGACGCCATCCGCCAGATCCAGATACTGCGCCAGATCCTCGGTGCCGCAGCAGGTGGGCACCAGCAGCGGCACGCAACCGCTGATCTCCACCAGCGGCTTGATGTATTTGTGGGTCATCACCTGATAGGCGTGGCCATTGCGGGGCTGGGCGCCCGTGGTCATCAGTACGACGGGTTTACGCGGGGTGTGGGGGCTGCGAGTCATGATTCACCTTGGCTGTCCTTAGCGGTCCTGCGCCTTGGGCAGGCCCTTGCCGTCGTCAGCGGGGCAAGGGCATGCCTCAAGGCATGGTCGTGGGATCGGAGGTGCGTTGCACAGCCAGAATCGTCGGTCAGCCTGGGCAACGACAGCCTGGATCCTGATCCCAGTCTGCCAAGGCTGTTCAATATGTCAAACAAAATGATGCCGATATGTTAAATATATTCTGCGCTCGACTGGCTTGAGTCCCATTTAAAGGGGCCTGTAGCGAGAAAGGGGAGAGGGAAGTGCATTTCTGTGGTGGATATATTAAACATTCCGCGCTGACGGCCGGATAGCAAAAGGGGCCCGCAGGCCCCTGGTCGTGTCAGGCGTTCAGGATGAAACGCTCGATCACCTGGGCGACCCCGTCTTCATCGTTGCGCCCCGTGGTGTGCTGGGCCAGCGCCTTGATATCGTCGGTGGCATTGCCCATTGCCACCCCCAGCCCGGCGTATTCGATCATGTGGTGATCGTTGCCCGCATCCCCCACCGCGATGACCTGGGAGGCATCCAGCCCCAGGTGCTCGGCCAGGGCGGCGACGCCGGTCCCCTTGTTGCTCTGCTTGTTCATGAATTCGAGGAAGTAGGGGGCGCTGCGCACCACGGTATAGCACTGGTAGAGCTCGGCCGGCAGCTTGGCGATGGCGGGGGAGAGCAGCGGCTCGGGATCGATCATCATCACTTTGAGGATCTGCTCGTCGGCGGGCAGGGTGGCGAAGTCCAGCAGCTTGATGGGCATGTCGATGAGGCGGGATTCGTGCTCGGTGTAGGGGCTGACCCTGGGGCTGATGAGCCCCCGGTTTACCGAGAAGCCGTGCACGTTGACGCCCAGCTCGTCGGCCAGGGCGGCGATGGCGCTGGCATCGCTGCCGGTGAGCAGCTGGCTGCGGATGATGCGCTGATCGGCCACCTGCTGCACCAGGGCACCGTTGTAGCAGATGACGTAGTCATCCTGACCGGTGAGGCCGAGTTCCACCAGATAGCGGCTCATCCCCTCCAGCGGCCGGCCCGAGGCCAGCACGACGGTGACGCCCTTGGCGCGGGCGGCGGCAATGGCCGCGTGGGTGCGGGGGGAAATCTGGCCCTGGGAGTTCAACAGGGTGCCATCCATATCCAATGCGATCAGCTTGTACATCTCTCACTATCCTGCGGTCTGGCTGGCCCGCCCGATGGGGCCAATGGGAGGCCGAGTGTAGCGAAATTCGCCGCCCGGATCACGACTGACGGGGCACTCTTGCGTCACTTGTGGGGTTCGTAGGGGGTCAACTGCAGCTGATCTTCACGGATGGCGAAGTGGATGGGGCCGTGTTCGATGTCGACCCGGTAGTGGTGGTGGGCCATTTCCACCTCGACCCCGGGGAAGGCGTGCTGGGTAGCGATGATGTCCATCTCCGCCATCAGCTTCTGCAGCTCCTCCTGGGCCGCTTCCAGCTGTTCATCCAGCAGCTTGCTCTCCTCGAGGCGCTGGGTCCGGATCAGCTTGATCTTCTGCAGGGTCTGGGGATTGCGCTTGTCGCTTGGCAGTTGCAGCAGCTTGAGCAGCAGGTCCTGCAGCTTGTCTAGCTGCTCCCGGCACTCCTGCTTGCGCTGGCGCAGCGCCTGCTCCTGCTCCTTGTGGGTGAAGTAGCCGCCGAGGATCTGCAGCCGGGTCTGGTTGTGGGCCGAGGCCCCCAGGATCGGCGCCATGATGAGGCGGTTGGCGATGCTGATGCCCCCCAGCAGGTGGCCCTTGCGCATGCCGCTGTCACCCACCTTGAGATCCTGGCCGCTGCGGCTGTAGCAGTGGCTGAGCTGGGTCAGGATGTGGATGTCGCCGCCGGCCTCCAGCTTGGCGTACTGGGCGTAGCTGGCGTGGATCTCCCCCTGGGCGTTGAGGTGGCAGAGGAACTCGTCACTCTGTTCGCTCTTGCGCCCTATGATGCCGTTGCGCACCGTGATGGTGCCGCTCGATTCGATGTAGCCCCCTTCGACGAAGCCGCCGATCACCACGTCGCCGCTGGTCTTTATCTTCATGCCGGGGGTGACGTCGCCCGCCACGATCAGCGCCCCTTCGAAGATGACGTGGCCGTGGCGGATATCCACCTGCTTGACGCTCAGCACGTCGTCCACCTTCATGCCGTTCTTCTCCTGGCGCGGCAGACCGGGGCGGCTGGCCAGCAGCAGATCGGGGTCATCCGGCGAGAGGAAGGTGCCCTCGCCGGCCAGCATGGGGCTGTCCTTGCCATGCTTGGCGGGCAGCTCCTGGCCGGTGACGGTGAAACCCGGCACCCCCTGGGTGGCGGGGTGGCGGCGCATCAGCTGGGCACCGGCCTTGACGGTGAGGATGGTGCCGAGGTCGCGCATGTCGACCCGGCCGTGGTCCAGCTCCTGAGGCTTGAGGATGCGCTCGGCAGGGGTCTCCACCAGTCGCTCGAAGCGGGTGTCCTGACCGTTGACGGCTGCCTTGCCCTGCGCCACCGGTAGCCTGAGCAGGGTGCCCGGCGTCGCCTCCTTGGCGGCCAGCACGGCGGCGGCGATGAGCGGCGCCTGCACCCCTTGACTGATCTCGCTGCTCTGGATCGCCTGTTCCATCTGTTCGCTGGTGAGGTATTTGCCGCCCCAGTCGGCGGTGATCTGGGCGGTGGCGCTCATCCGGTCCTTCTCCACCACCAGCAGGACACTGGCATCGTGGCGCTGGGCGATGGGCACCGGATTGCCGGGCAGGGGGGCGGTCGGGTTGCTCAGCAGGGTGTTGAGCAGGCTGATGGCCTGCTTGATCCCCTCCGTCAACGGTTGATAGCGGCGGCAGTTGGAGGCCAGCAGCAGCGTCTGGATATCGCTCTCCGAGATGGGGTTAGTCAGCCCGGGCACGATGCGCAGGCAGGCGTATTCCATATCGGCTGACAACAGTAACCACTCTTTGCTTAACACCCGGATCCCTTCCTTCATCCGCATCCCAATTGGAACGGCTGCTTGTTTTCAGTTAATCGGCATTTTGTTAAAAATGCGAATCATCAACATGGTGCTGGTCTGCAGTATCCAGACATTTCTCCTTTTTGGTCAATGAGCTAAGCACAAATGGGTGAGCTGGGACGAGGAAATGAAAAGTAACAGGGAGTATGCTGACGACACCATGAGCCCGTCTGCCAGCCGCTAGCGGCTGCCATCCGGCGGGTGAAGGGAGTGCCCCCGGGCGGATCCGCCACCGTGAGAGGAGTGTCGACCTTGCGTCATTGTCTGCTGCCCCTGGCCCTGACGGGCCTGCTTAGCGCCTGCCAGCCACAGGCATCCACCACGGCCCTCGGCACCCTGGAACGAGACCGGGTGCTGCTGACCGCCACCGCCGGCGAGATCATCCGCGCCCTGCCGGTGACGGAGGGCAGCCGGGTGGAGGAGGGCACCCTGCTGGCCCGGCTCGATGACCGGCGTCAGCAGGCGGTGCTGGCCCGCGCCAGGGCCCAACAGGCACAGGCGCGGGCCGCCTTGGCCCGGCTGACCAATGGCGAGCGACCGGAAGACATCGCCGCCGCCCGCGCCAGCCTCGACAAGGCGCAGGCCAACGTCAGGGAGAGCGAGCGCAACTTTGAGCGGATCGACCGGCTGGTACGCCGCAAGCTGGTGAGCCCGGCGGATCTCGACAAGGCCCGCGCCCAGCGCGACAGCGCCCTGGCCGAGCAGGACGGTGCCCGCCAGCAGCTCGACAAGCTGGCGCGCGGGGTGCGGCGCGAAGATATCGACGAAGCGCAGGCCGCCTTGCTGGCCGCCACCGCCGAGGTGGCGCTGGCCGAGCGGGAGCTGGCGGATCTCTCCATCGTCGCCACCCGCAGCGGCCGGCTCGACAGCCTGCCCTATCACCTCGGCGAGCGGGTCGCGGTCGGCGCCGTGCTGGCCGCCATCCAGGCGGACGAGGCGCCTTACGCCCGGGTCTATGTGCCCGAGCCCTCCCTCGCCGGTTACCGGGTCGGCCAGCCGGTGCGGGTGCAGGTGGACGGGGTGGCGGAGCCCTTCACCGGCCGATTGCGCTGGATCTCGAAAGAGCCCGCCTTTACCCCTTACTACGCCCTCAACGAGCAGGACAGGGCCCGGCTGGTCTATCTGGCCGAGATCGATCTGCCGGCGGGGGCGCAGGAGCTGCCGAGCGGCCTGCCGCTGCAGGCCGAACCCGCCGCGCAGGGAGAGGGCCATGAGTGAGCTGGCGATCCGGGCGCTGGGGGTGAGCCGCCGTTTCGGCGATTTTCTGGCGGTGGACGGGCTGGATCTCTGCGTGCCCAAGGGGCAGATCCACGGTTTTCTCGGCCCCAACGGTTGCGGCAAATCCACCACCCTGCGCATGCTGACCGGCCTGCTCACCCCCTCGGCGGGGGAGGTGGAGGTGCTGGGGCTGCACATCCCGCGCGAGGCCGAGACCCTGCGCCGGCAGATCGGTTACATGACCCAGAAGTTCTCCCTCTATGACGAGCTGACCGCCTGGGAGAACCTGGAGTTCATGGGCCGGATCCACGGCATGGGGGGCGCCGTGCTGGCTGCCCGCCTGCACGAGCTGCTGGCCACCTATGAGCTGGCGCCGCTGGCCCGGCAGCGGGCCGGCGCCATGAGCGGCGGCCAGAAGCAGCGGCTGGCGCTAGCGGCGGCAGTGATCCACCGGCCGGCGCTGCTGCTGCTGGACGAACCCACCTCGGCGGTGGATCCGCAGAACCGGCGCGATTTCTGGGAGAAGCTGTTCGATCTGAGCGAAGGGGGCACCACCATACTGGTGACCACCCACTACATGGACGAGGCGGAGCGCTGCCATCAGCTTGCCATCATGGAGGCGGGGAGGGTGCGCGCCCAGGGGGCGCCGCAGGCGCTGATGGACGCCATGAGCACCCAGGTGGTGGAGGTGCTGGCCGCCGATCTGCGGCTGCTCAAACAGCAGCTGGTGCAGCTGGTGCCGGTGCGCTCCGCCGCCCAGCTCGGCCAGCGCTTGCGGGTGCTGGTGGACAAGGAGCTGGCGGAGCCGGTAGCCTGGCTGCAGCAGGCCTGCCCGGCGTTGGCCGGGGCCAGTCTGGCGCTGGTCAGACCCAGTCTGGAGGATGTGTTCGTCAGCTGTACCGGTCAGGAGCCGAGGGCATGAACAGTCTGCGACGGCTCTGGGCCATCACCCAGAAAGAACTCAGGCAATTGGCCAGAGACAGGCTGACCTTCGGCATGGTGGTGATGATCCCGCTGATCCAGCTGCTGCTGTTCGGTTACGCCATCAACACCGACGTACGCCAGATCCCGGTGGGGCTGGTGGAGATGAGCCAGAGCGTGCCGGGCCGGCTGCTGGTGGAGGCGGTGAAGGCGAGCCAGGTGGTGCGCATCAAGCAGCAATACGTCGGGGTGCAGCAGGCCGAGGCGGCGCTGACCCGGGGCGAGGTGCGCGCCGTGCTGGTGTTGCCCGCCGATCTGAGCCGCCGGCTCAGCGCCGGCGAGACGGCGGGGCAGTGGTTGGTGGATGGCTCGGACACCATGATCGCCGGGGCCCTGCTCGGCCTTCGCAACATGCCGCTCTCCGATCTGAAACCCGACCTCAAGACGGCCCCCCCCACCTTCGAGACCGTGCTCTACTTCAACCCGGCGCGCCGTTCGGCGGTCAACATAGTGCCCGGCCTGCTCGGGGTGATCCTCACCATGACCATGATCATGTTCACCTCGGCAGCCATAGTGCGCGAACGGGAGCGCGGCAATCTGGAGCTGCTCATCACTACCCCGGTCGGCTCGATGGAGCTGATGCTGGGCAAGATCCTGCCCTATATCGGGGTGGGGCTGATCCAGGTGGCCATCATCCTCGGGCTCGGCCACTTCATCTTCGACGTGCCCATCAACGGCGCCCTGAGCCAGGTGCTGCTGGCGACCTTGCTGTTCATTGCCGCCAGCCTGACCCTGGGGCTGCTCATCTCCACCCTGGCGCAGACCCAGCTGCAGGCGATGCAGATGACGGTGTTCATCCTGCTGCCCTCGATCCTGCTGTCGGGCTTCATGTTCCCCTACGAGGGGATGCCGCTGCCGGCCCAGTGGATTGCCGAGGTGTTGCCGGCCACCCACTTCATGCGGCTGATCCGGGGCATAGTGCTGCGCGGTGGCGAGCTCGCCGAGCTGCTGCCTGACGTGCTCTGGCTGGCGGGGTTCACCCTGCTGGTGCTGACCCTGGCCGCCCATCGCTTCAAGAAGAGTCTGGATTGATGCCCCGCGAGGGGTGAGAACCTGGCTGCTTGCTGCTTGCTGCTTGCTGCTTGCTGCTTGCTGCTGGTTGTTAGCGGCTGGCGGTGCGGGCCAGGGTGCGGTAGTCGCCGAGCACAGGCAAGCCCTGCAGCTGGCGGCGCAGCATGTCGAGGGCGGCGAAGGCGAGGATCCGGCGACCGCTGTCGGGATCCGGGTGGCTGACCTTGAGGGTCTGGCCGTACAGTTGCCCATCGACGCAGAGCAGCAGCGGCACGCCGTCCGGGCCCGAGTTGCCTATGGTCAGGCTGAGGGGGGCTGCAGGCGCCGCCAGTTGCGCCAGCTCGTGGGCCAGGGCGTGGCTGAAGCCGGCCGTCAGGGCGGGATGCGGGTGGCACATGGCCAGCAGGGCGCCGCGGCTCTCCCCCTCCTGCAGCGTCAGCGGTTTACCCCCCAGCAGATCCAGGATCTGCCGCGCCGGCTCCTTATCGCCCCGTCCTACCAGGCAGGGCTCGATGGCGGCGAGCAGCCGCGCCTCGGCGGCGTTCATGTCCGCCGCGCTGGCGCCGTGGCCAATAAGCTTCAGCTCGATGAGCGGCATGGAGGAGCGATAGCCGAGCTCGATGCCGGCGGGCCAGGGCGCGGCATCCAGCATGTCGCTGAGGGCCGACTCCGAGACGCCGAAGGTATAAAAACGGCGCAGTTCGGTGTCGGTCTGCTCGCCGGCCAGTACCTTGAGGCGCGGCATGATCTGCTCGTGCACCATCTGCTTGAATTCGAACGGCACGCCCGGGGTGAAGAAGAGCCGGCTTGGGCCCTGGTGGCCTGTGGGGGTGACCACAAAGCCGCAGGCGGTGCCGACCGGGTTGTCGAGGATCTCGCACCCCTGTGGCAGCCAGGCCTGTTTGGCGTTGCTGGCGGGCATGGGCCTGCCGCGGCTGGCGTAGCGCGCTTCGATGGTGGCGAGCCAGTCCGGGAACAGGGTGAGCGGCTGGTCGAAGGCTTCGGCTGCCGCCTGGGCGGTGAGATCGTCGGCGGTGGGGCCGAGCCCGCCGCACACCAGCACCACCTCGGCGCGGCTGGCGCTCTCTGCCAGCACGGCCTTCAAGTCCTTGATGTTGTCCCCCACGGTGACGCGGCGGCGCACCTGCCAGCCCTGCTCCAGCAGCAGGGCGCTGAGCCAGGCGGCGTTGGTGTCCACCACCAGGCCCGTCACTATTTCGTCTCCGGTGCTGATGATTTCGATGCGCATGGCGGGCTCCTCGGGGCTGACGGCTGGACTGGGGGGCGGCCACCGAGTGGCCGGGTCGATCAGGGCTTGGTGTGTTCGAAGTAGTAGCTGATGCGGGTGCGCGGGTTGAGGTACTCAAACACCGCCGGCGGCAGCCGTTTGGGATGGATCACCTTGGCGATCGACAGTTCGGCCTGCTGCAGGTCGATAATGGCCGCCTCCTGGCGCGGGATGCGGGGATCGTACACCAGCACAGAGGGGTAGAGCAGGCGGGAGGCGTTGACCGACATCACCAGCCCCACCTGGCCGTTGGAGAGCTGGACCACGCTGCCGGGCGGGTAGATCCCCATCAGCCGGATCAGCATGCTGAGATACTCGGGATTGAACTGGGCCTTGCGCTGCTTGTAGAGGCCGCTCAGGGCCGAGTAGGGCACCTTGGCCTGCATGTGGCAGAGGTTATCGTACTCGTTGATCAGCGACACAATCTGGGTGAGCGGATCGAGCTGCCCCTTCTTGAGCCCCTCCGGCCCGCTGCCGTCCAGGTATTCGTGGTGGTGCAGCACTATGCCCTTCGCCTCGGCCGGGAAGTCCTTGGCCAGATTGAGCAGATCCAGCCCGTAGCGCGGGTGCTGGGCCATCAGGTTCTGCTCCGGCTTGGTGAGCGGCTCGGTCTTGCGCAGGATCTGGCTCGGGATCTTCAGCTTGCCGATGTCGTGGAACAGGGCCCCCATGCCGACCTGGCGGATCTCGTCGGCCGACATGTTGCACTCCTTGGCCAGCAGCATGCTGAGCACGCTGACGTTGAGGGAGTGGAAGTAGAGGTTGTTGCCGTCCTCGCTGTCGGAGACCAGGTGCAGCACCATCTCGTCCACCGACAGCAGTTGCTCGGTCATGGCGTTGATCAGCTCCTGCGCCTCGCCGATGGCGTTGAGGGGGCGGGACTGGATCTTGCTCATCACGTTGCGCACCTGGGCCAGCGACTGCTGGAACTGCTTCTCGCACTGCTGCAGATCGCGGCGATACTGCTGCAACTGCTCGATGCGGCGCTCCTTCTCCAACTGCATTTCGGCCTGACGCTGGGAGGTATCCGGCGCCTCTACCGGCTGGGCCTGGATCTGGTTCAGCGGCTTGGGCGGGGCGTCGCTCTTGTCGGGGATGATGGTCACGAGCTTGAGACCGAGCCGGCGAATGAGCTCGATCTCCTCTTCATTCTTTAGTTTGAAGCTGGAAAACAGGAAGGGGTGTTCGCGCCAGCCAAGTGGCAGAGAAACGTAATTGCCGACTTGCAGCCGGTCTACTGAAATCTTGATACCTGTCATTGTCTTGGATGCGAGAGACACACTGAGCCGTATGCTAGTCAAAGGTGGGGGTGAATACAAAAGGTATCTGATGACAGGGTGGGTGCTTTATTATAGGCTTCTGGATGTCCAGACATATTTACCGATGCAGTACAGGGAGTAAGCATGCCGATCAAGATCCCGGATCAGTTACCCGCCGCCGAAGTGCTGGGGCAGGAGAACATCTTCGTGATGACGGAATCCAGGGCCGTCACCCAGAACATCCGCCCGCTGCGGGTGTTGATCCTCAACCTGATGCCCAAGAAGATTGAAACCGAGATCCAGCTGATGCGGATGCTCTCCAACTCGCCGTTGCAGGTGGACGTGGATCTGCTGCGCATCGACGATCGGGAGTCGAAGAACACGCCCCAGGCGCACCTGGAGAACTTCTATCACGACTTCGAACAGGTGCGCGGCAACAACTACGACGGCATGATCATCACGGGGGCGCCGCTCGGGCTGGTGGAGTTCGAGGAGGTGGTCTACTGGCCGCGCATCGTCGAGATCATCGAGTGGTCCCATCAGCACGTGACCTCCACCCTGTTCCTCTGCTGGGCGGTGCAGGCGGCTCTGAAAGCCCTGTACGGCATGGAGAAGCAGACCCACGGCGAGAAGCTGTCCGGGGTCTATCGCCACCACCGGCTCGACGAGCACGAACCGCTGCTGCGCGGCTTCGACGACGAGTTCGTGGCGCCTCACTCCCGCTATGCGGCGTTCGACGGGGATCTCATCCGCGCCCACACCGATCTGCAGATCTTTGCCGAATCGGCAGAGGCCGGGGTCTATCTGGCGGCCACCAAGGATTGTCGTCAGGTGTTCGTCACCGGTCACCCGGAATACGATGCGCTGACCCTGGATGGCGAATACCAGCGGGATCTGGCGGCCGGGCTTGCGCCGGTCATTCCGGTCAACTACTACCCGGACAACGACCCGACCCGGACCCCGCGCGCCAGCTGGCGCAGCCACGGTCACCTGCTGTTTTCCAACTGGCTCAACTACTACGTCTATCAGCTCACCAGCTATCGCGTCGAGGATATCGGCAAGGTGTTTACCTATCAGCAGAACTCGCCATCGAGGTAGGGAATTGCTCAGTCGTCCTCTGCCAGCCGCGCCGCCAGCCCGTCGAGCCATTGGCGGTGGCAGGCCAGGGTGAAGGCCTTGGGCCGGTGGGCCCGGATGGCGGCCATCGCCTCCTGCTGGGGCTGGCCCAGACTCATCAGCAGGGCCGCCGCCACCAGCCCGGTGCGGCCGCTGCCGCCCTTGCAGTGGATGACCAGGTGCTTGCCGTCCCGCAGCAGTCCTATGAGGTCTGGCAGAGCCCGCCGCCAGGCAGCTTCGAAGGCGGCATCGGGAGCCTGATCGTCCTCGATGGCCAGCTGGAACCAGCGCATGCCGGCGGCCTCGATCTGCTGGCCAAGCGTGCCCAGTTCGAGCCGGGCCAGTTCGGCGTCGGTCATCATGGTCAGCACGCCGTGTGCCCCGGCCAGCTTGAGCTGGCCCAACGCCAGTGGCAGCGCCACCTGCTGGGTGCCGGGGCAGGGGGTCAGCAGCAGTTGGCCATCGACGCGGGGGACTTCCTGGCTCCAGAAGGGGTGAGACGGGTGCATAAAGATCCTTATGACGCCAGCAACGGCGAGGCAAGCCGGGCCTGACCCGGTTTTTGAGTGCGCCAAAGCATAGGGGGCGCGGCCCCGATGTCAATCTGCGTTGTGTTCGGCCCGGTTTACGGGCAGAGTCTAAAAAATTGAGCGGTTCAAGGAGTAAAGATGAGAAACCTGGATCAACTGGATTTGGATATCCTGGCCCATCTGTTTCGCGATGCGGGCATGACCAACAAGGATCTGGCCGCGCTGGTCGGGGTGGCGCCGTCCACCTGTCTGGAACGGGTACGCAAGCTGCAGCAGGACGGGGTGCTCAAGGGCGCCCACTGCGAGGTGGATTACCAGGCCCTCGGCGGTCACATCCAGGCCATGGTGTCGCTGCAACTGGCCCGCCACAGCCGCCAGATCATCGATGCGTTTCGCGACGCCATCCTGGCCCTGCCCGAGGTGATCAGCCTGTTCCACATGGGTGGCAAGGATGACTTCCTGGTGCATCTGTGCGTCGCCGACACCGAGCACCTGCGCAACTTCGTGTTCGATCACTTCACCTCCCGCGAAGAGGTGGTGCACCTGGAGACCTCGCTGGTGTTTGAGCACAAGTTCAGCCGTTCGCTGCCCTGCTTCCTCAACACCTGATGCCCCGTCAGCCTCCTCCAAAAAACCCGCCAATCGGCGGGTTTTGTTTTATGGCGCTCAGTTCAGCACGGTGCGGGTATCCGGCGCCGTCCGGTAGAGCCCCTGCTGGTAGGCGAGGCTGCCCCAGAGCGCCAGGCCGAGGGCCGCATCCTTCATGGTGGCCGGCTGCGGCGCCGGGGTGAGCGTCTCTGTCGCATCCTCATAGATGAAGCCTTCCGGCGCTCGTTCCGGCTGCAGGATCACCACGTCCTTGCCGCGCATCAGGGCGAAGTTCTTGTCGTACTGCATGATGGCGCGCCCCGGCCAGTCGGCGGGCATGCGGGTCAGATCCTTGCCGAGCATGGGGTAGTCGGCGCTGACCCCCATCAGGGAGAGCAGGGTCGGCGCCATGTCGATCTGGCTGACGATGCGCGGATCCTGTCTCGGCGCTATGCCGTCACCCACTATGACGCCCGGAATGTGGAAGCGGGGGATAGGCACCAGGCTGGCGCCGCTGACCCGGCTGTCGTGATCGGCAATGACCAGGAACAGGGTGTCCTTCCAGTAGTCCGACTGCTTCGCCTTCTTGAAGAACTCGCCGATGGCGTAGTCCGCGTACTTGGCGGCGTTGTTGCGGGTCTGCTTGGGCTGCTCATAGAGGGTGATGCGATCGTCGGGAAACTCGAACGGATCGTGGTTGCTCGAGCTGAACACCAGGCTGAAGAAGGGTTTGCCCTGCTTGCTGAGCGCCCGGAAGGTCTCGTCGGCCTTGGCCATCAGATCTTCGTCAGAGGCGCCCCAGGAGCCCTCGAACACAGGGTTCTTGAAGTCCTTCTGCTCGACGATGGTGGTGAAGCCGTTGCCGAGGAAGAAGCTGCGCATGTTGTCGAAGTGGCTCTCGCCGCCGTAGATGAAGCTGGTGTCGTAGCCCCGTTGCTTGAGCAGATCGGCGATGGTGAAGAAGTTGGTCTGGCTGCGGCCGAGCTTGACCACGGCCTGGGCCGGGGTCGGCGTGAAGCCGGTCAGTACCGCCTCGATGCCGCGCACCGAGCGGGTACCGGTGGCGTAGAGCTGCTCGAACGCCCAACCCTCTTTCGACAAGGCATCGATGTTGGGGGTGAGCGGCAGGCCGCCGAGGGAGCCGACGAACTGGGCGCCCAGGCTCTCCTGCAGCAGGATCACCAGGTTCTTCGGCTTGCCGCCGTAGCTGGCCTCGTTGAAGGTCTGGCTGGGCAGGGTGTCGGAGCTGAATTCATGGGATTCGCGCCCGCTCTCCTGGCGAACCAGATCCAGAATGCGCTGACGGGGCAGCTCGCCGTAGAACTGGCTGGCATCCTCCTCGGCCCGCATCTGCTTGATGGCGAAGAACAGGGAGTAGGAGGAGTTGACGGTGAGCGCATTGACCAGCGGATCGCTGGCAAACGCCACCATGGCCGGGTTGAGGGCGCGGTGACCCAGGCTGGAGCGGGCACCGAGAAAACCGATGGCCAGGATCAGCAGGGCGAAGGCGGGCCGCCAGTACCAGCGCGGGAAGCTGATGCCGCGCAGCAAGCGGCCGCTCAGCCACCAGCCGCCCGCCAGCACGGCACCGCTGAACAGCAGTGCCAGCAGCAGTTCGCCCTTGCGGCCGGCCCACAGCATGGCGAACACCTCTTTGGGGTAGATGAGGTATTCGATGTAGAGGCGGTTGGGCCGCACTCCGTACTCGGTCACGAAGGAGGGGGTGGAGATCTCCAGGAAGAGCAGCAGCCAGAGCCCCAGGGTCAGCCAGACCCGGATGAGCTGCAGCCAGGCACGGCCCACGGCATGGGGGCCGGCCAGCAGCAGGGTGAACACGGCGGGCACGCCCCACAGCCAGCAGAGGGTGGCGAAGTCGACCCGCAGCCCCTGCAGCAGCATCTCCTGCCAGCCGGCGACGGCGTCGACCCGCTCCAGCTGCCAGAGGCCGAGCGCGAGCCGGCTGATGGAGAGAGAGACTAGCGCGATCAATGAAAAAACGGCGATGGGCCAAAACGGTCCCAGCCATCGTCTGATAGTGGTCATTGTTGTTCCTACAAGCCTGTTTGCACCCGTCCACGGGCGCATTGTTCTTATATTGCAGGGTTATGACAGCGGGCCCGGGGAAAGGTTGCGTGTAGGTGCTGTTTAAAAGGATGTTTTGGCACGATTTATGATTTTTATGTGAGGGCGCGCAGGGATCGAAGACAGCATAAACGGCTGGAAAAACTGTGATCCTGCCGGCAAAGCGGTGCGGGGGGCTTATCTATAATGGCGCCGAATTTTCTCAATCGGAGCCGAAGGGATGCCGGTCTTTATCGATGTGGAATATTTGCAAGGGTGGAGCCTGTTCGTGGTGCTCTCGGACGGTACCACGGGGGCGCTGGACCTGACCCCCTGGCGCACCCAGCCGCTGTTCGCGGCGCTGGATTCGGAGCGGCGTTGCGCCCGGGTCTTCATCAATCGCCACCACCAGCTGGAGTGGCCCGCTGGCTGCATTCTGTCGGCCCACGAGGTCTATCACCTGATCAAGCCCATCGACGAGCGGGAAGCGTTCAGCTAACCCCCTGTTTTTGTGAGCCACACCAAGATTCCTGTAGCGGGAATGTTTGAGCGTTTGCCTTCCTCACCCAATTTGGGTAAAACCTGCGCAACATTTTGCCAACCCTAGCTTGGCTTCGCCTCTGAGGGCTTGCCGCCACCGCGCCGCAGGCCTTTTTTGCAGCCTGACGGCAAACCTTCCAGCAGCTGAATGGTTTGTTGGTTGAAATTAAAAAAATAAAATAAACAAAGAGATAAGGAAAGAGTATGGCTTGTCATATGCGCACCCCGCTGGCCCTGCTGGTGGGCGGTTTCGCCTGTCACGGTGCCGCCGGCCAAGAGCCGGTCCAGCAACTGGAGCCCATGGTGGTGGTCGCCAGTCGCCCCGCCAGCACCCTGGAGGTGACCCTGGATCCCAAGAAGCCGGGCTCCCCCATGCCGGCGGCCGATGGCGCCGGTTACCTCAAGAACGTCACCGGCATGAGCATGGTGCGCAAGGGGGGGCTGGGCGGCGATCCCGTGCTGCGGGGGATGGGCATGTCCCGCCTCAACGTGCAGATGGATGGCGGCATGCTGGCCGGTGGCTGCGGCGGCCGGATGGACCCGCCCACTGCCTACGTCTTTCCTCAATCTTTCGATCGGATCCGGGTGCTGAAGGGGCCGCAATCCCTCGAACAGGGAGCGACCCTGGCGGGTACCGTGCTGTTCGAGCGGGACAGGCCCGAGTTCACCGCCCCCGGCGTCAAGGCAGAGGCGTCGGCGCTCTATGGCAGCTTCGGGCGCGACGACCAGATGCTGGATGCCACCGTGGGGGCGACACAGGGCTATCTGCGCGGCCAGTTCACCCACTCCGACAGCGATGACTATCGCGACGGCCATGGCGACAAGGTGCGCTCTTTCTACCGGCGCGAGAACGGCACTGCCCAGCTTGGCTGGACGCCCAGTGAGCACACCTGGCTGGAACTCACCGCCGAGCGCAGCAACGCCCGCGCCGCCTATGCGGATCGCACCATGGACGGCCCCATGTTTGACCGCGAATCCTTCGGCCTCAAGCTCAGGCAGGAGCAGATCAGCCGCCACTGGCAGCGCAGCGAGCTGACCCTGTGGGACAACGACATCGACCACATCATGGACAACTTCAGCCTGCGCCCGAACAGCGGCATGAAGATGCTCTCCAACCCGGACCGGCGCAACACCGGTGGGCGCTGGGCCAACGACATCGCCCTGCCGGCCGACTGGCTGCTGACCGCCGGGCTGGATACCAACCGGGATCAGCACAGGGCCCGCAGCGGGGTGGATTACGCCAGCCAGCCGCGTCAGCGCACCCTGCGCTTCGAGCAGCAGGGCGGCTTCGCCGAGCTGGGCCGTCAGCAGGGGGCCCACAGCTACAAGGGAGGTTACCGGCAGGACAGGGTCGAGACCACCCGTTACGGCGCGGGGGATCAGACCCTCTACAGCGATACCCTGACCCTGGACAGCGGCTTTGGCCGCTACGAATACCAGTGGTCGCCGGCCTGGTCGAGCTACCTGGCCTGGGGCCAGGCGAAACGGGCGCCGGACTACTGGGAGCGCAGCAAGGACAGCGTGCCCTTCACCCTCAACCCGGAGCGCAGCCGCCAGTGGGATGCGGGGCTGGCCCTGCGCAGTCGCGAACTGGATCTGACCCTCTCCCTCTTTAGCGCCGACATTCAGGACTACCTGCTCTATAACAACAAGTCGAACAAGGTGCGCAACATCGACGCCCAGACCCGCGGTGGCGAGCTGGAAGGGCGCTGGCAGTTTGCCGAGCAGTGGCGCCTCGATGGCGGTCTGGCGGTGGTCTACGGCGAAAACCAGAGCGATCACCAGCCGCTGGCCCAGATGCCGCCGCTCGATGGCAAGCTGGCGCTGGGCTGGCAGCCGGCCGAGGCGTGGAACCTGACCCTGCTGGGCCGCGCCGTGGCCGCGCAGGAGCGGGTCGATGTGGGCTCCGGCACGGTAGCCGGCCAGGATCAGGGGGAGACCCCAGGCTTCTTCACCATGAACCTGAGCGCCGCCTGGCAGTTCCAGCCGGGCTGGCAGCTGTCGGCCGGAGTCGACAACCTGTTCGACACCTTCTACTACGAGCACCTCTCCAAGTCGGTACATGCCAGTCAGGCCGGGCTGGGCTACGAGCAGGTGGGGCGGATTCCTGAGCCGGGCCGCGCCTACTGGCTCTCGGTCAGTTACCGTTTCGCCTCGGCCGGCGTGCTCTAGGTCGGCGCGCCAACCGACTGAGCCAGGTAACGTTTTCAGTCACAGACCCGTGTGGGCGGGGCCGCTATCATGGCCCCAGTGTGGCGCTTTGGGCGCCGATACCACCACAGCGGGAACATAACAATGAAACAAGGAACGTTGCGTCATGGCGGCCTCATCGGGGCCGCCCTGTTATTGACGGCTTGCGGCAGCGGAGGCGGGAGCGGCTCCAGCGAGCCCCAGCAGCCCCCGGTCACCAACCCGCCGCCGGCCACCGCCAGCCGCGCCTGCTACGGCAATGATCAGCCGGCCTGCAACCTGCGCACCTACCAGGTGATGGTGGAGTCGTTCGTCGATGGCGACGGCAGCGCCAACTACGGCGTCGGCTACGGCCCCTCCCAGCACAACGGCGATCTGCAGGGGATCATCGACAGCCTGGACCACATCAAGAGCCTCAACGTCAACGCCATCTGGCTGACCCCGGTGTTCGACTCCTGCGCGGGGCAAGGCGGTGACGACAAGCTCGATGCCACCGGCTACTTCGCCTGTGACTTCTTCAACGTGGACCCCAACTTCGGCAGCAATGTCCAGCTCAAGCAGCTGGTGGACGGGGCGCATCAGCGTGGCCTCTACGTCTTCCTCGACGGGGTGTTCGGTCACGTCAACAAGGTGGGGGTGAGCAAGCCCTCGCCCGAGGGACGGCTGCCCGCCCTCAAGAGCGGCGGGGCCGGTTATCCCGGCCAGCTGGTGGATTACAGCCAGCCCCAGAGCCTGGCCTACTTCAAGGAGGTGGCCCGCTACTGGGTCGAGCAGTACGGCATCGACGGCTGGCGCCTCGATCAGGCCTACCAGCTCGGCCTCGACGACTGGCGCGCCATTCGCAGCGAAGTGGAGCGGGCCAGCGCGGCGCGCAAGGCCGCCGGCCAGCAGTGGGGCACCCTCGGCTACATGGTGGGCGAGGTGTGGAAGGGCGCCGACGAGATCCGCGCCCAGGCGTATGGGCCGAGCGACAACCCGGCGCTCTCTTCGGCGTTCGACTTCCCGCTGCGCTACGGTCTGGTGCAGGCGCTGGCGGTGGAGGAGTCCGGCAAGGGCGGTCAGGGGGCCAGCGTGCTCGACGCCAGCTGGAACAAGGTGGAGAACTACCCGAACCACGCCATGCCCAACCTGATGCTGGGTAACCACGATCTGGTGCGCTTCGGCGATCTGCTGGAGCGCGGCAACTTCAATCCGGCGGACTACTGGCAGCGTCACAAGGCGGCCTTCAGCTTCCTGGCGGCCCGCTCCGGCCCCATCACCCTCTACTACGGCGAGGAGTTTGGCGACGAAGTGCCGGGCTTTGCCCAGCAGGTGGGTGGCGACTGCGCCGCGCAGGGGCTCTGTGACGATCACGTGGCCCGCAGCGATGGCAAGGTGCCGGGTGCCACCGGCTTTGTGCCGAGCAGCGAGCAGAGCGATCTGAAACAGTGGCTCAGCCAGCTGCTGGCCCTGCGTGCCGCCCACCCCGCCCTCTATCAGGGGGAGCGGGTCAAGCTGGTGGCCGAGGGCAGCGTCTATGGCGACATCAAGCAGACGGCGGCGGAGCAAGTAGTCTACCTGCTCAACGTCTCAAGCACGCCCCAGAGTTACGCGGTGCCGGTCGGCAAGCTGCGCAGTGCCAGCGCCCTGGTGGATCTGCAAAGTGGCGAGAGCCTGGCCATCGGCGGCAGCAGCGTGACGGTGGATTTGCCGCCGCTGAGCGGCCGCTTCCTGCTGGTGCGCTGAGCGAGGCTGGCAACAAAAAGGGCTCCGTTATGGAGCCCTTTTTCATGGGGGAGGCTACTTCTCGATGCCGCTGCCCAGCTCGTCCTGATGGGGGGCGGCCTGAGTGTGGCCATTGCCGTGCCGCCAGCTCTCCAGCCGGTTGTGCACCCCGCGGCGCAGGCTCTTGAAGCTGGTCTCCAGGTAGTCCACCCCTACCAGGATGGAGAGGGTAACGCCGGTGAGCAGCAGCGCCTGGTGCAGCATCTGCATGCCGATGAGGGCGCCGAGGGCGGCCAGCATCCAGACGGTGGCGGCGGAGGTGACCCCCAGTACCTGCCCATCCCGGGTCATCATCACCCCGGCGCCGAGAAAGCCGATGCCGGTGATGAGCTGGCCCAGCACCCGCGCCTGATCGGCGCTCTGGGGGCTGACGGCGGCACCGATGGCGAGAAAGCAGTAGGTGCCGAGGATGATGAGCGAGGAGGTGCGGATGCCGACCGGCTTGCCGCGCAGTTGCCGCTCCAGCCCTACCAGGGTGCCGCACACCAGACAGACCAGGATGTTCTCCCAGCCAAGGGGCGCTATGTCCCACCAATCAGTCGTCATCATATCCACCTCTGCTCTCGATGCTTGTTATCCGGCCGCGCTCTGCCCCCGGTTTTCCAGCCGCTGGCGGAAGGCCCGGGCGAGGCGCTCGTAGAGGTCCTTTGCCTCTCTGTCCTCAATATCGCCACGTATCCAGGGATTGTCGATGATTTCCAGCAGCACGCAGTCACGCCCCTGCTGGCGCAGGTCGACCCCGAACAGGCCGTTGCCGAGCTGGTGCACGGCGCGCCTGGCGGTTTGCAGCACCCGCTCCGGCACCTCGTTGAGCGGCAGTGCCTCGATGCGGCTCATGTCGAGGGGGTGCTTGCGGCGGCGGATGCGGTTGCCGGGCTCGGGGCGGAAACGGCGGCAGGCAAACAGCGGCGAGCCGTCGAGAAAGCCGATGCGCCAGTCGAACTCGGCGGGGATCCGGCTCTGCACCAGCAGCAGGGCGGAGCGGGCCAGCCCCTCATCCAGCAGGCGGGCCAGTTGTTGCTCGTCGCTGGCCATGGCCAGATCGCGCCCCTGCGCCCCGTCGGGCACCTTCACCATCAGCGGCAGGCCGAGCCGCTGCACCAGCTCGTCCACGTGGTGGCGGCCGCGGCGGGTCACCACCATGGTGGGCGGCATGGGCACGCCGCTGCGCACCATCAGCTCGTAGAGGTAGAGCTTGTTGCTGCAGGCGAGGATGGCGCGGGAGCTGTCGATCACCGGCATCTTGAGCTGCTCGGCGCGGCGGGCAAATTCGAAGGTGTAGTGGCCCACCGCGGTTTCGGAGCGCAGCCAGAGGGTGTCGAACTCCGGCAGCCGTTCGATGGCGGACGGCGCCAGGATCTCGGCCCGGATCCCCTGCGCCGCGGCCGCCTGGATGAAGCGCTCCAGCGCCAGCGCATCGCTGCTGGCGCGGCCGTCGTTGGGGTCGACCAGAATGGCGAGCTGATAGAGCGGCGCCGCCTGCTCCTCGTCGCCGGTGCCCACCAGTGCCTGGGCGTGGTGCAGCATCAACTCTTTCTCGCTCGTGCTCAGTTCCAGCGGTGATAGGCTCTGCTGCTGGCGCACCGACCAGCCGTGGCGGCCGCGCTTGAGGGTCAGCTCTTGCAGCGGCAGCTGGCTGAGGCCGTAGTAGTAGCGGGCCAGTCCCGCCAGCTCGCTCTGTTCGCACTGGCCGAAGATGGCGCGCACCCGGATTCGGTCTTCACTCTGCTGGGCCAGCCAGCCCTGCAGCTTGCGCCACAGCTTGGCCGGCGGCTGCTGGGGTTGCAGCTGGCTGATGGCCTGCAGACCCGGCAGGCAGTGGTGGCCGCGGGCCTGGGCCAGCAGCGAGCAGTAGTAGCCGGCACTGAGGTGCTCCAGATTGCGGCAGAGGTTGATGATGCGGGGGCGGCCGCCGGTGGTGGGCACCCCGTGTTGCAGGTAGGTGCGGGCGGTCAGCAGATAATCGGCATGGCAGGGCCAGTCGCCCGGCTCTTCGACGATGACGTAGGTACTCATTTTTTCGGCTCCACAGATGAAACTGCCTTGAATGGCAGGATCCCCAGTGGGCTTCGATGCACCGACAAGCACGACAATGGCGCGAGGGGAAACAAGAGGTTACAGTGCCTAATATGCCGCTTTGGTAACTTGTGATACAAGTCGCATTTTTGGTGATGAAGATAAATAACCGAACAAGGACTCCCCGTGTTGACCGTGCGCGCGGCCCGGACCGATGATCTGGGCGCCATCGTTAAGCTGGAACGCTACTGTTTTCCCCCCGAAGTCGCCTTTGGCCGCAGCCGCTGGCACTATCTGCTGACCCACGCCAAGGGGCGTACCCTGCTGGTGCTGGACCAGCAGGAGCAGCTGATGGGCTACCTCTGTCTGCTGGAGCACAGGGGCTGGGATCGGCTGATCATCCAGACCCTCGCCATCCGCTGGACCATCCGCCGGCAAGGCTGGGCCCGCCGCCTGCTGGAGCAGGTTATTCAGGAGGGCAAAGAGGCCGGCTGGGGGGCGATCCGGCTGGAAGTCGGCGATGCCAATGAAGAGGCGCAGGCCCTCTATCGCGAGCTGGGTTTTCGGCCCAGACAGAAGCTGCCGGACTATTATGGCCACGGTCAGCACGCCCACCGGTTGGTGCTGGCGCTGAAGCAGGCCTGAGAGAGGAGAGGGGATGAGCTGCGACAACTGCCTCGCTACCGCCATCAAGGCCAAGCTGGGGCGCTGCCCGGTCTGCGCCGGCCAGACCTTCGTCATCGGCCTGATCGGCTGGCTGGTCTGGTGGTGGTGTGGCGCCGACACCTCAGTCAACGCCCTCACCGGCCTGCTGTTCGCGCTGGGGGGATCGGGCCTGTTGCTGCTCCACCTGCTGGTGTTTGTCTGGCGCAGGGCGACCGGACGTGAATTGAGCGATGAATGAATCAGATTGATTTCAAACAGATAAATAACAATAGCGCTGTAGATATGGAGGTTCAGATGATAGCAATGGTAACGGGCGCCTCGTCCGGGTTTGGTGAGTCCATCAGCCGTCAGCTGGTGCAGGCGGGCTACCGGGTGATCGGCACCGGCCGCCGCGCCGAACGGCTGGCGGCGCTGGCCGACGAGCTGGGCGCGCAGTTCCTGCCGCTGGTGTTCGACGTGCAGGACAAGGCTGCCACCCGCGCCGCCATCGACGGGCTGCCGGCCGAGTGGCGCGAGGTGGATCTGCTGGTCAACAACGCCGGTCTGGCGCTGGGGCTGGAGCCGGCCCACAAAGCGGATCTGGAAGATTGGGAGCAGATGATCGCCACCAACATCAGCGGCCTGACCCTGCTCACCCGCCTGCTGCTGCCGGGCATGGTGGCGCGCAATCGCGGCCACGTCATCAACATCGGCTCCATCGCCGGCACCTACCCCTATCCGGGCGGCAACGTCTACGGCGCCACCAAGGCGTTCGTGAAGCAGTTCAGCCTCAACCTGCGCGCCGATCTGGCGGGCACCGCCATCCGCGTCACCAACGTGGAGCCTGGTCTTTGTGGTGGCACCGAGTTCTCCAACGTGCGCTTCCACGGTGACGACGCCAAGGCGGCCACCGTCTATCAGGGGGTGCAGGCGATCCAGCCGGAAGACATCGCCAATACCGTGCTCTGGATCAGCCAGCAGCCGGCCCACGTCAACATCAACAGCATCGAGATCATGCCGGTGGCGCAGACCTTCGGCCCGCTCAATATCAGCCGTCGCTGATGGCTGCAGCTGACGAAATAAAAGAGGCTCCCAAGGGAGCCTCTCTGTTTTGGTGGCCTCTTTACAGGCTCATGATCTTCTTGAACTCCTCCGGCGAGTACTTCTGCTCGGTGCGCTTGGTGAGATCCGTCATCAGCTTGTAGCGCAGCTCTTTGGCCATCTGATAGGTCTGCTCCAGCTGGCCATAGGAGTAGTCGGCGGCCAGCCCGATGGCGGTAGCCTTGTCGCTGGCATAGGCCTGCTTCAGGCTCTTGTCGAGCAGGGCCACCTCCTGGTAGAGCTTGCTGCTCTCCTTGCTCCAGACGCCGCGCAGCAGCGGCAGGTACTTGTCCGGATCGGCGCTGGCCAGTGCGGTCAGGCTGCGGAACTGCCAGTAGGCGGAGTCATCGGAGTAGCTGTCGCTGCCGCTGCGATAGGGCAGGGGGTAGGACTCCAGCGTGTTGTAGAGCGGCACCATCACGGATTCGGCCAGCACGCCGTAGCTCTGCCAGATAAGCCCCTGCAGCTCTTTGGGCATCTCCTTGCGCAGCTGGATGACGTGGGATTCGAGCTGCCTGTCGATGCGGATCGGCCGCTCCGCCTTGCCGGCCAGCGGCGTGCCCTCATAGGTGGCGCTCAGCAGCCTGGCCACGTCCGGCACGGCGATGGGAGCATCCGGCTTCATAAAGAGTGGATATTGCGCCTGCCGGGTCGCTTGTTTGTGGGAGGCAGTCAGCATTTTCTGGCCGAGCCACTCCCGATCCACGTTGTAGGGGTCGGCGATGACCCCGAATGCCTTGGCGAAGTTGAACTCTTTCGGGTCGGCGTTATCCAGCAGTTTGTGTTCACGTACGAACTCCAGCAGCTTGGGCGAGTGCAGCACATCGGCACCGTCGAGATTGACGCCGTGGATGCGCAGGCCGTTGGCCACCATGGCGTAGCTGTCGTCCGGCACCCGCACCGCAATCCAGTGGTGGCCGGAGCCGATCTCCATCAGCCAGGCCTCGTTCACATCCGCCAGATAGAGGCTGTTGCCTTCCCCGGCGCCATATTGCTCCACATAGCGGCCGAGCAGTGCGACCCCCTCTTTGGCCGTCCTGGCCTGCGGCAGGATCAGGGTCGGGATGATGGCCTCGATGACCCCCTTCTCGATCAGCGGATCGGCTTGCTGGGCCTTGTCGTTGACCTCGGCGCTGGTGGTGGCCGAGATGGCGACGTTGAATTCGTTGATGCCGCGCTCCTCGTAATACTTGCCTGCCGGGTCGCTGGACGTCGCATCCCAGTCACGAATGGCGGAGTAGGCGAAGAAGGCCTTTGGCATCGGCACTTCCAGCCCGTTGCCCAGTTTCCAGATTGTACCCTCGTTCTGCTGCGCGGGCCGGAAGGCGAGGTACTTGTTCCAGTTGTTGACGCCAAAATCCTCGTTTCTGGCGATCATCACGCTGCCATCGGCGCTGGCGCCCTTGCCGACGATGAGGCCGGTACAGGCGTCGGCACTGGTGCCAAGCAGGGTGAGCAGGGTGGCGGAGAGAAGACTCAAGGTGTGTTTTTTCATGGGATTGCCCGAAGCGTAACTGTGAGTGAAAGCCAGGCGGTGGGATGCAGGTCTGCCGCAGTGCGATCAGCCGCCGATACGCTGCCGGGGGATCGTGCTGCTCATGGTCGATGACGCAAACATTTCATCCATAACACTGCTTGCTGGTCGTTTTGTGCGCCGAAATTGTATGCCTCACTGGTTGTTTGTTTTGTGATCCATGAGTCGTTCCTTTGCTTTGTCTGGTAAAGCGTGAAGAAGGTAGCGATATGCACCAGAAGCTGCCGATTGGGCAGCGCAGCGTCATGATTCTGACGTCGAGATGGCCATGGATCAGCTCGCGAGCCCGTGCGAGCCGGGATCTGCACCAATCTGGCAAGTTGGCCTGCAACTTGCTGGTTTTATTGCCAATGATGGGGCCTGGCGCCTCATGCCATCGAATCAGCGACCTCGTCATGCCGGATCGGCATGCAGACTGGAGCCCCCATGGATATCAAACCCTACAGCCAGCAGCTTGCCCAGAGCGCCTCCAACAACCGCGCCCTCGCCACCCTCAGCAGTGCCGACAGCGGTCAGGGTGGCGGCTGGGAAGATCTGGTCAACCTCTCCTCCCAGCGGATCACTGGCCAGGCCCAGCAGGCGCTGACCTATGAACACCTGGCCAAGAACAGCAAGCTGCCGCCGGCGCTCGACATCGGCTCCGACAAGGGGGGCGTGATGCAGCAGCTGGTGGACAAGGCGCTCGGCTTTGATCGCAAGAAGTTCAACGAGATAGAAGAGAAGCTCAAGACGATTGCCGACAACAAGCAGCTGACTGCCGAAGAGCGGGCGGAGCAGAGCAAGCCGCTCAACGAGCAGCGGGACGCCATGTTGCAGGATGCGATGGACCGCCTCACCGGCAAGAAGAGCAGCGCCAAGGAAGAGACCAAGAGCGCCTGAACGGCGGGATGACTCGAACGGCAATCCATGGTCGGTGGGGGCAATCACTTGCCCCTGTCCGGATACCAACGGGTTGCCTATGCGGCGCAGCACGGGCCGCTCTGCGCCGCCACCACGGCAGCAAAAAAGGGAGGGCGGTTGCCACTCCCTTGGAGACCGGACGGCGTCCGGCCGCTGCATCGACTCAGGCCGTCGCTACTTCTTCTCGGGCAGGATGCCGATCCCCACCGCCTGGGTCTGCACGGCCTTGATCTGGTCGCCCTTGGCGATCAGCGCAAACTGGGCCGGGTTGTGTACCTTGAGCACCAGGGTGTGATCCACCCCCTTCACCGTGATGGTCTGCTGCCCCTTGTCGACCGCGATGACGTCGCCATAGAGGGTGACCTTTTTGCCGATCCCGGCGCCCGGCTTCTCACCTGCCTCGGCCTTGCCGGCCGCCACTTCCACGATGCGTTTTCTCACCCCGGCAGTGCCCTTGAGCAGCTCCAGATCCAGCATCTGCAGGTAGCGGAGCGCCACCACGTCGCCCACCTTGAGGTTGGCCAGGTTGGTGACCTGCTCACCGGCGACGATGTCGAACGCCTCGCCGGCGGCATTTTTCAGGCTGACCTTGCGGCTGGCCATATCGATGGCGGTGACCGTGGCCTGGGCCGAGACGGCCTCCACCAGGTTGGCCTTGCCAGGGGCCGTGGCGACTTCGGTCGCCACCTCGGCAGCCTGCGCCAGACAGGTCGAGAGGGAAAGCAAACCGGCAATCCATGCATGCTTGAGTTTCATGTGTCAGACCTTATGAGCAAAAGAGTGAAGAGGGCGGGAGCTGGGCGCTGAGGGTTGCGCACCCGGTTCCCAGAGAGACCATAGCAGAGCGGCACGGAAACAGGGGCGGCGCCGCACGACTTCCTTACGGCGGCCCGCCCCCCGCTGCGCAATCTGATAGCCGGCTCCCGTTTTTTGACCTGCCGGAGCCACAGGCGCACAATTCCCTTGCATGCATTCAACCGAGGGCTCTGCCGTGTACAACTTCCAATATGCCAATCCTACCCGCGTCTGTTTCGGTGAAGGCCAGATCGCCAAGCTGCCCGAACTGATCCCGGCCGGCAGCCGCCTGCTGGTGCTCTACGGCGGCGGCAGCATCAAACAGAACGGGGTCTATGAGCAGTTGACCCAGGCGCTGGCGGGACGGGAGTGGCTGGAGTTTCCCGGCATCGGCGCCAACCCCCAGTACGATCAGCTGATGGAGGCGGTAGCCCTGGTCAAGCGCGAGCGCATCGACTTCCTGCTGGCGGTCGGCGGTGGTTCCGTGGTGGATGGCAGCAAGTTCGTGGCTGCCGCGGCCTGCTTCGAGGGGGCGGATCCCTGGGAGATCCTGCTGCACAAGGCCCCCATCAAGGCAGCACTGCCGCTGGGCTGCGTGCTGACCCTGCCGGCCACCGGCTCGGAGAGCAACCCGGCCGCCGTGGTGAGCCGCGGGGAGGCCAAGCTCTCCTTCATGAACCCATTGGTGCAGCCGGTGTTTGCGGTGCTGGATCCCACGACCACCTACAGCCTGCCGCCGCGCCAGGTAGGCAACGGGGTGGTGGATGCCTTCGTCCACATCATCGAGCAGTACCTCACCTTCCCGGTGGGGGGCGAGGTGCAGGACCGGCTGGCGGAAGGGCTGCTGCAGGTGCTGGTGGACAACGGCCCGCGCGCGCTGGCGGAGCCCACCAACTATCAGGTGCGCGCCAATCTGATGTGGGCGGCCAGCCTGGCGCTCAACGGCCTCATCGGTCGCGGCGTGCCGCAGGACTGGTCCACCCACGCCATCGGTCACCAGCTCACCGCCCTGCACGGGCTGGATCATGCCCAGAGTCTGGCGGTGGTGCTGCCCTCGCTGCTGCGGGAACAATCGGGGCAGAAGCAGGAGAAGCTGGCCCAGTTCGCCGAGCGGGTATGGCACTCCAGCCGCGAGGACAAGGCGCTGCGCATCGAGGAGGCGATTATCCGCACCGAGCAGTTCTTCCAGCAGATGGGGGTGGGCACCCGGCTCGCCGACTACGGCCTGAGCGAGAGCTGCATCCCCGGCATCTGCTCCAACCTCAAGCGTTTCGGGCTGACCGCGCTCGGGGAGCAGCAGGACATAGATCCGGACAAGGTAGCCAGGATCCTGTCCCACGCGCTTTAAGTCAGGGGACTCGCGCCTGGCAATCAGAGTGGCGCGGATCCTCTCTCACCCCCTCTAGGCCTGAGGCCCTTGGCCAAGGGGCGATCCTGACAATAGGTGAAGCAAGGATCCTTTCTCACGTGCTCTGATCATCTGGCTGACGAGCAGAAAAAAAACGCCCCGATCATTGGGGCGTTTTGCATGGTGTCAGCGGGGCAGCGCCGTTTATCCGGCGCTGCAGTCCAGTTCGCGCTCCCGCGCCGCCGCCTTCTGGCGGGCCGGGTGAGTGTTGAGGCGCTGCCAGTAGGCCTGCAGATGCGGGAACTGGGCCAGCTGGCCGCTCTGGGCCAGCAGATCCACCAGGAAGGAGTTCAGGATGTCGGCACCGGTGAGGCGACCCCCCACCAGATATTGGCGGGTTGCCAGTACATCGTTGAGGTAGCCCAGCACCTTGGCGCACTCGGCTTTGGCGTAGTCCGGCAGGAAGCGCATCGGGCTGCCGTCCTTGCGCACGAACATGTCGAGCAGCAGCGGCAGAATGCCGGAGCTCTCGGCGAAGTGGAGCCACTGCAGGTACTCGGCATAGTCGGGGCTATCTTGAGCCGGTGCCAGCCGTTCTGGGGCATGGCGGGCGATCAGGTACTCGGTGATGGCACCGGATTCCGCCAGTACCCGGCCGTCGAACTCGATGACCGGCGACTTGCCGAGGGGGTGGATGGCCTTGAGCTCGGGCGGCGCCAGAAAGGTGGCGGCATCGCGCTGATACGCCTTGATCTCATAGGGCAGGCCCAGCTCTTCGAGCAGCCAGATGATGCGTTGGGAGCGGGATTTGTTCAGGTGGTGCAGGACTATCATGGAAACCTCGACGCAGTGACGGAAGGCGGTGATACGCAGCAGCGCGGTGGCGGGTTCACCGCTGGCCAAAAAAGAGCGGGCTGGATGCCCGCTCCTGCGTTGACTGACTCAGGCCTCCAGCGCCTGATCCAGATCCGCCAGAATGTCCTCGATGGCCTCGATCCCCACCGACAGCCGGATCATCTCAGGTTTCACGCCGGCTTTGGCCTGCTCCGCCTCGCTCAACTGGCGATGGGTGGTGGAGGCGGGGTGGCAGGCCAGCGACTTGGCATCGCCGATGTTGACCAGCCGCTTGAAGATCTTGAGCGCATCGTAGAAGCGCACGCCGGCCTCGTAGCCATCCTTCAGCCCGAACGAGAGGATGGCCGAGGGGCGGCCAGCCATGTATTTCTCCGCCAGCAGGTAGTGGGGGTGACCCGGCAGACCGGCGTAGCTGACCCATGCCACCTTGGGGTGGTGCTTGAGGTGGTGGGCCACCCGCAGGGCGTTGTCCACGTGGCGCTCCATGCGCAGGCTCAGGGTCTCCAGCCCCTGCAGCAGCAGGAAGGCGTTCATCGGCGCCAGTGCGGCGCCGGTATTGCGCAGCGGCACGGTGCGCACCCGGCCGATGAAGGCGGCCGGGCCAAAGGCCTCGGTGTAGACCACCCCGTGATAAGAAGGCTCGGGTTTGGTCAGCTGGGGGAAGCGCTCGGCGTGATCCGCCCAGGGGAACTTGCCCGAGTCGACGATGACGCCACCCAGCGAGTTGCCGTGGCCGCCGACATATTTGGTCAGGCTGTGGACGACGATGTCGGCGCCGTGTTCGATGGGTTTGCACAGCACCGGGGTGGCGACCGTGTTGTCGACGATGAGCGGCACGCCGCGGGCGTGGGCCACCTTGGCGAAGGCCGCCAGATCGACGATGTTGCCGGCCGGGTTGCCGATGCTCTCGCAGTAGACCGCCTTGGTTTTGTCGTCGATGAGGGCGGCGATGGCCTCGGCGCTGTCATCCTTGGCGAAGCGCACCTCGACCCCGAAGCTCGGCAGCATGTGGGCGAACAGGGTGTAGGTGCCGCCATAGAGCTGGGGGGTGGAGACGATATTGTCGCCAGCGGCGGTCAGCGCCTGGATGGCGTAGGTGATGGCGGCGGAACCCGCCGAGACCACCAGGCCGGCGATGCCCCCTTCCAGCGCGGCCATCCGCTGCTCCAGCACATCGTTGGTGGGGTTCATGATGCGGGTGTAGATGTTGCCTGGTACCGCCAGATTGAACAGATCCGCCCCGTGCTGGGCGCTCTCGAACTCGTAGGCCACCGTCTGGTAGATGGGTACGGCAACGGCCTTGGTGGTGGGGTCGCTGGTAAAGCCGTGGTGCAGGGCCAGGGTCGCATCTTTCATCACACACTCCTTGTTGGATGTTGCTGGGTAGCAGTTATAGATGGATAGACGTCCAATCTATCAGGCCCAGCGCCGATGTAAACCACCCAATCCGGCAAAGCAATTGCGCCTGCTGGTGAACTGTGTCCTCCGTTGCGTGACCCGGGCGAGGGGGAATACTCAGAGGCGGCGGCGATACTCCCGATCGTCGATCTGCTGCATGTCCCACTGCATCAGGCGGTTGAGCTGGCTCATGGGATCCTCGATCAGGGTCAGCGGCCTGGGCAGGATCCGCTTGAAGTAACGGCGCAGGATCTGCTGGATCCGGTTCGGTTTGATGGGGTTGGCGTGGCTCATGATGGTGCTCCTGTGCTGTGGTTCTCACGTTCGCTAGCAGTATTGAGCTAAAATGCGGAAGTAAAAACTGATGACTTTCAGCAACAGGATTTCCTCTTTTATGCCCACCAGCCGCCTTTACCAGCAATTCCAACGGCTCGCCCAGCAGCTTGGCTGTGACGAGCGGGAGATCAGCCTCGCCGAGGTGGCGGATCTGCTCTGCTGCACCCCGCGCAACGCCCGCCTGCTGCTGCGCCGCATGGAGGATCAGGGTTGGCTCAGCTGGGCGGCGGAGGCCGGGCGGGGGCGGCGCTCCCGGCTCACCCTGCTCGACAACCAGGAGAGCCTGACCCGGCGCCGGCTGCGGGATCTGCTGAGCCAGGGCCAGCTGGCGCAGGCGGTACGGCTGGCCGAAGATCGCCTCGATCTGCTCACCCCGCTGCTGATCGAGCAGCTCGGCCAGGCCACCCGGGAGGGGCGCCAGATCCTGCGGGTGCCCTACTACCGGCCGCTGCCGCGCCTGCTGCCCACCGGCCCGCTGCGCCGCTCCGAAATCCACCTGAGCCGCCAGATCTTCAACGGCCTGACCCGGCGAAATGAGGAAAATGGGGAAATCGAGGGGGATCTGGCCCACCACTGGGAGTGTCTGGGCCCCTGCCACTGGCGTTTCTACCTGAGGCCGGCGGTGCGCTTTCACCACGGCCGCGAGTTGGTGGTGGAGGACGTGGTGGAGAGCTTGCTGGCCTTGCGGGATCGCCCGCTGTTCGCCCATCTGGCGCGGCTGGAGAGCCCCTGGCCGCGCACCCTGGATCTTCATCTCGACAGCCCTGATCCTCTGCTGCCCCAGCTGCTGGCCGAGCCGGTGGCGGCCATCCTGCCGCGCGAGCTCAAGGGGGAGGCGGGCTTTGCCCTGCAGCCGGTGGGCACCGGCCCCTACCGGGTGACCGCCAACGACCCGCTGCAACTGTGCCTCGAGGCATTCGACGACTACTTCGGCCTGCGCGCCCTGCTCGACGAGATAGACATCTGGATGCTGCCGGAACTGGCGGAGCGGCTGGAGAGCCACCTGCAGCTGGGGCGCGACAGCCCCGAGCTTGGCACCATGCGCGGCGAGTCCGAGCTGGAATCCGGCTGCTACTTCCTGCTGCAGGACGACAGAGCCGCATCCTTGCAGGATCCTACCCTGCGCCAGTGGCTGGCCGGCCTGCTCAACCCCATCGCCCTGATGGCGCGGGTCGCCCCCGAGCTGCAGCGGGGTTGGACCAGCGCGCTCGGCCTCTTGCCCCACTGGCGCGAGGCGCAGCCAGCCCCGCTGCCGACGCCGAAACAGCTGCCGCGCCAGCTGGTGCTGGCCTGCTTCAACCAGCATCTGGAGTTCAACGAGTGTGCCAACGCCATGAGCAGCCTGCTGGCAGAGCAGGGGATCCGGCTCGAGGTGCGCACCCTGGACTACGGTCGCTGGGTGAGCGGGGCGGACGAGGACGTGGATCTCTGGCTCGGCACCCTCAACCTGGAGCACGAACACGCCTTCGCTCCCTACGCCTGGTTGCAGGGCACCCCGCTGCTGCGCAAGGTGTGGGGCAGCCAGCAGCGTCTGTGGCAGGGGCTGACGCAGTGGCGTGCCAGCGGCGAGGAGCCGGGGCCGCGCGCCTTGCTGGCAAACGTGCAGCAGCAGGGCTGGTTCGTGCCGCTGTTTCACCACTGGCTGGAGCTGGAGAGCCGGGTCGGCGTGCACGGGGTGCGGATGACGGCGCTCGGCTGGTTCGATTTTCGCAGCGCCTGGCTGCGCCCGGAGCTGGCCGTCGGCGCCGGCGATGCGACGGGGGAGCTTGAGTCCAAAGGCGGGCCGCGTTAGCCTGAGCGCGGTCCAACGACAAGGAGTCGATATCCATGCTGGAAATGCAGATCCAACCCCGTTTTCAAGAGACAGATGCCCTCGGCCACATCAACAACACGGTGCCGGCGGTCTGGTTTGAATCGGCCCGCGACCCGCTGTTTCGCATCTTCTCCCCCGAGCTGGATGTGCACAACTGGCATCTGATCATCGCGGGCTACACGGTGCAGTTCAAACGGGAGCTGTTCTACGGCCAGCAGGTATTGATCAAAACCGGGGTCCGCCGCATCGGCTCCAGCTCCTTCACGCTCTGGCAGGAAGCCTGGCAGGGGGACGAGCTGGCGGTGACCGCCGAAACCACCCTGATCCATTTTGACTACCAGTCCCGCCAGTCCATCCCCCTGAGCGATCGCCACCGGGAGGGGCTGCGGGCCTGGCTGATAGAAAGCTAACCTTGGCCCACCGGCCAATCACAGGACACTTATGCGCAATACCGTGATCGCCCTGAGCCTCGGCTTGGGACTGGGGCTCTGCTCCCTGCCTTCCGTGGCGGCCTCCCTCGCCGAGCAGTTCTCCCTGATGGAAAAGGGGGCCGAGAGCGCCCTCGATACCCGTCTGTTCAGCCACGATGGCGTCGACATCAAGGCCTGGGTGGATGGCGCTCCCGTCATCATCGCCGTGCCCATCATGAACGAGCAGGGCAAGCTGGAAGGGGAGAGCCGCTACTACTTCAAGGGCGGCAAGCTGTTCGGGGTGAAAGAGCCCGCCGCCCAGTTCGCCTTTGACGACAGTGGCAAGCTGACCCAGTGGCTGGACGACAAGGGGCAGCCCGCCGAGTTCGTCAGCAAGATGAGCATGCAGCAGCGGGAAGTCTGGCTCACCAAACGGGCGGCCGAGCTGGGCAAACTGTTTGCCCAGAGTCCGGCCGAGCAGAAGGCGGCCAAGGGGGGCGTCAAGCTCAAGGGAGCGGAGCTGGCCCACTGGCTCTGCAACGGCAAGCTGATGGCACTTGCCGGGGGGGACAAGGTGACCTTCGAGCAGGCCAAGCTCAAGACCCGCGCCGAGGGTATCGAGGGGGAAGTCTCCCTGCGCCAGGAGAAGGGGTGGCAGGATCTGAGCCTCAAGTGCGAGGTGCAGGCATCCCAGGTGACCCGCCTCACCTGGCAGCCGCTGCCGGGGGCCAACAAGCCGCTGTAAGTACGGTAGTAGCAAAGCGAGGGGGCCCAGATATGGGCCCCCTTTTTATTGCGGTGACGACTCGTCCAGCCTGAGCCGGGTGAGGGCTTCCACCCGTCGCCACTGGTCGGGCTCGAACCAGCGCGCCAGGATCTCCGGCTGCTGTTCGGCTCGGCGCTCGGCGGGCAGGGGCTTGAGTTCGGCCAGATAGCCGGCCAGCTGCTGCTCGAACCCCTGCTGACTCTCCGCCAGCTGGTGCAGCCGGTCCGCCGCCTCCGGCCCCAGCTGCTCGCGCAGCACGGCGTCACGCTCGGCCGCTGGCAGCCGCTCCAGACTCTGCAGGTCGCCGAGCAGGCGGCTGTTGGCCTCCGCCTCCCGAAACCACTGGGGCTGCTCCGCCAGCCAGAGCTCGAGCTCGCTCGCCAGCAGCGGCTTGTCGGCATCGCCAGCCTCCGCCAGCGCCTTGCGGCGCAGGGTCCACTGCTCCATCAGCCGATCTTCGGCAAACAGCTGCTCCTGCTCGGCCGGGGTGAAGCTCTGCTGGCGCAACTGCTCACGCTCGTCGAACAGCACCTGCAGGCTGGCCAGGCCCGGATCGGTCGGCACCGTCAGGCTGCCTTCGGCGGCGAGAAAGGCTTCATAGCGGGCCTGCAGCGAGTTCTCGTCGGGCGAGGGGGCCGCCTGCCGGGTCAGGGGGGAGCTCGGTCCGGCCTCTTGCGCCGGGGGCTTGGCCGAGGTGGATCTCGGGGCGGGCCACAGCTGCCAGCCCCCCAGCAGCAGGGCCGCTCCCAGCGGAGCGGCCATCAGCCATGCCTTGTTCATAACCCCAGTCTCTGCAGGCGGTTGGCGTGCTGGCGATAGAGGCTGACCGGGTCGGTCTCAAACAGGTGGCGAATGCCGAACGACTGGTTCACCTCGTCCAGGTGGTTCATCCGGTAGTCGGTGCCGATCACCTTGCCGAGGTGGCTGCTGCACACCCCGACCAGGCCGTCGTTGGGCTCCTTGAAGAAGCTGCCGGTCAGCGCCAGCGCCGGATCCACCGGATCCAGGATGTTGGTCATGGTGCCGCGCCCGCTCCAGGAGAAGTAGTAGACCCCGTTGGCGGCCTGCATGGGTCCTTCGCCGCAGTACTGGCTGGGCAGCCCCTCCGGGTAGCGCTGGTTGAAGCGCTGGGCGCCGGCGCTGGTGAGGGCGTCGAGGGCGGCGAGGGGATCCTGTGGCAGCTGGCTGCCCCCGGAGAGCAGCGAGACGACCCCGGACAGGGCGGAGGCAGCCGCCACCGCCAGCTTCTCGGCCACCGAGCCCGGTGCCACGTTGGCGCGTACCAGATCGGCGATCTCCGAGCCGTAGTTGACCCCGCCCACGCTGGTGGCGGAGGCGACCAGTTCAGGGGCGACCGAGGCGACGTAGCGAATGGTGGGGCCGCCGTGGGAGTGGCCGATGAGGTTCACCTTGTCGGCCCCGGTGATGGCGAGCACCTGCTGCACCTGCTTGAGCAACTGCTCGCCGCGCAGTTCCGAGCTCTGGGTGGCGGAGACCTGGGCCACATAGACCCTGGCGCCATCCCGGGTCAGCGCCTGGGGGATGCCGTAGAAGTAGTCGACCCCGAGCAGCTTGTCGAAGCCGAACAGGCCGTGCACCAGCACTATGGGGTAGCGGGTTTGGGTATAACCTGCCGCCTGGCCCAGCATGGGCAGAGCGCACAGCAGCACCAATAGCCATTTTTTCATCTTGTCCATCCTTGTGAATAAGGTTGCCACAGCGGCAACCACCGGCCTCATGCCAGTACCGACCAGCATGACGGAGCGGGACGTTTGCATCTGTGCAAATGATCACCAAACAGACAGATTCAAAAAAGCCCTACCCATATGGGCAGGGCTGTTGGCGGTGCCGGCACAACTATCCCTTGTGTTCGCCGCCCACATAAGTTAAATAATAATTATTATCATTTGTGGTGTTGAGGATCATGGCGGCGAGCTGGGTAAGAGGATGGGTGGGGACGGAGGAGGGCGACAGCAGCATGGTGCACTGGAAGGTGCAGACCATGAGCGGCAATCGCCACTTTGATGCCGGTGAACACGGCAAGGCGCTCTCCTGCTATCAGCAGGCGCTGTGGTTGGCCCGTCAGCAGTTTGCCGGCTGGCCCGACGTGGACGAGGCGGTCGCCGCGCTGGTGGTGGCCCACCACAATCTGGCGGATCTGCTGGTCGCCATGGCGCGGCCGGAGCGGGCTGCCGACCTGCTGTGCCACATCCACGACTGCCTGCTCGCTACCTGCCAGTCGCCGGCCAGCCCCGATCCTCTGCGAGATGCGGCCCTGCGCCACACCCGTAGTACCCATGCCGAGCTGCTCGCCTTCCTGCGCAAACACGGCAACCACGACGGCATCCGCCGCTGCCTCGGTCAGTGCCTGTGCCAGACCGGGTCCGCCCGCCAACTGCATTAATCACAATAAACAGAGGTGACCATGAGCCATACCCTGCCAGCCCTTGCCTATGCCTATGACGCGCTGGAACCCCATATCGATGCGCTGACCATGGAGATCCATCACAGCCGCCACCATCAGACCTACATCAACAACCTCAATGCCGCCCTGGCCGATCTCCCCGAGCTGGCGGCGCTGCCGGTGGAGGAGCTGCTTGCCCGCTTCGACAGCCTGCCTGCCAAGGTACAGGGCGCCGTGCGCAATCACGGCGGCGGTCACGCCAACCACAGCCTGTTCTGGCAGGTGATGAGTCCGCAGGGTGGTGGCGAGCCGGCCGGCGAGCTGGCTGCAGCGATCGAGAGGGATCTGGGCGGACTGGAGGCCTTCAAGCAGGCCTTTACCCAGGCGGCGCTGAGCCGTTTTGGCAGCGGCTGGGCCTGGCTGGTGGTCGATCGGAGCGGCAAGCTGCAGGTAGTGAGCAGCGCCAATCAGGACAGCCCCCTGCAGGATGGGCTGGTGCCCATTTTGGGGCTGGATGTGTGGGAACACGCCTACTACCTCAAGTACCAGAACAAGCGTCCCGACTACATAGCCGCGTTTTACAAGGTGATCGACTGGAACGAGGTGGCACGGCGTTACGTGGCGGCGCTGGCCTGATCGCTGGAAATACCGAGCCCAATGAAAGAGACCCGCCTGTTGGCGGGTCTCTGCTATTGAGGGGGCGGCGCGCTGCTGGTTGGTGGCGCCGCACTGGCGGCAGCCGGGTTATCCACGGGCGTTGCCTCATTTGGCACGGCGGCGCTGGTGGTCTGGGCACCGCTGGTTGGTGTTGCTGCACTGGTGATGGCTGGCTTGTCCGCAGCGGTGACTTCGCTCGGCACGGCGGCGCTGGTGGCCGGGGCACTGCTGGTTGCCGCGCTCACTGCCGCTGCCGACTTGGCCTTCGGCTTATGAGGGGGCGGCGCAATGGGCAGGCAGGGCTGGCTCGCCCCTATGGTGCTCAACGCCTGGCAGGGGACCGGGCCGCCGATGACGATGGGCTCGCCGAGGAACTTGGGACCCTTGTCCAGCACATAGAGGTCGAGCAGCCCCATCAGGCGGGCGAACACCTCGCGCACCCGGGTCTTGATGCCCTGATAGGCGCTGGGATCCACGGCGTTGAAGCCGACCGCCTCGATGCCGAAATGGCGGGCGATGAAGATGGCGCGCTCGTTGTGAAAGGCCTGCGAGACCACGGTGAAGTGGGCCTGACCGAACACCTCCTTGGCCCGCACGATGGAGTCCAGGGTCCGAAAGCCGGCGTAGTCGCTGTAGATGGCGTTAGCCGGGATGCCGGCCTGGATCAGGGCCCGCCGCATCTGGCGCGGCTCGTTGTACTGTACGGTGGCGTTGTCGCCGGAGACCAGGATGTAGTCCACCTTGCCGTTGTTGTAGAGCTCGGCGGCGGCCTTGATCCGGTATTTGAAGTAGTGGTTCGGGCTGCCGCCAATCAGGTACTTGGAGGTGCCGAGCACCAGGGCGACCCGGTTGTAGGGCACCGCATTGACGTCGTCGTAGGTGTAGTGACGGGCGTCCGAGACGGTCCACTCGCTGTAGCCCAGCAGTGTGGCGACGGAGGCCAGCAACAGGCAGAGGCAGGCGAGCAGGATCTTGGCAAACTTCTTCATGCGCGGTGCGGTTCGGGTCTGAAGTAAGAGGTGACAGAGGGTCATTCTATTACAAGTTGCCGCCGTACGTCAGGCTTGATGACCGCCGAAGACGTCACTCGGGCAGAGGTTGTCGCAGGGAGAGGTCGGCTAACTGCTTGATCCTGAGCCGATTAAAATCGTTCATAAGCAGGGGCGGCCATGGCCGCCCCTTGTCATAGCCGTCTCGTCCTCAGTGGGAGGAGTCGTTGGCCTTGCACTCGTCGGAGTCCTTGTTGGCTTCCCACCAGGGCAGCAGCTCGCGGCCGAGCCACTGCTGGTATGCCTCGCTGTCATTGGCAATCAGCTGGTCCAGCTCGGCTTCGAAGGCGCTCATGGCCTGCTGCTGATCCGGGTTGCGCAGGGCTTGGGCCATGGCCAGCCAGCTGGCGCCGCGGCCGGTTTCGTTGAGGAAGCGGTGCACCGTGTAGGACCAGGAGTAGACCATCTCGCCGCCCTTGTCGTAATCCAGATGCAGGATGTCGGCCAGGGCCGGACGATCGCTGGCCGGGCGGCCGGCGACGTTGTCCAGACCGCGGGCGAAGCACTGGCCGTGGGCGACGAACTCCGCCAGCCCTTCCGACCACCAGGTGGTGCGGTTGAGCGGGTAATGGCCGAAGCTGCCGTACTGGTTGAAGCGGCCGTCCAGGTAGTGCACGTACTCGTGGCGCAGGTTCCACACCTGGAACGCTGGGCGCTTCCACTCCGCCTCGTAGGCAAAGAAGCGGGCCTGGTTGCCGGGGCGAGCCGGATCCCCTTCGAGGTAGATGCCGCCGTTGTCGGTGGAGACGCCGCCGAACAGGGCACTGCCGTAGCGTTTCCAGTCGGCGGAGGAGTTGAAGACCACCAGTTCCAGCGCCTCGTTGTGATCATCCGCTACCGGCTGCCAGCCGGTTTCCATCTGCTGGTGGAACTGCTGCTCTTCGGCACCCAGTTCACGGCAGATCCCTTCGGCCTGATCCATGGTCAGATCCTGGGCCCGCAGGCGCAGGGTCGGCGAGCAGGTGTGCTCGAACGGCAGCACGTCCTCCACCCGGACGGGGGTGCAGAGCCCGGCAAAGTCACCGCTGATGCAGGCTTCGCTGGTGCGGTCCGTGTAGGTCAGGTAGTAGGTGGAGAGGGTCAGTGACATGTCTTCCAGCAGATCCTGGCTCTGCTGGCCACCGGGGATCAGGTCGTGGTGGCGAACCAGTGCGATGACGGAGTCATCCAGCAGCTTGCGGTAGCCGTCGAGCTCGTCCGGACGGGTGTAGCGGGCGACCCGGTAGAGGCGGGTGTAGGCATCCAGCACGTTGTTGAGCAGGAACAGATCGGCGCCATCCCGTCCCTTCCACAACGCGAGCTCGCTCATGCCGAGGGCGTGCAGCTGCTTGCGCAGCTCGCCATCCTGCTGGCGGAAGTCATTGGCGAAGGGATCGCTGTAGTCGCTGGCGAAGTCGAGGAAGTTGAGCAGATCGAACAGGCCGGTCGCCCAGGCGTGCTGACCGTTGATCTCGCTGGCATGGCGGGTGCTATAGGCCAGCATCTGGTTGAACTCGCCGAGCAGGGTGCCAAAGCGGCTCTGCACTGCCGGGCTCTTGAACTGGCCGTGCAGGGCGATGCTCCAGGCACCCATGACCGCACCAACCTCGTCGCTGGCCTGCTCCGGGAAGAGCAGCGGATGGGCGCCCAGCGCCGTCAACGCCTCGGCCAGCGCCTCGGCGGCGGCCGGGCCGTCTTCCTTGTGCTTGCCGTAGTTGTGGTAGTTGTGGGCACGCACATATTCCAGCAGCAGCTTCATGGCCGGATGGGCCGGCTGATTGGCCGCCAGCAGGCTCTGGATGCCGCGCGACACGGCCAGCAGCTTGGTGTCATCGTGACCATAGTTCTCCTGCCAGACTGGTGCGGGCTGGCCACTGGCATCCTGCACTATCTTGGCCGCTTCGGCGTCCAGCAGCTCGGTGCCCGGCAGATCCGGCTCGGAACAGGCGCGGCCGTCGGCACGGCGACAGTCGAGTTGCTCTTCCTTGCTGGCCAGCACGATGGGACGGTTGAGCACCCGGCTCTCCTGCCACTCGGTTGTTTCCGGCAGGGTCTGCCATTCGCTGCCCCCCACCGGGTATTGATAGCCGGTGTCCTTCAAGACCACCTGCACTTCGCTGCCGGCGGGCAGGGTCTGGCGGCACACCCGGTAGCTGATGGTCTTGTCCCCTTCCTGACGGGTCTGGGGTTCATCGCACTCCTGCTGGGTCTTGGCCTGTTCCAGCAACCAGGTGTACTGGCGCCAGACGTGCAGCTCGCTCACCTGCTTGGCGGCCTGGCTGCCCGCGATGGGCTGCAGGCGGAAGAAGATCTGCTCGAGGCGGCCATCCCGTTCATTGGGGGTCTCTTCCAGCACCTTCAATTGCTGCCAGTTTTGCGGCTGGTACTGCCATGCCTGTTCGGCGCAGCGACCTTCGGCGTTGAGTTCGCAGCGATCCAGTTCCTGCTCACTGTGACCCAGGATGACCCGCTCAGCCAGCGGGAGACGATCCTGACGCGGCGCGGTCGGGGTGCCTGCCAGTGGCTCCCAGCGGCCCTGCTTCATGCCGTAGCCAAAGTCATAGCTGCTGGCAGGGACGGCCTTGCCGGCCGGCACCACCTCTTCACAGCTGAGGTAGCGGATCTGCCAGCCCTGCTCGATCTTGAGCTGCGGCTCGCCGCACTGCTGCTCTGCCAGCGCGGCCAGGTTGGCATCGCTCCAGTCGAAGCGGCGATACACCCTCAGCTGCTGATAGGGGGCGCCGCTACTGCGGGCGCTCAGCTCGTAGGTCACTTCGGTGAGACGATCCCCCAGCTGACGGCTGGATTCACCTTTGAGTTGATACTGTTGCCAGTCGGAGGGGGAGTAGTTGGCCAGCGCCGAAGTGGCAAACAGGCCCGGTGCTGCCAGCAGCAGCAACCTGGTACCCAGATTGTTCATTGTTATCCCTTTGCTTGATTGTCTGCGTGATTGACGCGTGCAATCTAGTCAGCCCCAAAGGGATATCAACCCACCAATCAGGCCATATAAATCATTTATTTAGATTAAATCAAAACAAAGTGAGCCCCATTGGGGGCCCGGTTGATAGCAAGGACTCATCTGCCATCTGGGGGGGATCTCAGTCTGAGGCCGGCAACTGTGATCAAAGTCTCGTTTGAGGTTCTTTTGTCAAGCGGGAATGCGACAGTAGCAAGCTGGGGATCAAGCAGGGTGCCTGAGGAGAAAGCCGAGTGTCGCAGTGAGTATCGTAGCGAGAAGCCGCTGGGTGGCAGTCGGGATGGCAGCCGAGAAAAACGGGAGGGGGATTGGTGGATGAAGAGCAGTGATTAATGATGGCAGCCTATCGGGGCTCATTCTGCAAAAGGCGAACAGAGCCGCCCGAGGTAATGAACAACCTCGGGCAGATGGCAGGAGCGACCCGATCAGAGGTAGCTGACGGTGACGATGGCCATGTTGCTGCTGCCGGCAGACAGCTTGTACTGCATGGTGCTGCTGATGGTATTGAGGCTGCCGGCTTGCTGCAGGCTGGCCAGATCCAGGGTCTGGCGTTGAGTGCCGGAATAGCAGGTCACGCTGTTGTCGGCAAAGTCGCAGGGAGCTTCGTAGATGGTACCGGTGAAGGTGACGGAGCCATCGGCGGCGGAGGCAGTGGCAGGCAGCAAGGCAGCACCCAGCAGCATGGCTGCGGCGGCAGAAGAAGCGAAACGGATGGCGCTGTTGCGAACGGAAGCGGTGGAAGTGTTCATTTTTATGTCCTTTTCGTCACATGTCGTTGTACGAAAAGGGCAACGCAATCAAAGAGAATGACACAGATACAGCTGATGACATCGCTCTTCTCAGATGGCAGCTCCGCTGTCTTAGGTTATGAACCCTTAGACCGGTGGCTTTGCGTCCCGACCTTTCGACCGGTTTGCCCTTTACTCTATGTTTAGATGATAACACCCCACTTTGAGAAATCAATCGCCATAAAAAAGTGTGGGATATCAGTCACAAATAAAATTTTATATATGACCGTGATAGAAAATATATGGTCTGGCCCATATTAGGCGATATATATCCAATCTTGTTCATCACTATTGGCTACTGCTTCTCGACGAAGCTTTATTCTGTGGTGAACATATATGACTGGCATCCGGTGAATTAAAATAAAGGCCACACTGGATGGTGGCAAGAGCAGATATATCAGCTTCCCCCCAAGTCTAATGGGTTAAAATGATTACCTGATTACCTGATTACCTGATTACCTGATTACCTGATTACCTGATTACCTGATTACCTGATTACCTGATTACCTGATTACCTGATTACCTGATTACCTGATTACCTGATTAC
>NZ_JBGLRI010000009.1:0-218525 GCF_041403025.1 Aeromonas sp. S5(2024) | reverse complement strand
TGAACCCATGCCGAACTCAGAAGTGAAACGCGGTAGCGCCGATGGTAGTGTGGCATTCGCCATGCGAGAGTAGGACACTGCCAGGCACCCAACACGAGAAACCCCGCTCATCTGAGCGGGGTTTTTTATTGTCTGAAATTCGGCCCTTTCCTCTCTGAACCCCGTTTATCTGATCGCTCAAGATCATCTTTCCTGACCTCGTTTCTTATATGGTCCACCTTTTGTCTGGCTGATATTTGTCCATCAATTCAATTGCTGAACAGAAAAAGCACAGAATGTGATGCCTCTACCTTTCTTGTGATGCCCGCTCTGCTTTAATTCGTCTGCCCACGTTTGATGGGCCAAGGAATCACAATAATCTGAGGAATGGACACATGTTCAAAAGAACAGTAACGATGATGCTGGCGGCGGGAACCCTGGTATTAGGCGGTTGCGCATCTCACGGTGGCGCTGAGCAAGCGGCTGCGGACAACAGCGATTTCGGTGGCAAGTCCATCTACCTGCGTGGGGAGATGAACGACTGGATGGCAACCGACGCGAGCAAGGTGGTCAAGGTAGCCGACAAGCTCTACATGGCCAAGGGAACGCTCAAGAAAGAGTGGGCTCCCTACAAGTTCAAGTTCGCCGACTCAGGCTGGAGCTGTGGCACCAACTTCGGCTACAAGAGCCCGAGTGACGGCGTTGCCGTGCTGGGTGGTGAAGCCGTGCCGGTCAACCCCTGCTCCAAGTATGAAGACATGAAGTTCTCGCCGGATGCGGATGGCGTCTATGAGTTCTATCTGAACATGGCGGGCGATACCCCGACCGTGTACGTCAAGAAACCCTGATCTGGACCGGGAAGCACGTTTCCCGGGCGATGAATCGGTGAATGCCCCGGCCCAGCCCACTGCTGGCCGGGGCGTTTTTTTAGGATGAGACAGGCTCTCTCGTTATTAAAAACACTACATATAGTGTTTTTATTTTGTTTGTTCGCTATTGGTTGTGTTTATTGCTACTGTCGTGACATTGTTCCATTCACATGAGGTTGATTGAACATGGCTAAATCCAACCCGGTGCAGGAGAGTGAGAGCGCCTCTCGCCTGATCCCCCTGCAGGACACATCCTTCGAGATCTGGGATAGCAAGTATCGTCTCAAGAGCAAGGATGGCGTCCCCATTGATGGCACGATCGATGAAACCTACCAGCGGGTCGCTCGTGCCCTGGCTGGCCAGGAGTCGCAGCCAGACGTCTGGTATGAGCCCTTCCTGTGGGCGCTGCGCAACGGTGCCATCCCGGCTGGACGCATCACGTCCAATGCGGGAGCCTTCGAGCACAAGCCGGCGACCTCGACCATCAACTGCACCGTCTCCGGTACCATCGAGGATTCGATGGACGACATCCTCGGCAAGGTGCACGAAGCGGGACTGACCCTGAAAGCCGGTTGCGGCATTGGCTATGACTTTTCAACCTTGCGCCCGCGCGGGGCTTTTGTCTCCGGTGCCGGGGCCTATACCTCGGGCCCGCTCTCCTTCATGGATATCTACGACAAGATGTGTTTCACCGTCTCGTCCGCCGGTGGTCGTCGCGGCGCCCAGATGGGCACCATGGATATCCGTCACCCCGATGTGATCGAGTTTATTCAGGCCAAGCGGGAGGATGGCCGTCTGCGCCAGTTCAACCTCTCCCTGCTCATCACCGAAGAGTTCGTCAAGGCGGTAAAAGAGGATGCCCCCTGGCAGCTTATCTTCCCCTACACCGCCAGGGAGGTGGAGCAGGACGGCATAGCGCTGGACGATCCCGCTCAGGTGTTCTGGGCCGACTGGCCGAACAGGGAAGGGGTGGTGTTCAACGAGCTGGGGCAGGTCGCCTGCAAGGTCTACAAGACCCTGCCGGCACGCAAGCTGTGGAATATCATCATGACTTCCACTTATGACTATGCGGAGCCCGGTTTCATCCTGATCGACAAGGTTAACCAGATGAACAACAACTGGTTCTGCGAGGAGATCCGCGCCACCAACCCTTGCGGTGAGCAGCCTCTGCCCCCCTATGGGGCCTGCCTGCTGGGCTCGGTCAACCTGACCCGGTTCGTGCGCGACCCCTTCACCGAACAGGCCGCCTTCGACTGGTCTGCCTTTCGCAAGGTTGTGGCCATCTTCACCCGCATGTTGGACAACGTGGTGGAGATCAACCAGCTGCCGCTTGCCAGGCAGCGTGAAGAGATCATCAGCAAGCGCCGTCATGGCATGGGCTTCCTCGGCCTCGGCTCGGCGCTCACCATGCTGCGGATAAGATACGGCTCTGTCGCCGCCGTCGCCTTTACCGAGCAGGTATCTCAGGAGCTGGCCATGACCGGCTGGCGCGAGTCCCTGGCCTTGGCGAAGGAGAAGGGCCCGGCCCCCATCATGGAGCAGGAGTTCGAGGTGACCGGCAAGCTGCTGCGGCTGCGCCCCGAGATGGCGGCAGACGGCATCAAGCTTGGTGACAAGGTGAAGGGCAAGGTGCTGCACGCCCGTTACAGCCGCTACATGCAGCAGGTGGCCGAGGTGGATCCCGCCCTGGTTGCCGAGCTGGTCGAGGTGGGGGGGCGTTTCACCCACCACAGCAGCATTGCGCCGACCGGCACCATCTCGCTGTCGCTGGCCAACAACGCCAGCAACGGCATCGAGCCGAGCTTTGCCCATCACTACAGTCGCAACGTCATCAAGCCGGGCAAGAAGAGCAAGGAGAGCGTGGACGTCTACTCCTATGAGCTGCTGGCCTACCGCGAGCTGGTCAATCCGGCTGCCATGCCTTATGCCGAGGATGAGTCGACCCGGTTGCCGGATTACTTCATCACCGCTGACGACATCAGCCCGGCCCAGCACGTAGACATTCAGGCTGCGGCCCAGCGCTGGATCGACTCCTCCATCTCCAAGACGGCCAACGTGCCGACCGACTTTCCGTTCGAGCAGTTCAAGGACATTTATCTCTATGCGTCGGATTCGGGGCTCAAGGGCTGCACCACCTTCCGGTTCAACCCGGCAGCCTTCCAGGGGGTACTGGTGAAGGAGCAGGACCTGGAGAACACCCTGTACGAGTTCACCCTGGAGGATGGCTCGGTTGTCACGGCGAAAGGGAACGAGGAGATTGAATACGATGGCGAGCTGCATACCGCTGCCAACCTCTACGATGCCTTGAAAGAAGGCTATTACGGTAAATTCTGAGGACGAGCGCATGGTCAAGAAAATCGACAGGAAAATCGTCGCCTACCAGGTGAAAACCCGGGATGAACCGCAGCAACCCCCTGTGCAGGATGACGTGGTTCACATGCACGAGACGGTGTTGCGGCCGGAGCGGTTGATGGGCACCACCTACAAGCTGAAGACGCCGGAGCATGTGTCCGAGCACTCGTTGTTCATCACCATCAACGACATCATTCTCAACGAGGGGACGGTGCACGAGACTCGCCGCCCGTTCGAGATCTTCATCAATTCGAAAAGCCTGGAGCACTATCAGTGGATCGTGGCGCTGACCCGCATCATCTCGGCGGTGTTTCGCAAGGGGGGGGACGTCACCTTCCTGGTGGAGGAGCTGCGCTCGGTGTTCGATCCCAAGGGCGGCTACTGGAACAAGGGCAAGTACGTACCCTCGCTTATCGCCGAAATTGGCAACGTGATCGAAACCCATCTCACCGAGATCGGCATGCTCAAGGTGGCCGGGCTGGATGAACACCAGCAGGCGTTCCTGGCCGACAAGCAGGCCGAGCTGCAAACCCGGCAACAGGGCGACGAGCAGCAGGCCGGGAGCGGTTTTCCACCCGGTGCAGCGCTTTGCTACAAGTGCCACAGCAAGGCGATGGTACAGAAGGATGGCTGCATGACCTGCCTCAATTGCGGCGATTCCAAGTGCGGTTGAGCGATTGATCGCAGACAACAGGCCGGCCTTGGTGCCGGCCTTTTGCATTGCTGCTTTTCTGTTCGAACGCATCGACGGTACACGCGATTTGTTGCGCGATAGTAAAATCGGGCGTAGCGTTGGGGGTAATAAAACTGTCACGGCCGTGTGGTTTCAATGACATCTGAGATTCACACACGTGGCACCTTCAGTGCCAAGGAGGATGCTTATGGACAACACGGACCGAAAGCTGTTTATCCTGGATACCAATGTTCTGCTTCACGAACCCCTCGCCATCTACTCCTTCAAAGAGCACGACGTGCTCATCCCCATGACGGTGCTGGAAGAGCTCGACAACATCAAGGATCGTCACAAGGACGTCAGCCGCGATGCGCGGGTGGCCATTCGGGCGCTGGAGGATGTATTTCGCGATGCAACGCCGGAACAGATTGCACAAGGGGTAGCGCTTGCCGGTGAGGCGAGCGGTCACATCTCCATCTTCAGTGACCACCATCTGCCGCAGGATGCCGAAGTGTTCACCGACAAGGAGGCCGACAACCGCATCATCAACGCGGCCCTCTACCTGCAAAAGCACGAGTTGAAACGTCAGGTGGTGCTGGTCACCAAAGACATCAACATGCGGCTCAAGGCCAAGGGTGCCGGGCTTGCCCACGTCGAGGATTACCGCAGCGATCAGCTGATCGACGACATCCGCCTGCTGGCCAAGGGCTTCCAGGTGGTGCCTGGCAGCTTCTGGGAGCGGGTCGGCGAGTGCGACAGCGAGACCCATGGCCGCGATACCGTTCACGTCATCGATGCCAACCTGCTTGAGGGCATTCACGTCAACCAGTACCTGATCGATGAAGAGAACTTCTTCGCGGCCCGGGTGCTCAGCCACGACAGCCAGAAGATCCGCATCAAGGATCTGGGGCGCGAGCGGCTGATGTCCCGCAAGGCGTGGGGGGTACATCCCAAGAACGTCTATCAGGGGATGGCGCTCGATGCGCTGCTCGATCCGCACATTGATCTGGTGATCCTGACCGGCCCGGCGGGCTGCGGCAAGACCCTGCTGGCCATGGCTGCCGCACTGGAGCTGGTGATCGAGAAGGGGATCTACGAGAAGGTGATCGTCACCCGAAATACCCCGGAAATCGCCGAGAGCATCGGCTTCCTGCCTGGCACCGAAGAAGAGAAAATGATGCCCTGGCTGGCGGCGGTGACCGACACCCTGGAGGTGCTGCACAAGCAGGATGAGAACATGAGTGGGTCCCTCAGTTACATCATGGAGAAGGCCAACATCCAGTTCAAATCGGTCAACTTCATGCGCGGGCGCAGCATCCAGAACACCTTCGTGCTGCTGGACGAGTGCCAGAACCTGACCGCGTCCCAGATCAAGACCATCATCACCCGTTGCGGCGAGGGCACCAAGATCGTCTGCTCCGGCAACCTGGCCCAGATCGACTCCAACTACCTGAGCCCGGTGACCTCAGGTCTGACCTACATCGTCGAGCGTTTCAAAGACTTCGACGGCAGTGCCAACATCTTCCTGAACGGGGTGGTGCGCAGTAAGCTCGCCTCCTTCGCCGAGGAAAACCTCTGATTTGATTGACTATCTTCGTATGAAAAAGGGAAGCCAGGCGGCTTCCCTTTTTTGATCCCGTCATCGGTTATTGCTCCTGCGTGCGGCCAAGATAGCGCAACAACCCGGGGTGGTCGCTGTTGCGCAGGATGTCCGGCGTACCCTGCAGAGCGATGCGCCCCTCGTCGACGAACAACACCTGATCAGCGATGAGCTGGGCATCCTCCGGCAATGACAGGGGGGATTCCATCAGCTTCACTATGGCGCTAGCGCGCGGCCAAGATAGCGCAGCAACCCGGGGTGATCGCTGTTGTGCAGGATGTCCGGCGTACCCTGCAGGGCGATGCGCCCCTCGTCCACGAACAACACCTGATCGGCAATGAGTTGGGCATCCTCCGGGTTATGAGAGACCATCAGCACGGTAATGCCCTGCTCGCAGGCGAGCCTCGCCACCTCCGCCAGCATCTCCCGGCGCAGGGCCGGATCGAGCGCCGAGAAGGGTTCATCCAGCAGCAGCAGTGGCTTGCCCCGCACCAGCGCCCGGGCCAGCCCGACTCGCTGTTGCTGGCCGCCGGAGAGCTGTTCCGGCAGCCGGGTGAGCATCTCGCCGAGGCCAACCCGGCTCGCGGCATCCTTCACCTGGGCCCGCTGGGCCGCGTTCAGGCGCAGGCCGGGGTGCAGGCCGATGGCGATATTGTCGAACACCGACAGATGCAGGAACAGGTTGTGATCCTGAAACAGGGTGGTGACCGGCCGTGCGGCCGGGCCCAGCGGCAGCAGATCCTCGCCATCGAAGTCGAGGGTACCGGACTCTACCGGCACGAAACCGGCGATCATGCCGAGCAGGGTCGACTTGCCAGCGCCGCTCGGGCCGATGAGCGCAGTGATCTCCCCCTTGGGCAGGGTGGCACTGAAGCTGACGCGCCAGTCCGGGTAGCTGGTGACCAGCTGATCAATATTCAGCATGTTCTCTTCTCCAAGGGGCAGCTCGACCAACCGGAGCGGCCGAATAAGCGGTTGGGGCGTGTGCTTCAATGTTCGGCATGCTTGCCTCCCAGGCCACGTTCAATCAGCCAGAACAGGGAGAAACAGAGGATCAGCAGCAGCAGGGCGGTGGCGGCCGCCTCGGTCAACCGATAGCTGCCGAGCTGCTGATAGAGCAGCCAGGGCAGGGTGGTGAGCTCCTGGCTGCCGAACATGGCGATGGCGCCGAGATCTCCCAGTGACAGGATCATCGAAAGCGCTGCCGCCTGGGCCAGCGGGCGGCGCAGCAGGGGCCACTCCACCAGCCGCAGGCGATGCAGTCCGCGTACCCCCAGGCTGTCGGCCAGCCGGTCGTACTGGCGCACCACCAGTTGCATGGGGGCGGAGAGGGTTCGCAGCACATAGGGCAGCGCCATCAGGGCATTGACCAGCACCACCAGCCAGGGGCCGAGGGCGAACACGTCGGCGAACGGCATGAACAGGATGAACAGGCCGGTGGAGAGCACTACCGCCGGGATCATCAGGATCACCGAGCCGCTGGCCTCCCACAGGGCGGCGGCCCGCCGCTTGCGATCCCGCACGCGCAGGTGACGGCTGGTGAGCAGCAGCGCGCTGCCGAGCAGGGTGGCCAGGCTGCCTGCCGCCAGCGCGATCAGCAGCGACTGGGCGCTGGCCAGCCACAACTTGCTTGAGGTCAGTGCACCCGGCAGGCCGGGGTTGAGGCCGGCTACCACGATGGCCAGCAAGGGGGGCAGGAACACTGCCAGCCCGATAGCGAGGGCGAGGGCGTCCACCAGACCGGTTCCCGGCTGATGGCGGTCCGGGCGCAGACAGGGACGCCGGGCGCTGATCCGGCTGGCCGGGCTGCTCTGCAGCTTGTGTTGAAGCATCAGCAGACCCGCGGTCAGGAGCAACTGCACCAGCGCCAGCCCGCCGGCGGTGGCGAGATCGAAGTCAAAGCGCAGTGCCTGATAGACGGCCACCTCCAGGGTGGTTGATTTGGGGCCGCCCCCGAGCGCCAGCACTGTGGTGAAGCTGGTAAAGCAGAGCATGAAGATGAGGCTGGCCAGGCCTGGCAACTGGGCCCGGATCAGCGGCCACTCCAGCAGCCGGAAAATATGGGAAGAGCGCATGCCGAGCTGGCTGGCGAGGCGCCAGGAGGACTCGGGAATGCTCTCTATGCTTTGCAGCAACAGGCGTGCCGCCAGCGGCATGTTGAAGAAGACGTGGGCCAGCAGGATGCCGAGCAGGCCATAAAGGTAATTGCCGGGAGCGAGCCCCAGCCCGTGCAGCAACTGTGGCAACCAGCCCTGCTTGCCGTGTACCGCGACGATGCCGAAGATGGCGATGATGACCGGCAATACCAGCGAGAGGCCGAACAGCTTGAGCAGCAGACGGCGGCCGATGAAACGGCGCCGCGCCAGCGCGCGGGCCACCGGAATGGCCAGCCCCAGGCTCAGCAGGGTGGAGAGCAGTGCCTGCCAGAGGCTGAAGCCCAGCACGTGGCGCAGGTAGGGGTCGGCCAGCAGGGTACGGGGCGCCAGCGACCCGGCCTGCCACAACAGGGCCACCAGCGGCCCCAGGGAGAGCAGCAGGATGATCAGGGTGGCGGCACTGCCCGGCAGCCACCAGAGGGGGCGAGCCTGCGCTCTGGCGAAGATACGGCTCACTGGGTGACGGCTTGCAGCCACTCGCGGATCCAGTTCTTGCGGTTGGCGGCCACCTCATCGCTGCTGAAGGCGAGCGGCTTAGCTACGGTGATCATCTGCTCGAAGCCCTTGGGCAGCGGCGTGTCGATCACCGGATACATCCAGTTGCCGGTGGCCATCTCGTTCTGGAACGCGGGGCTTGTCATGAACTGCAGGAACTGGTCCGCCAGCTTGCCCTGGGTGGCGCTGCTGAGCTTGGCGGCCACTTCCACCTGGCGGTAGTGACCCTCCTCAAACGCCGCAGCCTGATACTGCGGTTTGTTCTCGGCAATCAGGTGGTAAGCGGGGGAGGTCGTGTAGGAGAGCACCATATCCGCCTCGCCGTCGAGGAACATGCCGTAGGCCTCGGACCAGCCCTTGGTGACGGTGACCGTCTTCTTGGCCAATTGCGCCCAGGCGGCAGGTGCCTCATCTCCGTAGACCGACTTCATCCACAGCATCAACCCCTGACCCGGCGTAGAGGTGCGCGGATCCTGATAGATCACCTTGAGATCCGGGCGCTCTACCAGCTCTTTCAGGCTTTTGGGCGGGTTCTTGAGCTTGCTCTGGTCGTAGACGAAGGCGAAGTAGCCGTAGTCGTAGGGGACGAAAGTATCGTCCTGCCAGCCGCCCGGCACTTTGACCCCGTCCAGCTTGCTGCCGTGGGGGGCAAACAGGCCGCTCTGTTTGGCTTCGCTGACGAGCGCATCGTCCAGCCCCAGCACCAGATCGGCCTTGCTGTGCTTGCCCTCCAGTCGCAGCCGGTTGAGGATGGCCACGCCATCTTCAAGCGGCACCAGTTTGAGGGTGCAGCCGCACTCCTTCTCGAAGGCCTGCTTGATCTTGGGACCGGGTCCCCACTCAGCGGTGAAGGAGTTGTAGGTGTAGACGGTGAGAGTGTCGGCCGCGAAGGCCTGGGCACTGAGCAGGCTGGTGGCGACCAGCAGCAGGGTTTTCATGAGCGGCACTCCCTTAGCAATGAGGTGCCAGCGGATGAGGGCGCAAAAAATGAGCGCCATGCCTCAAATTCCTCCGCCAGCATTATCTGGATCAGGTTCACGGGTATAATCTCAGCGGTAAACCGCACCCCGTTTGAGAAACGAACCGCATTGTATTAACGTTCTTGGGGGGAGGCCAGCACAATTGTTCCTGCGGGCCAGCGAGACGGCGTCAGACAACAGAGGATGTTCGCGTGATCACCAGCACCAAGGAAAGACGCGCCTTCCAGCGCATGATAATCAATGCCCCCGTCACCATCTTTCAGCAACAGCAGGTACTGGAAGGGGTCTGCCGGGATCTCAGCGCCAACGGCATGGGGATCGCCGTCGCCGAGCATCAGCTCGATGTGAGCCAACCCATCCGGGTGAGCCTGGCCACCAACAACAACCTGCTGCCCCCCTTCGAGGCGCAGGCCCGCATCATTCGGGTGCTGGAAGAAGAGGATGGACTGCTGCTGGCCATCGAGTTCCAGGCCCTCGCCTGACCGGCCGTCACACCCTTCGTCATGCATCGACCAGCCCCGCGCTGGTCGATTTCATTCTGGCGTTTTTCCCCTTGTTTTCACGACGGCCCCGACGGGCGGCGTTATTTATCCGCGCGAACCGGCTGCACGCTCAGCTGCTGGCTGTCGATGAGGGTCTTGCTGGTCGGTGACAGCTGGCCCATCGCCAGCTGGGCCGGGCCGGTGGGCTCCATCAGCAGATAGGTTTCCCCTTCCCGGTTCAGGGTGGCCTCACCCGGCTTGGCTGGCAGCGCAACTCCCAGCAGAGCATGACCCGGCACGAACACCATGGCCTGTTTCAATTCGGGAAAGAGCTGGGCCAGCATGGCGGCCATCAGGGTCACCTTGCTGTCACAGTCGCCCTGATTCTGCTCCAGCACCTGGCCCGGGGTTAAAAAGCCCTTCCCCTGGCGCCCTGACTGGCTGTCGAGCAGCTGATAGGGGATGGACTGCACGAAGTCGAGCATATGGGCCACCGTCTTCTGGCGGGCTTCGGTCTCGGTGCTGCCCTGCTGCTTGAGCTGCTCGGCCAGCGGCGCCAGTTCGTTGCGGCTCTCCAGCGCGATGCGCACATGGTCCTGCTTGATGGCGGCGGCGCCGTCGGGGGCGGTGAAGGGCTGGAAATAGTGCTGCTTGAGCCACTCGGCTTCCAGCTTGTCCCGTTGCTGGGTGAGCCAGCTCATGGCCTTGTTGACCTGCTCGGGCTGGCGTCCCTTGATCTTGAGCTCCATCTGGGGGCGAGAGAGGGCAAACTGCACGGTAGGGAACTCGGCCATCCCCTGTTGCAACAGGCTCTGCAGCACGTCCTCCTGCATGCGGGCCGGCCGATAGGCGATGAGTGGTGGCAACTTGCCCGCTTCCAGCCGATAGGTGAGCTGCTGCGCCTTGCCGTCCTTGTCCTGCCAACCGACGTTGAGCTGACCGCCGCTGCTGTTGAAATAGGTCTGCCCGGCACAGACCGGCAGCGCCAGCCAGAGGCCGCAGAGCAGGGGGAGGGCGATCGTCATCTTCATTCGAGTGTCCCGTCGGGCATGCAGAAGTGGCCGGCCATGCGTGTAGCTTGGCCTGACAATAAAACAGGGAGCCGCGGCTCCCTGTTGATTCTACTCGTTTTATGGCACCTGATGGGTCAAATCCAGCTCGGCTGCTTCGCCTCGAAGGCGCTGATGGCGGCCTCGTGTTGCAGGGTCAGGCCGATGGCGTCCAGCCCGTTGAGCAGGCAGTAGCGGCGGAACTCGTCGATCTCGAAGCCGAAGCTGAGGCTACCTGCGCGCACCTGATTGGCCTCCAGGTCAACTTCGATCTGGATGCCCGGCTGGGCGGCAACCAGCTGGAACAGGGCGTCTACCTCTTCCTCCTTCAGGCGCACCGGCACCATGCCGTTGTTGATGGCGTTGCCATAGAAGATGTCGGCGAAGCTCGGGGCAATGATGGTCTTGAAGCCGTAGTCCGCTAGCGCCCAGGGGGCGTGCTCGCGGCTCGAGCCGCAGCCGAAGTTCTCGCGGGCCAGCAGGATGCTGGCACCGGCGAACTGCGGTTGGTTGAGCACGAACTCGGGGTTGGGCTGCTCCCCTGCATCGTCCAGGAAGCGCCAGTCGTGGAACAGGTGCTTGCCAAAACCGATGCGGTTGACCTTCTGCAGAAACTGCTTGGGAATGATGGCGTCGGTGTCGACGTTGGCGCTGTCGAGGGGGACGACGATCCCTTTGTGCTGTTTGAAACCTGTCATGTACGTTCCCTCTTACAGTGCACGAATGTCGGCGAAGCGGCCGGTGACGGCGGCGGCGGCGGCCATGGCCGGGCTCACCAGATGGGTGCGGCCGGCGCGGCCCTGGCGCCCTTCGAAGTTGCGGTTGCTGGTGGAGGCGCAGCGCTCCCCCGGTTGCAGCCGATCGTTGTTCATGGCCAGACACATGGAGCAGCCGGGCAGGCGCCACTCAAAGCCTGCCTCGATGAAGATCTTGTCCAGACCCTCGGCTTCGGCCTGGGCCTTCACCTGTTCGGAGCCCGGCACCACCAGCGCTTGCACGCCAGCGGCGACCTTGCGACCGCGGGCGATGGCGGCGGCGGCGCGCAGATCCTCGATGCGGCTGTTGGTGCACGACCCGATAAACACCTTGTCGATGGCAACGTCGGAGAGCTTCTGACCCGGCTGCAGGTCCATGTAGGCGAGCGCCTTGCGGGCGGACTGCTGCTCCATCAGATCGCTGAAGGATTCCGGTGCAGGAATGGGTTCATTGACGGCGATCACCTGACCCGGATTGGTGCCCCAGGTGACCTGCGGGGCGATATCGGCGGCGTCGAGCACCACTTCGGCATCGAAGTGGGCACCTTCGTCGCTCTTGAGGCTCTGCCAGTAGGCGATGGCCTGTTCCAGCGCCTCGCCCTTGGGAGCGAACTCCTTGCCACGGATGTAGTCGATGGTGATCTGGTCGGGGGCGATCATCCCCGCCTTGGCGCCGAGCTCGATGGCCATGTTGCACACCGTCATGCGCCCTTCCATGGTGAGCCCTTCGATGGCCTCGCCAGCGAACTCCACCACATAGCCGGTACCGCCGGCATGGCCGACCCGGCCTATGATGGCCAGCACCACGTCTTTGGCGCTGATGCCTGCGGCCAGTTTGCCGTTGACCGAAATGCGCATGGTCTTGGCGCGGCCCTGTTTCAGGGTCTGGGTCGCCATCACATGCTCCACCTCGGAGGTGCCGATGCCGAACGCCAGCGAGCCGAAGGCGCCGTGGGTGGCGGTGTGGGAGTCGCCGCAGACGATGGTGGTGCCGGGCAGGGTGATGCCGAGCTCGGGGCCCATCACGTGGACGATACCCTGGTATTTGTGGTTCAGGTCATACAGACGGACCCCGAACTCCTTGCAGTTGACGGCCAGCGTTTCCATCTGGATGCGGGCCATCTCGCCGGAGGCGGCGATGTCCTTGGTGGTGGTGGAGACGTTGTGATCCATGGTGGCCCAGGTCAGGTCCGGGCGGCGCAGCTGGCGGTTCATGGCGCGCAGGCCGTCGAATGCCTGCGGGCTGGTCACTTCATGCACCAGATGGCGGTCGATGTAGATGAGGGGCGTTTCTCCTTCCACTTCCCGGACCACGTGGGCGTCGAATACTTTCTGATAGAGGGTCTTGGCCATTGCTCGGTTTCCTTGTTATCGATGCCGTGGGGTCAGATGCGCGCGGCGATCTGGCTGCCCATCTCGGCCGTGCTCTGCACCGGGTGACGGGCGCTGGCCTGATGCAGGTCGGCGGTGAAGTAACCCTCGGCCAGGGCCTGGGCCACGGCCTGCTCGATGGCCTGGGCGGCGGCTTCCTGGCCCAGGCTGTAGCGCAGCATCAGGGCGGCAGAGAGGATCTGGGCGATGGGGTTGGCGATGCCCTTGCCGGCGATATCCGGCGCCGAGCCACCGGCCGGCTCGAACAGACCGAAGCCCGATTCGTTGAGGCTGGCGGAGGGGAGCAGCCCCATGGAGCCGGTGATCATGGCGCACTCGTCGGAGAGGATGTCACCGAACAGGTTGGAGCAGAGCAGCACGTCGAACTGGGACGGATCCTTGATGAGCTGCATGGTGGCGTTGTCGATGTACATGTGATTCAGCGCCACGTCCGGATAGGACTTGGCGACTTCGGTCACCACCTCGCGCCACAGAATGGAGGAGGCGAGCACGTTGGCCTTGTCGATGGAGGTGACCTTGCCACGGCGAACACGAGCCGACTCGAACGCTATCTTGGCAATGCGCTCGATCTCGAAGCGATGGTACACCTCGGTGTCGAATGCCTTCTCGGTGGGGCCTTCCCCTTCACGCCCCTTGGGCTGGCCGAAGTAGATGCCGCCGGTCAGCTCGCGCACGCAGGCGATGTCAAAACCGCGATCCGAGATGTCGGCACGCAGCGGCGAGAACTGCTCGAGGCCGGTGTAGATGCGGGCCGGACGCAGGTTGCAGAACAGCTTGAAGTGGGCGCGCAGGGGCAGCAGGGCGCCGCGTTCTGGCTGATCGTTGGGGGGCAGGTGCTCCCACTTGGGGCCGCCCACCGAGCCGAACAGCACGGCATCGGCCGCCTCGCAGCCTGCAATGGTGCTCTGGGGCAGCGGGGTGCCGTGGTTGTCGATGGCGATGCCTCCCACGTCGTGGCGCTCGTAGTCGAGGGCGAAGCCAAATCTGGCCTGCACCTTTTCCAGCACCTTGACGGCCTCGGCCATCACTTCCGGGCCAATGCCGTCACCCGGCAATACTGCGATCCGATAACTGCTCATACTCACACGCTCTCCGTATTGATCTTGTCTGTTTTTGCGACGTTGCGTTCCATCTGTTCGGCCACCTGATCGGCGCGCCAGATGCTGTTGATCACGTGGATCAACGCCTGGGCGGAAGACTCTATGATGTCGGTGGCCAGGCCCATGCCATGGAATTTGCGGCCCTTGTACTGTGCGACTATGTCAACCTGGCCGAGGGCGTTCTTGCCTTCCCCCTTGCCCTTGAGTTCGTACTTGTCGATGCTGATTTCGTAGCCGGTGATGCGGTTGATGCACTGGTAGACCGCGTCCACCGGGCCGTTGCCGGTGGCGGCTTCGCTGACGATCTCCTGGCCCACCTTCAATTTCACCGAGGCGGTGGCCATCACCGAGCTGCCGCTCTGCACGCCGAGGTACTCCAGCTTGAAGTGCTCCGGCTCTTCGTGGATCTGGCTGAAGAAGGCGAGCGCCTCCAGATCGTAATCGAACACCTGCCCCTTCTTGTCGGCCAGGGTGAGGAACTTGCCGTAGAGATCGTCGAGGTCGTAACTGCTCTCGGCGTAGCCCATGGACTCCATCCGGTGCTTGATGACGTGGCGGCCGGAGCGGGAAGTCATGTTGAGGTTGTTCTGGGTGAGGCCGATGCTCTCCGGGGTGATGATTTCGTAAGTGTTTTTCGCCTTGAGCACACCGTCCTGATGGATGCCGGAGCTGTGGGAGAAGGCGTTGGTCCCGACGATGGCCTTGTTGGGCTGCACCGGCATGTTGCAGAGCTGGCTGACCAGGGCGCTGGTGCGATGAATTTCGCTGTGGCGGATGTTGGTGTGCACCCCGAGCAGGTCGGCGCGGGTCTTCAGGATCATCGCCACCTCTTCCAGCGAGCAGTTGCCGGCCCGCTCGCCGATGCCGTTGATGGTGCACTCGATCTGGCGGGCCCCCATCTGCACGGCGCCGATGGAGTTGGCCACCGAGAGGCCCAGATCGTCGTGGCAGTGCACCGAGATGATGGCCTGATCGATGTTGGGTACCCGGTTGAACAGGGTCTGGATGATGCCGGAGAACTCGGTCGGTACCGTGTAGCCGACGGTATCCGGAATATTGATGGTGCGAGCGCCGGCCTTGATGGCGGCTTCCACCATGCGGCACAGGTTGTCTATCGGGGTGCGGCCCGCGTCCTCGCAGGAGAACTCCACGTCGTCGGTGTAGCGGCGGGCATGCTTGATGGCGTTGACCCCCATCTCCAGCACGTCTTCGAAGCTCTTCTTCAGCTTGCTCTCGACGTGGATGGAGGAGGTGGAGATGAAGGTGTGGATGCGAAAGGCTTCGGCGACCCGCAGGGCTTCGCCGGCGGCGTCGATGTCCTTGGGCAGGGCTCGGGCGAGGGCACAGACCCGGCTCTGTTTGATATGGCGGGCGATGGTCTGCACCGATTGAAAGTCGCCGGGGGAGGAGACCGGGAACCCCACCTCCATGACGTCAACACCGAGCCGCTCCAGCGCCTGGGCGATCTGCAGCTTCTCCTTGACCGTCAAGCTGGCCGCCAGAGCCTGCTCACCATCGCGCAGGGTGGTGTCGAATATGATGACCCGATCTGACATGTGACTTCCCTCTTCCTAAGTTCGGTGACGTGCATCCTGCGTTGGCATAAAAAAACCCGTGCAGGGTGCACGGGTTTTTGTAAATTCCGGCTATGCCTGAGCCCGGCTACAAGGATCCCGCGCGACTGGTCGCGATTAGGGAGATTAGTAGTAGCGGAGCGGCAATACGCATGATGAATCAATCCTTCCAGTCGATAACGCTTTTACCAATATCGAGATTTTTATGCTGTGTCAACCGCGCAGACCCGGTTCATTTCGCTGGTTTATTTAATCGGATTGTAAAGGAGTGCAAATTTACTTGTCCCATATTCGGCCCTTGCACGATTATCTGGTCATTCCTGCTGTACTCGATCATCTGTGCAATCAGATCGACTTGTCAGTTTTTGCTGAATTATCCGAGGTATTAAATGGAAAAACGTAGACCTGGTCGTCCGGTCGGACGTTCTGACATTCGTGACAAGTTGCTCTCTGCCGCCCGTGAGCGTTTTCTCAACACCCCCTACAGCAAGGTGACGACCCGTGAGATCGCCGAGCTGGCTGGCTCCAATCTGGCGATGATCCACTACTACTTCGGCAGCAAAGAGGGTCTCTACAAGGCGGTGCTGGGCGATGTGGCCGAGCCGCTGGATCAAGCCTGGCACGATGAGGCCGGCAACCGCAGCCTCAACGACCTGCTCAACACCTACTATCAGGTGATGGCGCCAAACAGCGAACTGACCTCCGCCATCTCCAGCGCATTATCGACCGAGAAAAGCCCAGGTCGGGATTTTGTGCTGAACCGTCTGCTGGAACGCCAGCTGCCCCAGTTCGATGCCTTGCTGGAGTCCATGAAGAACAACGGCGAACTGGGTGACAACCTGGATCCCGAGATGCTGAAGATCTCCTTCCTCAGCATGATGTGGCAGCCGTTCGTGATGAAGGATCTCTACGAGCAGGTATTCGGCCTGACCGTGGATGAACATTTCATGGCCCGCCTGGCGGATCACAACTGCCGTCTGATGGAAAACGGTTTGCGCGGCACTCTGAACTGATCATTTGCCACCTGGACAGCAAAAAGGGCCATTCGGCCCTTTTTTCATAAATCTGTTATCCCACGTTCAACCAAGTGTCACCCCGTCGCCCTAGTCTGCTCCAAGACTTCAGGGAAGGAGGGGTTATGAACAAGATCCAGCAATGGGACCTGCAGGTGTGTCGTATCTGCCTGCTGCACGCCTACAACCGGCAGCAGGCGAGGGTGAGTCGTCTCATTTCCCGTACCGGTGATGGCCCCCTTTACGCCGTGCTGGCGGCCCTGCTCTGGTGGCAGGGGGAGGCCGAACGCGAGCTGGTGAAGCTGGCGCTGCTCGCCTTCGCCTTCGAGCTGCCGCTCTACCTGCTGCTGAAAAACCTGCTCAAGCGCCAGCGTCCGGCGGGGTTGCCGGTCTTCATCACCCCTTCCGATCGCTACAGCCTGCCCTCCGGTCACACCGCCGCCGCCTTCCTGATGGCAACCGTGCTGGCCGCCAGCTTCCCGCTCTGGGCCCCCTTGCTGTTTGTCTGGGCCGCGTTGGTGGGGGCGTCCCGTCTGCTGCTCGGGGTGCACTATCTGAGCGATCTGGTGGCCGGCGCCCTGCTCGGCGGCGGCTGCGCCCTGCTGGCGCTCGGCTGGGGCCAATGATGAGGATCCTGTTCGGGGTACAGGGCACCGGCAACGGTCACATCAGCCGCAGCCGTACCCTGGCGCGGGCGCTGAGAGCCCGTGGCCTGGAAGTGGACTACCTGTTCAGCGGTCGCCCCGCCGACGGCTATTTCGAGATGGCCGAATTCGGCGATTATCGTGCCTTTCCCGGCATCACCTTCGTCAGCCATGAGGGGGCCATCTCGGGTTGGCGAACCCTCAAGGGGCTCTCGCCGCTGCGCTTCTGGCGCGACATGCGGGCGCTCGACTGTCGCGACTACGACCTCGTCATCAGCGATTTCGAGCCGATCAGTGCCCACGCCGCCCGCCGCTGGGGCAAGCCGAGTCTTACCATCAGCCACCAGGCGAGCTTCGACTGGCCCATTCCGCGCTGGGGGGAGAGCGGCTTCAACCGTCAGCTGATGCGCCATTTCGCACCGGTGCGCCAGGCGCTCGGGTTGCACTGGTTTCACTTCGGTCAACCCTTGCTGCCGCCCATCATAGACGCCATCCCGCCTGCCCACGACAATCAGCAGATCCTGGTTTATCTGCCGTTTGAGCAGACCGAGGCGATCGCAGCCCTGCTGTCGCGCTTCAACCAGCAGCGCTTCGTCTGCTTTCATCCAGCCATTCGCAACGCCAACCAGTGGCGCAACATAGCGTTCGAACCGCAGGCCAGGGAGGGGTTCAAGCAGATGCTGGCCGGCTGTCGCGGGGTCATCACCAACGGTGGCTTCGAGCTCGCCTCGGAGGCGCTATCCCTTGGCAAGAAACTGCTGGTCAAGCCGCTGGGGGGCCAGTTCGAGCAGCTGACCAACAGCAAGACCCTGGAGCTGATGGGGCTGGCCCGTCTGATGGATGCACTCGATGCCAACGCGGTGCGGGCCTGGCTGGATGCTGCCGCCCCTGGCCAGATTATCTACCCCGATGTGGCCAGTGAGCTGGCGGGCTGGCTGGCGGACGGAGCGCAGGAGAGCGTGCCAGCGCTCTCCCGCCGGCTGTGGGCTCGCACCTTGTTCCCGGAAGAGGTGTGCGATCGGCTGAGCGAACTGGAGGGGGGCAGTCCGCTAAACAGCAGTTGGTTATCGCAAGTGAGCGCCTTTGACTAGACTGAGAGGGATCCCACCAAGGAGAGGACGGACACCATGCGCTTTACCAATGAAAACGGCGACACCATGAATCTGGCGGACAATCTCACCCTGCACGAACTGCTGGACATGGGGGTCAGTATCTCGGTCTGCGAGGAGACGGATCCGGATCAGCAGATCTGGCTGGCGGAGCCGGAAGAGGATCATTGATCCCCTGCCAGGCTTGCGGGCCCACCCAGGCGGTGGGCTTATTTTTTTCCATTCAGGGCGGCAGTGGCAGCATGATCCGCTGGTCATTCCCCCAACTTCCTCGTATTGTCCCCGCCCTTTTTCTCAAGTCACTGAATGTTAATAGCTGTTTGAAATTTATGACTGTTCTGGTCAGACAAAGCCGTGGACAAGCGTTCACAAGCGGGTTAAGTTGGTTTTTCACCCGCTTTTCGGGTGAATGATGGAAAAAACCTATTTTTCTACTATCGACAGCGCCGAACTCGCCGGGTCCGTATTCAGACAACAACAATGCACGGACTGGCGGTGCCGGGAAGCAGCGGACTGCCGATAGCTTTCGCTTAACGGAGCAAAGCCTGGAGGGCTTTATCATGGAGATGTTATCAGGCGCCCAGATGGTGGTTAGAGCGCTGGAAGATCAGGGAGTTGAGCATGTTTTCGGCTACCCTGGTGGCTCAGTGCTCGACATCTATGACGCTCTCTTTGAAAACGGCAAGATGGAGCATGTCCTGGTGCGGCACGAACAGGCCGCGGTGCACATGGCGGACGGTTACGCCCGCTCCACCGGCAAGGTGGGTACTGTGCTGGTGACCTCGGGTCCCGGCGCCACCAACTGCATTACGGGGATCGCGACCGCCTACATGGACTCCATCCCCCTGGTGATCCTGTCCGGCCAGGTGCCGACCAGCATGATCGGGGAGGATGCATTCCAGGAGACCGACATGATCGGCATCTCCCGTCCGGTGGTGAAGCACAGCTTCCTGTGCAAGAAGGCCAGCGACATTCCCGACGCCATCAAGAAGGCCTACTACATTGCTGCCAGCGGCCGCCCGGGGCCGGTGGTGGTGGATCTGCCCAAAGACGTGCAGAACCCGAAAGAGAAGTTTCCCTATCAGTATCCCGAGACGGTTTCCCTGCGCTCCTACAATCCGACCAAGTCGGGCCACAAGGGGCAGATCAAGCGGGCCGCCAAGCTGCTGGTGGAGGCCGAGCGCCCGGTGATGTACGTCGGCGGCGGTGCCATCAATGCCAATGCGGATCACTTGGTGACCAAGCTGGCGGAGCTGTTGAACCTGCCGGTGACCACTACCCTGATGGGGTTGGGGGCCTTCTCTGGCACCCATCCGCAATTCATCGGCATGCTGGGCATGCACGGCACCTTCGAAGCGAACAAGACCATGCATAACGCGGATCTGATCTTCGCCGTGGGGGCCCGCTTCGATGACCGCGTCACCAACAACGTGGCCAAGTTCTGTCCCAACGCCACCATAGTTCACATCGACATCGATCCCACCTCCATCTCCAAGACGGTGCAGGCCCATGTGCCCATCGTCGGCTCGGTGGAAACCGTGCTGGAGCAGATGCTGGAGGTGATCCGCGAGTGTGGTTTCGACAACGACAAGCAGGTACTGGCGGACTGGTGGAGCCAGATCGGCCAGTGGCGCTCGCGCAACTGCCTGGCCTATGAGACCCACCCCACCCTGATCAAGCCGCAGCAGGTGATCGAGACCCTCTACAAGGTGACCAAGGGGGAGGCGTTCGTGGCCTCCGACGTGGGCCAGCATCAGATGTTTGCCGCCCTCTACTACCCGTTTGCCAAGCCGCGCCAGTGGATCAACTCCGGCGGCCTCGGCACCATGGGGTTCGGTATTCCGGCCGCCATGGGCGCCCAGTTTGCCAACCCGGATGCGGTGGTCTGCTGCGTCACCGGCGACGGTTCGGTGCAGATGAACATTCAGGAGCTCTCTACCTGCATGCAGTACGGGGTGCCCATCAAGATCATCTCCATCAACAACCGGGCGCTGGGCATGGTCAAGCAGTGGCAGAAGATGTTCTACGGTGGTCGCCACAGCCACTCCTACATGGAGTCGCTGCCGGACTTCGTCAAGCTGGCGGAAGCCTATGGCCACGTCGGCATCGCGGTGAGCGATCCGGCCGAGCTGGAGAGCGCCATGGAGAAGGCCTTCGCCATGAAGGATCGGCTGGTGTTCATGGACATCTCGGTTGACCCGGATGAGCACGTTTATCCGATGCAGATAAAGTTCGGCGCCATGGACGAGATGTGGCTGAGCAAGACGGAGAGAACCTGACGATGGAACATATTATTTCGGTCGTGCTCAAGGAACTCAAGTTTGGTTCCATCAAGGACGAGATGTGGCTGAGCAAGGCGGGGGAAACATCATGAGACATATAATTTCCGTTCTGCTGGAGAACGAATCCGGCGCCCTGAGCCGGGTGGTTGGCCTCTTCTCCCAGCGTGGCTACAACATCGAGACCCTGACGGTGGCGCCCACCGAGGATCCCACCCTGTCGCGCATGACCATCGTCACCATGGGTGACGAGCGGGTGCTGGAGCAGATCCAGAAGCAGTTGCACAAGCTGGTGGACGTGCTCAAGGTATGCGACTTGAGCGAGGGTGAGCACATCGAGCGGGAGATAGCGCTGGTCAAGGCGCGCGCCGCCGGTGGTGGTCGTGACGAGCTGAAACGGCTGGCGGATATCTTCCGCGGTCAGATCGTCGACGTCACCCCCGAGCTCTACACGGTGCAGCTGGTGGGTACCAGCGACAAGCTGGACGCCTTCATCAAGACGGCCGCCCAGACCAACGAGATCATCGAAGTGGTGCGCTCCGGTGTCTGCGGTATCTCCCGTGCCGACAAGGCGCTGCGCCCCTGAGTAGGTGGCTGGCGGGTTTGTTGTCCAAAGGGGCTCTTCCGAGCCCCTTTTTCATGGGCGCAAGGCGTGGCCGAGTCTGTCATTTTCTTTCAAATGATCGGTAAACTATCCACAAAAGCTGTGGAAAAGTCTGTAGATTAGCGGTGGGTCTGACGTTAGTGTGCTGATCTTAAAGAAGTATTTGGATCTGATCTCGGCTGGGGCGCAATTGTGCAATCGACTCTGGCGGGTGTGAGCGTTTGCTTATCCCGCCGCCCTTGCCGGGCTGGCCTCTGAACGAGAATGCGGGATCCGAACTGGATCCTGATTTGATCTCGCGGATCAACATCTGCCTGTCAGCCATAAAAAAACCCGCCAATTGGCGGGTTTTTGAGGTCTCATGGCTGAGGTCGATTACTCGGCCTGGGCTGCCTGGATACCGGTCAGGGCGATGGTGTAGACGATGTCGTCCACCAGGGCGCCACGGGACAGGTCGTTGACCGGCTTGCGCATGCCTTGCAGCATCGGGCCGATGGAAACCAGATCCGCGGAGCGCTGTACCGCCTTGTAGGTGGTGTTGCCGGTGTTCAGGTCCGGGAACACGAACACGGTGGCTTTACCTGCAACCGGAGAGTTCGGTGCCTTGGACTTGGCCACGTTCTCCATGATGGCCGCATCGTACTGCAGCGGGCCATCGATGATGAGGTCGGGGCGCTTGGCCTTGGCCAGCTCGGTGGCTTCACGCACTTTCTCTACATCGGCGCCGGCGCCGGAGGTGCCGGTGGAGTAGGAGATCATGGCGACGCGTGGCTCGATGCCGAAGGCGGCAGCGGAGTCGGCGGACTGGATGGCGATCTCGGCCAGCTGCTCGGCAGTGGGATCCGGGTTGATCGCGCAGTCACCGTAGACCAGTACCTGGTCCGGCAGCAGCATGAAGAAGATGGAGGAGATCAGGGAAGAGCCCGGAGCGGTCTTGATGATCTGCATCGGCGGACGGATGGTGTTGGCAGTGGTGTGCACCGCGCCGGATACCAGGCCGTCAACTTCATTGCGCTCCAGCATCATGGTACCCAGTACCACGTTGTCTTCCAGCTGTTCGCGGGCAACCACTTCGGTCATGCCCTTGTTCTTGCGCAGCTCGACCAGACGGGCCACATAGCGCTCGCGCACGGCAACCGGATCGATGATCTCGACGCGGTCGGTCAGTACCACGCCCTGCTGTTCGGCAACGCGACGGATCTCTTCCGGGTTGCCCAGCAGCACCGGACGGGCGATGCCGCGCTCGGCACAGATGGCGGCGGCCTTGATGGTCCGCGGCTCTTCCCCTTCCGGCAGCACGACACGCTTGTTGGCCTGACGGGCCAGTTCGGTCAGCTGGTAGCGGAAAGCCGGCGGGCTCAGGCGACGGGAGCGGGTGGACTTGGCGGAGAGAGACTCGATCCAGTGCTTGTCGATGTGGCCGGCTACATAGTCCTGCACCAGCTCGATCCGCTCGCGGTCGTCTTCCGGAATGTCGACGTTGAAGTTCTGCAGGCTGACCGCAGTCTGCCAGGTGTTGGTGCCGGTGATCATGATCGGCAGGCCGGTGGCCATGGCCTGTTGGCACAGCGCCATCACCTGCGGTTCCGGGTGGTAGTTGCCGGTCAGCAGCAGGGCACCCAGCTTGACGCCGTTCATGGCGGACAGGCAGGCGGAGACGATGACGTCGGAGCGGTCGCCGGAAGTGACCAGCAGGCTGCCCGGACGGAAGTGCTCGATCATGTTGTGGATGGAGCGGGCGCAGAAGGTCACGGTCTGCAGGCGACGGCTGTCCAGCTCACCCTTGTGCAGGATCTTGGCGGCCAGATGCTTGGCGAGATCCTTGGCGCGCGGGGCGATCAGCTGGGTATTCCAGGGGATGCAGCCGAGGATGCGCAGCGGGCTCTTGCCGAATACCTGCAGCACTTCCAGGTTATGGGCGGCGTCGGAAGTGTGGTGGTGGGCCTCGAACATCTCGGTCAGGTCGGGGCGGGTCACGCCATGCTCGTCAACCGGTGCACCCACCTTGTTGATGACGCAGCCAACGATACGGGGGTTGTTGACGCCACCGAAGTTGGAGCAGGCCAGCTCGATGCGCTCTTTCAGCTTCTGGCTGGAGTCGTTGCCCGGATGGGTCACGAACACCATGTCTGCATCCAGCGCCTTGGCGACGTCGTAGTTCAGCTTGTTGGCAAACGGCTGCTTGTCGGTCGGCACCATGCCTTCGATGACCAGCACTTCGGCACCGCTGGCCTTCACGTGCTCTTCGAAACGGGCCACGATCTCTTCCAGCAGGATGTCGGTGTTGCTGGAGGTGATCATGTTCTCGGCGTAGGAGAGGGCGAACGGCTCGGGCGGGTTGATGTTGGCAGCGGCGCGGATCACGGCGGTGGAGCGCTCGGTACCGGTTTCACCCGGACGCGGCTGAGCGACCGGTTTGAAGAAGCTGACATTGACACCGTGACGCTCCATGGCGCGAACAACGCCAAGGCTCACGGAAGTTACGCCGACACCAGTGCCGACCGGGATAAGCATAATAGTGCGTGCCACTTTATACCCCTTGTTCATTTTTGGGATCAGGAAAAGGCCGCCCTTGGGCGGCCTTGCTCTACAGCGAAATTATGCGCCAACCAGTTCCAGCGCGTCGTGGGCAATAACCCACTCTTCGTTGGTCGGGATAACCAGGGCTTTGGTGGAACCAGCCTTGGTGATCTCGCCACCCTTGCCGAAACGAGCCTTCAGGTTGGCGTCGTGATCGACGTCGAAGCCCAGCAGACCCAGCTTGTTCAGGGTGATTTCACGGATCGGGGCGGAGTTTTCACCGATACCACCGGTGAAGACCACGGCGTCCAGACGACCGTCCATGGCGGCGGCGTAGGCGCCGATGTACTTGGCCAGGCGATAGCAGTAAACGTCCATGGCACGCTTGGCTTCTTCTTTGCTGTCGTAGTTGTCTTCAACGAAACGGCAGTCGGAAGTCACTTCGGTCAGACCCTGCAGGCCGGACTCTTTGGTCAGCATGGTGTTGATGTCGGCCACGCTCATGCCCAGTTTGTCGTGCAGGAAGAAGATGATGGCCGGATCGATGTCACCGGAACGGGTACCCATCACCAGGCCTTCCAGCGGGGTCAGGCCCATGGAGGTATCGACGGATTTGCCGTTCTTGATGGCGCAGACGGAACCGCCGTTGCCAAGGTGGCAGTTGATGATATTCAGCTCTTCCACCGGCTTGTTCAGCTGCTTGGCGGCTTCCAGGCTGATGTAGTAGTGGCTGGTGCCGTGGGCGCCGTAGCGACGGATGCCGTTCTCTTTGTAGAGCTTGTACGGCAGGGCGTACAGGAAGGCTTCTTCCGGCATGCTCTGGTGGAAGGCGGTGTCGAACACGGCAACGTTCTTCTCGGCCAGCGCCGGGAACACGCGACGGGCTTCACGGATACCGATCAGGTGAGCCGGGTTGTGCAGCGGCGCGTACGGTACGGCGGCTTCGATGCCGGCGATGACGTCGTCGCAGATGCGCACGGAGGAGGTGAAGCGCTCACCGCCGTGTACCACACGATGGCCGATGGCGATCAGGTTCTTGGACAGCTCCGGGTTGAGCGGCAGGATCTTGTTGACGATGTAGTCCAGCGCTTCCTGGTGAGCGGCACCGGCGCCCAGATCGGCACTGCCTTTCTCACCGTTCAGTTTCCACTTGATGCGGGCGTCGTCGAGGTTGAAGCACTCGGCCAGGCCGGACAGCAGGTCATCACCGGTGGTTGCGTCAATGACAGCAAACTTCAGGGACGAGCTGCCACAGTTAAGAACAAGAACCAGCTTACTCATGAATAAATCCTATCGCAGATTGGGTTGTGTAGGAGGATGCGTTGGACGAGCCGTGCCCAAAAACTTTCAACTTATCCTTATGAGGGTTGGCAATCTGTTGCTTGCCCCTTGTATAGTGATACAAGACCCGAAATCCAGACGTCCCTGACAGCGCAACGGCAGGCCGTTGGCGCAAAAATTGGGCGTACAAAGGATAACCCGATTGTTGAAAAATAACAAAGTCATCCTCAACCTTTGTTATTGCACATCAAATATTGTCGTGGTTTTGCCGTTAATACGTTCAAAAAGAGCTCGGAGGTAGCATGAGCATGAACATTTTTGGAACTAAGTTACAGCAAGGCCGTCATTATATGACCCTTTGGCCCCGCCGTCCCGAGCTTAATTCCATGTTCCCGGAGAATCGGGTGATCAAGGCCACCGAGTTCGCCCTCAAGGTCATTCCGGCGCTGGCGGTGCTCAGCGTCATGCTGCAGTTCCAGTTCGGCGAGCTGCACTACTGGCCTTCCGTCATGACCTCGGTGCTGTTTCTGCTCAGCCTGCCGCTGCAGGGCTACTACTGGCTCGGTCAGCGCGCCGATACCCGGCTGCCGCCCTCCCTTGCCAGCTGGTATCGCGAGATCAACGGCAAGATGAACGAGCAAGGCGGTCGTCGCCAACTGGTGGCCCAGCCCAGATATGAAGAGCTGGCCGATACCCTCAACGCCGCCTTCAAGCAGCTGGACAAATCCTTCCTCTACGAGTGAGGCCTGTGGCCCATGACTCGGACCAAGGCGCCTCGCGGCGCCTTTTTCATGTCTATCAGGCTGCCAGGACCTTGCGGATCTCCTGGATGGAGAGCTTGTACTGACGGGGGCACTGGCGCCAGACCGTCAGCATGCGCTGGTACTTGTCGCGCATGGCGATGTCGCTGGAGAGCTCGTCGCACGGGCATTTGAGCTCGGGGAAGCGCTTGTCCACCTCCAGCAGGAAGCAGACGTAGTCGGCCAGCTCCCGCTCCTGGCTGCGGCTGTAGCCGTTGAACTCCAGTCGGCTGGCATTGATTTCGCCCTGATCGGCCGCTTCCAGGTTGCCCCAGGAGATGGCCAGCGCGTGGTGCAGTTCCAGGGTGTCGATCACCTCCTGGCAGGTAGCCAGATCCAGATGGCCGAAGCTCTTCTCCAGTTCGAGGATTTGCAGGCAGTAGCCGCGCTCGATGATGGTGCTGGCCCGTTGGTAAAACGCCGCCTTCTCCGGATTGAGTTTGGCCAGAATCTCGTACTGGTTGCTCAGGATCAGACGTTCGGTGTGGCTCATGTTCATGGGCTTTTCTCACTGGAAAATGAAACTGGGGCCACGTTAACCCATATATAAGATGAATTTTTTGATCTGGCAGGGGAGGTTGGCGAGATAGCGGGGCGGGAAATCAACGTCGGCCCCGGCTGGTTAATTAAATGTAACGGCTGGCGGCTTGCTTTCTGGCCCACTGGCGCAACAATAAGGGCGTCATTTGGCCTGTGCCGAAAGACCCGTCACCAAGGCATCCCATCGTGGATGCAAGCCGGCGCCTTCATGACAAACGAGAACGTCGCCGCCAGTCACTTGCCTGGCAGGCGAGCCGAAGGACCGGGCATCGTGCCACCCGCAACGCGAGGCAGGCAACGACATGCGAATAAAAAAAGGGCCTGCACTTGCAGGTCCTTTCCATGTAGGCAGTACCGGTATCTGGGGTTCAGCCCTTGAGCAGGTCGAGCACCACCTGATGGTGATCGCTGGTCTTGAACTTGTCGAAGCGATGGCTAATCTTGCCCTCTTCGTCGATGAGGAAGCTCAGCCGGTGGATACCGTCATACTCCTTGCCCATGAACTTCTTCGGGCCCCAGACGCCAAACGCATCGGCCACCGCATGATCTTCATCGGCCAGCAGGCGGAAGTTCAGGTTGTCGCGCTCCTCGAATTTTTTCAGCCGTTTGGCCGGATCCGGGCTGATGCCGAGCACCACCACATTGAGGGCGGCCAGTTCGGCGTTGACGTCGCGCAGGCCGCAAGCCTGGGTGGTGCAGCCCGGGGTCATCGCCTTGGGATAGAAGTAGACGAGCACTTTCTTGCCGCGCAGGTCGGCAAGGCGTACCAGGTTGCCGTCCTGGTCGGACAGGGAAAAATCGGGGGCCAGGCTGCCAGCGGATAAAGGTTGCATGGGATCTCCTTGGATGAGCCGTCAGGCGTGTTTGTGATTGACGATGAATTCGAACGATTCTGCGCCCAGTGCACGACAGAATCCGGCGAAGGCCGTCTGCGAGCCGGCCGCCTCACCTTGCTTGGCCAGATTGAGCTGAAAGCTGGCCTTGAGCAGGTTGAACGGCTGCTGTTCCAGGGTGATGGTCTGCATGGCCTGGATGTCCCAGCCGTGATCGCTGAAGAACTGGGTGCACTGGCTTACGATGCCCGGCTGGTCCCGGATCAGGATCTCGGCGTTGGCGCTGATGTCGTATTGCAGCGACTGGTGGCGTTCGGTGCGCTTCATCATGGTGATGAGGTCCCACTCCTGGCTGCGCAGGGGCAGGCTTATCTCGAGTTGCATCAGGCTGTTCCAGTCACCGGACAGCAGCATGATGAAGGTGAATTCATTGCCGAAGATGCCAAGACGGCTGTCGACGATGTTGCAGCCACACCCACTGACGTGGCGGGTGACCTCATTGACGATGCCAGGCCTGTCCGTGCCGATGGCCGTTACGACCAGGTAATGAGTCATAAATCTTCTCTCGTCCATTAGCGGGTTGCGAATGTGGATGCAGTGGCATAGCCCGAAGGGGCTGGCCATGGGCCACTGCCAGCGATCCTGCATGGCAACCTTGTTGAGAATCTCGTTGCAACGAGCACGGTATCGGGGTGTCACGACCAAAGTCCGGCGTGTTCCACCGCGGCTCGCGCAGTGCGGTTTTTGCCGGATGGTAACACGGCTTGCCCCTGGCCTCCCTTGTTTTTCCAAGGGGGCAGCTTTACCATAACGCCCCTGAAAATCGGGAGAAATATCCATGTTGCGCGGTAGTATTGTTGCCCTCGTTACCCCCATGCTGGCTTCAGGCGAAGTCGATTGGGCCAGTCTGGCCACTCTGGTCGACTATCATGTCAGCGCCGGGACCAGCGCCATCGTGGCGGTCGGGACCACGGGGGAGTCGGTGACCCTGAGCGAGCAGGAGCACATCGCCGTCGTGGAGAAAACCGTGGCGCTGGCCGCCGGACGCATTCCGGTCATTGCCGGCTGCGGCTCCAACAATACCGCCCATGCCATCGACCTGGCCAAGCGCTTCGCCGAAACCGGCGTGGTAGCGGGTCTCTCGGTTACCCCCTATTACAACAAACCCACCCAGGAAGGCCTCTATCGTCACTATTGTGCGATCGCCGAGGCTAGTGGTCTGCCCCAAATTCTTTATAATGTGCCCGGTCGTACCGGTTGCGATCTCAAACCGGAGACGGTAGCCCGACTGGCCAAGGTGCCCGGCATCATAGGCCTGAAAGAGGCGACCGGGGATCTGAGCCGTACGCCGCTGCTGCGCGAGCTGTGCGGCGCACAATTCGCGCTTTATAGTGGCGATGATGCCAGTGGATGTGATTTCATGCTGCAAGGCGGGGACGGAGTCATTTCGGTCACCACCAATATTGCAGCGGCCCAGATGGCCGACATGTGTCGTGCTGCGCTGGCCGGTGATGCCGGACGAGCGCACGACATCAACAATCGATTGATGCCGTTGCATCAGACTCTGTTCTGCGAACCGAGTCCTATCCCGGTGAAATGGGCCTGTGCCCAGCTGGGATTGATTGCGACGGCCACCTTGCGTCTGCCGCTCACCGACCTCACCCCCGAGGGCGAACAGGCGATGGCGCGAGCACTGATGACTGCGGAGTTGATGGCGAGTGTTTAAAGCAAATGGAAAGGGAAATGCAGTGCGCCTGGTGCTGAGTGTGGCGACCGTTGCCGTGCTGGCAGCCTGTAGCTCACCCCAGGAACGCAAGATGGCCAACCGTGGTTTCGAGTACGAGGATGCCCGCCTTGAAGGCCGTGCGTTTCTGGTGCCGGCCGGGTTGAATACCCCCGCCTTTAACAGCAGTTTCGACATTCCGGCCCTGCCCGAAAGCAGCCGTGACGGTGCGCTGGGTGCCAAGGTTGACGTGCGTCCACCCGCCCAGCTGCTGACCGTGGTACCGGGCAGCCAGGTGGTGGCCAATGCTGGCGAACCCACCATGGCCTTCTACGCCCTCAGCACCTCCCAGAGTGTGGAGCGCGATACCTGGGCCTTCCTGATGAACTTCCTCGCCCAGTACAAGGTCACCACCGAGAAGCTGGACCAGCAGGCCGGCGTGCTGCAGACCGGCTGGTTTGACAACACCAAGGCGCTCGACGGCTGGAGTGAAGAGGATGATGACTTCGTCATTCGCCAGCGCTACCAGTTCACCCTGCGCAACGATCCTCAGCGCCACGCCGTCAACATGTCGGTACGGGTACTGGATCATGAAGAGACCGTCGATGGCGAGACCAGCAAGGAGCTGACCCCGGCGGATGCCCAGCGCTACGCGACCCGGGCCCTCAACCAGTTCTCGCTCTACTACGACAAGCAGCTCAAGTCCCGCGAACAGCACAAGGCCAACGACGGCATGGGGCTGGAACTGGGTCTGGACAACAACGAGCTGAGCGCCTGGATCGTCGATGGTTCGTTTGATCAGGTGTGGCGTCGTCTCAATCAGGTGCTGCCGGCCTACGGTTTCACCATCAAGGATACCCAGCAGTCGCTGGGCTGGATCGACGTGGAGTACGACGAGCCGGGCAGCGAATTCTGGAAGGCCAAGGGCAGCGAGCCGTTCAAGCTGGACGAAGACAAGTATCGCTTCCAGCTTGGCGAGATGGCGGGGGGCAAGACCTCCATCACTCTGTTCGACAAGGACAAGAAGCCCGTGTCGTCCGGTGTCATCTCCCAGATGTACATCAGTCTGTCCGAGGCATTCGCCAAGGGTCTGGCTGACCAAGCTGCAAAAACAGAATAGAAACAGGGGCCTTGTGCCCCTGTTTTGTTATGTAAACCCCCCACAAACAGGAAGTGTTACTTACCATGAGTCTTGCAGATCAAGTATTGGCGGTGAACGACGATTTGCCGATCCGTACCGATAAACCCGTCCATTCCGGCAAGGTGCGCAGTGTCTACTGGCTGACCGCCGCAGACAGTGCCCGCCTCATCCGCGAGAAGGGTTACGACGTGCCGGCAGATGCGCCGCTCGCCATCATGGTGATAAGCGACCGGATCTCGGCCTTCGACTGCATCTGGCAGGGCGTGGACGGGCTCAACGGCGTGCCGGGCAAAGGGGCTGCGCTCAACGCCATCTCCAGCCACTGGTTCAAGCTGTTCAAGGAGAAGGGGCTGGCCGACAGCCATATCCTGGACATCCCCCATCCCTTTGTCTGGATCGTGCAAAAAGCCCGCCCCGTGATGATTGAGGCGATTGCCCGCCAGTACATCACCGGCTCCATGTGGCGTGCCTACAAGGATGGCGAGCGCGAGTTCTGCGGCATCACCCTGCCGGAAGGACTGAAGAAGGATCAGAAGCTGCCCGAGATCCTCATCACCCCCTCCACCAAGGGCGTGCTGACCGGGCTGGATGGCGTGCCGGAAGCCGACGACGTCAACGTCTCCCGTGCCGACATCGAACGCCACTATCGGGGCTTCAACTTCAGCAAGCCGGCCGACATCGACCGCTACGAAGTGCTGCTCAAGGAAGGCTTCAACGTCATCAGTGACGCGCTGGCCGAGCTGGATCAGATCTTCGTCGACACCAAGTTCGAGTTTGGCTACGTCAATGACGCTGCCGGCAACGAGAAGCTGATCTACATGGATGAAGTGGGCACCCCCGACAGCTCCCGCATCTGGGACGGCGCCGCTCTGCGCGATGGTCAGATTGTCGAGAAGTCGAAAGAGGGCTTCCGCCAGTGGCTGCTCAATCACTTCCCGGATCCGGACATCCTGCTCAACAAGCACCGCATGCCCGAGCGCTTCGCCCTGGCCCGCGACAACAAGTTGCCGACCGAGGTGATGATGGACATCTCCAACACCTATGTGGGGATTGCCGAGAAGATCATCGGTCAGCCGCTGGTACGCAGCGCCAATCCGAAGCAGGAGATCATCGAAGTGCTGCGCGCGCAGTACGGGCTGATCGACTGAGGCACACCGCCTTTTTTGTTGCCGCAAAAACAAACGTTTGCCACCAGCCAACTGCAAGTCGGCATGCTGGCAGCAATGGAACGGGCCCCATCACGGGGCCCGTTTTTGTTGCCGTGCCGGCTGGGCGGCGATCAGCCGTTGACCCTGAATACCTGGCCGGTCTGCACCCCCAGTACCGACTTCTGGTAGGCCTGCGCCACCCTGGCGGCGGGCACTGGGAGGAAGCCCGGGAAGAAGCTGGCGTATTTATCCATCGACTCCGTCAGCACGGTCGGGCTCACCACGTTGATGCGCAGACCCCGTGGCAGCTCGCAGGCCGCCGCCTTGACGAAGTGATCGATGGCGCCGTTGATGGTGGTCGCGCTCGCCCCCCAGTTGATGGGTTCCTCGCTCAGGATGCCGCTGATCAGGGTGATGGAGCCTTTGTCGTTCAGGTGGGGGATGGCGGCCCGGGTCAGGTTGATCTGGCCCATCAGCTTGCTCTCCAGTCCCACCTGCCACTGCTCGTCGGTCATCTCGGTGAGGGCGTTGAAGGCCACGCTGCCGCTTGCCACCACCAGCGCATCGAACTGGCCCAGCTTGGCGAACAGCGCCTTGATGGAGGCGGGATCGCGCATGTCGACCGTGGCGTCCCCCTGGCGGTGACCGACCCGGATCACCTGGTGGTCTTTGGCAAGCAACTCGCTGACGGCGGAGCCGACGGTGCCGGAGGCACCCACAATCACAATCTTCATCTGTTTCACTCCTGGTTGGGATGTGTTGATTCTAGCGCGATGAAAAGAGAGAAAAAGCGCGTAAAATAAACGCATTGTTTCCATATTGGAGCTAATGAATGGATATCTCCCACCTAGCCAGTTTTTACGAGGTGGTGCAAAAGGGCAGTTTCTCGGCCGCGGCCGACAGCCTGGGGGTGAGCAAGGGGATGCTGAGCCGTCACGTCAGCGCGCTGGAATCGACCCTCAATGCCCAGCTGCTGCAGCGTACCACTCGCCGACTCAGCCTCACCGAGGCGGGCCGGACCCTCTATCAGCAGGCCGGCGAGATCTTCGCGCTGGCGCGCCAGGCGGAGCAGGATATCCAGGCGCTGACCGAGGAGGATGGCGGCCGGCTGCGCTTCACCTGCCCGGTCAGTACCGGCGATCGCATGGTGAACGATCTGCTGGCCCGGTTTGCCGAGCTCTGCCCCGGCGTTCAGGTCGAACTGAACTTCACCAACGCCATGATCGACATGAGCCAGGGGGAACACGACATCGCCCTGCGCGCCATGAGCAGCATTCCCGTCAACCTGGTGGCGCTGCCGCTCGGCAGGCTCAAGGATGTGGTGGTGGCAAGCCCGGCTCTGCTGGCGCGGGAGGGGATCCCCGTTACCCCTTATGAGCTGGGCGGACGGCCCTGTCTGCTGCAGGGCCACAACCCGGCCTGGGAGCAGTGGCACTTTCGCAAGGGAGAGGAGGAGGCGCACATCCTGGTGCAGGGCAAGGTGCGGGCCAACCACTACAGTACCGTGCTGCAGCTGGCTCGGGCCGGCATGGGGTACGCCAAGTGTCCGCTGATGCTGGTGGAACCCTGGCTGGCGCAGGGAGAGCTGGTCACGGTGCTGGCGGAGTGGCAGACCGGGTTGCACCCGCTGCACGTCCTGCACGCCCAGCAGCGGCGGGTGCCGCGCAAGATCCGGCTGTTCAAGCAGGTGTTGGCCCAGTGGTTTGCCGAGCGACCCCACTACCTGCTCTGAGCCGCCGTTATTTTTCTGTCATCTTCGGCTGCTAGCCTGCGCCCATCAACGCGAACAGGAAGATGAGCGAACATGAAGAGTTATCGGTACGGGCGTGGGGTATCGCTGCTGTGGGCAGCGCTGGGCATGAAGATGGTACTGGGCAGTGCGGCGTGGGCGGCCGTCGAAGTGACGGTGCCGGCGGATTTCCAGATCCTGGCGGTGAGTGCGGGCACGCTGCACGACGAGCTGCATGCCACTCTGCCGGATGGGGAGCAGCAGTTGCTGGTGCGTTATGAAGGGGTGATCCCGAGTCGCAGCAGCAGCGAGAATGACCGCCAGTTGCGCTCCGCGCCGCAGGTGCTGCGTTATCAAGCCAGTCAGCAGCAGGTGCGGCTGGTCGCCAACTTGCCGAGCGATGAGCGGGGCATGGCGCAGTATGCCGAGTCTCCCGTCATGGGTCTGCAGGTTGGTGGCCAGAGCATTGCCAGCCAGCAGGATGCGCTGGTTACCAGCGGCATGCTGATTGGCATGGACTGGCGGGCCAAACTCGCCGAATACAACCAGAGCGGTGGCAAGGCGGCATTGAGCACGGTCGTGCCTGTCACCGCAACCGCCGCTGCGGTTGAACCGGTGGCGGCCAGCGCGCTGGAGGGGCAGCTGCAGCAACTCTTCCTCAAGGCCGACCCTGCGCTTCGCAAGCGCTTTGTCAGCTGGGCTGTGCCGCGACTTTAAGTTTGCGGCCCGTTGCAGTAACGTGGGTGCTCTCATCGTGCATCGCGCCCACCTTACGTCAACGAGGTCTTAATGTTTGAACTGCACAGCCGCCTGCAGGCAGATACCCGCCTGCTCGGCGATCTGCCCCTTTGCCGCGTCCTGCTGGCCAAGGACAGCCAGTATCCCTGGCTCATCCTGGTGCCGAGAGTGGCCAATCTGCGGGAAATTCACCACCTGGCACCGGCGCAGCAACAGCAGCTGATGGAGGAGTCCTGCGCGGTCGCCACCCTGATGGAGCAGGCGCTGCGGCCGGACAAGATCAACGTGGCGGCGCTCGGCAATCTGGTACCCCAGCTGCATCTGCATCATGTCGCCCGTTTCAGTACCGACAAGGCCTGGCCCGGTCCTATCTGGGGGGCTCATCCCTCCGTGCCCTATGAGGAAGCTGCATTGCTGGCAGAGGCGGCCAGCTGGCGTCTCAAGCTGGCCAATCTGGCCGGATTCAGCCCGCTTGGCACTGACAATTGAATCAACTGAGAGGCGGCTCGCTATTTCGAAGCCCAAGCCGCGCTATCTGTTAGAGTTATGGTATAGATAAGCCCATTTTCGATGTTCAGGAAGGTCCCATGATAGTGACAAGAGCCGACAACGATACCGTATTGACCACAGAGGACGTGCTGCTGAGCCTGTGCCATTCGGTCACGGATGTATTGAGTGCGGCAACCCAGAGTCAGGTGCGTTTCTCCGGCATGGTGCAGCGGATCAGCAAGACCTGCCTCAAGCCGGATATCGGCTGCTTCGTGTTGTTTGACGGCGGCTTCTCCGGCCTGGTGGTGATCAACTTCTCCGCCTCCGCCGCCATGGAGCTGTACGAGAGCTACATGCTCAGCATGGGGCTCTCCAAGGAAGATCTCGCCATCTCCCACACCTCGGACGAGGTGAGCAACGTCATGGGCGAGCTGATGAACCAGATCGTCGGCAGCTTCACCGTCAAGGTCGGCCGGGATCTGCAGACCCACATCACCCAGAACCAGCCGAAGATGCTGGCCCTCAACAAGCAGGTGATGCTGAGCGTCGATACCAACCTCGACAGCCCGGAGTCGCGCCGGGTCACCTTCTTCACCGCCCGCAACAACATCTTCTATCTGGAGCTGGCGATGGACAAGACCGAGTTCATCCGCATCCACAATGACGGCATGGATCAGGAGGAGCTGGATCCGGATGCCCTGATCGCCCAAACCAAGCGCGAGGCTGCCCAGCCGGCTCCGGCCGCCGCCCCGGTGGCCAACGATCACGACGATCTGCTCGACTCGCTCGGGATCTGATGACTGCACAGGAAGTTGCAAATGACGAGGCCACCCATGGGGTGGCCTCGTTTGTTGATGCGGGTCAGGTTTAGAAGTTGTAGAGCAGACCCGTGCTGAAGCGGGTGGACTGGCTGTCGTAGAAGTTGATGTCCGAGTCGGCGCTGGCATAGGCGGCGGTGAAGGTGGCGGCGAGGGCGTTGACGCCAAACAGGTTGTGCCAGAAGAAGGTGCCGTTGATGGCGAATTCGTCGGCATCGGCACGCTGGCCGAAGATGGGGTTCGCCTCGTCATACTTGCGCTTGCCGGTATAGAGGTTGCTGACGAAGGACCACTGGGGGCCGCGCTTGGCATAGGTCAGCTTCAGCCCGGTGTTCTTGAAACTCTCGGCACTGCCGTCAAGGCGGGCCTGCTTGTAGACGATGGCCGGCTCCAGCAGCTGGTTGCCGCCAAAGTGCCACTGGTAGGAGAGCTCCATGTCGTGCATCTTGCCGTTGCGATCCAGCATGTCGGCGTAGTGGGTGCCGTGGCTCTGGTCATACTGCTGGCCGCTGCGCTCCTCATCCATGTCCACCTCCCGGGTGGTCAGGTTGCCGTAGAAGTTGCTGCCCCAGATCTTGTCCCAGGCAAAACGCGCCCCTTTTGATTTCACATCGGTGGAGCTGCGATCCACCCCGGTGGCGAAGGGATCGCTCCACAGCTCGACCGGCATGACGTTGAACACCAGCGAGGTGGCGACTATGCCCTTGTCACCCATCTCCTGGCGCAGGCCGAGCTGCTGGGTGAAGTCGAAGCGCACCGCGTCCTGGATCAGGTTGCCGAGGAAGATCTGGGTACGGGTATCGGCAAAGGTGTAGCGGATATCTGCGTTGAGCAGCGGCGTCAGGCCGCTCTCGCTGTCGGGTGAACCGAGGTCATTGATGCGACTGTGGTTGTCATCGCCGGCATAGAAGTTGGACTTGTAGCTGACGGCGTTGACCCCGCCCAGCAGGAAGCCGGACCAGCCGGACTGCTTGGGGATCTCGCCCAGATCGGCGTGGGCGGCATTGGCTGCCAGCAGGCCAAGACTCAGCAGGGTGAGATTACGCATCGATGAGACTCCTGAAATATCAGTTGGTTGAATTGAACGGGCGAACATTATAGCCAGCAAGGCTTAACCCGGGCTGACCGAATTGACTCCGGCATGCTACCCCAGCGGAAGGAGGAGGTTAACCGATAATTTATCGTGCGACGGCACAAGAGTTCGGCGCGCCGTGCTGGTATTCTGTTCGGCGAATATCGGGGAGAAAACAATAAGATGAAACAAATCAAATCCTGGGCGCAATATTACGTCGACCTGATGACCAAGCTGGGACTGGTGCGCTTCAGCATGTTCCTGGCCACCGGCATCATAGTGCTGGCCGTTTCGATCCAGATGGGGGTCACCCTGTTCCTGCGCGGCACCGTGGACATCGTCGACCTGGTGCGCTCGGTCTTCTTCGGCCTGCTGGTCACTCCCTGGGCCGTCTATTTTCTCTCCATCGTGGTGGATCAGCTGGAGGACTCCCGCCAGCGACTGACCCGCATGGTGCGCAAGCTGCAGGACATGCGTGAGCGGGATCTCGAGCTCAACAGCCAGCTGCAGGAGAACATCAGCCGCCTCAACGCCCAGATCGCCGAGACCAACCGGGCCGAGACCCTGCGTCAGCAGGCCATCGAGGATCTGGAGAACGAGGTGTTCCAGCGAGAGAAGGCCCAGCTGCACCTGGGGGAGCGCACCGCCCTGTTGCGCTCCTTTATCGACTGTTCGCCGGACTTGGTTTACTACCGCAACGAAGACGAGCAGTTCTCCGGCTGCAATCGCGCCATGGAGGAGCTGACCGGCAAGGTGGAGGCGGAGCTCATCGGCTTGACCCCGTTCGATGTCTACAAGCACGACATCGCCAGCAAGGTGGTGGAGACCGACAAGCAGGTCTTTGCCCAGAACGAGCCGCTCACCTATGAGCAGTGGCTGGAGTACCCAGACGGTCGCAAGGCCTACTTCGAGCTGCGCAAGGTGCCTTTCTTCGATCGCTTCGGCAAGCGGCTCGGCCTGCTCGGTTTTGGTCGCGACATCACCGAGCGCAAGCAGTATCAGGACAAACTGGAGAAGGCGAGCCGCGACAAGACCACCTTCATCTCCACCATCAGCCATGAGCTGCGCACCCCGCTCAACGGCATCGTCGGCTTGAGCCGGATGCTGATGGATACGCCGCTCGATCCCAAGCAGCACCAGCAGCTCAAGACCATTCACCTGAGCGCGGTGACGCTCGGCAACATCTTCAATGACATCATCGATCTCGACAAGCTGGACCGGCGCCGGCTGGAAATCGCCCCGACCCCCATCGATCTGCCTGCCTTCCTCGACGAGCTGGAGACGCTGTCGCGCATCCAGGCGGAGCAGAAGGGACTCTATCTGCATTTCGACCGGGATGGCGACGTGCCGCAGTTCGTGATGGCGGACGGGACCCGGTTGCGCCAGGTGTTATGGAATCTGGTGGGCAATGCGGTCAAGTTCACCGACGAGGGGGGGGTGACGGTGCGCTGCCTCACCCACCCGGCCGACACGCCGGGCAAGCTGGCGCTGCACTTCGAGGTGGAAGACACCGGGGTCGGCATTCCCCGTGCCCAGCAGGAGAAGATCTTCGCCATGTACTATCAGGTGCAGGGCAAGAAGCACGCCACCGGCACCGGCATCGGGTTGGCGGTCTCCCGCCAGCTGGTGCAGGCGATGGGCGGCCAGCTCTACGTGGACAGTGATCCGGGCGAGGGCGCCTGCTTCACCGCCGAGCTGGAGGTGGACTGCGTCGCCGCCCAGACGCCCGCGGCCGAGCCCGAGATGCCCTGCCTCGATATCCTGCTGGTGGAGGACGTCGAGCTCAACGTGACCGTGGCCTGCGCCCTGCTCAACAAGCTGGGTCATGAGGTCAAGGTGGCGCGGGACGGCGCCCAGGCGCTGGCCATGGCCAATCCCGACGATTTTGATCTGATCCTGCTGGATATCCAGCTGCCGGACATGACCGGCTTCGATGTGGCGGAGCAACTGCTCGCCCGCTACGGCGACAGCCTGCCGCCCATGGTGGCACTCACCGCCAACGCCACCGGCGATCGCCAGTACTACCGGGATCACGGCATGCAGGATGTGATCAACAAGCCGCTCGGTTCGAAGGCGGTACGGGAGGTGATTGGCCACCTGTTTGCCGATCTGGCCGAAGATGAGGCGGACGCACAGGCGGATGCGGACAGTCAGGATACGCTGCTGGACTTGCCTTTCCTCACCGATTATGCCGATACAGTGGGCAAGCAGGTGCTGATCTCCAGCGTCGAGCTGTTCGAGAAGATGATGCCCGACTACATGGCGGTGCTCGACTCCAACATGATTGCTAGGGATCAGGCCGGCGTGGTGGAGGAGGCGCACAAGATAAAAGGGGCCGCAGGTTCCATCGGTCTGCGCCGGCTGCAGCAGCTGGCCCAGCTTATCCAGAGCCCGGATCACCCCGCCTGGTGGGAGAACGTGGAAGACTGGATCGAGTCGCTGCGCCGCGAATGTCCGGGTGACATCGCCCGCTTGAAGCGCTGGCTGCTCTCGTAGATGCGAGCCGCAGGCAAGGAGCCGCAACATGTATAGCCGTTTGATTACTCCCGAGCGCATCCATCGCTGGGGTGACGAAGATCTGCTGGAGGCGACCGAACAGGACCGCGGCCGCATCGTGCAGGCGGCGCCGGTGCGTCGGTTGCAGCAGAAGACCCAGGTCTTTCCGCTCGACGTGAAGGCATCGGTGCGCAGCCGTCTCACCCATTCGCTGGAGGTGCAGGAGACCGGCCGCCAGATCAGCCGCCGCGTTCTGGCGGCCCTGCCGGCGGGGTCGGTGTGCGAGGGGGCCTTCATCAATCTGGTGGAGATGTCCTGCCTGTTGCACGACGTCGGCAACCCGCCGTTTGGCCACTTTGGCGAGCAGGTGATGAGTCAATGGCTGGCGCAGGCGCTGGATGGGTTGTTTGCCGAGGCCCTTGGCAGCGCACCCAGTTCGCAGTGGGCAATGCTGCGCCAGGATCTGCTGGTGTTTGACGGCAATGCCCAGAGTCTGCGGCTGGTGCACAGCCTGCACGAGCTGAACCTGACCCTGGGGCAGCTGGCGGCACTGTGCAAATACCCGCAGCAACCCCTGCATGGCGGTCAACATCACGGCTGGGCCAGCAAGCGCGGCATCTTCTTCAGCGAACAACCCCTCTACCGTGCCCTCGGCCAGAGCCTGGGGTTGGCCCCCGGTTGCCGTCATCCACTGGTCTACATCATGGAGGCGGCCGACGATATCTCCTACTGCATCGCCGACCTCGAAGATGCGGTGGACCGGCGCATCCTCAGCCTGAGCGAGCTGCAACAGGCGCTGCGACTGGCCGATGACGGTGTCTACATGGCTGGCTTGCTGGCGGAGGCGACCGCCTCGGGCAGGGGCTTCTTCCCCCACTTTCGCCAGCAGCTGACCCGGGATCTGGTGGAGCTGGCCGCTCACACCTATGTGAGCGAACACCCGCAGATCCTGAGCGGCGCCTATCCCCAGGCCCTGCTGCACGGTCAGGCACCGGCGGCGCGGGTGCTCGATACCCTCAAGCAGGTCGCTCGCGATCTGGTGTTCATGCGGCCCGAGGTAGAGGCGCTGGAGCTGGAGGGTTATGCCGCCCTGCGCGGTGTGCTCTCCACCTATGCCTGCCTGCTGGCGCTGCCGGCCGCACAGTTCGAGCGGCTGCTGGCCGGGCAGGGGGGCAGCGAGCTGTTCTTCGCCCGTCGGCTGTTTCATCGGCTGTCGGCCCGTCATCTCAAGGCATACCGGCTGGCGGTGGCCAGCCGGGATCCGCGCTTCAGCGACGGGGCGGAGCAGGAGTGGTACTTCCGGGTGCGGCTGCTGCTCGACTACGTGAGCGGTATGACGGATACCTATGCGCTGGAGGAGTTCCGGCTGTTGTCCGGGATCTGAGCCGGAGCGGCATGGGTTTGCCTGTGCCTGTGCCGGATGAGTATTGATAGATGACTCACCTCCCCATATGGGGGTGAGGTTCTTGTATAAAATTCGGTCTTTTTTTAGACTGTGGCAACTTGTTCAACTTTCACTCGGTAAGGAGACGGATATGCAACATTCAATGCTAAACGTTGCGTTCGACCGCTGCATCAGCAGCGCGAAGACTCGTGCTCTTTTTCTGCCGCGTGGAGGAAACAGGTAACACCTGCTTTTTCATCACCCGCGGTTGTCCCGCAGGGTGATCTCTTCTCTCCGGGGGAACCGCACGTTCAACTGGAGAATATTATGTCTATCGAACTGAACCTGCTGCGCACCGTCGAAACCCTGGTCCAGAAACGGATTACCCGGCTGGAGCGTCGTGTCAGCTACCTGCATCTGTCGCCTGCTCTGCTCAAGGACATCGGTCTGGAAGGGCAAAATGTGCAGATCGCCCACATCCGTGAGCGGGAATATCAAACCGGCTTCCGACTCGGGAACCGAATAACCTGACAAGAGGGGGTCTTGGCCCCCTTCTTGCTAGAAAACGGCAGGCGTGAGCCTGCCGTTTTTCGTATCCGGACGAGTTCTGTTACGAATTTCTATTCGCACATTTTGCCAAAATCCCTATGATCGCTCTCCAAGCCGTTCAGGAGTTACCCATGCTGCGCCTCTGTTATCGCGCCATTTTGTTGTGCTGGTTTACCTGCTGGAGCCTGGTGGCTGCGGCAGAAACCTCCCTGGACAAGGATCAGCTGGGGCTGGCGGAGCGGCTCTGGCTCGCCTCGCGCAGCGACCTGGTGGTCGGCATGCCGTCGGTGGCCTGGCCCCCCTACATCTATGCCAATAGCCGGGGTGGCTTCAGCGGCCCGCTCGACGATTTTGCCACCCTGATTGCCGGCCGGCTGGGGCTGACCGTGCGCTACAAGACTTACCCCTACTATGCCGGCGCCCAGCAGGCTTTGCTCGATGGCGAGGTGGACATGCTGATCGGGGTGACACCGAGCCAGTCGCGTCAGCAGAAGATGCGCTTTACCTCGGATCTGATGACCCTGCCGCGCGGCGTGCTGCTGGCGCGAGAGGAAGGGGAGCCGACTCTGGCGACGGCGCGCCAGCTGCGCTGGGTGTGTGAACATGGCTTCAGTTCCTGCGAGGAGCTGGCGGAGCTTGGCATGACCCAGCTCACCGAGGCGGACAGCAGTGACGAAGCGGTTTTCATGGTGAAGAAGGGGCTGGCGGATGCCTATCTCTCCGATCTGCCCTCTCTGGTTCGCCTGCAGCGCCTGCAGCAGCAGGCCGGACTCAAGGTGATCACCCCGGAATGGGTGACGGACACCTCGCTGGCCATGGCGGTAGGGCCTGACAACCAGGGACTGCTCGGTCTGCTGGAGCTGGCCCTCAACGACATTCCGCTGGATGAGCGGCGCCGCATTCTGGAGACCGGCGGAATAGTTGACTATGAGCTGGCCAACGGTCCCCGCCAGATCGTGTTCAACCAGAGCGAGCTCGACTGGCTGACCCGCCATCCGGCCCTGCGCTTCGGGGTGGCGCCGGACTGGCCGGCGGTGAGCGAGATCGATGGTAATGGTCAGCTCAAGGGGTTCATCGCCGACATGCTCAAGCTGGTGAGCCTGCGCTCCGGCCTGCAGTTTACCCTGGTGCCCACCAGCAGCTGGGCCGAGACCCAGGCGCTGTTTCAGGCGCGCAAGCTGGACTTCATCCCGGCCATCACCCCGACTGCGGAGCGGCGTCAATACTCCCTGTTTACTCCCGACTACGCCTTCATCCACCGGGTGATCGCCGCCAGACAGGGGAGCGAGGAGCTGGACAACCTCAACGAGCTCAAGGGGCGACGGGTGGGGATTGTCGGCGGCTCGGTGGAGGAGCTGGTGCTCAACGAGGTGGGAGCCCACCCGGTGACGGTGAGCAGCGATACCAAGCTGTTGCCGCTGCTGGACGGGCATCAGGTCGACTACGTGCTGATGAGCATGACCACCCTGGAGCAGGCGCTGCAAAAGGGGTTCAACAACCGCTATCAGGTGGTGTTCTCCGGCAACGAGCTGCGGGTGCCGGTCGCCATGGCGGTGCACCAGCAGGACCCCATGCTGCAGCAGATCCTCACCAAGGTGCTGCTCTCCATCCGCCCGGAGGAGATGACCAAGCTGGAGCACAAGTGGCTGGCTCTGACCATCCAGACCGGCATCAACCCTGCCACTGTGGCGCTCTGGTCCGCGGTCGGCGTGGGCGCTTTCCTGCTCTGCGTGCTGCTGTTCATGGGCTGGAACCGGACCCTGCGCCGCCAGATAGTGCAGCGCAAGCTGGCTGAGCATAAATTGAACGAGCAGCTGACTTTCGTGCAGACCCTGCTCAACTCCCTGCCCAACATGGTGGTGCTGCGGGATCGCGAGCAGCGCATTACCCTCTGCAACCAGGCCTATCGGGATGCCTTCATCGGTGAGCTGACCCAGGATGATGGCGACGATCTGGACCGCATGCCGGCCAGAGAGCGGGAGCGGGTGCTGCGCGAAGAGTTGGGGGTATGGCAGAGCGGCGAACAGCTGGAAGGGGCGGGCAACAGCCGCCGTCAGGATGGCGCCATGTTCCACGTCATCTACACCAAGCGTCCCTATCGCTCGCCAAAGGGCGACATGCTGGGGGTGCTGACGGTGCTGACCGACGTGACCCGCATCAAGGAGGCCGAGGCGCGGGCCCGCAAGGCGGAGACCCGGCTCACCCAGATCACCGACAGCATGCCGGGCATCGTCTATCAGTACCTCTGGCTCGGCCCTGGCAAGGGGCGTTTCCTCTATGCCTCGCAGGGGGCGAGCGAGATCCTGGGCGCCAGCCGGCAGGAGATATTGTCGGCCGAGTCGGGCGGCGAGGTGTTCGGCTTTACCGAGGAGGCACTGCAGGATTTCGTCAGCAAGGTGGCCAATCATGCCGAAACCCTGGCCCCGCTCGATCTGGAAGTGCGGGTGGAGCGGCCGGAGGGGGCCCGCTATCTGCAGGTGCGCGGCAGTTTCGTGCCGCAGGAGGAGGGGCACCTGATCCTCAACGGGGTGATCCAGGATATCACGGCCCTCAAGCACCAGGAGCACGACCTGAGGGAGGCGCGCGCCTATGCCGAGCAGGCGATGCAGGTGCGCAGCCGTTTCCTGGCCACCATGAGCCACGAGCTGAGGACCCCCATCTCCGGCATGCACGGCATGCTGGAGCTGCTGCAGATGAGCGAACTGAACGACGACCAGCGCTATTTGCTGCGCAACGTGGTGACCTCCACCAACAACCTGCTCTATCTGGTCAACGACGTGCTCGATTTCTCCAAGATAGAGGCGGGTCAGTTGCAGTTGCACTATCAGGATTGCCGCCTCGCCTCCGTCATCTGCGACGTGATCCGCGGTCACGCGACTCTGGCCCATGGCAAGGGGCTCAAGGTGACGCTGGAGTGGGCGCCGGAGGTGCCGGATCAGGCCCGCATCGATGCGGTGCGGGTGGGGCAGGTGCTCTCCAATCTGCTCAACAATGCGGTCAAGTTTACCGAGCGGGGCGAGATCCGTATCCAGGTCAGCTTTGAAAAGGAGCGGCTCGCCATCGCGGTCAGCGACACCGGCATCGGCATTGCCGAAGACAAGCAGGATCGCCTGTTCACCCCGTTCGAGCAGGTGGAATCCGACATAACCCGACGCTTCGGTGGTACCGGGCTCGGCCTTGCCATCTGCCACCAGCTGGCCCAGAAAATGGGGGGCACGCTGGTGCTCGAGAGCAAGCCGGGGCACGGTACCCGGCTCACCTTCGACTTCCCGCTGGCGGCGTGTCAGTGGGATGCCCCGCCGCTGGCAGGCCACGATTGGTGGCTGTTTGGCGAGGATGCGGCCCTGCAGAGCGCGATGCAGCGGCTGGGAGCCAGGCTGCATCGTCTGGATCCACAGCAGTGGCAGCAGCCGGTGAGTGGTTTGTTATTAGCAGAGGAGAGCTGGCTCGAGCAGGCCCTTGGCTGCGAGTGGCTGACACATTTGCAGCGCTCGGCCCTCAAGGGCATAGTGCTCTCCCCGCAGGAGGCCCTGCGCGGCCGCATGGGGTCGGGTGCCTGGTGGCGGCTGGGGCAGTCTCCGCTCTATCCCGATCTGCTGCTGGAGACCTGTCACCAGCTGCTGGGAGAGGCGGCGATCAGCCCGGTCGAAGCCAATGCCCCCAAATTGCAGGGACGGGTGCTGGTGGCCGACGATCACCCCATCAACCGTGCGCTGCTGGCTCGCCAGCTGGCGATCCTCGGGGTGGATGCCGAGGTGGTGGACGACGGTGACAAGGCCCTGCGCACCTGGCAGGGGCAGGCATTCGCCCTGCTGCTGACCGACTGCCACATGCCGGTGATGGATGGCTACAGTCTGACCCGGGCCCTGCGGGCACAGGGGGAGTTGGCTCCCGTCATCGGGGTGACCGCCGATACATCCGAAGAGGCCAGCCTGCAGATGCAGGAAGCCGGCATGAACGACATGCTGTTCAAACCCTATACCCTGGAGACGCTGCATCAGATGCTGATGCGCTGGTTGCCGGTGAGCCCTCAGACCCAGGAGCCGGACCAGCCCGCTCCGTCGGCCAGCGAGCAGGGGGAGTGCTGGATCTCGCTGTTTGGCGATGAGGCGGTGGCGCGCAGCATGGCGCGGGAGTATCTGGATTCCAATCGCCAGGACGGCGATGACATGATGCAGGCACTGGCCAGGCAGGACACCTATGCCCTGGTGGAGACGGCACACCGCATCAAGGGGGCTGCCCGCATGGTGGGGCAGCAGGCTCTGGCGGAGGAGGCGGCCCGGCTCGAAGCGGCGGCCCGCCTAAAGCAGCTGGACGAACTTACCGAGTTGAGTCAGACGGTACTGGCGCTGATGAACTCTATTACATGCGAAATTGGATTATGGCTCGATGAACAAGACACAGCATGAGTTGGTGATCATGGTGGTGGAAGACCACGCGTTCCAGCGCAAGGCGTTGATGCACCAGATCCGCGGGCTCGGTTACGGCTCCCTGCTGGAGGCGCAGGACGGGGTGGAGGCACTGGCCATGTGTCAGCGTCATCAGGTCGACATCCTGTTTTGCGATCTGCGCATGCCGGGCATGGACGGCATGGCGCTGCTGCGTCGCCTCTCGCTGGGCGGTTTTCGCGGTGGCATCATCCTCTCCAGCGCGCTGGAGGATGACGTGGTCGAGGCCGTGCTGCGCATGAGTGCCGCCTATGGTCTGCAGGTGCTGGGGCGCATCGAGAAGCCCTCTAGCCAGCAGCAGATCAGCCAGCTCATCGGCGCCTGGCGCCCGCAGCAGGAGCGAGCCCAGGAGGAGGACGGCCACCGCCTGACCCTGGATGAGCTGAGCCTGGCGCTGGAGCAGGATCAGCTGCTGCCCTGGTATCAGCCCAAGGTGAGCTTCGGCTCCGGCCAGTGGGTCGGCATGGAGGCGCTGGCGCGCTGGCAGCACCCGGAGTACGGCCTCATCTCGCCGGCCCGCTTCATTCCGCTGGCGGAACACAACGGTCTCATCGATCAGCTGACCGAGGTGATCATCAGCAAGTCGCTGCGCGATGGCCATCTGTGGGAGCAGACCGGGCTCTCCCTCAACCTGTCGATGAACCTCTCCACCACCTCCCTCATCGAGGGGGATCTGTGCAATACACTGATCAACCAGTGCCAGCGCTGGAGCATCAACCCCGAGCTCATCACCCTGGAGGTGACCGAGAGCTCGTTCGTGAAGGATCTGGGCAAGTCGCTGGAGGTGCTGACCCGCCTGCGCATGCACGGCTTCGGCCTCTCCATCGACGATTTCGGTACCGGCTACTCCTCCATGCAGCAGCTGGCCCTGCTGCCCTTCACCGAGCTCAAGCTGGATCGCTCTTTCGTCGATCGCTGCTTTGAGGACCCCTCCCGCTTGGCCATAATAGAGTCAAGCATCGAGCTGGCCCGCAAACTGGGGCTCAAGTCCGTCGCCGAAGGGGTGGAGGATGAACTCACCTGGCGGCTGCTGGCGCGGCTGGGGTGCGACGTGTGCCAGGGCTTCTTCTCGGCCCGGCCCATGCCGCGTGAGGAGTTGATGGGATGGCATGACTCCTGGCGTGAACGGCTACCGGCGCTGCTCGGGGAGTGAATGTCGGGCAGGATGCCCACAACGAAACAAGGATGTTCATGAAAATTTCAAGCAAGTTGCTGCTCAGCTTCTGTTTTATCAATCTGCTGGTGATCCTCTCTTCCAGCCTCGTCTACCACCAGCTCGGTCGCATCGGACAGGCCGGCAACGCCCTGCTGGAGCAGGCTCTGCCCGCCCTGCAACGGGATGAAGCCAGCCAGAAAGCGCTGGTGGCGACCATCTCCTCCCTGCGGGCCTATCTCATCCTGGGCAAGGATCCGGCGCAGGCCGCCCGCCTCAAACAGGAGTGGGAGGGAGCCTGGCAGGTGATCGAGCATCAGCAGTTCACCACCGAGCTGGCCCGCTCGCTCAAGGCCTTTAAGACCAGCCAGCAGAAGGTGTGGGACATCGCCCATACCGACGAGAACCTGCCCGCCCATACCCTGATGCTGCAGGAGGCGGGGCCGCTGGCGGAGTCGGCCCTCGATCAGCTGCAGTCCTTTGCCAACGAAGAGGTGGCCACCCCGCAGGATCAGCTGCCCGGCGATCGCCGTCTGCTGCTCAAGCAGGTGGGGGATGCCTACAACGGTCTCTCCAATGCGCTCTCCGCCCTGCGCGACTTCCTCATCTCCGGGGATCCGGACTATCGCACCAAATACCAGGATTATTACCAGTTCCACCAGCAGCGGGTGGCCGAGCTGAAGCAACAGGAGGCCAACTTTACCGAGGCGCAGAAGGGGATCTGGTCGCTGTTCGAGGAGATGTCGGCCCCCTTCGCCGAGCTGGTAGGGCAGGTGATCAGCAAGCGGCAGGCACCCGACTGGGATCAGGCCAACCATCTGATGGCGACCGAGATTGAACCGGCTCTCGGTCAGCTGGCGACCCAGCTGGCCGGCCAGGTGACCCAGACCCGCGCCGAGGTGGAAAGCATGGGCCAGAAGATGACCAGCGCCGGTCAGACCATCAATCGTACCCTGCTGCTGGCCACCCTGACCGTGATCGTGCTGGGCACCCTGGTGGCGCTGTTGTTCAGTCGCCGCCTGACCCGGGACATCGCCAGCCTGGTGCTGCGGGCCGATCTGGTGGCCAACGGCCGGCTGCCGGCCCGCCCTCTGCCGGTGCAGAGCCAGGATGAGCTGGGCGGGCTGACGGGCTCCATCAACCAGATGTCCGGCCAGCTGCGCCAGCTGGTGGGGGAGATCCAGGGGGCGGTGGGGCAGGTGGACGGGGCCTGCGGCGAGGTGGGCAGCACCACCCGCGCCATCGTCACCGATCTGGCGAGCCAGAATCAGCGGGTCGATACGGTGGCGGCGGCCATCGAGCAGATGTCGGTCAGTACCCGGGATGTGGCGGGCAATATTGCCGAAGCGGCGCGGGCCGCTCAGCAGGCGGAGCAGCAGACTCGCCAGGGCGGCCACGAGCTGGCCCGCATGACCGCCACCATGCAGCAGATTGCCGCCATGATTGCCGAGGCGAACGAGGCGATGGGCCAGCTCAGCAGCCAGAGCGAGCAGGTGGGACGCGTCACCGAGGTGATCGCCACCATCGCCGAGCAGACCAATCTGCTGGCGCTCAATGCCGCCATCGAGGCGGCGCGAGCCGGCGAGCAGGGGCGCGGGTTTGCCGTGGTGGCCGACGAGGTGCGGCTGCTGGCGAGCCGCACCAGCCAGTCCACCGAGGAGATCAGCCAGACCATCGCCAGCATCCAGCAGCAGACCCGCCAGACCGTCAACACGGTCGGCAGCGGTACCCGCTTGGTGGAGGAGGGGCGCGGCGCCGTCGACTCGGTGACCGGTACCCTGAATGCCATGCTGCAGCTGGTGCAGGATCTGTCGGGCCAGCTGGGGGCCATCGCCACCGCGACCGAGCAGCAGTCACGGGTGGCTCAGGAGGTGGCGGGAACGGTGGAGGAGATCGCCGGCCTGAGCCGGCAGTCGAGCCAGCGCAGCCAGCAGGGGGAGGAGATAGTGGCCCGGCTGGCGCAGGATACCGGTCGCTTGACGGCGGTGATCTGCCGCTTCGAACTGGATGCCTGAGGCGGACAAGGCGTATGAAAACGGGGCAGGCCGCTGGGCCTGCCCCGTTTTTTAGCCTCGCTGGCGCAAGAGAGGATTGCTCGGGCCAGCCAGCGGGAGTTCGGTGTTGATTGCCGGGTCAGTCCAGCCGGCGGAAGGACTGGTTGTCGAAGCTGCTGCTGGTCTCCTGATTGAGCAGGCTCACCAGCAGGATCGCCCGCTTATCGCCGTCCGGCTCCAGATAGATGGCTTCGAAGCCGGCCAGCGGACCGGATTCTATCAGCACCTTGTCGCCCTGGGTCGGCAGGCTGGCGTAGCTGGCGCGGGCCTCGTCGCTGTCGTCCCGACTCATCAGCTGATAGACCAGCTGGCTGCTGATGGAGGTCCACTCCCGACCGAAGTGGATGATGCGGCTGATGCCGCGGGTCGACTTCAGGGTGACCGGGGTGACCTCTTCCAGATCCACATAGATGAACAGATAGTTGGGGAACATGGGCTCCCGCACCGGGACACGCTTGCCCCGCCGCAGTTTTTCAATTTCCACCATGGGGTAATAGGACTCGATCCCCTGGGCTTCGAGATGGGCGCGGGCGCGGGCCTCTTCTTTTGGCTTGCAGTAGGCCAGATACCATTTTTTCATGTGCTGAATATGTTCGTGTTGCCGTGCTCGCCGATATGATAACGGCAGCAAAAAAAAAGGCCACGCATTGCGTGGCCTTTTTTGCCGAGTGAGTGATTACCAACCTTTCACCAGGCCGCCCTTGAACAGTTCCAGCCCTTTCTTGTAGACGTCGTCGGTCTGGAAAGCCTGTACGAACTGTTTGACCTTCTCGTCGTCCTTGTTGTTGTCACGGGCAACGATCAGGTTGACGTAGGGGGACTCTTTATCCTCAACAAACAGACCGTTCTCGGTCGGGGTCAGCCCGATCTGGCCGGCGAAGGTGTTGTTGATGATGGCCAAGTCCACGTCTTCCAGCGAGCGCGGCAACTGGGCAGCTTCCAGCTCGACGATCTTGAAGTTGCGCGGGTTGCTGGCGATGTCCAGTACGGTCGCTTCCAGACCGGCGCCTTCCTTCAGCTTCAGCAGGCCTTGCTTCTCCAGCAGGATCAGGGAACGGCCCAGGTTGGTCGGATCGTTCGGCACCGCGATCTGGGCGCCATCTTTCAGCTCGCTCAGCGCCTTGATCTTCTTGGAGTAACCGGCGATCGGGTAGACGAAGGTGTTGCCGACCGGCACCAGCTTGAAGCCGCGATCACGGTTCTGGGCATCCAGATAGGGCTTGTGCTGGAAGGCGTTGACGTCGATGCTGCCATCGTTCAGCGCCACGTTCGGGGTGACGTAGTCGGAGAAGTTGACCACTTCGACGGTCAGGCCGTATTTCTCCTTGGCCACTTTGGCGGCCACTTCAACCAGTTCGGTTTCGGGGCCGGCGATGGCGCCTACTTTCAGGGTCTTGTTCTCTTCTTTTTGACCGCAACCGGCCAGTACCAGAGTGGCCAGCAGGGCTGCCGCAACGGATTTGATGCCAAATTTCATAAAACCTCCTGTCAGAAATCGACGATTAACGATGATCACATTTGTTGACCAGGCGCTCACCCGCGCTCTGGATGAGTTGAACCAGTACGACCAGAATAACCACGGTCACCAGCATGACGGTCGGGTCGAAGCGCTGATAGCCGTAACGAATACCCACATCGCCCAGACCACCGCCCCCGATGGCACCGGCCATGGCGGAGTAGTTCACCAGCGTGACGAGGGTGATGGTGACGCTGTTGAGGATGCCGGGCAGGGCCTCGGGCAGCAGCACCTTGGTGATGATTTGCAGGGGCTTGGCGCCCATGGCCTTGGCCGCTTCCAGCAAGCCGTCCGGCACCTCCATCAGGGCCCCTTCCACCAGGCGGGCGATGAAGGGAATGCAGCCGACGGTCAGCGGCACGATGGCGGCGATGGTGCCGATGCTGGTGCCGACGATCAGCCGGGTCAGCGGGATGATGGCGACCAGCAGGATGATGAAGGGTACCGAACGACCCACGTTGACCACCATGCCCAAGGTACGGTTGAGCAGCGGGTTGGCCAGGATCTGGCCGGCCTTGGTCACGTGCAGCGCCACACCGAGCGGCAGACCGAGCAGGCAGCCGAACAGGGCGGAGGCAAACACCATGATGAGGGTGTCGCCCAGGGCCGTGAACAGCAGATTAATCATGGCTTCGGACATAACCCATTACCTCCAGCTGAATATGGTTGTCGATGAGGAACTGCTGGGTCGCCTCGCACTGGGCTTCATCCCCGAACAGTTCTGCCAGCAGGAAGCCGAATTTGACGCCCCCGGCGTATTCGATGTCGGCGCTCAGGATGCTGATGTCGATGTTGAAACGGCGGCTCGCCTCGGAGATGAGCGGCGTGTCGACCGTGCTGCCGGTAAAGCCGAGCTTCACCAGCGGATAGCTGCCGGGGACCCGCTCCGCACTCATCCGATCCTGATACTCCTGGGGCACTTCCAGGTGGATGGTGGAGTGGATGAAATCCCGCGCCAGCTGGGTCTTGGCATTGCTGAAGAACCAGGCCACTTCGCCCTGTTCGATCAGCCGGCCGTCGCTGATGATGGCCACTTCGTCACAGATCCCCTTCACCACGTCCATCTCGTGGGTGATGAGCAGGATGGTGAGCCCCAGCTTGACGTTGATCTCCTTGAGCAGGGTCAGGATCGAGCGGGTGGTCTGCGGGTCGAGGGCCGAGGTGGCCTCGTCGCACAGCAGTACCTTGGGGGCCGGCGCCAGCGCCCGGGCGATGGCGACCCGCTGTTTCTGGCCACCGGAGAGCTCGGACGGATAGGCGTGGGCACGGGCTTCCAGCCCGACCAGTGCCAGCAGCTCTTCGACCCGTTGCTGGATCTTCTCTCTGCTCCAGCCCGCCAGCTCCAGCGGGAAGGCGATGTTGGCGGAGACGGTGCGGGAGGCGAGCAGGTTGAAGTGCTGGAAAATCATCCCGATCTGGCGGCGAGCCTGGGTCAGATCCCGTTCGCTCAGGGCGACCAGATCCTGGCCGTCGACAATCACCTGACCTTCCGTCGGGCGCTCCAGCAGGTTGACGCAGCGGATGAGGGTACTCTTGCCGGCACCGGAGGCGCCGATCACCCCGAAAATTTTGCCTTGCGGCACATGCAGGCTCACGTCACGCAGGGCGTGCACGGCATCACTGCCTTTACCGTAGACTTTGTTGAGACCGATCAACTTAATCATGGATTCTTCCGTGCTAACAGCCTTAAAGCACAGGGCGCTACAGGCGGGTGAATTGGGCAGAGGTTTCACTGGGTTGCTCTGCCATCATGGAGGATGATGCTAAGATGTCTGGATGGCCGTGTCAACGCGTGTTTATACATCTAGACGTCTAAAAAAGTGCTAAGGATTCCCGCCTGCCGACTAACGCCGACGGTGATCTCGCTCACATCAATATTGTATTTGGTGCTATGGCATAATTGCCGAATATCACATGGTAAATATCCGCTTACAACCTCCTTTATTAGCCGCCAACCGGATTCACCTGCTCATCCTTTTATTGCCTCCGGGTTGGCACAAATCATTCCACTTTGTGTCGATCGCTGCTTTCTTGGCCACTGGCTTGATGCAGCACAACAAGGGCCGTGCTTTGGCTTGGATTGCAATTGCCTGTTTTTTATACTTAAAGGGCACGATATACAGGAGGGCAACCTGATGCGATTTCAACAAATCAAAGACTTGCTGCTCTATCTGGAGCAGGTGCATCACCAGCTTGGGCTCGGTTACGGGCGCCTCATGGCACAGGTGGATGGCGAGCGCAGCCGGCTGCTGCTGGCCTATCTGCAGCAGCGGGAGGCGGCGGCAAAGAGCCAGCTGGATGACTACCTGAATGAACTTGGCGAAGGGGTGAAGGAGACCTGGCTGGAGCGAGGCTTCAGCGAGGATCTGCTGCCCGGGATCCGGCGCCTGAGCCTGCCCGCCACGGCCCAGACCCAGGACATAGTGCAGCTGGTGTGCCGTCAGGAGGAGAAGCTCATCGGTGAGCTCAGCCATCTGGCCCGGGAGTGTCCGACCGAAGAGACGGTGCGGCTGCTCGGCGGCCTGGCCGAGCAGGAGCAGACCCGCCTGACCCGCTTGGTGCACGGCGCCCATCGGCTCGACGACTTATAGGAAATAGCCGGCCGGGCGACATGTCCCCGGGCGATAAGTAGGGTGAAAAATGGGCGCTGAAAACAGCAGAGGCCCGGCAATGCCGGGCCTCTGCTGTTTGTTCACGACGGTGTCATGCCGACTGGCGGGCGGCGGTGAGCTCGGCAGCGTGCAGGGCGGCGCCTATGATGCCGGCCTGATTGAGGTTGGCGGCCGCCACCAGCGGGGCCCGGGTCTCAATCTTGTCGATGAACTTGTCGAGCTTGGCGGCGCTGCCGCCGCCCAGGATGAAGAGGTCGGGGGAGAACAGAAACTCGAGGCGAGCCAGGTACTTGTTGAAGCGCTTGCCCCAGCGGCCCCAGGAGAGATCCTCGCGCTTGCGCACCGCGTCCGAGCAGTAGTGCTCTGCCACCATGCCTTCCAGCATCAGATGACCCAGCTCGGTGTTGGGCAGCAGCTGACCGTTGACGAACACGGCGGTGCCGATGCCGGTGCCGACCGTGACGAGGATGATGACCCCCTTGCTGCGATCCTTGCCGGTCCCGAAGCGCATCTCAGCCAGGCCAGCCGCATCGGCGTCGTTCAGCACGTGGCAGGGTTGGCCAGTGACGTCGGCGAACAGGTGAGCGACGTCGGTCTCAATCCAGCTCTTGTCGATGTTGGCCGCGCTCTTGGCGATGCCGTTGTGGATGGTGGCGGGAAAACCGCAGCCCACCGGGCCCTTCCAGTCGAAGTGTTCCACCAGCGCCTTGAGGGTATGAGCCACGGCGGCCGGGGTGGCTGGCTGCGGCGTCACCAGTCGGTGACGTTCACCAATCAGCTCGCCCGTTGCGGTGTCGACCAGGCATCCCTTGATCCCCGAGCCACCGATATCCACTCCCAACATCTGCATCAGCTTGTTCCTTTTATAGTGCCGACGATCGACCGTCGGCAGAGCATGAAAAAATGGCTTCGATCCGGCAAGGGGCAGATCGTCTATGCGTGATCCGGCAGACCTTTTTCGATGCAGCGGATCAGCAAGCGCGTCTTTTTGTTGTCATCCTGCTGGCGTTTGGCCAGCGTTGCCAGCGCCCATTCGATATGTTCGGCCACCATGGGCTCGGCTGCTGCCAGCGCCTGCTGCAGGGCCGTCATGACCTGCGGGCTGGCCGGACCGTTGCCAAGGGCCACCGCCAGGTTGCGGCGCCAGCGCTGATAGCCGATGCGGCGGATGGGGCTGCCTTCGGTGTGCTTGAGGAACTCGCTCTCGCTCCAGCCCCACAAGGTCAACAGCGGCGGGCGATGCAGATTGGGGCGCGGGCTGAAGTCGGGCTCCGGGCTGGCGTTGGCATAGCGGTTCCAGGGGCAGATGAGCTGGCAGTCGTCACAGCCATAGATGCGGTTGCCCATCAGCGGCCGGAACTCTTCAGGGATGGGGCCGTCGTTCTCGATGGTGAGATAGGAGATGCAGCGACGGCCGTCCACTACGTAGGGGGCGATGATGGCGCCGGTGGGGCAGATATTGATGCAGGCCACGCACTTGCCGCACTGCTCTTTCTCCACCGGGGCATCCAGCGGCAGCGGCAGGCTGAGCAGCAGCTCCCCCAGAAAGAAGAAGGAGCCCGCCGACTCGTTGAGCAGCAGCGAGTGCTTGCCCACCCAGCCGAGGCCTGCCTTGGCCGCCAGCGGCCGCTCCAGAATGGGGGCCGAGTCGACGAAGGGGCGCCAGCCCAGCGCCTCGCAGCGCTGCTCGATGCGCTCTCCCAGCTGCTTGAGCCGGTTGCGCAGCAGCTTGTGGTAGTCGCGACCGAGGGCATAGCGGCTGATGTAGCCGAGGGTGGGGTCGCGCAGGGTGGCGGCAAAGCCCGCCTCGAACGGCAGATAGTTCATCCGCACCGACAGCACCCGCAAGGTGCCCGGCAGCAGCTCGTGGGGGCGGGCCCGCATCATGCCGTGGCGCGCCATGTAGTCCATGCTGCCGTGATGGCCTGCATCGAGCCAGGCCTGCAGTCTGGGCTCCTCGAGGGTGAGATCCGTGTCGGTGATACCGGCCTGGTCGAATCCTAGCTCGCTCGCCCAGAGCTTGATATCTTGGGCCAGTTGATGGAGTTCGGTGGTAGTCATGGGGCCGTCTGCCTGCCCGGGTGCTGACCGGGATGGAGGTGTACTGTCATGCTGTATCGCATCTCTGGGGTCTTGTTGCCAAGGTTGACCGACGGGCATGGCGGTTGCCGTCATACTGCATCATGTGCCCGGTGCCAGCTGGCCCGGATGAATGGATGAGAGTCAGGAGCCGTCATGGTACAGATCATCGGGGATGCTATCAGCGGGAAAGAGGTGCGCAGTTTACCACAATCACTGTGGCGGGCTGAACAGATCCGTGCCCTGGAGCGGGAGTGGGCCGAGCGCGAAGGGCTGGTACTCTATACCCTGATGGAGCGGGCCGGGGCGGCACTGCGCACCTACGCCACCCACCACTGGCCGCACAGCCGATGCTGGTGGATCTTCACCGGCCCCGGCAACAACGGTGGCGACGGCTATGTATTGGCCCGCCTTGCGAGGCAGTTGGGGCTGGAGCCCCAGGTGATTGCGCTGAGGGATCCCGCCGAGCTGACGGGAGACGCCAGGCGGGCCGCCGACGAGTGGCTGGCGACGGGGGGCACAGTGGTGTCGGCCGAGGCGGGCGAACTCGACCGGCTGCCGGCCCCGGACTTGGTAATCGACGCACTGCTCGGCACCGGTGTCCATACCCGGCTGTCACCGCTTATGACAAAGATCGTCGCAACAATCAATGGCTTGCAGGTGCCCGTGCTATCGGTGGATCTCCCCTCCGGCCTCAATGCCGACACCGGCTGCGCCATGGGGGCCGTGGTGCGCGCCAGCCGCACCCTCACTTTCATCGGTATCAAGCAGGGCCTGCTCACCGCCGACGGGGTGGATTGCGTCGGTCGGCTCGACTGCGACCCCCTCGGCGTCAGCGTCCCGCCCGGGTGGCAGGCGGCGGCCGAGCGCATCGATTATCCCTCCCTGCACGCCCGGCTGACACCGCGCCAGCGCTCGTCCCACAAGGGCTCCCACGGCAAGGTGCTGCTGGTGGGGGGCAATGCGGGGATGCAGGGGGCCATCGTGCTGGCCGCTCGTGCCTGCCTGCGGGCCGGTGCCGGTCTGGTGCGGGTGTGCCAGCATCCTGACCAGCTGCCCGCCAGCCTCTACCAGGCCGAATTGATGGGCAGTCAGGGCGGGGACGAGGAGCGCTGGGCCTCGGTGCGGGTGGTGGGACCCGGCCTGGGTCAGGATGAGTGGGGTCGGCGCCATTTTGAGTCATTTGTTAACGAGCAGGTGCTGCTGGTATTGGATGCCGATGGATTGAATTGGCTGGCGCAATGTCCCCGTCATCAGGATAATTGGGTGCTCACGCCCCATCCGGGCGAGGCTGCCCGCCTGCTGGGCTGCACCATTGCCGAGATTGCCGCGGATCGTTTTGCCGCGGTGCAGCGTCTGCAGCAGCGTTTCGGCGGTGTGGTGCTGCTCAAGGGGGCGGGGACGCTGATCCACGATGGCAAGGGGATGGCGCTCTGCGACGAGGGCAATCCCGGCATGGCCAGTGGCGGCATGGGCGACCTGTTATCTGGTATAATCGCCGCCCTTTTGGCCCAGGGCTGGTCTGCCGCCGAGGCAACCCGACTGGGCGCCGTGATCCACGGGGAAGCGGCCGATCTGGCCGCTGCAGACGGAGAGCGGGGCATGCTGGCATCAGACCTGCTGCCTTTTATCCGTCGACTGGTAAATCCCGACACCATAACAAGCTAAAGAAGAACATGGCAAAACAGTTGATGATGACACTGCCGGACGAGGCAGCAACAGTGGCACTGGGTGGCCGACTGGCCCACGCCTGCCAGCAGGCAACCACGGTGTTCTTGCACGGCTCTCTCGGGGCCGGCAAAACCACCCTGACCCGGGGCTGGGTACAGGGGCTGGGGCATGAGGGCAAGGTCAAGAGCCCGACCTATACCCTGGTCGAGCCCTATGAGCTGGCCGACTGGCAGCTCTACCACTTCGATCTCTATCGATTGGCCGACCCGGAGGAGCTGGAGTTCATGGGGATCCGTGACTACTTCGGCGCCAACACCCTCTGTCTGGTGGAGTGGCCGGAGAAAGGGGAAGGCTGGCTGCCCGCCCCCGATCTCGACATTACCCTGAGTTATGCAAACGAGCAGCGCGAGGTCCTGATAGAGGCTCGCACCGCTATTGGCGAAGCCATTCTGGAACGGTTGTCATCTACGTGCGCTTGATCCTTGTTATTGCCCTCTCCCTGCTGGCCTTACCCTCCTGGGCGAATCAGCTCAAGAGCGTGCGGGTGTGGCCGTCGCCGGACAACACCCGGGTGGTGCTCGACATGAGCAGCGCCCCCAATTACAACTACTTTACCCTGACCGGCCCCGACCGGCTGGTGATCGACCTGAAAGGGGCGAGCAACGTCACCAATCTGGCCCGCATCGAGAACAAGAGCGAGCTGGTGCGCAAGATCCGCGAGAGCTCACCGCTGGAGAAGGGCGGTCTGCGGCTGGTGCTGGATCTCAGCTCCACCATCAAGCCGGTGGTGTTCCCGCTGGCACCGGCGGGGCCCTACGGCCACCGTCTGGTGATCGACCTGCCGTACGAAGAGAAGGCCTCCGCCGCGGTGCAAGCCACGCCGGTGGGTGGCAAGGGCAAGGGAGTGGTGATTGCCATTGACCCGGGCCACGGCGGCGAAGACCCGGGCTCCATCGGCCCGCGTCGCACCTACGAGAAGCGGGTGACCCTGGCGGTCTCCCAGAAGCTGGCCGCCCTCATCGACCGCGAGCCCGGCATGCGTGCCGTGCTGACCCGGCGCGGCGACTATTTCGTCGATCTGAACAAGCGCTCCGAGATTGCCCGCAAGGCCAAGGCCGACCTGCTGGTGTCGGTGCACGCCGACAGCTTCCACAATTCGACCCCGCGCGGCGCCTCTGTCTGGGTACTGTCGACCAATCGCGCCAACCGCGAGATGGGCAGCTGGCTGGAGAAACAGGAGAAGCAGGGCGAGCTGCTGGGGGGCGTCGGCAAGGTGTTGGCCGAATCGGACCCGAACCCCTATCTGGCGCAGACCTTCCTCGACCTCTCCATGGACAAGTCCCGCGCCGAGGGTTATGACGTCAGCCGCCAGATCCTGCGCTCGCTGGGCCGGGTGGCCAGGTTGCACAAGAAGGCACCGGAGCACGCCAGTCTGGCGGTGCTGAAGGCGCCGGATATCCCCTCCGTGCTGGTGGAGACGGGCTTTATCTCCAACCATGCCGAAGAGCAGTTGCTGGCCACCGCCAGCTATCAGGATCAGCTGGCCCGCGCCATCTTCGAGGGGATCCGCAACTATTACCGGGCCCATCCGACCAAGGGAGCCATGCTCACCGGCAAGGGGCAGGGCAACAACAAGCAGGCGGCGGTCAGCCGACCCGTCCCCACCAGCAAGCCGGTCGCCGTCAGCAAGCCGGCGGCGCAACCGGTGCAGCAGGTAGTGACCAACCGGATGCCGGCCACCGAGCCGAATCGCAGCAGCGATGGCGGGGCACCGGTCAGCAGCGTTGGCGGATCCTCGTCCGGCGCCGGGGTGATCAAGCCCTACGTGGTGGCGGCCAAGGAGCCGAGTGCCCCGGTCGCCAGCGTGCAGACCAACGACAAGGCCAACATGCTCCGTCATGTGGTCACCCGCGGGCAGAGCCTTTCCCGGCTTGCCGAGAAATACGGGGTCAGCCAGGCGCGGCTGGTGGAGATCAACAAGCTCAAGTCGCGGGACATCCAGATAGGGCAGGTGCTCTATATTCCGCAAAAATAGCGCTGGATGAGCCGCAGGACCCGTCCCTGCCACTGGCAGGGACGGGTCCGGTGAGCCGTTATTGAATCCCGCCGATTACCCGCGCCTTCAACCATCAGGAGTCAGTGATGCCGATCCGTACCTTGTCCCCTGTTCTGGCCAGCCAGACGAGCGTGGGCTGTGGTACGGCAGCGTGGCTCTCATCCGGGGCGATTGCCACAGCCACCCCGTTCAACCAGCAGGAGTAAGCGATGCCAATTCGTATATTGCCGCCGATTCTGGCCAACCAGATTGCTGCCGGTGAGGTGGTGGAGCGGCCCTCCTCCGTGGTCAAGGAGCTGGTGGAAAACAGCCTGGATGCGGGTGCCGACCGGGTCGAAATCGACATCGACAAGGGCGGAGCCAAGCTCATTCGCATTCGTGACAATGGCGGTGGTGTCGCCAAGGATGAGCTGGTGCTGGCACTGTCGCGCCACGCCACCTCCAAGGTCGCGACCCTCGACGATCTGGAAGGGATCAACAGCCTGGGCTTTCGCGGCGAGGCGCTCGCCTCCATCAGTTCGGTCTCCCGGCTCACCTTCACCTCCCGCACGGCGGAGCAGAGCGAGGCCTGGCAGGCGCAGGCCGAAGGGCGGGAGATGAGCGTCACCGTCAAGCCGGCGGCCCACCCGGTGGGTACCACGGTAGAGGTGGTAGACCTATTCTTCAACACCCCGGCGCGGCGCAAGTTCATGCGCAGCGAAAAGACCGAGTTCGCCCACATCGACGAGCTGGTGCGCCGCATCGCGCTCTCCCGCTTCGACGTTACCCTGATCCTGCGCCACAACGGCAAGGTGGTGCGCCAGTACAAGGCCGCCAATACGGTGGCGGAGCAGGAGCGCCGGCTCGCCGCTGTGTGCGGCTCTCCCTTTATGCATCACGCGCTGGCGGTGGAGAGCGAGCACAGCGACGTGCGGCTGTGGGGCTGGCTGGCGACCCCGGAGGGCGCCAGGCCGCAGAACGATCTGCAATACACCTATGTCAATGGCCGCATGATGCGCGACAAGCTCATCAACCACGCCATCCGCCAGGCTTATGACGAGCTGCTGCCGGCCGACCGGTTCGCGGCCTACGTGCTCTACATCGAGCTGGATCCCCGTCAGGTGGATGTCAACGTCCATCCGGCCAAGCATGAGGTGCGCTTTCATCAGGCCCGCCTCATTCACGACTTCATCTTCCAGGCGCTGTTTACTGCCCTGCGCCAGCAAGGAGCAGCCAGCGATGAGCCCCTGGCCGAGACCCTGGTCGAGCTGCCGGTCAGTGCCCCCATCGAGTATCCGGGTCAGGCCCCCAGAGCCGAGTGGTATGGCGCCGAGCACAACTACCGGGCGCCGGCCCGGGAAGTGCGGGAAGGGAGTGGTGCAGGGAGAGCGGGCAACTACCAGCCGCCCGAGCCCCTCAGCCGGGAGGCGATGCGCGGCATGGGATCGCTGCTCACCACCCTGCCGGCGGTGCAGGGCACGCCGCTGGCAGTGGCTGAAACCGCGCCTGTTGCCGCTGCCGTGCCCGCCAAAGCGGGGACGTGGCGGGCTTTGACCCTGGTGGAACAGGCTTATCTGCTGCTGGAGCGAGACAACCGGCTGGCCCTGCTGTCGCTGGTGCGGGCCGAGCGCCTGCTGCTGCGCCACTGGCTGCTGGAAACCTGGGGTCAGGGGCTGGCTGCCCAGCCGCTGCTGTTGCCGGTCTCCTTCAAGCTGCCGAAAAATCTGGTCGCGCTGGTCGAGCAGCAGGATCGTTTGCTCAAACGGATGGGGCTGGAGTTGAAAAGCGGCGGGCGCGACACCATGATCCTGACTCGGGTGCCGGCGTTGCTGCGCCAGACAGATCTGGTGCGCTTATTACCCGAATTGTTGCAACTGATCGAGAGCGGATCTGACAGTGATGCCGGCCAGCAGGCTGAAGTACTATGCCAATGGCTGGTGGAGCAGGGGATAAGTCGCGAAAAAGTATACGATTTTGCCACGGCCAACCGCCTGCTGACGGAACTTGTTGCCGATTTCAGTGACCAACTGGCAGACGTTCGCATGGTGCGCCCGCTGGCGCTGGCGAGTGTGCTGACCGAGTTCGCCGATGGCCATTGAGGGGGAATGCCCCTCTTGAACCCATAAACCAGTTTTTTGCAGGTGCGCCGCACAGGCGGCGACCATGCAAGGGGAGTTTTTTACGTGGCTGACTTGCCGACTGCAATTTTTCTGATGGGGCCGACGGCCTCCGGCAAGACGGATCTCGCCATCGAACTGTGCCAGGCGTTGCCCTGCGACATCATCAGCGTGGATTCCGCGCTCATCTATCGCGGCATGGATATCGGCACCGCCAAACCGAGTGCCGCCGAGCTGGCGCTGGCGCCGCACCGGCTGATCGACATCCTGGATCCCGCCGTGAGCTATTCGGCGGCCGATTTTTGCAAGGATGCGCTGCGGGAGATGAAAGAGATTGCCGACCGCGACCGGATTCCGCTGCTGGTGGGCGGCACCATGCTCTATTTCAAGGCGCTGCTGGAGGGGCTCTCTCCGCTGCCCTCCGCCGACCCCGTCATTCGGGCCGGCATCGAGGAGGAGGCCGCTCGCCTTGGCTGGCAGGCACTGCACGATGAACTGGTGCGCATCGACCCGGTGGCCGGTGCCCGCATCCATCCCAATGACCCGCAGCGGCTCAGCCGGGCGCTCGAAGTCTACCGCATCAGCGGCAAGACGCTCACCGAGCTGACCCAGGTGCAGGGGGAGGGGTTGCCCTATCGCGTGTTGCAGTTTGCCATCGCACCGAGCGATCGCGCCGTGCTGCACCAGCGCATCGAGCTGCGCTTTGACAAGATGCTGCAGGGCGGCTTTGAACAGGAAGTCAGGGCGCTCTACCAACGGGGCGATCTCACCCCGGATCTTCCCTCCATCCGCTGCGTGGGATACCGCCAAATGTGGGACTACCTGGCGGGGGAAGTGGAGTATGATGAGATGCGCTATCGCGGAATTGTTGCCACCCGCCAGTTGGCCAAGCGTCAAATGACCTGGTTGCGCGGTTGGTCTGATGTGACCTGGTTGGAATCTGGTGAGTCTGGCAATCTGGCAAGGGTCGTCGCCCGTGCCGGAGTGGCTTGACACTCCTGTATAATCAGGTTGTTATATTGATATCCGGTGTTTAAAAACAACAAACTATAAGGAAAAGAAGATGGCTAAGGGGCAATCTCTCCAAGACCCGTTTTTGAATGCGCTGCGCCGTGAGCGGATTCCTGTTTCTATCTATTTGGTGAACGGCATCAAACTGCAGGGTCAGATCGAATCGTTTGACCAGTTTGTCATTTTGCTGAAGAACACCGTGAGCCAGATGGTCTACAAGCACGCCATCTCTACCGTGGTGCCGGCCCGTGCCGTCAACCACCACCAGCATGCGCCGGGCGCGGCTGGCGAAGAGCAGGGTGAAGCCGAGGCGTGATATCCCGGGACGAGGCGACTCGTCAACCCAGATTCATCATGATTCCTGTCAAGGAGCAAGCGCTTGTTTGACCGTTATGAAGCCGGCGAACAGGCCGTTCTGGTACATGTCAACTTCAGTGATGAGGGTGAGCGGGAGGATCTGGAAGAGCTCAAGATGCTGGTGAGCTCGGCCGGGGTCAATGCGCTGGGGGTGATCACCACCAGCCGCAGTGCGCCCAGCGCCAAATTTTTTGTCGGCAGCGGCAAGGCTGAAGAGATAGCGTCCCAGGTCCAGATGCTGGATGCCGACGTCGTCATCTTCAACCATGCCCTGACCCCTGCCCAGGAGCGCAACCTGGAGCGTCTGTTCCAGTGCCGGGTAGTGGACAGGACCGGCCTGATCCTCGATATCTTTGCCCAGCGCGCCCGTACCCACGAAGGCAAGTTGCAGGTCGAACTGGCCCAGTTACGCCATCTTTCTACTCGCCTGGTGCGAGGCTGGACCCACCTTGAACGTCAGAAGGGCGGGATAGGCCTGCGCGGCCCGGGTGAAACTCAGCTGGAAACCGACCGTCGCCTGTTGCGTGAGCGCATCAAGGCGATTTTGCGTCGGCTCGACAAGGTGGCCAAGCAGCGGGAGCAGGGGCGTCGTGCCCGCAACCGCAACGAGGTGCCGACCGTTTCCCTGGTGGGTTACACCAACGCCGGAAAGTCCACTTTGTTCAACCAACTTACAGCTGCCAGCGTGTATGCTGCCGACCAATTGTTCGCAACCCTGGATCCGACCCTGCGCAAATTGGTGATCCAGGATGTGGGTGATGTGATTCTGGCGGATACAGTTGGATTTATTCGACACTTGCCCCATGATCTGGTCGCGGCCTTCAAGGCGACGCTGCAGGAGACCCGCGAAGCGGACCTGCTGCTGCACGTGGTGGACTGTGCCGATGATCAGATGCAGGAAAATATCGAGTCGGTGCAGCAGGTGCTGGCCGAGATCGAAGCCGATGACCGACCCCAGCTGATGATCTGCAACAAGATCGACAAGCTGGGTGAACATCCGGTCGGGCTGGAGCGTGACGAAGAGGGGCGCCCGGTGCGGGTCTGGCTGTCAGCCCAGACCGGGGAAGGGTGTGCAGACCTGTTTACGGCCCTGACTGAATTGCTGGCCGGATCCATGGTGCACCATACCCTGCAGTTGCCGCCTTCGGCCGCCAGATTGCGCAGTGCGCTCTATCGCCTCAAGGGCATCGAGCAGGAAGGTTTCAGCGAGGAGGGGGATTTTGTGTTGGAAGTCCGCCTGCAACTGGCTGACTGGAACCGCCTCATGAAACAAGAAGGTGAGAGTTTACAACGCTTTATCAGGCATTGATTCGTCGATGAGATGAATGTTTGCTGGCTTCATCAACGGTTGATGGCCCGATAGAGATGATATCCATCCGCATGTATTAATGGAGACGCTGATGGCTTGGAATGAGCCTGGTAACAACGGCAAAGACCGTGACCCCTGGGGGAACAACGGCAAGAATCAGGGACCCCCTGATTTGGACGAGATGCTGCGCAAGGTGAGCCGCCGGTTTGGTGGTCTGCTCGGTGGCGGCAAGTCTGGTGGTGGCGATGTAGGCAAGTTTGGCCTCTCCATCGCTCTGGTGGTGGCGGTAGTGGTGTGGGTCGTCAGCGGCTTCTATACCATTCGTGAAGCCGAGCGGGGCGTGGTGCTGCGCTTTGGCGAATACTCCCACAACGTGGATCCTGGCCTGCGCTGGAAGCCGACCTTCATCGACCGGGTGATCCCGGTGGACGTGGAGTCCGTGCGTTCCCTGCCCGCCTCCGGCTTCATGCTGACCCAGGACGAGAACGTGGTGCGGGTCGAGATGGACGTGCAGTATCGCGTGGTCGACCCGGAGCAGTATCTGTTCAGCGTGACCAATGCCGACGAGAGTCTGAGCCAGGCCACCGACAGCGCCCTGCGTTACGTGGTGGGCCACACCCGGATGGACGACGTGCTGACCACCGGTCGTGAGAAGGTGCGCCAGGAGACCTGGCAGGTGATCGACAGCATCATCGAGCCGTATCACATGGGTCTGCAGATCGTCGACGTCAACTTCCTGCCGGCACGTCCGCCGGAAGAGGTGAAAGATGCCTTCGATGACGCCATCTCCGCCCAGGAAGATGAACAGCGCTTCATTCGTGAAGCCGAAGCCTATGCCCGTGAAGTGGAGCCGAAGGCCCGTGGCCAGGTCAAGCGTCTGGAGCAGGAGGCCGAAGCCTACAAGTCCCAGATCGTGCTGAAGGCCAAGGGTGAAGTCGCTCGCTTCAACGAGTTGCTGCCCCAGTATCAGGCTGCGCCCGAGCTGACCCGTGATCGTATCTACCTGGAGACCATGGAAGAGTTGTATCAGCAGGCCAACAAGGTGGTGGTCGACATGCCGGCTGGCAACAACAGCATGATCTATCTGCCGCTCGACAAGCTTTCCGGCAAGGCGACCGCAGTGCAACCGGCGCGTCCGGCAGGTGCGCCGGTGGTGGAACAGACCCCGCCGTCCAACGAAGGGGCCAACTCCACTCCGACTCCGCTGCGTAGCGGCGACCGTTTCAGCTCAGGGAGAAACTAATAGATGAAAAAGATAGCTATTGGTGTCATCGCTGTGGCCGCCATGGTCTGCTTCTCGTCGGTTTTCATCGTCGATGAAGGCCAGAAGGGCATCGTCGTGCAGTTCGGCAAGGTGAAGCGGGTCGACTCCGGTGAGCCGCGCCTGTACGAGCCGGGCCTGCACTTCAAGGTGCCGCTCATCGACCAGGTACGCAAGATGGATGCCCGCATCCAGACCCTGGAAGGCCAGGCGGATCGCTTCGTTACGTCCGAGAAGAAAGACCTCATCATCGACTCCTACGTGAAGTGGAAGATCGAGGACTTCTCCAAGTACTACCTGGCGACCGGTGGTGGCAACAAGATCCAGGCCGAAGACCTGCTCAAGCGCAAGATCAATAACGGTCTGCGTTCCGAGATCGGTAACCGCACCATCAAGGACATCGTCTCCGGTGAGCGCAGTACCGTGATGGAAGATGCCTTGATGAAGATGGCGCGCTCCTCCGAGCTTGGCATCAAGGTGGTGGATGTGCGCATCAAGCAGATCAACCTGCCGGTGGAAGTTTCCAGTTCCATATATCAGCGGATGCGTGCCGAGCGGACTGCGGTAGCCCGTGAGCATCGCTCCCAGGGCCGCGAGCAGGCCGAGATCCTGCGCGCCGACATCGACCGCAAGGTGACCGTGATGATCGCCGACGCCGAGAGTAACGCCCGTCAGCTGCGTGGTGAAGGGGATGCCGAGGCCGCCAAGATCTATGCCGACAGCTACAAGAAAGACCCCGAGTTTTTCAGCTTCGTGCGCAGCATGGAGGCCTATCGCAAGAGCTTCGCCGGTGGCAATGACCTGATGGTCCTCAAGCCGGACAGCGAGTTCTTCCGCTACCTCAAGTCGCCGCATGGCAGCAAGCAGTAAGCGAGTCGCAATGATACCCAAGGGCCTGATGATTCAGGCCCTTTTGTTTGGCGGTCAGGGGTTTGCCGGTGCTCTGGCAGCTTGTGGACATTGTGGTTGAGAGGAGAGTTGATGCTGACATCCATCTTGATGGGGCTGTGCTTGCTGTTGCTGTTCGAGGGGCTGGGACCGCTGCTGATGCCGCGCGCCTGGCAACAGATGCTGCGGCTGCTGAGCGAGCAGCCCACCGAGCAGCTGCACCGCATCGGCGGCTGTTTGGTGGTGGCTGGGACCGTGATTCTGTGGGCGCTGGCACGCTAGAGATGGTGCTGAGTGAGCCAGACTGTGTTTGCCGGACAATAAAAAAGAGGCCAAAGGGCCTCTTTTTTATTGTGCACCGACTGGCATCAGGCGCTGCGCTGCACCGCCATGTGGGCCAGTGTTGCCAACGCCTGTTTGTGCTGGGAATCCGGCAGGATGGCGAGGGCCGCGATGGCCTTGTCGGCCTCTTCCCGAGCCCGCATGCGGGAGTATTCCAGGGCGCCGGTACGGTCGAGGATGGCCAGGATCCGGTCGAGGTGCTCCATGCCGTTACGGTGCTCGATGGCATCGCGCACCAGCTGGCGCTCTTCCGGGCTACCCACTTCCATGGCCCGCAGCAGCGGCAGGGTGGGTTTGCCTTCGGCCAGGTCATCGCCGACGTTCTTGCCCATCTCGTCGCTCTGGGAGCAGTAGTCCATCACATCGTCGATGATCTGGAAGGCGGTGCCCAGATACTTGCCATAGTCAGTCATTGCCTGCTCGACGGGCGCGGGCTGATGGGTCAGCACGGCGGCGAGGCGGGTGGCCGCCTCGAACAGCTTGGCGGTCTTGCAGTAGATGACCGTCATGTAGCTCTCTTCGGTGGTATCCGGATCGTTGCAGTTCATCAGCTGCAACACTTCCCCTTCGGCGATGGTATTGGTGGCATCGGAGAGGATCTCCATCACCCGCAGGTTGGAGAGCTCGCTCATCATCTGGAAGGAGCGGCTGTAGAGGTAGTCGCCCACCAGCACGCTGGCGGCATTGCCAAACAGGGCGTTGGCGGTTTCCCGGCCGCGGCGCAGGTCGGATTCGTCGACCACGTCGTCGTGCAGCAGGGTGGAAGTATGAATGAATTCGATGATGGCAGCCAGTTTCAGGTGATCTTCACCTTCGTATCCCAGTGCGCGGGCGGCCATGACGGTCAGCATGGGGCGCATCCGTTTCCCGCCTGCACTGACAATATAGAAACCCAGCTGGTTGATCAGGCTGACATCGGACTGGAGTCTCGCCAGGATCAATTCATTGACCGCCGTCATGTCGGCGGCACAGAGCGCACGGATAGTCTGTTGGTCCATAAGTCTCGTAACGTGACGGCAGTGATGACTGCGATTTTAGCAATGGCGGGGATTCTACACGATTTCACAATGGGTTACAGTTAAGCGTTTGTTCACGGCGGCAGATATGCGCACAAAATAAACTTTTTGCTAAATTGGCCTTGCCTGAGCAAATCGATTTGCGTAGAATGCCGGCCCATTGTTATAGGTTTTTGCGCGTGTCTGGCCTTGAGCAAAAGACACGCCTTTACGGAGTTAATCAAATGTACGCGGTATTCCAAAGCGGCGGAAAACAACACCGTGTGGCCGAAGGTCAAATCGTTCGTCTGGAAAAGCTGAACGTTGAGACTGGCGCTACCATCGACTTCAACGAAGTGCTGATGGTTGCTGCAGGCGACACTTTTAAAGTAGGTGCTCCTTTCGTTGAAGGTGGCAAGGTTGTAGCTGAAGTTGTGGCTCACGGCCGTGGCGAGAAAGTGACTATCGTCAAGTTCCGTCGTCGTAAGCACCACCGTAAGCAAGCGGGCCACCGTCAGTGGTTCACTGAAGTCAAAATCACTGGCATCAGCGCTTAATTAGAGGAGTACGATAGATGGCACACAAAAAAGCTGGCGGTTCATCCCGCAACGGCCGCGATTCAGAAGCTAAACGCCTGGGCGTGAAGCGTTTCGGCGGCGAAACAGTTCTGGCTGGCAGCATCATCGTTCGTCAGCGTGGTACTAAGTTCCACGCCGGTACCAACGTTGGTCTGGGCAAGGATCACACCCTGTTCGCTACTGCGACTGGTAAAATCCTGTTCGAAGTTAAAGGTCCGCTGAACCGTAAGTACGTTAGCATCGTTGCTGAGTAATTACGGACCGCAAGGATCCGAAGCCCCGCCAACAGGCGGGGCTTTTGTTTTTCTGCAGCAGTTTACGAAAAAACGGCACGCAGCTGACCCTGGCTCTGAAAGGGCATGCTTGGCAAGATGCGTATCGCCCGCAGGGGTCTGTACCACTATAATTGCGTATCGGTTTTTCGAATTAAGGTGACGGTTACCTATGAAGTTTGTTGATGAAGTCCAGATTCGAGTCGATGCCGGTGACGGTGGTAACGGTTGTGTGAGCTTTCGCCGTGAGAAGTACATTCCGAACGGCGGCCCGGACGGCGGTGACGGCGGTGACGGTGGCGATGTATATCTGGTTGCCGATGAAAACCTGAACACCCTGATCGACTACCGTTTCGAGCGTTTTCACGCAGCCGAACGTGGCGAGAATGGCCAGAGCGCCAACTGTACCGGCCGTCGCGGCAAGGACAGGATCCTGCGTGTACCGGTCGGCACCCGCGCCAGCGATGAAGACACCGGCGAACTGCTGGGTGACCTGACCCACCACGAGCAGAAGCTGCTGGTCGCCAAGGGCGGCTTCCACGGTCTGGGCAACACCCGTTTCAAGAGCTCCGTCAACCGGGCACCGCGCCAGAAGAGCAACGGTACCCCGGGTGAAGTGCGCACCCTGAAGCTGGAGCTGTTGCTGCTGGCCGACGTCGGCATGCTGGGTCTGCCCAACGCCGGCAAGTCCACCTTCATCCGCGCCGTCTCCGCAGCCCGTCCGAAAGTGGCCGACTACCCCTTCACCACCCTGGTACCTAACCTGGGCGTGGTGCGTGGTGAGAACTCCCGCTCCTTCGTCATCGCCGACATTCCCGGTCTGATCGAAGGGGCTGCCGAAGGCGCTGGCCTCGGTATCCGCTTCCTCAAGCACCTCGAGCGCTGCCGCGTGCTGATCCATCTGGTGGACATCTGCCCGGTCGATGGTTCCGATCCGGCCGAGAATGCGGTGACCATCGTCCGGGAGTTGGAAAAATACAGCCCGGAACTGGCGAGCAAGCCGCGCTGGCTGGTGTTCAACAAGATGGACCTGATCCTGGAAGAAGAGGCGCAGGAAGTGATGGATCGCGTCAAGACCGCCCTCAATCATGAAGGCCCTGTCTACGCCATCACCGCCATCAGCAAGGAAGGGACCAAGAAGGTCTGCTACGACATCCTGGACCTGCTGGATACCATGCCCCGTCAGCTGGCGGAAGATGCCAAAGACGCCATCGAGAAGGTGGAGTTCAAGTGGGACGACTACCACAAGAACCAGCTGGCCAAGGCTGAAGCCGATGCGCTGGCCGCCTCCAAGGCGTTTGATGAATCGCTGGACGACGACGAGTGGGACGACGAAGACGATGATGGCGTGGAAGTCATCTACGTGCGTGACTGACCCGTATCCCGTGAGCGGTCGTGATACCGCCACCCGGTGCTGAGAAACCGGAGCCTTCCCAGGCTCCGGTTTTTTTTATGGGGATCGACCGGATCACCATATAGATATATTTCTTATGTCACTTATTGCCTGCCAACCGCAACTGATTATACTGCGCACCTGAATGTAACCTTGCTGAAACAATATGCTAACCAATTGCAATGAATTGATATGCGTATCTGCTTGCGTGCATTCTTATGGAAGGTTTGCCTGTATAAATATTTATGCTTGAAATGATCCATTAAAAGCTTGTTTGTGCATTTTATTGGGGTATTCTTGCGCCCGTTTTGCCGGGCGAGAGCATGGATATGCAGGTTTGCCTGGCTAAGGAAAAGTAACATTAAGGCTGTAGACCATGCTGGAAAAGACTCTGCAAGCACCTGCTCTCAATACCCGCCGCAACGTGCTGATGTTCCTGGTCCCGTCACTCATCGGGATCCTGCTGTTCATGACCCCCGTCATCTATGACGGAAACGTCACCATCCCCGTGGCTGTGCTGGCGAAGCTGGTACAAACGGTGTTTGCCGATTATCTGGTGGCCATGGTCAGCGCCATCATCACCACCACCATGCTGATGACGCTGGTAGCCTGGCTGTTCAAGCCGGCGATCCTGGTCAGGCGCCCCTTCCTCAACAGCCTGTTCAACGTCTCTCCCTTCTGGGCCTGCGTTCGGGTACTGGGCGGCATCTTCGTGTTGCTGACCTTCTTCGAGGCGGGCCCGGCGGCCCTGCGCTCCGATGCGACCGGCGGCCTGGTGCTGCATGATCTGCTGCCGGTGCTGTTCTCCGTCTTCATCTTCGCCGGCCTGCTGCTGCCCTTGCTGCTCGATTTCGGTCTGCTGGAGTTTGTCGGCACCATGATGACCCGCATCATGCGCCCGGTGTTCCGTCTGCCCGGTCGCTCCGCGGTGGACTGTTTCGCCTCCTGGCTGGGGGATGGCAGTGTCGGCATCCTGCTGACCAGCAAACAGTACGAAGGCAAGTTCTACACCCAGCGGGAAGCGGCCGTCATCGGCACCACCTTCTCTGCCGTCTCCATTACCTTCTGCCTGGTGGTGATCTCCCAGGTTCGACTGGAGCACATGTTCGTGCCCTTCTACCTGACCGTCTGTCTGGCCGGGGTGGTGGCCGCCATCGTGGTGCCGCGCCTGCCGCCGCTCTGCTGGAAGAAGGATGTCTACAGCGACGGTACTCCCCTGTGTCGCAAGCAGGAGTCGGTGCCGCACCAGCACAGCGTGCTGAGCTACGGTTATGAGCGGGCCCTGACCAAGGCCGAGGGCATGACCGACATGGGGGCAGTGGCACGGGAAGGGGTGAAGAACGCGCTGGACATGATCTTCGGCGTGCTGCCGGTGGTGATGGCCATCGGCACCTGCGCCCTGATGCTGGCCGAGCACACCTCCATCTTCAACTGGCTGGGGGCCCCCTTCGTGCCCTTGCTGGAGCTGCTGCAACTGCCGGAGGCAGAAGCGGCCTCCAAAACCATCATGGTGGGCTTCGCCGACATGTTCATCCCGGCGGTGCTGGCGTCCACCATCGAGAGCGACATCACCCGCTTCGTGATCGCCGCCATGTCGGTCACCCAGCTTATCTACATGTCGGAAGTGGGCGCCCTGCTGCTGGGCAGCAAGATCCCGGTCAAGTTGTGGGAGCTGTTCGTGATCTTCCTGCTGCGTACTCTGATCACCCTGCCGGTCATCGCCGGGGTGGCCCATCTGCTGTTCTGATCCGGTTCGCGCCTTGTCACACGGTCAACTTCGGTTGGCCGTTTTTTATGGCCGGCATTAGACCAAAGTGAGTCTTTTATAGGCCTTGTTTTTACATTAATGTAACAGACTGCAAAAACACGCCAGCCGAGCAGTAGGCACTTCCAACCTATGTGGCCAGGAGTCACCCCATGACCTCACTGCTCAGCTACCGGGCCGGTCCCTGCGATCAGCCGTTGCTTCACCAGACCATAGGCGCCTACCTGCAACAGGTGGCGGAGCGTTTCCCCGACCGGCCCGCAGTGGTGGTGCGCCACCAGCAGATCCGCTGGAACTACCGTGAATACCTGACCCAGATAGACAGGTTGGCGCTGGGTCTGCTGGCGCTCGGGATCCGGCCGGGGGATCGGGTCGGCATCTGGTCGCCGAACAACATCGAGTGGTGCCTGGTGCAATTTGCCACGGCCCGCATCGGGGCCATCATGGTCTGCATCAATCCCGCCTACCGCAGTTACGAGCTGGCCTTTGCCATCAACAACGTGGGCTGTCGGGCCCTCATCTGTGCCAGTGCGTTCAAGGGCTGCGACTATCTCGCCATGCTGGGGGAGCTGGCCCCCGAGCTGGCGCACTGCCCACCTGGCCACCTTGCATCATCCCGGCTGCCGAGTCTGGAGATGGTGATCCGGCTCGGGGAGGAACAAAGCGCCGGTATGCTCAACTTCCCCGAGGTACTGGCACTGGGCGACCGGCAGGACCCGGCCTGGCTGGCCCGGGTGGCGGCCACCCTCAAACCCGATGACGCCATCAACATCCAGTTCACCTCGGGCACTACTGGCAACCCCAAGGGGGCTACCCTCAGCCACAGCAACATCCTCAACAACGGTCGCCAGGTGGCGCAAGGCATGGCGTTCAGCGAGCAGGACCGGCTCTGCATCCCGGTGCCGCTCTACCACTGTTTCGGCATGGTGCTCGGCAACCTGGCCAGCATCAGCGTGGGGGCCTGCGCCCTGTTTCCGGCCGAAGCCTTCGATCCGGCGGCCACCTTGCGGATGGTGAGCGAGGAGCGCTGTACCGCCCTGCACGGGGTGCCGACCATGTTCATCGCCGAGCTGGAGCTGGCGGAGTTTGACCAGTTCGATCTCTCCTCCCTGCGCACCGGCATCATGGCCGGCGCCATCTGCCCCGAGCCCTTGATGCGCAAGGTGCAGACCCTGATGCACATGACCGAGGTGACCATCGCCTACGGCCAGACCGAGTGCAGCCCCATCAATCACATGACCGCCATCGATGCGCCGCTGGACAAGCGGGTCACCACGGTGGGCCGCGCCATCGGCCACACCGAGATCAAGCTGGTCGACCCCAGCGGAGAGATAGTCGCCATCGGTGAGCGGGGCGAGATCTGCTGTCGCAGCAACGGGGTGATGCAGGGGTACTGGCAGGATCCGGTCAAGACGGCGGAGACCATCGACCAGGAGGGGTGGCTGCACTCGGGGGACATCGGCATCATGGATGAAGAGGGCTATGTGCGGATTGTCGGGCGCAGCAAGGAGCTGATCATCCGCGGTGGCGAGAACATCTATCCGCGCGAGATCGAAGAGCGTCTTTACGATCATCCGGCGGTGCAGGATGCGGCGGTGTTCGGGGTCGACAGCGAGCGCTATGGTGAAGAGGTGTGCGCCTGGATCAAGCTCAGACCCCGCCAGGAGGCCAGCGAGGAGGAGCTGAAACAGTTCCTGGCGGCCCGCATCGCCTATTTCAAGGTGCCCAGATATATCCGGTTCGTGGAGGAGTACCCCATGACGGTGACTGGCAAGCTGCAAAAATTCAGGATGCGGGAGCTGATGAGTGACGAGTTGGCCCGCCAGCACGCTGAGGCGACGGGCTGAGTAACGGTGACAACGGAAAAAGGGCCTGCGGGCCCTTTTTCGTCAGCGTCCAAGCGGATGTGGTTGTGCCGGTGTGCGGGAGCACTGCACCAGCAGCATGTGGGTGGTGAAGGTGCTGGTCTGGGGGAAGCTTGGGCTAAACCCCGTCACCGGATCGGCGACCCCCATGCTCATCTGGTGAGTGGTGATGGTGCGCTTGCTTCGATCGACTTGCTGATAGCCGTGGGGGCAGCTCAAGATCGCCTGTTGCTGGCACTCCTCTGGCGCGCCGCACTCGATCTGGAAGCGTTGCTGGGCGGGATTGGCGGAGGGGAGTTCGCTGACGGTGGTGGGCGCCGGCAGCAGGGTGCAGCCGGACAGCAAGATGCTGCCCAGCAGGCATATTCTGGGTGACATAAGAGGCTCGTTCTCGGTGAGACAAGAGAAGGGCCGGCTGGGACTCCCGCGCCGGCCGCGAGGCGCGGATCAGCGCGGTGTGATGCCCATATCGATCGGACACTGGATGGTCAGGGAGTGGACCGTGTTGGCGACGCGATAGGGCTTGGCCGCCTTGTAGACCTTCTTGTCTTCGTCGTAGCTGCCTCCCAGATACTGGGTGCTGTAGAGCGTCTGCTGGCGACGATCGGTCTCCTGGTAGCCCTGCGGGCAGGTCTGGTTGGCCTGCTGGAAGCAGGCGGTCATGCTGCTGCACTCGATGTAGAAGCCGCGCTGGCTGGCATCGGCCAGGAGCACCGGGGTGACGGTGGGGGCGGGGGGAGACAGCAGGGAGCAGCCGGACAGCGTCAACGCGCCCAGCACAATGAGATGTTTTGACATAGATAACCTGAACAGTGTGGTGTGACAAAGAGTGAGGGGGAGTCTATTGCTCCCCCTTCGCTATAGGGGCACCGTTATAACCAGCCGGGGACGCTCAGGCCAGTCCGCAAATGTAAGAAAATATGACCCGCCCTAGGCCAGCAGGGCGGTTTCATCCACCTGATCCAGCTGCTCGGGGGAGAGGAAGCGCTCGGCATAGTCGCGCCAGATGCCGCTGCTGACAAACAGGGCAAACAGGGCGGGATCGATGTGCTGCTCGCGCACCATGCTCTGCATGATGGCCAGCGACTGGGAGACCGTTTTGCCCGATTTGTAGGGGCGATCGCTGGCGGTCAGTGCCTCGAAGATGTCGGCGATGGCCATGATGCGGGCGGGGATGCTCATCTGGCTGCCCAGCAGCTGGCGCGGATAGCCCTTGCCGTCCATCCGCTCGTGGTGGCCGCCGGCAATCTCGGGCACGCTGCGCAGATGGCGGGGGAAGGGGAGGCGCTCGAGCATGCGGATGGTCTGGATGATGTGCTCGTTGATCTTGTAGCGCTCCTCCTCGGTGAGGGTGCCGCGGCCGATGGCGAGGTTGTAGCGCTCGCCGCGGTTGTAGAGGTGAGTGGGCACTCGCACCTTGAAGCCCCAGGGGTTGCGCTCGTCCAGCTGATCGTGAACGGGGCGGGGGATGAGGTGGGCGGCCTTGTCCGCCAGCAGGGGTTCGACGCAGGGCAGCGGCGCGGCCGGCTCGTTCTGGCGCAGCTTGAGCTCCTCCCGACTGATGCCGAGTCGATCGTCCAGGGTGCGCAGCCAGGTGCGGCTGGCGATGGCATCCAGCCTGGCCAGCTTCTCCGGCGCCATCCACTCACCGCCCAGGTTGCACTCGGCGACGAAGGCGAACTCCTGATCCAGGGTGCTCCAGAGCGGGGCCACCTCGCTCCTGGCCGCTTCCCGCTCAGATGCCGGCAGGCGGGCCGCCAGCGCTTCGATATAGCCGTCGCGTTTGAGCACCTCGAAGCGGGTGCGGATCTCGTGGATCCGGTCGTAGAGGGTCTCCAGCTTGGTGGCCTTGTCCACCACGAACTCGGGGGTGGTCACCTTGCCACAGTCGTGCAGCCAGCTGGCGATATGGATGGCCTCCCACTCCTCCTCGTTGAGCCGAAACTCGGCGAACGGCCCCTGCTGCTGGGCGCAGGCGGCTTCGGTCAACATCCGGGTCAGCTCCGGCACCCGCTGGCAGTGGCCGCCGGTGTAGGGGCTCTTGGCGTCGATGGCGCCAGCCATCAGCTCGATGAAGGATTCCAGCAGCTGTTTCTGCTCCTCCAGCAGGCGCTGGTTCTCGATGGCGGAGGCCGAGGTGCCTGCCAGCGCCTCGATCAGGCTGATGCGCGAGGCCAGCTCGCGGGCCGGGCAGTCAGGCAGGATCAGCAGCAGGCAGCCGCTCAGCTCCTGGCGATGGTTGCGCAGCGGCTCGGCCACCAGCTGGCAGGGGCCGGGGAAGGGGCCCCAGTCGGCCAGATACTGCTGCCAGCCACTCTGGTCGATGGCGAGGCTGAGCCGCTCGCCCCGGGCCAGCTCGCCAAACAGGGCCTGCTGCCAGCGGATCTGTCCGGCCGGCAGCGGCGCTTGGCGCCACAGCGCCTGTACCGCCACCATGCCCCGCTCCTGGGAGAGATAGAGGCATCCCCCTTCGGCCTGCACCGCGGCGATGGTCTCGTGCAGGATGCGGCTGAGCAGGGAGTCGAAGCGGTGTTCGGCCGCCAGCGCCCGCCCCATGTTCATGAAGTTGCCGAGGGTCAGCCGCATGCCGGACATGGTGCGGGCCAGATCATCGATCTCGCGGATGGCCGACTCGGGGACCCGGCTCTCGCCAAAATCGAAGTGCTGGATCCGTTCAGCCTCCTGGGTGAGCGCCAGCAGCGGGGTGGCGGTGCGCCGCGAGACCAGCCAGATCACCGGCAGCAGCAGCAGCAGCAGGCCCGCCAGAGCCCAACCCAGGTTGACCAGGGCTTCGTCCCGGGCCTGCTGATAGAGCAGGTCGGCCGAGACCAGCAGGGCGATGTGGAAGGGGGAGTCGGTCCCGAGGGGAGCGAGGTTGACCAGCCAGTCGCTGCCATCGGCGGCGGTCAGGTTGAGCTCTGCCGGCTCGCTCAGCAGGGTGGGCTGGCTGATGATCCGCTGCTGCAGATCCGGCAGGGCCGGGTGGGGCAGGGTCGCCAGCATGGGCAGCTGGCTCAGCTGCTCGAAGCTGGGCAGGTGTCTGGGATCGGCGGCCAGCAGGGTGGCGTACTCATCGAACAGGATCACCTGGCTCTGGGCGGGCAGCAGCAGCTTGCCGATCAGGGCCGACAGCCCCTCGACGCTGGTGTCGAGCCCGATCACGGCGCGCCGGTCGTCGCTCTCTACCGCCAGCGTCATGCCCGGCTCCTTGGTGGTGAAGAACAGATAGGGACTGGTGGTGGCGATCCCCGCGCGCCAGCGGGCCTGCTTGTACCAGTCGCGGCTGCGGGGATCGTAGCGGTAGTTCGGCATGGCACGGCGCTCGAGCAGGGTCAGCCGTTGATCGAAATAGAGAAATTCCCCCTTGCCCTGGCTGAGGCTCTGCACCAGCAGGGTACTGGCGGTCGGTACGCCCCCGAGCTGGGCTCTGGCCCGCTCGGTCAGCTTGCGCACCAGAAAGAAGTCGCCATCTTCGTAGCCGGCATAGACGGCCCCATAGCTGGGGCTGTTGGCCAGCACCTCCGCCAGTTGCGGCAGATAGGCCAGGCGTTCGGTCAGCGTGGTCATGGCGGCCAGCTGGCCGCTGCGCAACAGGCTGAGGGACATGCGGGCCGGTCGCTCGTTCAGCTGCAGGGCGAGGGCCAGCTGCTGGCGGTACTGCAGGAAGTTCTGTCGCTCGTGTTCCAGTCCCTGGCGCGCCCCTTGCTGGAACTGCAAGGCGATGAGGGCGCAGCCGAGCAGGGTGAACAGCAGGATGAAGAGGGTGGCGATATGCACGTAGAAGGGTTTACGACCTGGCCTGGCAGTTGTCATGGACACATCCTTGTCACACGGGCGATTGCAGAGACGATCAGCTTGCAGTGTGCCAACAGGATGACAGAAAACACAATAACCCATTCATGGATATCGGGATGTGGCTGACGGAAACGGCCCCTGCCGGGGCTCTCGGCGCTCGCTCTGGCCAATTTTGCCGGCTGATCACGTGATTCATTCAGGTATCCCGTGCTACATTGCCCCACTTGTTACTGGTCTGTGAATCAATGGAGTGACCCATGTCTGCCATCCCCTATTCCGTACTCGATCTGGTGCCCGTGGCCGAAGGCTCCCAGCCGGCCGAGTCGTTTCGCCGCTCGCTGGACCTGGCCCGTCATGCTGAACGCCTGGGCTATTGCCGCTACTGGCTGGCCGAGCACCACAACATGCCGGGCATCGCCAGCGCCGCCACCTCGGTGCTGATCGGCCATCTGGCCGGTGGCACCAATACCCTGCGGATCGGGGCCGGTGGCATCATGCTGCCGAACCACTCGCCGCTGGTCATCGCCGAGCAGTTCGGTACCCTGGCGTCGCTCTATCCGGATCGCATTGATCTCGGGCTTGGCCGTGCACCGGGCACCGATCAGCGCACCATGCGGGCGCTCAGACGCCAGCGCAGCGGCGAGGTGGATGACTTCCCGGCCGATGTGCGCGAGCTGATGGATTACTTTGGCGATGAAGTAGGGGCGGTGCAGGCGGTACCGGGGCAGGGGCTGCATCTGCCCATCTGGCTACTGGGTTCCAGCCTCTACAGTGCCCAGCTGGCGGCGGCCATGGGGCTGCCGTTCGGCTTTGCCTCCCACTTCGCCCCCGCCATGCTGCTGCAGGCGCTGGAGATCTACCGCGCCCAGTATCGCCCCTCCGCCCGCTGGCCCAAGCCCCATGCGGTGGTCTGCATCAACATGATCGCCGCCGACAGCGAGCGGGAGGCACGCTTCCAGTTCACCACCCTGCAGCAGCAGTTCCTGCGCCTGCATCGCGGCAACGCAGGCAAGCTGCCGGCCCCCGTCATCGAGCTGGGGGAGGAGTGGTCGGAGCGCGAGCTGGTGGCCATGGAGCAGACCCTGGCCCGTTCGCTGGTGGGCAACCCGGACCAGATACGTCACGGCCTCAAGGCGCTGCTGGCGGAAACCCGGGCCGACGAGCTGATGTTCAACGGTCCCATCGTCGATCATCAGGCTCGTCTGCGCTCTTTCGAGATTGCCGCCGAGTTGATGCAGGCGCTATAAGCTCGCCTGCCCGATACCAAGGCGCTATCTTGCACAAAGCGCCACCTCTGTCGCCCTGCTGTCAGGTGATCGAAAGGGGGCGTCGTGGGGAGGGAAGGCAGTTTTTTTTGAGCACGCTCTTTTATCTAATGCACTGAGTCCAAAGGAAAGTCAGGTTGGTGTCAGGGCGCTGTCGTGGCCCATGGCACCCGCCGGCTCCTATGCTGGCCCCGTCAATCAACCACAAGGAGTTCGAGATGATCGTCAGGAAGTTGAGATTGCAGCGGGGCTGGTCACAGGAGCAGTTGGCCGCCTTTACCGGCCTGAGCGTTCGCACCATTCAGCGGATCGAGCAGGGCCAGCAGCCCGGACTGGAATCCCTCAAGGCCCTGGCCGCCGTCTTTGAGCTCGAGGTGGCGCAACTTGACGGTACAAGCCAACAGGAGCACGAGATGAGAGGGAGTGACACGATGGAACGGGATGAGATACGGGTATCGGTAGAGGAGCGGGCCGCTATGCGTTATGTGGAGGGGCTCAAGGGCTTCTATTACCACATCGCCAGCTACCTGCTGGTGATTTGCGGGCTGTTTGTCATCAACTACCTGAGCAACCCGGGCTATATCTGGGCCTGGTGGCCGGCGCTGGGCTGGGGGTTGGGACTGATCTCCCATGCCATCAACCTGTTCCAGCCGTTCAAGCTGTTCGGCCCCGAGTGGGAGCGGCAGCAGATCGAGAAGCGGTTGGGGCGCAAGCTCTAGGGTGAGCGATGCACCATAAAAAACGGGCCCGGCAATGCCGGGCCCGTTTTGTTTTGCAGCCTATCTGGCGTAGGCGGGACTGTGAGTGGCGAGCAGCGCCTCGTCTTCATGGCACCACTGGGTGAGTCCCTGATTGCTCAGACGCAGTCCCCTTATCGTCACTTGGCGTAAGTGGGACAGGGGGTGGCGATCAGGGCGTCATCTTCATAGCGCCACAGGGTGAGGCTGTTGCCCCAGACACAGCCGGTGTCCAGCGCCTTGATGTCCTGCTTGCCGGTGTTGCCCATCAGGGCTGCCCAGTGGCCGAACACCAGGATGGGGTCATCCACATGGTGCTCGCGCTGCTCGAACCAGGGGCGCAGGCCAGGGGTCGATTCCTTGGGGCCCTTCTTGCATTTGAAGTCGAGCCGGCCGTCGAAATAGCAGAAGCGCATCCGGGTAAAGGTGTTGATGATGTAGCGGTAGCGCTCGATCCCGACCAGATCGTCCTGCCAGCCATCCGGCTGATCGCCATACATGTTGTGCAGCAGCCACTGGTACAGATCGCCGCGCAGCAGGCTCTCCACCTCGCGGGCGCAGTTGCGGGCGGTGCGGGCGTCCCACGCCGGGGAGATGCCGGCATGCACCATCATGATGGGCAGATCCGGGTGCTCCGCCAGCAGCGGACGGTGGCGCAGCCACTCCAGCAGTTCGTCCCGGTCCGGTGCCTCCATCAGCGCCTGCAGCTTGTCTTTCTTCTTGAGCGGGGCGACGCCATCGGCGACCGCCAGCAGGTGCAGATCGTGGTTGCCGAGCACGGTGACGGCCCGGTTGCCCAGCCCCTTGACGAAGCGCAGGGTATTGAGAGAGTCCGGGCCGCGGGCGACCAGATCGCCGCACAGCCAGAGCACGTCGTTAGCGGGATCGAACTCGGCCAGATCCAGCAGACGGCGCAAGTCGTCGTAACAGCCCTGGATATCGCCAACAAAACAGTTCGCCATGAAACCTCAGTTGATAATGTGGGGGACGGCCAGCGTAAAGGGCGCGATGGGCGCCTCGAATTGCTGCCCCGACTCGTCTTGCAGGGTATAACTCCCTTCCATCACCCCAAGCGGAGTGGCCAGCGGTACGCCGCTTTGATAGCGGAAGGTCTCTCCCTCTGCGATCACCGGCTGCTCGCCGACCACGCCGGGGCCTTCGACTTCCAGCATCTTGCCATTGGCATCGGTGATGAGCCAGCGCCGATGCAGCAGCTGCGCCGGGCCCGGCCCCAGGTTCTCGATCTCGATGAGATAGTGGAACTGGTAAGGGTCTTTGGAATCCGCCACATAACGGGGATATGGGCGGATCACGATGTGCGGAGTGGCCACGGGATCAGGCCTGTTGCTGATCCGCCAGCCAGTTGGCGATCATGACGAACTGCTCGAGGGAGAGATTCTCCGGGCGCAGGTTGCCATCGATACCAAGTTCGGTCAGCTGGGCGTCCGTGATGAAGTTGGAGAAGCTGTTGCGAATGGTCTTGCGGCGCTGGCCGAAGCCCTCGGTGCAGACCCGGTTCAGGCAACGAATGTCTTTCGCGACGATGGTCGGGTTCTTGTGCGGGATCAGGCGCACCACGGCGGAATCCACCTTCGGTGCCGGCTTGAAGGCGCCAGGGCCCACTTCCAGCACAGGCACTACCTGGCAGTAGTACTGGGTCATCACGCTCAGCCGGCCATAGGCCTTGCTGCCGGGACCGGCGGCCAGACGCAGGACCACTTCCTTTTGCAGCATGAAGTGCATGTCCTCTACCCGGTCGGCGAACTCGCACAGGTGGAAGATGAGCGGGGTGGAGATGTTGTAGGGCAGGTTGCCGAAGATGCGCAGCGGCCCCTTGCCTTCCCCCATCAGGGTGCCGAAGTCGAAGCGCATGGCATCGGCTTCGATGACGGTCAGCTTCTCCTTGAGGGTCGGGTGTTCGCGCAGGCGCGCCGCCAGATCCCGGTCCAGCTCGACCACGGTCATCTTGTCCATCTGGGAGGCGACCGGCTCGGTCAGCGCGGCCAGACCCGGGCCGATCTCCACCAGGTTCTGACCCGGCTGCGGATTGATGGCGGCCACGATCTGATCGATCACGTAGCGATCGTGCAAGAAGTTCTGACCGAAACGCTTACGGGCGGTGTGGCCCATGTGCACCTTGTTGCTCTGCACCTTACTGCTCATATCTTTTTTTCTCTACCATCTTGATGGCGTGGTTGATCGCGGTGATCAGGCTGCCCGAGTCGGCGAGGCCCTTGCCTGCCAGATCCAGTGCGGTGCCGTGATCCACCGAAGTGCGGATGAAAGGAAGTCCAAGGGTGATATTGACCGAACTGCCGAAGCCCTTGTATTTGAGCACGGGCAGCCCCTGGTCGTGGTACATGGCGAGTACCGCATCCGCATCCTTGAGGTATTTGTCCTGGAACAGGGTATCGGCCGGCAACGGGCCGACCAGATCGATCCCCTCCTGGCGAAGGCCTGCCAGGGCGGGTTCGATCACGTCAATCTCTTCACGGCCGAGATGACCGCCTTCCCCGGCGTGGGGATTGAGGCCGCAGACGTAAATGCGGGGTGTGGCGATGCCGAATTTGCTCTTGAGATCCGCATCCAGGATGCGGATCACCTTGCCGAGGCGATCCTCGGTGATGGCCATCGCCACATAGGCCAGCGGAATGTGGGTGGTCGCCAGCGCGACCCGCAGTCCCTCGGTCGCCAGCAGCATCACCACGTCGGCGGTGCCCGACTGCTGGGCGAAGAACTCGGTATGGCCGCTGAACGAGACGCCAGCCTGGTTGATGATCCCCTTGTGCACCGGCCCGGTCACCACGGCGGCAAACTCGCCGCTCATGTTGCCGTCGCAGGCGCGCTGCAGGGTAGCCAGCACGTAGGCGCCGTTGCCCTCGTCGAGCATGCCCGGCACCACGGCGGCGCCGAGGGGAACCGGACAGACGGTGAGGGTACCCGCCCGCTGCGGGTGGGCAGGCTGGTCGGCATCATAGGGCTGCAACTCGACGGGCAGCCCCAGCAGGGCGGCCCGCTCGCGCAGCAGCGCCGGATCGGCGATCACCACCAGCTGGTGCGGCCAATCCTGCTGGGCAATCTGCAGCACCAGATCCGGGCCGATCCCGGCCGGTTCACCCGGGGTGATGGCGAGACGACGACAACTCATCAGCTGCCGGCGCCTTCGATCTGGATGTAGGCCTCGTCACGCAGCTCGTCCAGCCAGGCCTGGGACTCTTCGGTGAAGCGACGGTTGTAAATCAGCTGATAAGCGCGCTGCTCCTGGGCCTTGTTGGTGGCATCCTGGCTGCGGCGCTCTTCCAGCTGGACGATGTGCCAGCCGTGGGTGGTGCGGAAGGGTTCGCTGATCTGGCCCGGTTGCAGGCGGTTGACCATGTCGCGGAACTCCGGCACATAGACGTTGGGATCGGACCAGCCCAGTTCGCCACCTTGCACCGCAGAGCCCGGATCTTCGGAGTACTTCTCCGCCAGGCTGGCGAAGCTGGCCTTGCCGCTCTTGATGTCGTGCAGGATGCCATCCAGCATGCCCTTGGCTTTTTCTTCGCTCAGGATGATGGAGGGCTTGATCAGGATGTGGCGGGCGCGCACTTCGGTCTGCACGACCTGCTGCTGGCCCTTGGTGTCGAACACCTTGATGATGTGCAGGCCGGCACCGGAACGCAGCGGGCCGACGATGTCGCCCTTCTTGGTACCTTGCACGGCCTCGGCCATCAGGGTCGGCATCTCTTGCGGGCTCATCCAGCCCCAGTCACCCCCTTCCAGCGCCTTGGGTCCGCTGCTCTCGGCAATGGCCATCTTGCGGAAGTCGGCACCTTGCTTGAGGGCGGCCAGGATACGTTCAATCTTGCTCTTGGCGGCGTTGAGCTGCTCGGCGCTCGGGTTGTCCGGCAGGGCAACCTGGATGTGGCCGACATGGTATTGCTGCTGTTGCTGACCCTGCTTGGCGAGGATGTCGACCACCTGCTTCACCTCCTGCTCGGAGATGTTGATGCGGCGGCGCACCTGATTGCGGCGCACCTCGTTCATCAGGATCTCGCGGCGCACCTCTTCCCGATACTGGGCATAGGTCAGCCCTTCACGGGCCAGCTGAGCTCGCAGCTGATCCAGGGTCATCTTGTTGTCGGCGGCGATGCTCTGGATAGCCTGCTCCAGCTGGGTATCGCTGATCTTGAGGCCCTGACGATCCGCCAGTTGCAGTTGCAGGCTCTCCTGGATCAGCCGATCCAGTGCCTGTTTGCGCAGGGTGGCGTCATCGGGCAGGGACTGGCCGCTCTCCTGGGCAGAGGCCTTCACCTTCTGCACCAGGGCTTCCTGCTGGCTGGCCAGCACCACGTCCTTGTTGACCACGGCAAGCACCTTGTCCATCAGTTCGGGGGCGGCGAAGGCACCCTGGCTCATGGCTCCGAACAGGCCTGCAGTCAGCAGGGAAATCAACGTCTTCTTCATATCCATCTCTCAAGGCGTTTGCCAGACCGCTTATTGGTCTCGCAGGTTAAACGGACGAATGTAAGGCAGTGCTTCGGTGTCCAGGGAGGTGCCCTTGGTGCCGGTACCCACGCTACCCAATCCTTTCATTTCAAACTGAATACCGAAACTGCGCTCGGCTGTGGACGTATTGTTCACGTTGTTGGGCGTATTGACCCACTCCAGGTTGAAGTTGATGCTCCAGCAGCAGGAGTCGTACTTCAGACCTACCTTGCGGTCAGACTTCACGCTCTGATTCAGCTCCTGATAGTAACCCCCGTACAGGTGCCACTGATCGTTGAGCGGGGTAGTCAACAGCAGGCCGATCTGGTTGAGGTCGGTGACCTCGTTATTGGTGTTCGGCACAAGGTTGGCATCGCGCACGAAACGATGGTTCAGCTGGCTGATCAGCTTCTCACGGCGATATTCGACGGCGCTGTTGGCAGAGCTGAAGCGGCTCTGGTCCACATCATATTGCGCGCCGGCATGGGCAAACCACTGCTCGTTGATCTTGGCATCCCCCTCGAAGGAGAGCGGAGAACGGGTATTGGTTGTCAGAGCATCGCTGGGGTAGAGCTTGACCCTGGGCGCAACAAAATCGAAAGCTTGGGCAACGGCCAGCCGAATTCGTTCATCACCAGCGTCATCATATACCCGGCTGGTGACACCGACTGACAGGCGGTTGGAGTCGCTGATGCGATCCAGACCGGCGTAGCGGCGATCGCTGAACAGGCTGTAGTAGTCCTGGCGCATGTTGGTGGAGTCATAGACACCTATGTTGTCCTGATCCTTGTAGGGCACATAGAGGTACTGGAACTCCGGCTCTAGGGTCTGGTTGGCATCGCCGCCGAACCAGTTCTGGTTGCGCTCGAAGGTCATGCCGCCCTTGAGACGGAAGGAGGGCAGGGTGCGGGTGATGATCCCTTCGTCCAGAGTGACGTTTTCTTGTTTGCCTGTTCCTGTGTTAACACCTTTGGAGCTGGGATCAAATTTGTCACGGAAGGCTTGGCTCATGTTGTCCGGCACTTCCTGATCGTAACGGGTGTACATCAGCTTGTACTGGCTGTCGAGGTAGTAACCGGCCTCGTCAATGAGCGGCATGGTCAGGGTCGGGGCCGTGTAGACCCGGGTGCCGGTGTAGGCGCCGCCCTTGTTCTGCTCGATTGCCTGGGCATTGTTGTAACCGAACTTGGTGATCTCGGTGTTCCAGGCGAGATCGTACCAGCTGCCTTGCTGGTAATAGTTGTGGTCGATGCGCGGCATCAGCTCGTGGGGCTGCTGGGCGCTGGCCAGCAGGATCTGGTATGTGCGCACCTCGGTGTTGATGTTCCAGTTGGGCTGGAAGTAACCGGCCATCAGGGACTGCTGCAACTGGTTGTCGACCTGGGTGCCCACCTTGGGGGAGAAGTCGTTGAAGTAGTTGTAATCCCGATCCCGCACCTTGGTGTAGTCCACCGAGACCCGCATCGCATTGTCCATGAACATGGAGGTATGACGGGCGTTCAACAGGTAGCGATGACCATCGGAGAGGTAATCGTTGAGACTCGGCGTCTCGTCGTACTGCTTGTCGTTGGCCAGGTTCTCGAAATAGAGGCTGCCGACATGGGCCGGATCCGGCATGTAGCGGAACTCGACCTGCTCCATCAGGCCCCGTCTGTCCATGAAGCGGGAGGTGATGGTGGCATCGTAGTTGGGGGCTATGTTCCAGTAGAACGGCTGGGTGATGTCCATGCCGTTCTTGGAGCTCTGGGTATAACCCGGGTAGAGCAGGCCCGTCTTGCGTTCATCCTTGATGGGGAAGTTGATGTACGGGAAGTAGAACACCGGGTAGTCGTAGAGCCAGAGACTGGCGTTCCAGGCCTCCCCGAACACCTCGGTCTGATCGATGTCGATGCTGCCCGCCTTCAGGGTCCACACTTCCTGACCCGGTGGGCAGGTGGTGTACTGGGCCCCTTCCAGGGTGATGTTCTGGTTGTTGTTGGTCATGGTGACCCGGTCGGCTGAGCCGCGCACTGGCGAGCCATGCACCTGATACTTGCCCTCTTCCAGCTCGGAGTTCTTGGTATCCAGGTTGGATTTCAGGGTCTTGTCGCTGGTGACCGTGATCTGGCCATCGTTGTAGTAGATGTTGCCGATGGCGATGACGTCCCGGCTCTTCTGATCGAGCTCGGCGTAGTCGGAATCGAACTTGCGTACGCCCTGGCGCACCTTGACGTCACCCTGGTAGACGGCGGTGCCGCCCTGCTTGGCTTCGAGCCGATCGGCATCCACTTCCACGGGTTGGGCGTTGGCGTCCTTGCCGGGCGCCAGCTTCTCAATCTTGGGGACATAGTCATAGCAGAGCCCGTCCAGGATCCCGGTGGCGGGCGGCGGCGTCAGCGGTGCCGCCTGCACGATGGCCGGGGTCAGGGCTGGAACAAGGCTGATGGTCAGGGCGATGGGATAGGAGTATCCCAGTGTCCGTTTTGTCATGTGAAAGACTCGCGCAATCCGTGGTAGCTACGGCTGATTCAAGACATGCATTTTACGACAGGATTCATCGAGTTGACATTGCATGTCATTGCTTTATGTTAGCCGGCAATGATAAAGCATTATTGCGGCCAGGGCTAACAGCCAAGTGCTGCTTTCCAATTTGGTCCCCGACTTATGCACGATCGCGATTCCCTCTTGTTGCACTGGGCGCGCCGGATTTCCGGTGATGCCAGCCTGCAGTTGACCCTCATTTCCGGTGACGCCAGTTTTCGCCGCTACCACCGTGGCGGTGGCCTGATCTGGGTGGATGCCAATCCTAAAACCGAAAAAAATCATGAGTTTGTCCGCAATGCCTCGGCACTGCATGCCGGTGGTCTGCTGGCCCCCGAGGTGCGGGCGGTGGACTACGAGCAAGGGCTGCTGGCGGTGGCCGATCTGGGGGACACCCAGCTTATCGGCTGCCTGAACGCAGACAACGTGCTGGCCTGGTACGGCAAGGCCATCGCGCTGTTGCCCCGTCTCGGCGCAGTTGAACTGGACCTTGAGCCTTTTGATTCCGCCTTTATGGCGCGGGAGAACAGCATTTTCCCCGAGTGGCTGTTGGGTCACCATCTGCAACTGGCCCTGAGCGATGAAGAGCAGCAGTTGCTGGCCGAGACCTTCGCCTGCCTCACCGAGAACAACCTGGCCCAGCCGCAGGGGGTGATGCACCGGGATTTTCACAGCCGCAACCTGATGGTCTGCGGTGGCGAGACCCCGGCCGACAGCCGGCTGGCGGTCATCGACTTCCAGGACATGGTCATAGGCCCGCTCAGTTATGACCTGGTCTCGCTGCTGAAAGACTGTTACGTGCGCTGGCCGGACGCGGTGATCGAGCAGGGTATGCGGCTCGGGTTTGACACCCTGCAGCAGGCCAAGCTGTTGGGCGAGCTCGATTACGCCGCGTTTCGTCGCGCAGCTGATCTCACCGGCATGCAGCGCCACCTCAAGGCGGCGGGTATCTTCACCCGTCTCTACCACCGCGATGGCAAGTCCGGCTACCTCAAGGACATTCCCCGCACCCTCGGCTACGTGGTGGATGTCTGCCACAGCCATGGCGCGAGCTACCCGGTGCTGGCCCGCTTCGGCCAATGGCTGGCGCAGGTGGTGCTGCCCGGGCTGGCCCGCAGCGGAGTTGCGTCATGAAGGCGATGATCCTGGCCGCCGGTCGCGGCGAGCGGATGCGCCCGCTGACCGATAGCCTGCCCAAGCCGCTGCTGGCGGTGGGGGGCAAGCCGCTCATCGTGCACCATATCGACAAGCTCAGGGATGCCGGTGTGACCGACCTGGTCATCAACCACGCCTGGCTCGGCCACAAGCTGGTAGAGGCCCTCGGCGATGGCCGTCAGTTCGGAGTCGACATTCAATGGTCGGCGGAGGAGAGCGCGCTGGAGACCGCCGGCGGCATCGTGCAGGCGCTGCCGCTGCTGGGGGATGAGCCGTTTCTGGTGATCAACGGCGATACCTGGCTCGATCTGGACTATCGCACTCTGGTGACCCAGCCGCTGGGCACGGATCTGGCCCACCTCTGGCTGGTGCCCAACCCGCCGCAACATCCGGCGGGGGACTTTGCGCTGCAGGCGGGCAAGGTGGTCGATAGCCCGGCGCTGACCTTCAGCGGAGTCGGACTCTATGATCCCGCCGCCTTTGCCGGACTCACGCCGGGGGCGCGCAAGCTGGCGCCCCTGCTGCGGGAGTGGATGGCACAAGGCCGGGTGGGCGGCAGCCTGCTGGCCGGCGAGTGGCGCGACATCGGCACGGTGGCACGGCTGCAGGCGCTGGACGAACAGTTGCAAGGACGCACTCATTAATTTCACGAGGTCTTGAACCATGCGTATTTGGGGTAAGGTGCTTGGCGCCTTCTTCGGTTTTCTGCTCGGCAATATCTTCGGTGCCTTGCTGGGCCTCTGGATCGGCCACCGTTTCGACCGTGGCATGGGCTTGAATTTTCGCCGTGCGCCCACCCAGCAGCAACAGGCGGTCTTCTTCCACGCCACCTTCGCCGTCATGGGTCACATCGCCAAGGCGAGCGGCCAGGTCACCGAGCAGGAGATCCGGGTTGCCTCCAACCTGATGGATCGGATGCGGCTGGCAGGTGAACAGCGTGCTCGCGCCCAGGAGTCGTTCCGCCAGGGCAAGGAGGCGGACTTCCCACTGCGGGAGACCCTGGCCGAGTTTCGCCGTGCCAGCCAGGGCCAGCGCGATATTCTGCGCTTCTTCCTCGAGGTGCAGCTGCAGGCCGCCTTCGCCGATGGCAAGGTCGAGGCCAACGAGCGCGCCATCCTGCACACCATCGCCGACGAGCTGGGTTTCAGCCGCATCGAGCTGGCCCGTATTCTGGCGATGGCCGAGGCGCAGATGAACTTCTTCAACCGGGCGCACGGTGGCCAGTATCAGGATGGCGGGCACGGCGGGCAGCAGTATCGGCAGGAGGCCCCCTCCCGTGATCGGCTCAAGGATGCCTACCAGCTGCTGGGGGTGAGCGAGAGCGACAGCGATCAGGAGATCAAGCGCGCCTACCGCAAGGAGATGAGCAAGCATCACCCGGACAAGCTGGCCGCCAAGGGCTTGCCGCCGGAGATGATGGAGATGGCCAAGGAGAAGACCCAGGAGATCCAGCAGGCCTGGGAGTGGATCCGCGAGGCGCGTGGCATTCGCTGAGCGCCCCTTCATCAGCCATAAAAAAATGCCCGTCGCTGACGGGCATTTTTGTTTGCACAGTATTTGTGCGTCGCGGCTTAGTGGCTGTCGACCCAGACGAACTTGAGCACGAACAGCAGGGCCACCACCAGCACGCAGGGGCTGATCTCGCGCCAGCGGCCGGTGCCCGCCTTCATCACGCAGTAGGAGATGAAGCCGACGGCGATCCCCTCGGTGATGGAGAAGCTGAACGGCATCATGACGGCGGTCATGAAGGCCGGCACCGCTTCGGTCAGGTCTTCCCACTTCACCCGGGTCAGTTCGGAGCACATCAGCACGCCCACGTAGATGAGGGCGCCGGCTGCGGCGTAGGCCGGCACCATGGCAGCCACCGGAGAGAAGAAGATCGCCAGCAGGAACAGCAGGCCGACCACGATGGCGGTGAGGCCGGTACGGCCGCCGACGGCGACGCCGGAGCTGCTCTCGATGAAGGCGGTGACCGAGGAGGTGCCCATGAAGGCGCCGCCGACCGAGCTGGCGCTATCCACCAGCAGGGCCTGCTTCATGCGTGGGAAGTGACCCTTGTCATCGGCCAGCTTGGCGCGGTTGGTAACGCCGATCAGGGTGCCGGAGGAGTCGAACAGGTTGACCAGCATGAAGGAGAAGATGATCCCGGCCAGGCTGATGTCGAGCGAACCCATCAGGTCCAGCTGACCGAACACCGGCTCAATGCTGGGGGGCATGGAGACGAAGCCCTTGAAGGTGACGTCGCCAAACAGCCAGCCCAGGGTGGTGGTCACCACGATGGCGATCAGCACGGCGGAGTGGACGCCGCGGGCGGAGAAGATGCAGATCAGGAAGAAACCGAGCAGCCCCAGCAGGCAGGGCAGGGAGGTGAGGTTGCCCACCGTCACCATGGTCGCGGGGCTGGCGACCACGATGCCGGCGTTGTGCAGGCCGAGCAGGGCGATCAGCAGACCGATGCCGGCGGTGATGCCGACCCGCAGGGTGAGCGGAATGTTGGCGATGAGCCAGTAGCGCACCCGCAGCAGGGTGAGGATCAGCAGGCCCATGGCCCCCCAGAAGATGGTGCCCATGCCCACTTGCCAGGAGTAGCCCATGCCCGCAACTACTACGAAGGCGAAGAAGGCGTTGAGGCCCATGGCCGGGGCCAACGCGATGGGCAGGTTGGCGAGCAGACCCATCAGGATGCTGCCGATGCCGGCGATGAGGCAGGTGGTGACGAACACGGCCTGGGTGTCCATGCCGGCCGCAGAGAGGATCTGCGGGTTGACGAAGACGATGTAGACCATGGTCAGGAAGGTGGTGATGCCGGCGATCACTTCGGTGCGGGCGTTGGTGCCATGGCCCTTGAGGGCAAACAGACGCTCAAGCAATCCTTGCCCGGCGGCCTGTGCGGGGGCCTGGTGTGGTTGATTCATGTTGGATTCCAATAGGTGACGTGAAATAAGCAGCAGGCGAGGAGCCGGTCCCATCCATGCGGGCGTGACGCCCTGTTTCTGGTGGTTAAACAACCAGACTCGTCCTGATACCGTGACAGCGCGCACATTTTTACACAGGCGGCGCCGTTTACAAACCCCGGATCTGCGAGGCGGATCAATGAATAGAGCAAAAATTCAAACGTTTGCCTTGCCGAAAATAAAAAAGGTTCTCGCTGGAGAACCTTTTGCGTGGGCAGCGACCCATCAGAGGGTCTTGAAGTAGCGCTCCACCAGTTGGGCCAGCACGGAGTCGAGGGTCTCCTGCACTTCCCCCAGCTCCCGCCCCAGGCGGCGCAGAAACAGGCTGGCCTGCTCCTCGGTCAGCTTGCGGCCGTCGATGAAAAATTCCTGCTCCGGCAGCTGTTTGTCATAGCGGGGCAGCAGGGTCCAGTTCACCAGCTCGGGCTCCACGGCGGCGAAGATCTTGGCGGCGGCGGTGCAGAAGGTCTCGATGTGCGCCTTGCCGTCCGGCCCGAGGCAGCCGGGCTCGACCCGGATCTGGATGGTCAGTTTCTTCTCTGTGGGCTGGGTCGTCATCTTGCTACATCCATGCATAAGGTATCCGTCTTGGATTGTAAGCGATCGGGCACAAGAAAGGGGAGCCTGGGCTCCCCTTGTGGCATGTGCCGGTGTACTTGGCGATGTGCTTGTCGTGGTGGGAACGGTGGGGCTGATGCAGCAGCCGCACTTGTTTACCCTGTTACTTGGCGATGCGCTTGTATTTGGCGCGATGCGGCTGGATGGCCTCGGCGCCGTAGGTCTTCTTCTTCCACTCTTCGTATTCGGTGAAGTTGCCCTCGAAGAAGGCGATCTTGCCCTCGTCCTGGTAGTCCAGGATGTGGGTGGCGATGCGGTCGAGGAACCAGCGGTCGTGGGAGATGACCATGGCGCAACCCGGGAACTCCAGCAGGGCGTTCTCGAGGGCGCGCAGGGTTTCGATGTCCAGATCGTTGGTCGGTTCATCCAGCAGCAGCACGTTGCCGCCGGTCTGCAGCAGCTTGGCCAGGTGCAGACGGCCGCGTTCACCACCGGACAGCTCGCCGACCCGCTTCTGCTGATCGGCGCCCTTGAAGTTGAAGCGGCCGATGTAGGCGCGGCTCGGGAACTCGTAGTTGCCGATGCGCAGGATGTCCTGGCCGTCGGCCACTTCCTCGAAGACCGTCTTCTTGTCGTTCATGCTGTCGCGGAACTGATCCACCGAGGCCAGCACCACGGTCTCACCCAGGGTGATGGAACCGGAGTCCGGCTGCTCCTGACCCGACATCATGCGGAACAGGGTCGATTTACCGGCCCCGTTCGGACCGATGATGCCGACGATGGCCCCCTTCGGAATGGAGAAGGAGAGGTCGTCTATCAGCTGGCGGTCGCCGTAGGACTTGCAGAGGTTGGCCACCTCCACCACCTTGTCGCCGAGGCGCGGTCCGGGCGGAATGAACAGCTCGTTGGTCTCGTTGCGCTTCTGGTAGTCGTTGGTGTTGAGCTCTTCGAAGCGAGCCATACGGGCCTTGGACTTGGCCTGACGGCCTTTCGGGTTCTGGCGAACCCACTCCAGCTCTTTCTCGATGGACTTGCGACGAGCCGCTTCCGTGCTGGCTTCCTGTGCCAGACGGGCATCTTTTTGCTCCAGCCAGGAGGAGTAGTTACCCTCCCACGGGATGCCTTCGCCGCGGTCCAGCTCCAGGATCCAGCCGGCCACGTTGTCGAGGAAGTAACGGTCGTGGGTGATGGCCACGACGGTGCCCTCGTAGTCGTGCAGGAAGCGCTCCAGCCAGGCCACGGATTCCGCATCCAGGTGGTTGGTCGGTTCGTCCAGCAGCAGCATGTCCGGTTTTTCCAGCAGCAGGCGGCACAGCGCCACCCGGCGGCGCTCACCACCGGAGAGGTGCTTGATCTGGGCATCCCAGGCCGGCAGGCGCAGGGCGTCGGCCGCGCGCTCCAGCTGGTTTTCCATGTTGTGGCCGCCCTGGGCCTGGATGATGGCTTCCAGCTCGCCCTGTTCGCGGGCCAGCTTGTCGAAATCCGCATCCGGGTCGGCGTAGGCCGCATAGACCTCGTCCAGCCGGGCCATGGCGCGTTTCACCTCGCCGACCGCCTCTTCGACTGCTTCACGCACGGTCTGCTCCGGATCCAGCTTCGGCTCCTGCGGCAGGTAGCCGATCTTGATGCCGGGCTGCGGACGGGCTTCCCCTTCGATCTCGGTATCGATGCCTGCCATGATGCGCAGCAGGGTCGATTTACCGGCGCCGTTCAGACCCAACACGCCGATCTTGGCGCCCGGGAAGAAGGAGAGGGAGATGTTCTTGAGAATATGACGCTTGGGCGGCACTACCTTGCCGACCCTGTTCATGGTGTAAATAAATTGAGCCATTGGCTAATTCTCTTCCTTTTCAGCAGGTTAATGTCTTAGCACTAACAGACTGATGTCGTGGTGGGGCCAGGTCGACGCGGGTCAACCGGGTTCCAAAAAACCCGTCGATTGTAAACCAATGGGCGAGGGGGGGCAAAGGTGGCACCCGGCCGGCCATCCCCTTTGCCGGGGCCATCACAGCCTGCTGCAACGGGCCGCCAAACTTGGCATGATGAAGGCCCAGTTTGCCCCGGAGTTTGCATGACCAGCCTGCCCTCAGCCCCGCCTCTGTCGGCCACCCTCGCCGCCATGGGGTTGGCACCCGCCATCGGTGAGCCGCTTGCCGCCCGCCTGCCCCGTTTGACCTTGGTGCCGGGTCAGCCGCTGCTGGCCCAGGGGGCAATGCAGGAGTCGGCTTTCTATATCGAGCGGGGCATCGCCCGTGCCTGCCACTACAATCGGGACGGGCAGGAGCGCTGCAAGGAGTTCTACTTCGAAGGGGAGCTCTGTCTGCTCTACGACAGCTGGCTCACCGGGTCGCCTGCCCGCTATCAGCTGGAGGCCGTCACGGCGCTGCAGTTGGTGCGGGTACCGCTCGCCCTGCTGGATGAGCCCGCCTGGCAACCGGTCTGCATGGCCCTGCTGCGCCAGCAGTTGTGCTACAAGGAGCGCAAGGAGGCCTTCTTGCTGCTCCACTCCCCCGAAGAGCGCTACCGGGAGCTCTGCCGCACCTTCCCCCACTGGCCGGCGCGGCTCACTCAGGTGCAGCTTGCCAACTACATCGGCATCAGCCCGGTCACCCTGTCGCGGATCCGCCGGCGCATTAACACGGGTTAATGCCGCGCCTTGCCCATTCCCGCCATGCTGGGCCCCTCGAACAAGCCTGGAGTGGGGATGATGTCGCTGTTTTTGTGGTCACAACTGGTGGTGAGCCTGGCGCTGCTGCTGGATCTGCTGTCGTTTCAGCTGCGGACGCGCCGGGCCATTCTGGCCTGCCTGGCGCTCTCCTGCGCCCTCAATGGCGCCCATTTCGCGCTGCTGGAGCAAGCGTCGGCCGCCCTGCTGCTCTGGCTGGCGAGCCTGCGCTTCGTGGTCAGCATGCTGGCCACGCACCGCCTCTTGATGTGGCTCTTTATGGGGTTGTCCTGCCTCGCCGTGCTTGCCACCTACCAGGGACCGCTCGCCCTGCTGGGATTGCTGGCCAGTCTGCTGCAGACCCGGGCTGCGTTTTGCCCGGATGATCGCCTGCTGCGGCGCTGGATGCTGCTGGGTACCCTCTGTTGGCTGGCCAACAACCTGCTGGTGGGGTCGCCGGTGGCGGCGCTGATGGAGGGGCTGTTTCTGGTCAGCAATCTGGTGGGCTACTACCGCCACTATGGGCGCAGGGCATGTCCGGGGAGTTGATATCGGAGGCGGGAGAAACCGTGGGCCAAGTCCCGCCTGATAGGGATGACCAAGAAAAGAAGCCGCCATAGTGGCGGCCTCTCTGGCTCATCAGGCTTTGTTGAAGCCGTTGATGAGCGCTTTTGCGTAATCGATGACGAACTGCTGGCAGTGGATGGCGGTCTGCGGATCGAACTCCTCGCCGTGCAGATCGGTGTTGGAGAGCACCCGGATCCCGACGAAGGGCACCTTGTAGGCCTCTGCCACCAGGGCGGCGGAGGAGGTTTCCATCTCTTCTGCGGCGGTCTGGTAGGTCTGGTGCAGCCAGTTGATGCGGGCGACCTGGCGGTTCCACTCGTCGGCGGTGCCAATGATGCCGGGGACCACCCGACCGTGACGATAACGGTCGGCCATGCCGAGGGCGCGGCCTACCAGCTCTGGGTCGCCGGCAAAGGCGTTGTGTTCCACCAGCTTGCCGTTGTCACGCAGGCGCATGGTGACCTCGAAGTTGTGCCATTTGCTCGGGTCAACGCCCTGCTCGGCTGGCGTCAGGTCACTGCGGTAGGCCCCCATGTTGAAGCTCTTGGTGCCGATGACGATGTCACCCCGGTGCAGCGCCGGATCGTGGCCGCCCGCCGTGCCCTGATTGATGACGAGGCGCGGCTGGAAGCGCTCCATGGCGAGGGTGGTGGCCGCGGCGGCATTGGCCAGTCCCACCTCGGTGCGGGAGACGACCACCGGATAACCCGAGAGGGTGCCCTGCCAGTAGGTCCACGCCCCCACGGTCAGCTCCTGCTTGTCCTTGAGGACGGCCACCAGGGTCTCGACTTCGACATCCATCGCCCCCTGGATCAGGATGGGGGCGGGGGCCGGATTGGCCGCCACGACGGCGGAGGAGAAGAGGGCAAACAGGGTGAGCAGGCGCGAGCAGCGTTTAATGAAATTCATGGATTACCTGTAGAACGTGCGAGAAAGCGCCGGATCCTACCGAAAGGAAAACGGTTGCGCAAATGCGGGTGTGATTTTTGTCAATAGCGGGCCTGCAGGGATCCGGGTTCAGGGCTGCTTGTGGCCGGCGAAGTAGAGCACCCGCCGCACATATTGCTGGGTCTCCTGATAGGGGGGGATGCCGCCATACTGCTCCACCGATTTTTCGCCGGCGTTGTAGGCTGCCGACATCAGGGTCCAGTTGCCGTCGAAGTGGGTGTGCAGCCACTTGAGGTAGGCCACGCCTCCCTTGATGTTCTGCTCCGGATCGAAGGGACGGGTCACCCCGAAGCGCTGCTGGGTCTCGGGAATGAGCTGCATCAGCCCCTGGGCATTCTTGGGGGAGACGGCGCGGCTGTCGAGGTTGGATTCGGCGATGGCGATGGCCAGCACCAGCCGCTCGTCGATGCGGTGGCGCTTGGCGGCGTGGCGCAGCATGGTGGCCAGCTTCTGCTTGGCGGGCGACTGGCGGGCCAGATAGGCCTCCAGATTGAAGGGGGTGGTGGGGATGGCGGCGAAGTAACCGCCGGATCCGCCGACGCCGCTGCCGCACTGATCCCCCATCACGGCATTGCCGACCCGGCTGTTGTAGTAACGGGCTGCCTGCTGGTTGCCAAGGCGGATCGCCATGGCCAGGTAGGCGTTGGCCATGCGGGGGTTGCGAACCGAGCCTGGGCCGGTGGCGAGCAGGCGGCCGATGCGAAAATACCCTTCCGGGTTACCCGTGGTGGCAGCGGCACAGTAGAAGTGGATGGCCTGGGTCAGGTTGCCCTGACTCTGTGCCTGTTGACCTTTCTTCAGTGCGCTGAGCGCCTTGGGCGCCTGTCTGAAATCCCTGCTTTGCGCCGCTGCCTGCCCGGTGCCGGCCAGCAACAGCGATAAAAAAAGCAGCAAAAACAGCCTGTTTTCGCTGGAACTCGACATGGATTCTCTCCTGTTGGGGTACAGAAGATATAGGGGAACATGGCCTGTTCCGCCATTAATCCAGTGGATCCTGTTGTTATGGTTCAGAGCATCCAGAGATCAAAACGGTATGGAACCAATGACCGAGGCTGATACGGCAGGGGTTGGCGACGGCTCATAAGGGTCGCCGCCAACAAAGGGGTTGCTAGATAAGCTGCCCCTGGCCAGGCTCGCCACCATCGGCACCATCGGCACCATCGGCACCATCGGCACCATCGGCACCATCGGCACCATCGGCACCATCGGCACCATCGGCACCATCGGCACCATCGGCACCATCGGCACCATCGATACCGTCAGCGCCATCAATACCATCAGCACCCTCCATGCCGTCGGTACCGGCACTGCCATCACTGCCCGGTTCAGGGAGCCACTGGCCATTGTTCGCCGGCGGACAGTCATCACCGGCCGGGCAGGGCGTGCGGGCCTGCAGCGGGGCGCCGTGCAGGCAGCCAAGCAGCAACAGCAGAGAGTAGAGGGTACGAGTCGGTTTCATGGAATTGACCAGGTATGAACAAAGAGAGAGGAAGAGAGGGCCTTGCTGGCTCCTCAGACGTCGAGGTGATAGGGCTGCTCGTCCGGTTCGGTGGCGGGCAGCTGGCGATACATCAGGCGAATTTCGCTCACTACCCAGAGCGAGAGCAGGCCGAGCAGGCTCAGCAGCGGCGCCAGGGTGTGGCTCTGTTGCAGTCCGTAGGCAGACAGGGCGGCGCCCAGCAACAGCAGAATACGGATCATGAGGTGACTCCTTCTCATCATGGTGAGGGCGCGGATGCGTGCCCGTGTGGCACCAAGTGTGGCCAGTATACCCCAGCCGGTGCCCGGCAAACCGCCATCCGCTTCACATCCTAAGGGCTGAGGTGGAGGTAGTGAAGCGCCATCCACTTCAGATTTTCATCCTAAGGGCGGAGGTGGAGGCAGTGAAGCGCCATCCGCTTCACATCCCCATCCTAAGGGCGGAGGTAGTTAAGCGCCATCCGATTAACTCATCAATCTGCGGTCGGCCGGTTCATCTGCGCGCTCATGGTGTCGATGAAGTGGCGGATCGCCACCGCGGCCGGCTGGCCGTCGCCGGGCGGGGCATAAAGCACGCAGAGATCGGCGGGGATCGCCTGCTCGAGCCGGATGAAGCGCACGTGGGGCCACTTCTGGCGGGCGTAGCTGGCCGGCACCAGCGCCACCTGCAGGCTGGTGGCCACCACCGCCATCAGGGTGTTGGGTTCAACCACCTCCTGGTTGAGATGGGGGTAGAAGCCCTCCACCAGACAGGCGTTGATGATGAGATCGGTAGAGGAGGAGTTGGCGCGGCTCATCAGCACGAACGGCTCCCCCGCCAGCTCGGGCAGGGAGACCAGCTTGCGATCCCGCAGCGGATGCTCGTCCGACACCACCAGCACCATGGACTCGCGATAGATGGTCTCGGCCAGCAGCGGATGGATGTTGACGGTGTCGGCGAAGCGGGCGAGGCCGAGGTCTATCTCCTTGCGCGTGAGCGCCTGTTTCTGCCGCTCGGGGGAGAGCTCGGTGAAGGTGATCTCGAACTCGGGGTGGCGTTGGTGACACTGGCGGATCACTTCGCCAAAGCCGGCCCAGAAGATGGAGCTGACCAGCCCGATGCGGATCTGGTTGCGCTCCATGCGCCCCGCCTGCACCACCCGGTTGAGGCCGCTTTCCAGCACGTCGAACAGCAGGGCGCACTCGGCCTGCAGCAGCCGGCCGGTGGCGGTGAGGCTCACCTGGCGGGTGTGGCGCTCGAACAGCGCCAGCCCCAGCAGGGACTCGAGTTCCTTGATCTGGGCGCTGAGCGGCGACTTGGAGACATTGAGCTGCAGGGCGGCCCGGCTGAAGTGTCCCTGGCTGGCCACCGCATGGAAGTAGCGCAGCATCTTGAGGGTGACGCGATCGCGCCAGTGACTGTCGAGGGCCAAGCGACCTCCTTCGGTGGCTGATTGAGGACCGGGTGCGATCCCCGTCAAAGTTTGCGCGACCGGTGCGGGCGGCAGCAGGGCCGCTGCGCGGCGGATGGTCGATCCGGCTCACACCTTTGCCGGTCCGTTTTGACCGTACCGGGGCTGGTTGGCGGCAAAACGGGGCCAATCAGCGCCATTCATGCCGCTTCCTTTGGTTTTCAGCCATCTCCCGGCAGGAAATTGTGCTGAAAATCAGGATAGTCAGGCCGATTTTAGCGATTTTTATCGCCCAATACCTCCCCTAGAGTGAGCGCCATGTCCCATTTACAGCCTCAAGAGGTGCAGCTCATGCAACAAGATCCGGTACTCAACGCCGTCGCCACCATTCTCGCCCGCAAGCCGGGTTTCGCCCCCCGCGCCGCCATGATCCTGGGCTCCGGCCTCGGTGTGCTGGCCGATGCGCTGGAGGAGAAGGTCACCATTCCCTACGAGGAGCTGGACGGCTTCCCGGTCAGCACGGTGGCCGGCCACAGCGGCGAGCTGGTGCTCGGCAAGCTGCACGGGGTGGATGTGGTCTGCATGAAGGGGCGCGGCCACTACTACGAACACGAAACCATGAAGGTGATGACCACCCCGGTGCGCACCTTCAAGCGGTTGGGCTGCGAGCTGCTGCTGGTGACCAATGCGGCCGGCTCGCTGCGCCCGGAGCGGATCGGGGTCGGCTCCCTGGTCATCTTCAACGATCACATCAACACCATGCCGGGCACCCCCATGACGGGCGCCAATGACGAGGCCTACGGCCCGCGCTTCTTCAGCCTGGCCAATGCCTATGACAAGGGGTTGCGCGGCGAGGCGCTGGCGCTGGCCGAGCGGGAGGGGATCGCCGTCAATCAGGGGGTGTTTGTCTCCTACAGCGGCCCCTGCTTCGAGACCGCGGCCGAGATCCGCATGATGCAGATCATCGGTGGCGACGTGGTGGGGATGTCGGTGGTGCCCGAGGTAGTCAGCGCCGCCCACTGCGGCCTGCCGGTGCTGGCCATCTGCGCCATCACCAACATGGCGGAGGGGCTTGGCGACGTACAGCTCTCCCACGAGCAGACCCTCAAGTGCGCCAAGCTGGCGGAAACGGACTTCATCCGCCTCATCAACGCTTTTATCAAGCACCACTTCCAGTAAGCAGGGAACGACCAGGAGGTCAGTTATGTTTGCAGCAGGATTTCTCGGTATGGCGGCGCTGATCCTCATCGCCATTCTGGCATCGACCAACCGCAGGGCCATTCGCCTGCGCACCGTGGGGCTGGCGCTGGCCTTGCAGGTCGCCATCGGTGCCCTGGTGCTCTATGTACCGTTGGGGCGCCGGGCGCTGGAGGGGATGGCTCACGGGGTCGACGCCGTGCTGGCAAGCGGCAAGGCGGGTATCCACTTCCTGTTTGGCAACCTGGTCAACTTCTCGGTGGACGGCATCGGCTTCGTGTTTGCCCTCAACGTGCTGCCGCTGGTGGTGTTCTTCTCGGCGCTGATCGCCGTGCTCTACTACCTCGGCATCATGCAGCTGGTGATCCGCTTCATCGGCGGCGCCATGGCGCGGCTGCTCGGCACCTCCCAGACCGAATCCATGTCGGCGGTGGCCAACGTCTTCGTCGGCCAGAGCGAGGCACCGCTGGTGGTCAAACCCTACATGCCCAAGATGAGCGATTCGGAGTTCTTCGCCGTCATGTGCGGCGGCATGGCCTCGGTTTCCGGCACCGTGCTGGCGGGCTACGCCATGATGGGTGTGGACATGCAGTACCTGCTGGCCGCCTCCTTCATGGCGGCGCCGGGCGGGATCCTGTTTGCCAAGCTGATCATCCCCGAAACCAGCCAGCCGGACTATGTGTTCGACAACAGCATCCAGTTTGATGGCAAGAAGCCGGAGAACGTGCTGGCGGCGGCAGGCGAGGGGGCCAGCAGCGGCCTCAAGCTGGCGGCGGCCATCGGCGCCATGCTGATCGCCATGATCGGGCTGGTGACCCTGGTCAACACCCTGCTGGGCGGGGTGGGGGAGATGGTGGGCATGCCGCTCTCCCTCGAACTCATCCTGGGCTGGATCTTCTCGCCGCTCGCCTTCCTGCTCGGCGTGCCGCTGGCGGACATCGGCATCGCCGGCGCCATGATCGGCAAAAAGCTGGTAGTGAACGAGTTTGTCGCCTACAGCGACCTCTCCCCCTACCTGAAAGACGCCAGCACTGTGACCGCCGCCGGCCTGCAGGTGCTGGAGGAGAAGTCCAAGGTGATCATCAGCTTCGCCCTGTGCGGCTTTGCCAACCTGGCCTCCATGGGGATCCTGATCGGTGGCCTCGGCACCCTCTGCCCCTCCCGCACCGACTTCATCGCCCGCTACGGCCTGCGTACCGTGCTGGCTGCCACCTGTTCCAACCTGATGAGCGCCGCCATCGCCGGGATCTTCTTCTCCCTGGCCTGAGCGTCCCATCCTTTATCTCGGGGCGCTGCGGCGCCCCTTTCTTATCCCGAAAGGAGCCTTCCATGATTCCTGCTACTGCTTTTGCACCTGCCTGCGCTGCTACCGAGGCCGCCAGCCGAGCCATCCACTTGATGGATCTCACCAGCCTCAACGACGATGACCACGACGCGCGCATCATCGCCCTCTGCCATCAGGCGCAGACCCCGGTCGGCAACACCGCTGCGGTCTGTATCTATCCGCGCTTCGTGGGGCTGGCCAGGCTCACCCTGGCGGCGCAGGGCACCCGCCCGGGCGCTGGTGCGCGGCTGCAAGGCGTTGTGCGGGACGCGGCTGCTCAAGGTGATCATCGAATCCGGTGAGCTGCAGGAGCCCGCGCTTATCCGCGCCGCCTCCCTGCTTGCCATCGAGGAGGGGGCCGATTTCATCAAGACCTCCACCGGCAAGGTGCCGGTCAATGCCACCCCCGAGGCGTGCCGCACCATGCTGGCGGCCATCGCCGAGTGTGGTGCGCAGAACCGGGTGGGCTTCAAGGCGGCTGGCGGGGTGAAAGGTGCGCAGGAGGCGGGAGAGTATCTGGCCATGGCGGCCGCACTCTTTGGCGATGAGTGGCTGGTTGCCGATCGCTTTCGCTTCGGTGCCTCCAGCCTGCTCGGCCAGTTGCTGGCCACTATCGAGGGCAAGAAGCCGGTTGCTGCCGACGGCAGTTATTGAATCATTCCCATCCAGTCCGGCGCCCGGCGGGGCGCCCCTTTGCACAGGTGCATGCCATGTCCCATCCCCGTTTTCATTTCGTGCAGGCCCACGGCAAGGTGCTGCTGTTCACCCTGCTCATCAGCCTCTCTTTCCCCATCGGCAGTGCCCTCACCGCGGTGCTGGACCCGCTGGTGGTCACCTGGGCGCGCTACCTGCTGGCGGCGCTCACCTTCGTGATACTGCTGGCGTGTCAGCGCCGTCTGGTGCTGCCTGCGCTGCGGGATCTGGGGCGTTATACCCTCATCTCGCTGCCGGCCCTCTGCTACTTCGTCGCCATGTTCGTGGCACTGCAGGAGACCAGCGCCCTCGATGCCAGCGCGCTCTACACCACGGTACCCCTCATCAGCGCGCTGGCCAGCATGCTTGTGCTGCAGCGTCGCATCGGCTGGTCGATGGCGTTCGCCTTGCTGGGGGGCATGGTGGCGGCCGCTCTCATCATCTTTCGCGGTGAGCTGAGTCAGCTGGCGAGCCTGAGCCTCACCCCCAGCAACCGCATCTATCTGCTCGGCTGCGTGGGGATGGCGCTCAACCCCATACTGGTGAAGCGCTACTACCGGGGCGAGTCGTTTGCCCACCTCACCTGCTGGACCCTGATCTGCGCCACGCTGCTGCTCACCCTGGTGGCTGCGCCGCGGCTGCTGACAACCGACTGGCAGCAGGTGTCGCTGCCACTCTGGCTCGGCCTTGCCTATCTGGCGCTGTTTGCCACGGCGCTCAGCTTCTTTCTGTTCCAGCAGGGGAGCGTGGTGCTGCAGCCGGAGCAGGTCTCGGCCTACACCTACCTGATCCCGGTGCTGGTGCTGTTGATTGGCATGCTGAGCGGGGAGGAGGTGATCTGGCGGCAGGTGGGCTGGGGCGTGCTCGGCGTGCTGCTGACCATGGCGGTCATGGTGCTGGTGCCCGCTCGGCAGGCACGCCGTGCCTGAATGGGTCAGCGGGCGGGCTGGTAGTAGTCGAGATACCAGCGCACGAACGCGGCGACCCCTTCCTTGATGGAGGTGGCGGGGCGCAGGCCAGTGAGGGTGTGGAGGGGCTGGCTGTCGGCCCAGGTGGCGTGCATGTCGCCCGCCTGCATCGGCAGCATCCGCTTGATGGCGGGCTTGTCCAGCACCTGTTCCAGCGCCTCGATGAAGTCGAGCAGCCGCACCGGCTGGCCATGGCCGATGTTGAGGATGCGGTAAGGCGCGGCGCTCTCGGCCGGACTCTGCTCGCCGGCGTGCCAGTGAGGGTTGGGGCGGGGCGGCAGCTCGGCGACGGCGAGGATCCCCTCGACGATGTCGTCGATGAAGGTGAAGTCGCGGCTGAGATCGCCCTGGTTGTAGACGTCGATGGGCTCGCCCGCCAGGATGGCGCGGGTGAACTTGGCGATGGCCATGTCGGGCCGGCCCCAGGGGCCGTAGACGGTGAAAAAGCGCAGCCCCGTGGTGGGCAGACCGTAGAGCGCCGAGTAGGCGTGGGCCATCAGCTCGCCGCTCTTCTTGGTGGCGGCATAGAGGGAGACCGGGTGGTCCACCTGCTGATCGGCACTGAACGGTAACTGCTCGCCCATGCCGTAGACCGAGCTGGAGGAGGCGTAGATCAGATGCCGAATGTCGTGCTGGCGGCACCCCTCCAGCACCGTCAGCATGCCGGTGAGGTTGCTCTCGCTGTAGGCAAACGGGTTTTCCAGCGAGTGGCGCACCCCCGCCTGGGCGCCCAGGTGGATCACCCGCTCGAACTGCCCCTCGGCAAACAGGGCGGCCATGCCGGCCTGGTCCGCCAGCTCGCCCTGCACGAAGCGAAAATGGGGGAAGGGGGTCAGCATCGCCAGACGAGCCTCCTTGAGGCTCACCTCGTAGTAGTCGTTGAGGTTGTCCAGCCCCACCACCTGATGACCCGCCTCGCACAGCCGTCTGGCCACGTGAAAACCGATAAAGCCGGCGACGCCGGTGACCAGATACTTCATGGTTGGGGTCCTGTGCAGATCATGGGGCTCCTGACGGTGATGGGAAAAGGGGCTGCGCGCTTTGTAGCAGAGCCGGCGCGTCTGTGCCATGGCAAACCGCCGGTGTCGGCGCGACGGGCGGCGGCTCAGGCGCGGCATGCTGCATCTTGGTGCAGCGGCTGTCAATGGAGAATGACAGGCACCAAAACGGGGCGTGGGCGGCAACTATTGTGATCATGGTCGCAAAAAATAGACTGAACCCCATAACGAAGCCCTGCGGACAGGGCTCGCGCCCGCCAGACGGGCAACAGACACTCTTTCACTTCGCTATTGGATACCGGTTATGGACAGCACCCCTGGCTCGGCGCACTCCGTTCGGACTGCGCACCCCCTCTATGAAGACGTCATCGCCCTGCTGACCGCGGCCGGCTTCGTCTCCCTCGGCATCTTTCTGTTTCATCAGGTCGGTCTGCTCACCGGCGGCACCGCCGGGCTGGCGCTGTTGCTGCAGCAGGTGACGGGGCTGAGCTTCGGCCTGCTGTTCTTCGGCATGAACCTGCCCTTCTATGCCCTGGCGTGGCTCAGGATGGGGCCGCGCTTCACCCTCAATACTTTCGTCTCGGTGGCGGCGGTCTCCTTCATGACGGATCACCTCAACGCCGTGCTGCAAATCGGCAAGATTGAGCCGGTCTACGCGGCGCTGATCGGCGGCACCCTGATTGGCATGGGGCTGCTCATCATGTTCCGCCACAAATCGAGCCTGGGCGGCTTCAATATCCTGGCGCTGTTTATCCAGGATCGGTTCGGCATCCGCGCCGGCAAGCTGCAAATGGGGCTGGATTGCACCATCGTCATCGCCTCCTTCTTCGTGGTGCAGCCCTGGATCCTGGCGCTCTCGGTGGTGGCGGCCATCATCTGTAACCTGGTGTTGACACTCAACCACAAGCCGGGCCGCTATCAGATCGCTTGACGAGTAAAGAATCATATGAGGCTGTTTGGCAGGCGATTAGCCCGCCCGCCTTGCAAGCAAACAGAGCGCCTGATGGCGCTCTGTTGCTATCTGCCGCACGGCCATCACCGCATCACACCACCATGGGCAGCCCGCTTTCGGGATGGAGGATCACCTGGGCCGGGTAGTCGTAGAGCCGGTGGATGAGATCAGGCGTTAGAACCTTGCGCGGGGTGCCGTCGGCCATCACTCTGCCCTGTTCCAGCATCACCAGCCGGTCGGCGTAACGGGCCGCCAGATTGAGGTCGTGCAGCACCACCAGCACGGCGGTATGGCGAGCGGCGAGGGCGCGCGCCATGGTGAGCAGCTGGTGCTGGTACTTGAGATCAAGCGCCGAGGTGGGTTCGTCGAGCAGCAGCAGGCGCGCTTGCTGCGGTTCGTCAGGTGCCTGCCAGATCTGGGCCAGCACCCGGGCGAACTGCACCCGCTGGCGCTCCCCGCCGGAGAGGCCGGGATAGAGGCGGCCGGCCAGGTGATCGACCCCGGCATGGGTCATGGCGGCCCGGACTATCTGGTCGCGCCGGCTGGCCGGTTCGCTGTGGGGCAGCCGGCCCATGGCCACCACCTCCTCGCACAGGAAGGGGAAGTTCAGGGACGAGCTCTGCGGCAGCACCCCGACCCGATGGGCCAGCTCGGTGCCGGCCCACTCTTGCCGTTCCCGGCCAAACAGGCGGATCTCTCCCTGATGTTCCAGCTCGCCGGTGAGGCATTTGAGCAGCGAGCTCTTGCCGGCGCCGTTGGGGCCGAGCAGGGCGGTGAGGCTACCCGCCTGCAGACTGAGGTCGAGCCGGTCCAGGATGAGGCGGCCGCCCCGGCTGAGGCTGAGCTGGCGACAGTGCAGCAGGGTCGATGAAGCAGACAAGAGGAGTCCTCCGGTTAAAGCGTCCGGCGGCCCTTGACCAGCAGCCAGATGAAGAAGGGGGCGCCCAGCAGGGCGGTGATGATGCCGACCGGCATCTCGGCCGGCGCCAGCAGGGTGCGGGCCAGCATGTCGGCGCCCAGCAGCAGGGCGGCCCCGAGCAGGGCGGAGAGCGGCAGCAGCCGGACGTGGTTGGGGCCGGCCAGCAGCCGCACCAGGTGGGGTACCACCAGGCCGACGAAACCTATCATGCCGGCCACCGCCACCGCTACGCCGACCCCGGCAGCAGTGAGCAGGATCAGCCGCCGCTTGAGGGACTGCACCTGGATGCCGAGGTGGCGCGCCTCCCCTTCACCCAGCAGCAGAGCGTTGAGGGGGTTGGCATCGCGCAAGAACAGAATGAGCAGGGCAACCAGGGTCAGCAGCGCGAGCGCCACGTCCACCGGCTTGCCCGCGGCCAGCGACCCCATCTGCCACAGGCTCAGGTTGCGCAGCATCTGATCGTCGGCGAGATAGGTGAGCAGGCCGATCACGGCGCCGGACAGCGCGGTGACGGCCACCCCGGCCAGCAGCATGACGGTGACCGAGGTGCCGCCTTCCCGGGTGCCGAGCAGATAGACGAGGGTGGTGGTCAGCGCCCCGCCGAGAAAGGCGAGCAGGGGCAGCAGGCCGATGCCGAGCAGGCTCTGCCACTGCTGGCCGAGGGGGGCCAATAGCACGATAGCCAGCGCCGCGCCGAGCGCTGCGCCGCCGGAGACCCCGATGATGCCGGGGTCGGCCAGGGGGTTGCGAAACAGCCCCTGCATTACGGCGCCGCAGAGGCCGAGAATCCCCCCCACCGCGATGCAGAGCAGGGTACGTGGCAGGCGGATCTCCTGCACGATCAGCAGCTTGTGGGCCTCAATCCCGCTCCCTTGGCCGGCGAACAGGGCGCGCAGGCTCTCGCCAAAAGAGAGGGCCATGGGGCCGGTGGCCAAGGATCCGACCAGTAGCAGCGCCAGTGCGCCGCCGGTGAGGCACAGCAGCCAGGGCAGTGGCAGACGCATCATGAACCCAGCTTGAGCCACTTGGCGATCTGGCTGGCCTGCTGCAGCGAGGTGAGGCTGAGCCCCCCTTGCAGGGCGTGACCGTCGATGGCGTGGATGGCCCTGTTCTTGCCGGCCGGGGTGGCGGAAAGGGCGGGCACCTGGCTCAGCACGGTTTCAGGATCCTGATACTGCTGCCAGTCGCGGCCGCTCACCAGCACCAGATCGGGCTGCAGCTCGATCAGGGATTCGGTGGAGACTGGCTTGTAGTCTTGCAACTGGGCCACCGGGTTGATGCCGCCGGCCAGGGTGAGCAGGGCACTGGCGGTGGTGTTGCCGCCGGCGATGCTGGTGGGCTGGCCCTTGTGCAGCAGCAGGAAGACCACCTTGAGCGGCTTGTTCTGCTTCGCCTGGGCGGCCAGCTGCTCGCTCTGGGCCTGGATCTCGGCTTTCAGGCGGGTGCCGGCGGCCGGATCCTTGAGCAGGGCGGCCAGGGTATCGATGCGCTGGTTGAGGTTGGCGAGGGTAGGGGCGGTGGGCAGCACGTCCACCTCGACCCCGGCCCGGCGTAACTGCTCCAGGGCCGGCGGTGGCCCCATCTCGTCGCTGCCGACCAGCCGGGTCGGCGCCAGGCTCAGGATCCCTTCGGCGGCGAGGGCGCGGTGATAGCCGACCCGTGGCAGGTTTTTCGGCTCTGGGCTGCTGATGTCGGTGGCGATGAGGCTCTGCTCACCGCCCAGCGCCAGAATGAGTTCCGTGGTGGCCGGGCCTATGCTGACGATACGTTCCTGCGCCAGAACGGGCAGGGACAGAGCTGAGCAGCCGAGCAGGCTGAGTGCGAGGGCAAAACGACGGCCCATGCTAACCTCCGAAGGGTGAATGAAGTTGGGTTGCCGCCGAGAATATCAAGCCGTCGAAAAAAATGCACTGAGAATGAAAGCGATTATCAATTGCATTGGTTTGGGGCCTTCATTACAGTATCCGCCATGACAGAACAGGGATGCCGCAGGCACCCCAAGGGAGAACCGATGAGCATTGCACAACGCATTCATGGGCTGCTGGAACAAGATCCCAGCGCTCACCCATCCACCATCGCCGCCGAGCTGGCCGTCAGCGAATGGGAGGTGGTACGCCACCTGCCGGCCGAGCTGGTCACCCTGGTGCCCGCCGAGCAGGCCGAAGCCCTGCTGGCGGATCTGGCCGACTGGGGCCAGGTGACCACCATCGTCGAGTCCGACGGCTCCATCTTCGAGGTGAAGGCCCCCTTCCCCCGTGGCAAGAGCGCCCGTGGCTACTACAACCTGATGGGGCGCGACGGCGAGATGCACGGCCACCTCAAGCTCGACAACGTGGCCGGCATCGCCCTGGTCAGCAAGCTGTTCATGGGCAAGGAGGGGCACTCCTTCCAGTTCTTCGGCCACAGCGGTCGCTGCATTTTCAAGGTCTATCTGGGGCGTGACGAGCAGCGTCAGCTGCTGCCAGCCCAGGTGGAACGCTTCATGGCCCTGCGCCACCAGTATCAAGAGGAAGTCAAAGCATGAGTGAACGTCAGGAGCGTCTGCAGAACCGCCTGCAACCGGAGATCCGCGAGTTTCGCGACGGTTGCCGCACCCTGCAGCTGGCGACGGTGGACAGTGAAGGCAACCCCAATGCCAGCTATGCCCCCTTCGTGCTGCAAGAGGATGGCTACTATGTGCTGATTTCCGAGATCGCCCGCCACGCCCGCAACCTGCAACAGGTGCCCAAGGTGTCGCTGATGCTGATCGAGGACGAGAACGGGGCCCGCGAACTGTTTGCCCGCAAGCGCCTGACCTTCGATGCGGTGGCCGAAGTGGTGGCCCGCGACGACGTGCGCTGGGAGCAGGCCATTGCGGCGCTGGAAGGGCGCTTCGGCGAGATAGTCAAAGGGCTCTCCAACCTCAAGGATTTCGTGCTGTTTCGCCTCAAGCCCGAGCAGGGGCTGTTCGTCAAGGGCTTCGGCCAGGCGTTCCGGGTCTCCGGCGACGAGCTGGTGGACTTCGTCCACCTGGTGGAAGGGCACAAGCGCGTCGACAACGGCGCCGAGCTGACCAGCCCGGCCGATGCGCCGGTCTGATCCACGCGATCACGAACATGACAAAACGGGCAGACCTGGGGCTGCCCGTTTTTTATGGACGGTTTTCCCTTAATCCTGCCAGGAGGCCTTGTTGGGGAAGGCGTCGCGGTCGGCCCGGGTGGCGGTCTCGTTGCACTCGCCCCGGATCTTCCAGGAGGTCTGGCTGAGCACTATGTAGCCTTCGCGGCAGTATTTGCGCTCGGCCAGCGCCTGGGTGAGCTGGGCATCCTGCAGCGCTTCACGCCGCTCCAGCAGGCTCTTGCTGCGACTCAGGCGGCTGCCGTCATCGTCCTGCAGGCGGGTGGGCAGGGTATCGAGCGGGGCGGCTTCGAAGGTGAAGCGCTTGCTCCCCTCCTCGTTGATGTGGGTCCTGAACAGGGGGGCCGGGCCATCCGGCTGGCGCCCCGGCAGGCCTGAGCAGGCGGTGATTGCCGGTAACAGCAGCGTGAAGGCAACGGCAGAGAGTAGACGCACACAAGACTCCAATCGGGTGATCGCTTCAGAGCGGGCAGATTAACATGTCCGCTCGGGTTGGGTGGCGCCGAGCAGCTCATCCGTCGTGAGCAGGGTCACGCTTCTGCCTTTTGGCAGGCTGAGGTGACGCCACATCCAGTGATGGTGCTCGATGATCTGCTCCGCGCTCAGGTGGGGCCTGTCCGCTGTGGTATGGGCGTCGGTCACCGCCACCACCTCGAAGCCGCGGGCGGCGGCACTGCGCAGCGTGGTGTCGACGCAAAAATCGGTGGCACAGCCGCAGACGAGCAGCCTGTCCACCGGCTGCTCCGCCAGCAGGAAACCGAGCTCGGTGTCGAGGAAGCTGTCGCAGGCGGTCTTGCGTACCCGGCTGTCATGCCCCTGCGGGGCGAGATCGGCGTGCAGCTGCCAGCCCGGACTGGCGGGATCCAGCTCGGTGCCGGGTTCGTCGTGCTGCACATAGATGACACGACCCTGTTCTGCCCGCACGCGTTCGGCCAATCGATTGATATTGGCGATGACCTGGCTGTCCTGATGGCGAGGCTGGGTGAACAGCCCCTGTTGCATGTCGATGACCAGTAACACATCCATATGAAATCCTTGGGCAAATGTTTGTCAGGGGGGCAGCCACTGGGCTCCTCAGACGCAAGGTCAGGGTTGCAGCCACTGGCTGCAGTCACGACTGCGGGATTGATGCAGTGCGCCCATATCTTGCTTCATTTCATCGGCATTTAGCCAGCGTTCCGGCAGGGGGGCGATGCCGACCCGCACGTCGGCAACCCGGCCGGTCGCAGCTTGACCCTCACCCGCTTGCGGCGTCGTCAGCTCCGGCACGACCAGCGCCACCTTGAGATCCGGGTTGCGGCTGGCGATACGGCTGGCCAGCCCCAGCCCGCCCTCTACGTGGAAGTTGCCGGCGATGTGCATGATGCGCCGGCCGGGGTGGCTGCGCAGGTAATCCACCATGCTCTCTGCCATGGTGTCGTCCCAGCTGGTCTGGGCGGCAAAGCGGCGGGCGTTGCTGTCGGCATCCCCATGATGGAGCGAGGCCATGAACTTCTGGCGATAGGGATCATCGCCGAGGGTGAGGGTGCGGGCCAGCTGGCTGCGACGGTTGGCGGGTAGCTGATCCAGCCAGGCCGGCCCCTCCTGGCCGACACAGCTCACCAGCGGTTTGGGCGCATTGGCGGCGATGACCGGCAGGTGGTGCGCCTTGGCGAACTCCACTAGCGGGCGATAGTCGCTCTGGTAGTTGGGCCAGGCGTTGCCGTCACGAATGAGGGCCGCCTCGCCGATGCGACCGGCCAGGTAGGCATCCAGCACCGGCTGATCGGCGCGGCTGAACTGCTCCATGGAGAGCACCAGAGGGTGACCGTCTGCGGCCAGGCCCGCCAGCATTCTGGCCTGCAGCAGGTGCACCGCCGGGTGGGTGTGCAGCTCGCCCACCAGCACAATGTCGGCATCTGCCACCCGGGCCAGGGCCTGCTCGAGGGTCAGCGCCTCCCCCTGGGTAGCCTTGAGCTGATAGTGATAGAGGGTGCCGGCATCGTTGACGGGGGCCGTCGTGGCACAGGCGGCCAGCAGCAGGGGCAGGGTGAACAGGGGCAGTAGTCGGGTCATGGATGTCTCGCAGCGATGAGGTGCCTGCACCATACAATGGCAGCATGGCGGGCGGGAAAACAGAGGGGCGTAGTGTAGAACCGAATTATGACAAAAGAAAATGAGAATGATTCCGTTTATTGTTGATCTTTGTCGAGAGGTGGGTAAGATGCCAGCTGTTTGATAACAGTTCTCAATAAGGATTTGCAGTGGCCCATAACAACACCCTATCGCTGGTCGCCCTTGCCGTGGCGGCCGGCCTCGCTTCCCCGGTTTTTGCGGCGGACAAGAAAGCAGATGAAGTCATGGTGGTCAGTGGCTCTCGGATGGAGCAGAAACTGGAGGATGTCTCCGGCCCCATCTCGGTCATCACCGCCGAACAGATTGAAGAGCAGGTGGTGAGCAACGTCGCCGACCTGTTCCGTTACGAACCGGGCGTCACCGCCCTCGGCGGCGCCGGCGATGCCCAGACCTTCATCATTCGCGGCATGGGCGAGAACCGGGTCAAGATAGTGCGCGACGGCGTGCGCCAGAACGATGCCTACAAGAACGGCGGCGTGGGTCAGAGCTATTTTGACACCGACATGATCAAGCAGGTCGAGGTGGTCAAGGGACCGGCCTCGGCAGCCTACGGCTCCGATGCACTGGGCGGCGTCATCGCCATCACCACCAAGGATGCGGCCGATTTCCTCAAGGGGCGCGACAGCTACCTGGATGCCACCACCGGTTATGCCTCCAGCAGCCACCAGAAGATGGCCGGCGTTACCGGGGCCCTGCGCGCCGGCGCGTTCGAGAACCTGCTGCGTTACACCTGGCGTGACGGCGGGGTGACCCAGAACTACGACGGCGACAAGAACGAGTTCGACATCGTCAGCCAGGCCGTGCTGTTCAAGAGCCAGTGGAACCTGAGCGATGCCCAGTTCCTCAAGCTGACCGTCGACTACTTCAACGAGGGGCAGGACCCCGATGCCGTCGACCTCACCAAGGCGGACTCGGTCTTCAACCAGCCGATCACCGACAAGGAGACCGACAACCTGTCGCTGGTGCTGGATCATGGCATCGCCCTGAACGCGCCCTGGGTCGATCGCATCGACAGCAAGCTCTACTACGCCCGCACCAAGCAGACCATGGATCAGTACGCCTCTTCCAAATACCCGGTGCGGCCGACCAACCCCTACGTGACCAAGAACTCGCTGGACAACAACGGTTTCGAACAGAAGAGCCTGGGCGCCCAGCTGAAGTTCAGCAAGGCGCTGGCGAGCCAGCGGCTGGCCTGGGGCCTGGAGTATGAGCACACCGACAACGAGCGGACCCGCTTCAAGGCACCGACCGTGCCGGGGGATTTCGTCGGCTACAACGAGCTGAGCTTCCCCTCCACCACCACCGAGCACGGCGCCCTGTGGGCGTTCGACGAGCTGAAGTTCGGCGAGCGCTGGGTACTGACGCCGGGTGCCCGCTACGACTACTACCGGATGAACCCGGATCAGGATCCCGCCTACACCGGCGAGAACCTCAAGCGCTTCTCCGAAGGGGAGTTCTCGCCCAAGCTGGGGTTGGTGTTCAAGGCGCACGAGGCGGCCAACCTGTTCGCCCAGTACAGCCACGGCTACAAGACCCCCATGTATGACAACGCGTTCTCCACCCTGAACCACCAGGCATACGGCTATCGCATCGAGCCCAACCCGAACCTCAAGCCCGAGAGCAGTGATGGCATCGATCTGGGTGTGCGCGGCAGCGCCGGCGGCTTCAGCTATGAAGTGGCCACCTTCTACAACAAGTTTGAAGACTTCATCGAGTTGGCCGGAGTCGGCACCGAGGGCCGCACCGCGCTGTATCAGTATCAGAACCTGGACAAGGCGACCACCAAGGGGGCCGAGGCCAAGGCGGACTACTGGCTGAACGATCTGGTCAACGTCTGGGGCAACCTCTCCTACATCGAGGGCAAGGATGGCGACGGCAACTACATCAACAGCCTGAGCCCGCTCAAGGGGACCCTGGGTGTTCGACTGGAGCAGCCCAACTGGAACATCAACACCGCCCTGCGCTTTGCCGACGACATGAGCAAGGTGGGCAAGGATGCCAAGGGCAACGACAACATCAAGAGCGCGGGCTGGGGCGTGGTGGACATCTATGCCCAGTTCAAGCCGGTGCAGGATCTGCAGTTCAACGTGGGCGTCTTCAACTTGTTCGACAAGGAGTACGTCAACTACGAGAGCATCACCGGTCAGAGCGCCAGTGCCAGCACCAGCCGCCAGACCGAGCCGGGGCGCAACCTGAGTGCACGGGTCAAGTACGTGTTCTGATGAATACACACCACGACAAGGGGCCTGCGGGCCCCTTTTTCATGGCGGGAACCGGGCCCCCGATGGCGGACAAAAAGGCGGCCAAAAAGAAACCCGCCGAAGGCGGGTGGAAGGATTGCAACACTAACCAGGAGGAGGTGTTACTCAATAGACACCAGCCTTGCGTCAATAGTTCAATTTTATTGATGTTTTTCATTATTATCTGCGTGGCGTCCCACCCGGGATCGCAGGATCCCCACCGACAAATCGGTTATCATTTGTGCCCCCGTTTCTCAGTGTCGAGGATCTATGCCCGCCTTCTCCTGGTTAGCCCTGTTTTTTGGTGCTTTCTACTTCGTCTACGGTGCCTATCTGCCGTTCTGGTCGCTCTGGCTGGAGGGGATCGGGGTCAGCGCCGAGATGATCGGCCTGCTGCTCGGCGCGGGCATGGCGATCCGCTTTGCCGGCAATCTGATGGTGATGGGGCAGATCAAGGGGGCGGGGCACCTGCTGCCGGTTACCCGTCTGCTCAGCCTGCTCAGCCTGCTGACCTTCCTCGGCTTTTACCTCAGCCACAACCTCTGGTGGCTGGTGGGGCTGACCCTGGTGGCGAACTTCATCTACCCGACCCTGATGCCGGTGGGGGAGGCGCTGGCCACCCGCATGGTGGTGCAGGCACACCTCGACTACGGCAAGGTGCGCCTGTGCGGCTCGTTCGCCTTCATCGTCGCCTCGACCCTGGTGGGGGCGCTGGTGGGGAATTTTGGCAGCGACTGGATACTGCACACCATGGTGGCCGGGCTGCTGCTGATGCTGCTGCTGAGCTGGCTGCCGCTGCATCCGGCGCCGCAGGACATTCAGGGCGAACGGGCCAAGGCTTCCCTGCTCGATACCCTCAAGTCCCCCTCGGTGCGCCGTTTTCTGCTGATCTCGGCTCTGCTGCAGGGCAGCCACGCCGCCTACTACGGCTTCAGTGCCATGCACTGGAAGGCTGCGGGCTACAGCGGCACCACCATCGGTTATCTGTGGGCGCTGGGGGTGGTGGCGGAGATCGGCATGTTTGCCGCCGACAAGCGCTTTCTCAACCGCTTCGGCGCCCAGACCCTGTTTCTGGTGGGGGCGCTGGGCTGCGTGGTGCGCTGGATCCTGCTCGGTGCCTCCACCGAGCTGTTGGTGCTGGTGGCGGGTCAGCTGCTGCATGCGGTCACCTTCTGCGTCAGCCACCTCGGCGCCGTGCGCTTCATGACCCGCCAGCTGCCGGCCGAGCAGCTGATCCCGACCCAGGCGCTCTATGCGGCGCTGGGGCTCGGCATGACGGTGGCCGCCCTGATGACCCTGTGCGGCCTGCTGTTCGAACCGCTGGGGGGCGGCATCTTCTTCCTGATGGTGCTGGTGGTGCTGCCGGTGTTCGTGCTGCGCCTGCGGGAGGGCGAAGTGAAGGCCGCCTGAGTCGCCCTATCCGGTCAACAACCACATTGATCAGCAACGAAAAAGGGGAGCCTCGGCTCCCCTTGTTGCATGGTGACGGCTGGCTCAGGACTCCTGCTCAAAGGCCAGCAGATCCCCGGGTTGGCAGCCCAGTTCGCGGCAGATCGCCTCCAGGGTAGAGAAGCGCACCGCCTTGGCATGGCCGTTTTTCAGGATGGAGAGGTTGGCCTCGGTGATGTTGACCCGCAGGGCCAGCTCGCGAGCAGTCATTTTGCGTTCGGCCAGCAGGGCATCGAGTCGGATGATGATGGGCATGGGTTCCTCACACCGTCAGTTGTTGTTCATCGGCCAGCCGCTTGGCCTCGCGCATCACCAGCGCCAGCGCCGATACGATCAGCCCGGCCAGCAGCAACTGGAAGTCCGATGAACCTATGTTGATCTGGCCGTGCAGCTCGGGCCCCGGCAGGGTGAGCACCATGTCCAGCAGCGGGGTCGTGATGATTTTGGTGACGAAACTGACACAGAGCAGCAGGCCGATCAACTGGTAGCGGCGGATCTGGCTGAAGGTGAACAGCATGGCCTGCCGATAGCCGCGAAACAGCTGGAGCAGTTGCCACAGCATCAGCATGAACACCAGATCCGGCAGCAGCATCACCAGGGTGCCCAGCAGACGAGTGCCCAGGTTGAGGGGGTAGTCGGCAATCGAGGGAGCCGTGCTGGCCAGCGCCGGCTGTGCCATGGTCAGGGGGACATGGTTGAGCACCGAACTGTCTTGCACCGCCAGTGCGTCGATCAGCTCCTGCTGCAGGTAGTCGCTGCCGCCGAGCAGCTGGGACCAGACCCCCATGACCGTCATGAGCGGGGTGGCCAGCAGGGCGAACAGCAGGATCCATTCGATCAGGTTGCTCATGCGTTCGAGCTTGTTGTGTTTCATCGCTTACCTCTTGGAGTGAAAGGGTGGGCCACGCGCAGCACCGAATTATTGTTTATCAATAAACACAGCTAGATGTTTATCGTTTTTCGATATTTATTCAGCCGTTTTTTATTGAAAAACGATAAATTCTTGCTGCAATAAGAGGATGACATTTTTCGGGCGGCTCTCTAGACTGGCTGCTGCTGCGCTTGAATCTTCAACACGGACAAGAGGTTACAGATGCACCAGGGATGGTTGCTGATCGGATTGTCGCTCTCCTATCTGGGGCTGCTGTTTCTGATCGCCTACGTGGCGGACAAGAACAAACGTCGCCGTTTAAAGGGGCAGCCCCTGCTCTACAGCTTGTCGCTGGCGGTCTACTGCACCTCCTGGACCTTCTTTGGCACGGTGGGCCAGGCCAGCGAGTCGCCCTGGTCACCGGTACCCATCTATCTGGGGCCCATGCTGGTGTTCCTGTTCGGCTGGCGCTTGCTGGCCCGCCTCATCCTGGTGGCCAAGCGCGAGCACATCACCTCCATCGCCGACTTCATCGCCGCCCGTTACGGCAAGTCCCAGCGCCTCGCCATGGTGATCGCGCTGATCGCCATCATGGGCATACTGCCGTACCTGGTGTTGCAACTGAAAGCCATCGTCACCGGGCTGGATCTGCTGATGGCCAACTCTGTGCCTACCGGCCCCACCGGCAATACCGCCGGGCTGGCCCTCGGCGTGGCCCTGCTGCTGGCCCTGTTCAGCATTCTGTTCGGCACCCGCCATCTGGACGCCACCGAGCACCACCGCGGCATGGTGGTGGCCATCGCCTTCGAATCCGTGGTCAAGCTGCTCGCCTTCATGGCGGTGGGATGCTTTGCGCTCTGGCTTATCCTCAGCAAGCCGAGCCAGGCCCGCACCCTGGTGGCCAGCGACTTTCTCGATGCGGTGGTGGCGGTGACGCCGGGCAGCCTGCTGGAGCTCGCCATCTACACCCTGGTCGCCATGTGCGCCGTCATCTGCCTGCCGCGCCAGTTTCACGTGACCGTGGTGGAGAACAACCAGGGCCAGGATCTGCACTGGGCGCGCTGGCTGTTTCCGCTCTACCTGTTCGTGATGGGGCTGTTCATTTGGCCGCTGGCGCTGGCGGGCAAGCAGTGGGTGGGGGCCGGCATGGCCTCGGATACCTATGTGATCAGCCTGCCCATGTCGCTCGGTTTCGACGGCATGGCGCTGCTGGCGTTTCTTGGCGGCACCTCGGCGGCCACCGGCATGGTGATCGTCTGCACCATCGCGCTGGCCATCATGGTCAGCAACGATCTGGTGCTGCCGGTGCTGCTGCGCCGCTTCTGGCAGCAGGGGCGGGACGAGCGGCTGGTGCGCCTGCTGCTGCAGGTGCGCCGCGGCGCCATCCTGCTGATCCTGCTGGCGGCCTGGGGGCTCTACCTTTGGCTCGGGGATCTCACCAGCCTGTCGCGCATCGGCTACCTGTCGTTCGGCGCGGTGGCCCAGTTTGCGCCGGCGCTGCTGCTCGGTCTCTACTGGCGGCACGGCAACCGCAAGGGGGTCTACCTCGGTCTCGCCCTCGGGGTCAGCCTCTGGTTCGCCACCCTGCTGGCGGAGAGCGGCCTGCTGGCCGGCTCGCCGCTGGCGGCCCTGCTGGCGCCGCCGGACTGGCCCGCGTTTCGCGATCTCAGCCTGGGGGCCTGGTGCATCTTCCTGAGCCTGTTGCTCAATCTCATCGGCTATGTGGCTGGCTCCCTGCTGTCGCAGGCGGCGGTGAGCGAGCGGCTGCAGGCGGCCAACTTCGTCGGCAAGCCGAGCCGCGACACCACGGCGCTCTATCAGGCGCGGGTCTCGGTCAAGGAGCTGGAGATGCTGGCGGCCCGCTTCGTCGGCTCGAGCCGGGTCAAGCGGGCCTTCGGTCGCTTCGCCGGCGAGCGGGGCGGCACCCTGGCACCCCAGATGCAGGCCTCCGCCGAGCTGATTGCCCACACCGAGCGGCTGCTGGCCGGGGTGTTCGGCACCTCGTCCGCCCGCCTGGTGCTGGCCTCGGCCCTGCAGGGGCGCAACATGCAGCTCGAGGAGATCGCCACCATAGTGGACGAGGCCTCTGACGTGTTTCGCTTCAACCGCGGCCTGCTGCAGGGAGCCATCGAACACATGGGGCAGGGGATCTCGGTGGTGGATAGGGAGCTGAAACTGGTGGCCTGGAACCGGCGCTACATCGAGCTGTTCCACTATCCGCCCGGCCTCATTCAGGTGGGCCGCCCCATCGAGGAGATCATCCGCTACAACGCCGAACAGGGGCTGTGCGGCCCCGGCGATGTCGAGGCCCACGTAGCGCGGCGGGTCGCCTTCATGCAGCGCGGCAGCCAGCATATCTCGGCGCGTGAGCGCCCCGATGGCCGGGTAATCGAGATGCAGGGCAACCCCATGCCGGCGGGCGGCTTCGTGATGACCTTTACCGACATCACCCCGTTTCGCGACGCCGAGCGGGTACTGCGGGAGGCCAACGAACACCTGGAGGCGCGGGTGGCCGAGCGCACCCACGAGCTCTCCGAGCTCAACCGCCAGCTGCTGCTGGTGAACCAGCAGGTGGAGCGGGCCAACCACTCCAAGAGCCGCTTCCTGGCGGCGGTGAGCCACGATCTGACCCAGCCGCTCAACGCGGCCAAGCTGTTTACCTCCTCCCTGCTGGAGATGCTGCCGCCGGCGGACGAGCCGGCCCGCATCGCCCGCCACATCGACGATGCGCTGGGGGCGACCGAGGATCTCATCACCGATCTGCTCGACATCTCGCGGCTCGAAGCGGGCAAGTTCAAAGCCAAGAAACTGGATTTTGCCCTGCGCGACGTGTTCGACAACCTCAAGGCGGAGTTTGGCGTGCTGGCGCAGGCGGGGGGGATCCAGTTCTCGGTGGTGGAGAGCGGTGTGGCGGTCTACAGCGACGTGCGCCTGCTGCGGCGGGTGCTGCAAAACTTCCTCACCAACGCCTTTCGCTACAACCCGGGCGGGCGGGTGCTGCTCGGCTGCCGCCGGCTCGGCGACAAGGTGCGCATCGAGGTGTGGGACAACGGCCCCGGCATTCCGGCCGACAAGCAGGAGGCGATCTTCGACGAGTTCTCCCGCCTCGATCACTCCCGCACCGCGCGGGAGCAGGGGCTGGGGCTCGGCCTTGCCATCGCCCGCGGCATTGCCCTGGTGCTCGGCCACAACCTGACCCTGCGCAGCTGGCCGGGGGCGGGCTCGGTGTTTGCCATCACCCTCAATCTGGCGACCCGTCCTGTCGCAACGACGCAGGTGGCGGCCCCCACCCAGCGCGACAGCCAGCTGGAGGGGATCCGGGTGCTCTGCATCGACAACGAGAGCGACATCCTGATCGCCATGCACTCCCTGCTGGGACGCTGGGGCTGCGAGGTGGTGTGTGCCCAGAGCCTGGCCCAGGCGGAGGATCTCATCGCCGGGGGCTTCCTGCCGCAGCTGGTGCTCTCCGATTACCATCTGGACGACGGCAAGACCGGGCTGCAGGCGCTGCACATGCTGCGTCTCGCCCACGGCAACGACATCGGCGGCATCATCATCAGTGCGGATCGCAAGAGCGAGCTGCAGGCGCAGATCCGCGAACACGGCTACGGCTACATCAGCAAACCGGTCAAGCCGCTCAAGCTGCGGGCGCTGATGAACAGCATCTTGCGGCCGGCCAAACTTGATGATGATCACGAAACCGGGAATTCGTCCGAATTTTAATCGACGGCTCCCAGCCGGCAAGATCGGCACTTTCTGACACAAAAAAGCGCCTTTTCTTCTCGTTTGAGGCTCACTTTCGATAAAAAGTGGTTTATTAATAACCGCTCGGGGGTTTGCCCTCCCTCCTTTGACTCCCTTATAGTCAGGTCGCGATTATTTTTGTCGCAAATCAAGTTGTGCAAAAGGCAAACCGGATGAAAGTCCGGGACGCAAAGCTTCCGGTCTAAGGGTCAGCAGTACCTAAGATAGCGGGGCCACCACAGGTTGTTTCGTCCATGGGCCAAGCCATGGTGCGATGTTGTCTGCGTTACCTGTCAGGTTGCGTTGCCTTTTTCGTTATCTATTCCAAGAACGAAATAAGGATATTCAACTATGTTAAGTCCAAAACCCTCCGTACTGGCGTTGTTGGTCGGGGGTCTGTGTGCCTCCTCCGCCTTCGCTGCCGCCCCCGGCAAGCCCACCATCGGCTGGGGCGAAACCAAGTTCGCCATCGTCGAAGTGGATCAAGCCGCCACCTCCTACAACAAGCTGGTCAAGGTGCACGCCGATGGCGCGCCGGTCAGCGTGAGCTGGAACCTCTGGTCCGGTGATGTCGGCCAGACCGCCAAGGTACTGCTCGACGGCAAGGAGGTGTGGTCCGGTGCCGCGTCCGCCTCCGGCACCGCCAACTTCAAGGTCACCAAGGGGGGCCGCTACCAGATGCAGGTGGCGCTGTGCAACGCCGACGGCTGCACCCTCTCCGACAAGAAAGAGATCCTGGTGGCCGACACCGACGGCAGCCATCTGCTGCCGCTCAAGGCGCCGCTCAAGGAGAACAACAAGCCCTACGTCAACAAGACCGGCAAGGTGATGGGGGCCTACTACGTGGAGTGGGGGGTCTATGGTCGCAAGTTCACCGTGGACAAGATCCCGGCCCAGAACCTGACCCACATCCTCTACGGCTTCACCCCGATCTGCGGTGGCAACGGCATCAACGACAGCCTGAAAGAGATCTCCGGCAGCTTCGAGGCGCTGCAGCGCTCCTGTGCCGGCCGCGAGGACTTCAAGGTCTCCATCCACGATCCCTGGGCTGCCATCCAGATGGGGCAGGGCAATCTCACCGCCTATGACGAACCCTACAAGGGCAACTTCGGCAATCTGATGGCGCTCAAGAAGGCCTATCCGGACCTGAAGATCCTCCCCTCCATCGGTGGCTGGACCCTCTCCGACCCCTTTTTCTTCTTCGGTGACAAAACCAAGCGCGACACCTTCGTCGCTTCGGTGAAGGAGTATCTGCAGACCTGGAAATTCTTCGATGGGGTGGACATCGACTGGGAATTCCCGGGGGGCCTGGGGGCCAACCCCAACCTCGGCAGCCCCTCCGACGGCGAGACCTACGTGCTGCTCATGAAGGAGCTGCGCGCCATGCTCGACGAGCTGAGCGCAGAGACCGGCCGTACCTATGAGCTCACCTCCGCCATCAGTGCCGGCGGTGACAAGATTGCCAAGGTGGACTATCGCGCCGCCCAGCAATACATGAATCACATCTTCCTGATGAGCTACGACTTCAACGGCGCCTGGACCAACACCGGGTTGGGCCACCAGACCGCGCTCTACGAGTCGAGCTGGGATCCCAACACCAAGTACACCACCGACAAGGGGGTCAAGGCGCTGCTGGGTCAGGGCGTCGAGCCGGGCAAGGTGGTGGTGGGGGCCGCCATGTATGGTCGCGGCTGGACCGGCGTCAGCGGGTACCAGGGCAACAACCCCTTCACCGGCACCGCCACCGGCCCGATTGCGGGGACCGAAGCGGAAGGGATCTGGGAGAAGGGGGTCATCGACTACCGTGGCATCGCCAAGGGCAAGATGGCCGGCGACTGGCAGTACAGCTATGACGAAGTGGCCGAGGCACCGTCCGTGTTCAAGGCTGCCACCGGCGAGCTCATCACCTTCGATGACGAGCGCTCGGTCAAGGCCAAGGGGCAGTACGTGCTGGCCAACCAGCTCGGCGGCATGTTCGCCTGGGAAATCGACGCCGACAACGGCGACATTCTCAACGCCATGCACGAGGGGCTGGGCCACGGCGATAGCACACCGCCGGTCAACAAGCCGCCGGTGGCCAACGCCGGCACCGATCTCGCGGTGACCGGGCCGGCCCAGCTGGTGCTGGACGGTTCTTCCTCCCGCGATCCGGAAGGGGCGGTGCTGAGCTACAGCTGGGCCCAGATCTCCGGTCCCAAGGCGACCCTGAGCGATGCCACCCAGGCCAAGGCCAAGGTGAGCGTCGATGCGGTGAGCCAGGACGTCAATCTGGTGTTCGAGCTGACCGTGACCGATGACCACAACCTCAGCGCCAAGGATCAGGTGGTGGTGACCAACAAGGCGCCGCAACCCAACCTACCGCCGGTCGTCACGGTGCAGGACAAGGTCTCGGTGCAGGCCGGCAAGCAGGTGAGCATCACCGCCAGCGCCACCGACCCCAACGGCGACACCCTGAGCTATCAGTGGAGCGTGCCGGCCGGGCTCACCGCCAGCGGTCAGAACAGCAAGACCCTGGTGGTGACGGGCCCCAGCGTCACCGTGGAGACCGGTTATGACCTCACCGTCACCGTGACCGACGGCGCCCTGGATGCCCAGGGCAAGACCCGCCTCACCGTGACCCCGGCCAGCGGTGGCGGCGACTGCAACGCCACCGATCCGGATGCCGCCAACTGGCCGGCCTGGAAGGCCTCGACCACCTACAACGGTGGCGAGAAGGTGAGCCACAACCAGCTGGTGTGGCAGGCCAAGTACTGGACCCAGGGCAATGAACCGAGCCGCACCGCCGATCAGTGGAAGCTGATAAGCCAGGTGCAGCTGGGCTGGGATGCCAGTGTTGCCTACAACGCCGGTGACGTGACCACCCACAACGGTCGCCAGTGGAAGGCCCAGTACTGGACCCGCGGCAATGAGCCGGGCAAGCACGACGTCTGGCAGGACATCGGCGCCGCCAGCTGCAAATAACCTCACCGTTAAACCCATCGGGGCATGCCAGGCATGCCCCCTTTTTTCCCCATAACAACAAAGAGCACCACCATGACCACATGCACCACACGTCTTGCCTGCCTGATCGGCGCAGCCCTGGCAAGCGGCCCGCTGCTGGCCGCCGTTCAGCCACCCACCCCGCTGGTCTTTGACGCCACCCGTCCGCAGAACGATCTGCAGGGGTCGCTGCTGGCCGGCGTCCAGTTTGCCCAGAGCCAGATCCTGCCCGCCCACCCGCGGGAGGGGGACAACCAGCCCCACCTCACCGCCCTGCGCAAGAGTCTGCTGCTGGTGCGCCCGCTGCAGGCCGGCAACCAGGCGCCGCTGGCACTCGAGGCCCGCGACGGCGCCGGCAAGCTGCTCGGCAGCCTCACGCTGGATCCCCCCTCCCGCCTGCCCAAGACCGCCTACTACCTGGAAGGAACGCCGGAGGAGGGGGTCGACTTCACCCCGGGCCCCGGCACCAGCACCGTCATCAACAGCAGCAGCGAGCTGGCCAGGCTGAGCGATCCGAGCGGCGCCTTCCTGCTCGGCAAGCTGCAGCCCCATGCCCTGGTCACCATCCAGACCGCCGACGGCCGCTGGGTGCGCGACATCCACCTGCCGCGCGACGCGAGCCTGGAGGGCAAGATGGTGCGCCTCGCCTCCAATGCCGGCTACAACTCCACCGTCTATTTCAGTGGCCGTCAGGTGACTCTCTCCCGCGGCCAGAGCCAGCAGTTCAAATTCGTGCGCGGTCAGTGGATCCGCGATGGCGAGCTGGAAAACAACGGCATCACCTATGCCAGCGATGCCTGGAGCGCCGTGCTGCCGGCCGAGTGGATCATGCCCGGTCTCACCCTGCGCCTGAGCCAGGGGGATCTGAGCGGCGAGCTGAACGACCTCAAGGTGGGGGCGCCGGGGGAGCTGCTCATTCACACTATCGACATCGGCATGCTGACCAGCCCGCGCGACCAGTTCGCCTTTGCCAAAGATAAAGAAGCCCAGCGGGAGTACTTCCAGACCATTCCCGCCAGCCGCCTCATCGTCAGCCAGTATGCGCCGCTGTCGTTGCCGGAGGTGATGCTGCCGGATGGCACCCTGCTCACCGACTTTGATCCGAGCGAGGGGGGCTGGCACAGCGGCACCATGCGCCAGCGCATCGGCAAGGAGCTCATCTCCCTTGGCATCGACAATGCCAACTACGGCATCAACAGCACCGCCGGGGAGGGGGAGAACAGCCATCCCTACGTGGTGGCCCAGCTGGCGGCCCACAACAGCCGTGGTAAGTACGCCAACGGGGTGCAGGTGCACGGCGGCTCCGGCGGGGGCGGCATCGTCACGCTCGACGCTTCCCTTGGCAACGAGTTCAGCCACGAGGTGGGCCACAACTACGGTCTCGGCCACTACGTGGGCGGCTTTGCCGGCTCGGTGCACCGCAGCGCCGATCAGATCAATGCCACCTGGGGCTGGGATGGCGACAAGAACCGCTTCATCCCCAACTTCTTTGCGAGCCGCAGCGGCCAGAGCGCCTGCCTCGACGGCCAGTGCCAGGCGCCGTTTGATGGCCGCAAGTTCGGTTTCGACGCCATGGCCGGCGGCGAGCCGCTCTCCGGCTTCAACCGCTTCACCCTCTACACCCCCAACTCGGCCGCCATCATCCAGCGTTTCCTCGAGAGCAAGGCGGTGTTCGACGCAGCGTCCCCCACCGGTTTCAGCAAGTGGAACGAAAGCCAGGCCAGAATGGAGCCCTACCGCCACCGGATCGATCTCGCCGAGCAGATCACCGCGCCGGTGAGCGATCTGGGAGAGGTGAAACTGGCCGCCTTGCTGGCCGAGTACGATCTGGTCAAGGTGGCCATGTGGGATGGCAACTGGACCCGCAACATCCAGCTGCCGGCCGCCTCGGCGGCCAATCGCGGCCGCATCGTCAGCATCGACCACAACGCCGGCTACAACAGCACCCTCTTCATCAACGGCCAGCAGATCACCGTCTCGCGCGGCTTCAAGAAGAGCTACCGCTCCGACGGCAGCCGCTGGAACGAGGGGGCGCCGACGGATCTGGCGGCTGATCGCAAGCCCGCCGCCTTCGGCGTGCCGGTGACCACCCTGGTCGGCTACTACGACCCGCAGGGGCAGCTGCCGAGCTACCTCTATCCGGCCCTGCACGGCGCCTACGGCTTTGCCTATGGCGATGACGGCGAGCGGCTCGGCAACAGTGACTGCCAGCTGCAGGTGGAGACCCGCGACGGCCTGCTGCGCTTCAAGCTGGCCAATCACCGGCTGAGCGCCAGCGTGATGAACAAGTTCCACGTCAACGTGCCGAGTGCGAGTGAACCGCGCAGCGCCAGCGTGCTGTGCCGCAACCAGTCACAGGCAGAGGCCCAGCTTGCTCCGGCCCCGGCCGGGCTCGGTTACACGGTGAACGGCATGCCGCTGGCGGCACGCTGAGTGTTTTTCTCCTTTCTCCTCGCGCAATGCGAGGTGCCACTGGCGGGGGCCAAGCCCCGCCTTTCATCAAGTAAGAGGTAAATATGATGACAAGAAAGTCCTCTGTGGCCACCCTGCTGGCCGGGTTCTGTCTGAGCGGTCAGCTGTGGGCCGCCAGCGCCTATGACATCAATCAGGGCTATGGCGGCGGCAGCCAGGTCAGTTTCAACGGCCAGATCTACGAGGCCAAATGGTATGCCAATCCGGGCCAGAGCCCGGGCGTGCAGGTCGCCAACGAGTGGGATTCTCCGTGGGCCCTGCTGGGGGCGGGTGAAGCGACGCCACCGGGTGACGGGGAGGGCATAGCCCCGCCCGCGCAGGGAGGCAGCGGCGCCGCTGACGGCAGCATCGTCTACCTGAGCCAGAGCGAGCTGGATGCCAAGGAGCATGCGCTCACCGACTTCCCGGCCATGACGGCGGTCAAGGACTCCATCGCCACCCGCGACAATGCCGTGGTCGAGGCGGTGGCCCCCGGTTTGCCGCTCAACCCCGCCAACGTCAAACGGGTAGAAGGGCTGCTCAGCGAATCGCAGTTCAACTTCCTGTTCCCGCTGCGGGCGCCGGAGTACACCTATCGCGGGTTCCTGCAGGCGGTGGCCAAGTTCCCGGCCTTCTGCGGCGACTACAGCGACGGGCGCAACGCCGAGGCCATCTGCCGCAAGTCGCTGGCTACCATGTTTGCCCACTTCGCCCAGGAGACCGGCGGTCACGAGAGCTGGCGCCCCGAGCCCGAGTGGCGCCAGGGCCTGGTGTGGGTGCGGGAGATGGGCTGGACCGAGCAGATGCGCGGCGGTTACAACGCCGAGTGCCGACCGGATGTGTGGCAGGGTCAGCAGTGGCCGTGCGGCAAGTTCGGCAACGGCGAGTTCAAGAGCTACTTCGGTCGTGGCGCCAAGCAGCTGTCGTACAACTACAACTACGGCCCCTTCTCCGAGGCCATGTTCGGCACTGTGCGTACCCTGCTGGACAACCCGGAGAAAGTGGCAGACACCTGGCTCAACCTGGCCAGCGCCGTGTTCTTCTTCGTCTATCCGCAGCCGCCCAAGCCCTCCATGCTGCACGTGATCGACGGCACCTGGCAGCCCAATGACCACGACCGGCAGAACGGCCTGGTGCCGGGCTTCGGGGTCACCACCCAGATCATCAACGGCGGGGTGGAGTGCGGCGGCGCGGCCGAGCATGCCCAGTCCCAGAACCGCATCAATTACTACCAGGCCCAGGCCCAGTATCTGGGGGTACCCGTGCCGGCAGACGAGGTGCTCGGTTGCAAGAACATGAAGGTCTTTGACGAGGCGGGCGCCGGCGCCCTGCCCATCTATTGGGAGAACGACTGGAGCTATGTGCCGGGCAACCCCAACGGTGGCAAGAGCTACGCCTGCAAGCTGGTGGGCTACCAGACCCGCTTCAGCGCCTTCAAGGAGCGTGACTACAGCCGCTGCGTGCAGCACTTCTTCCCCGAGGTGGTGATCGAGGACAACGGCGGTGGCACCAACCTGCCGCCGGTGGCCAGCATCAGCGGCCCGAGCGAGGCGCTGGGCGGCGCCACCGTGCTGCTCTCCGGCCAGGGCTCGAGCGATCCGGAAGGCAAGCCCCTCAGCTACGCCTGGACCCTGCCTGCCGGGGCCAGCGCCTCGGATCTGACGCAGTCCACCCTGAGCGCCATCCTGCCGCCGACCCCGACCAGCGACACCCGCTACGGCTTCGTGCTCAAGGTGACCGACGACAAGGGGCTGAGCCGCAGCGCCACCCACGAGATCCTGATCAAGGGCAGTGGCGGTACCACGCCTCCGGATGGCAACCCGCCCTACAAGGAGGGCACCACCTACAAGGCCGGTGACAAGGTGAGCAACCTGGGCGGCAACTACCAGTGCAAGCCCCATCCCTACACCGGCTGGTGTGCCGGCGCGGCCTGGGCCTATGAGCCCGGCAAGGGCACGGCCTGGAGCGATGCCTGGATCAAGCTGTAACGGCATATCCGCGCAATAAAAAAGGCCCGTCAGGGCCTTTTTTCATGGGGTGAATGCGCTCACAGCGGCTTTTGCCACAGGCTCAGCAGCAGATCCTGCTCCAGCTCGTCCGGTCCCTGGTGGCTGAAGGCGTGGCGCTGCTCGCCGCTGGCGCGCCAGCCGAGGCGGCTGGTCTCCAGGATGAAGCTGCGCAGCCCCTGGTCCATCTGCATGCTGAACTGGCAGCGCAGCTGACCCATGGGGTTGAGGTCAGCCAGGCTCGGCCAGCTCAGCGGGTGTTCCATGCTGACCGGGTTGAGGCTGACCCTCAGCTGCCACTGGTGGCGGGGGCCCGGCTGCAGGTAGAGCAGGTAGCCGCCCGGTGCCAGCCAGCTGACCAGCTGCTCGGTCTTGACCTTGAGATCGTTGACCAGCAGCAGCTGGGCCGTGCCCGGCAGGATCGGCGCGCGGGCCGGATCGGCGATGACGAACTGAGCGTCCGGCTGCGCCTTGTTGGCGGCAAAGATGGTGTTCTTGGCGATGTCGACGCCGGCAAATTGCCAGCCCGGCAGGCGCTCGGCCAGGGTCCGGCAGTAGTAACCCTCGCCACAGCCCAGGTGGATCAGCTCGCGCGGCTCGAGGGGGGCAAGCAGGCTGGCCATCGCCTCGACCAGCGGCAACTGGTGGCCCTGCTCGAGGAAGTGGCGTTTGGCGCGCATCAGGGCGCGGCTGTCGCTGTCCTTGGGATTCTTCTTGCCGGGGATGAGATCCAGGTAGCCTTCCGGCGCGGGATCGAAGTGGTGCTTGTTGGCGCAGTAGACCCCGCGGGAGGCTTCATGAAGTTGCAGCGGGCTGCGACAGATAGGGCATTGCAGGTGCATAGAATTTCTCTTGGCGAAGGCCATGACGGCAGGGGCGTTCGGGATTATAGGGGAGACGATCAGAAAAGGCTGCCGTGGCAGCCTTTTTTATCCGGCGACCCAGTGCGGGGCCGCCAGTCGCGGGGATCAGCGAGTGCCGAACACCACTATGGTCTTGCCGTGGGCGGAGATCAGCTCCTGCTCTTCGAGCATCTTGAGGATCCGGCCGACGGTTTCACGGGAGCAGCCGACGATCTGGCCTATCTCCTGACGGGTGATCTTGATCTGCATGCCATCCGGGTGGGTCATGGCATCCGGCTGCTTGGCCAGGTTCAGCAGGGTCTGGGCGATCCGGCCGGTCACGTCCAAGAAGGCGAGGTTGCCGACTTTCTGGCTGGTGTGCTGCAGGCGGGCCGCCATCTGGCCGGAGAGGCGCATCAGGATTTCCGGGTTGACCTGGATCAGCTGGCGGAACTTCTTGTAGGAGATCTCGGCCACTTCACAGGAACCTTTGGCACGCACCCAGGCGGAACGCTCCGGGTTTTCGCTCTCCTCGAACATCCCCATCTCGCCCAGGAAGTCGCCCTGGTTCAGATAGGAGAGGATCATCTCCTTGCCTTCATCGTCCTTGATCAAGACGGCCACAGTGCCCTTGACGATGTAGTAGAGGGTTTCCGCTTTCTCACCCGCGTGGATCAGGGTGCTCTTGGCGGGATACTTATGAATGTGGCAGTGCGACAAGAACCATTCCAGGGTGGGATCGCTTTGCGGTTTGCCAATGACCATGAGAATTCCTCTGTAGTGTCTTTTTATGGACTCGTGCGTCCGGGCAAGCTGCCAACCTTGCCATTCCTTGTATTAGTCGCAGTAGGATAAGAGCCTTTGTCTGTGCTGACAAGGCTTTGAGGGCTTTTGCCAGCTCCCCTTGCAACCCCTGCTGCGTTCCGTTCGCCATTGTAGGGAAGATGGGGGCATCAGATGTTGATTTTGATCTAGTTAGTCAGGAAGTTCGTGAAAATGGCGGATATGTGCCGCTGTCGCGTCGTCTGCGGTATGCTATGTCAGTCAGATCTGTCGTCATCAAGAGGAAATGTGAAATGAAAGCCAAGGTCAGCTGGGTGGAAGGCATGCAGTTTGTGGGCGAGAGTGAGTCCGGTCACAAGGTGATCCTGGACGGTGCCAACCCCGGCGAAGGTGCCAGCCCGATGGAGATGATCCTGCTGGCGGTGGGCGGTTGCAGCTCGATCGACGTGGTCTCCATCCTGGAGAAGGCGCGTCAATCCGTGACCGCCTGCCATGTGGAGCTGGCCGGAGAGCGGGCTGACTCGGTGCCGCGGGTATTCGAGAAGATCCACCTCCACTTCGTGGTGACCGGCAAGGGGCTGGCCGAAAAGCAGGTGGCCCGAGCGGTGGATCTGTCGATGGAAAAATATTGTTCAGTTTCCCTGATGTTGGAAAAAGCGGTAGAAATTACCCATAGTTATCAAATTCTTGAAGCCTGATAGCAGTGGCTCTTCCGATCGAATAACACCATGACATAAGGAAAGTGCAATGAAAAAGATGATAGTGTTACTCCCCCTGCTGGGGCTGGCGGCCTGCAGCATGCCGCAACCGACCCAGTACCAGTACAGCCAGTATCAGTGCGGTGAGGAGTTGCTGGCCGTGACCTATGATGCCCAGGCCGACATGGTGCAGTTCCCCTATGCCGGGGTCTATCACAAGCTGGGCCGGGTCGAGGCGGAGTCCGGTGCCAAGTATTCCGACGGGGTGACCACCTTCTGGAATCAGGAGAAGCAGGCCATCCTCAGCCAGAAAGGGGTAACCCTGCTGACTTGCCAGCGCAAGTGATCGTCATGGTGTGATGACAACGGCCTGCTCAATGCAGGCCGTTTTGCATATTGGGGTCAGTGCGGCAGGGCGTTGAGCATCTTGGCGGCCAGTTGCTGGCTCAGTTGCTGACGCTCCCCTTCGGCGATGGCCACGTCGCTGGCCAGGGAGATGGCGCTGCTCCACACCGCCTGCTGGGTGCGCCGGTCGAGCAGCACGATGGCCAGGGTGCCCTTGCGGGCATCGGCCTTGGCTTGCAGTCCCGGCGTCATGCCGAGGCGGGCGAAGATCTCGCCATCGCTCAGATCCTTGCTGCCGGCCACCCCGATGGCGACCCACACATCGGCCTCGTCGAGGGGCACGCTCTGCCACCCCTTGCGCCCCAGCTCCTGATTGACCGCCTGTTGCACCGGCTCCAGCCAGCCCTCGGCGCTGTCACCGGCATACTGGAACTGCTCGGCCAGCGCATAGCGCGGCGTCGCTCCGAATGGCCAGCTGGCCGCCGGGCGCACCACCATGGTGCCCGCTTCCAGGGTCGGCGCGGCCGGGCCGCTGCTGCAGCCACCCAGCAGGGCGGCCAATCCCACAGAGATAAACGCTAACCGCATCATCAGCTCCTTGGCTCAGGTGATCTTGCCGGTTTCAATCAGTTGCTGGATCAACGGGCGCAGGATCAGCTCCATCGCGAAGCCCATCTTGCCGCCCGGCACTACGATGGTGTTCATCCGTGACATGAAGGATCCGTCGATCATCGACAGCAGGTAGGGGAAATCCACCTGCTTGATGCCGCGAAACCGTATCACCAGCATACTCTCGTCCAGACTCGGGATCACCTTGGCGCTGAAGGGGTTGGAGGTATCCACCGTCGGCACCCGCTGGAAGTTGATGTGGGTGCGGGAGAACTGGGGGGTGATGAAGTTGATGTAGTCGTCCATGGAGCGGACGATGGAGTCGGTGACCGCCTCGCGGGAATGGCCGCGCTCCGAGGTATCGCGAATGAGCTTCTGGATCCACTCCAGGTTGACGATGGGCACCACCCCGATGAGGAAGTCCACGTGGCGGGCCACGTTGTGATCATCGGTGACCACGCCGCCGTGCAGCCCTTCGTAGAACAGCAGGTCGGTGTCGCTCGGCAGGTTCTGCCAGGGGGTGAAGGTGCCCGGCATCTGGTTGAAGGGGACCGCCTCGTCGAAGCTGTGCAGGTAGCGACGATACTGACCGCTGCCGTTCTGGCCGTACTCCTGAAAGAAGCTCTCCAGCAGGCCGAAGTCGTTGGCCTCGGGGCCGAAATAGCTGATGTGGCGCCCCTGTTCGCGCGCCTTGCGGATCGCCACGTCCATTTCCGGGCGGGTGTAGCGATGAAAACTGTCCCCTTCCACCACGGCCGCTTGATAACCGAGCTGATGAAACATGGAGCGAAAGGCGTTGGTGGAGGTGGAGGTGCCGGCTCCGGACGAACCGGTAACCGCAATGATGGGATGCTTTGCCGACATAGAATTCTCTCTTCCTTGGGAGTTCCGTTATAAAGGCATGTTCCGAGTGCGGTCAAGTGTGCGACCTGACAGTACCACCGCGCAACTGCTTCGCGGGCGTGCCAGCGTGCCTCCATCAGCGGCAGACGCAAAAAAGGGCTGCCGTGGCAGCCCTTGTGACAAACAAGAGAGAAAAACTAGCCGGCCTGCTTGGTGCCGGCCGCAGGTTTGATCCCCACCAGCACGGCTCCCAGCAGGATGAACAGCACCCCGAGCGCCTTGCCGGGTTCCAGTGGCTCGGCGAAGAGCGGGATGTTGACCGCCAGCAGGTAGACCAGCGCATAGCTGGTGCTGAGCAGGGGGTAGGCGATGTTGAGCGGGGTGGAGTGCAGCGCCGCCAGCCAGCAGAGCAGCGACAGGGCGTAGCAGCCCACCCCGGCCAGGATCACCAGCAGCGGCAGCGGATGGGCCAGCATCACGGCGAGATCCATCTGCCAGGTCGGCAGCTGGATCACCCCCCACTTCATGCCGAGCTGGGCGGCTGTTACCAGCAAGATGCTGCCGAGCACGTAGAGATACCCCTTCAGCGCCGATCTTGCAGGGCTGGCCGGTAGTTGGCCCGCCTGCGGATGGTCATCGCTCATAGCAAGCCTCCCAGCAGCAGGGCGCCCACTATGATGGCCCCCACTCCCAGCCAGTTGTGGTAGCTGATCTGCTCGTGAAAGAACAGCCTGGAACCCACCAGCACCAGCACCAGATTGATGCTGAGCATGGGGTAGGCCATGCTGAGCGGCAGCCGCTGCAGCAGGTAGATCCAGAGCAGCATGCCGCAGCCGAGTGCCGCCACGCTGGCGATGAGCCAGGGTGAGCACAGCTTCTGCCAGTGGTTGCAGGGCCGGCGCTGCCAGCTGACGACCGCCTGCTTTTGCAGCATCTGGCCGCTGCAGGTCAGCAGGCACACCAGCAACAGCAGCAGGATGTCCATCACTGGGCCCCGTGGTAGATGAGCAGGGTCAGCCGGTGGCTGACGATGGTCTCGTCGGCGGGGGGCACGGGCCCGGTGTTGCCGTCGCGATCGGTCTTCATCAGCAGGGCCACCTGCCCATTCTTGCGCGCTTGTGCCAGCCAGGCCGGGAAGTCGGCGCGGGCTACGTAGCGCCCCGCCGCATCCGGGTAGCCGAGGCCGTAATGCACCTCGCCCTTGCTGTCGAACAGGTTGATCTCGCTGCGCTGGGTGCCCCAGGCGAGGGAGGAGGCCAGTCCGACGTCGTTGGCCAGCAGGGTGCCTGACTTCATCAGCACGGCCTGATTGGCCTCGATGAAGCGCTCCGGCAGCTTGGAGTCGATCAGCGATTGCGGCAGCGCCCAGGGCAGGCCGATGGCCAGCACCATGGGGCAGAGCGCGCTCAGGGTCCAGCGGCGGCTGACCTCCTTCAACTGGATGAAGCCGAGCAGACTCCAGCCGGCGAAGATGACCATGGCCACCGCCAGCGCACCGTGATCCTCCTCGCCATAGACGGCGTGGCTGGGGGCGAACGCCAGCACGGCCAGCACCACCAGGCAGATGAGGCCGAACAGGCCGTTCAGCCAGGCATTGACCCGCAAGGCCCGCTCTTTCCCCTCCTTGAGCAGGTCGACGGCGCTGGCGGCCATCAGCATGGCCAGCGGGGCGAAGCAGGGCAGGATGTAGGTGAGCAGCTTGCCCTTGGCAATGCTGAAGAACAGCAGGGGCAGGATCACCCAGGCCAGCAGGTAGAGGGTTTCCGGGTTTATCTTGCGCTCCTGCCAGCCCTTGCGCAGGGCGCCTGGCAACAGGCCGAGCCAGGGCAGGGTGCCGAGCAGCCCCATGGGCAGGTAGTACCAGAACGGTGCCTTGTGCTGGGCGTTGTCAGCGGCGAAGCGCTGGATGTGTTCAACCCAGAAGAAGTAGTGCCAGTAGTCCGGTTCGCGCAGGTGCACGGCGATGGCCCAGGGGGCGGCCAGCAGGACCGCGCTCAGGATGGCCAGCGGCCCGAAGCGCACCAGCTCGAGCAGGCGGCGCTGATAGATGACGTAGGGCACGATGACCACCACGGGCACCGCCAGGGCGATGAAGCCCTTGGTGAGAAAGCCCATGCCGCAGGCGAGGCCGAACAGCAGATAACCACCGACCCGGCTGCCAAGGGAGCCCTCCTTGCGGATGATGTAGAAGCTCACCATGGCGGCGTTGAGCCAGAGGGTCACCATGGCGTCCAGCACGCTGTAGGTGCCGATGCCGTAGACGATCAACAGCGACAGATAGATGAGTCCGGTCAGGAAGGCCTTGCGCCGGCACTGCCACAGCTGCAGGGCAAACCAGCAGATCAGCAGGGCGCTCAGACCGGTGGCGGCTGCCGAGGCGAAGCGCACGGCGAAGTTGGTGTCACCGAACAGCTGCTGGCTGATGCTGTTGAACCAGTAGCCGGCGATGGGTTTCTCGAAGTAGCGCAAGCCCAGGAAGTGGGGGACCACCCAGTCTCCGGTGCTCACCATCTCCCGGCTGATCTCGGCGTAGCGGTTTTCGTCCGGGCTCCAGAGCGGCCGCTGGTCGAGCGGCAGCAGGTAAAAGAAGAGAAAGAACAGGGGCAGGGCCCACTTGGTCAACGTCATGACATCCTCTGTTGCATGGTGTGATTAGCGCGATGGTTAGTCCTGCCACCCGAGGTGGCGTCATTCATCTCAGGCGTCGGCCTTGCAGCCGAGCCAGCCCTCCCGTCCGGGCAGGGTGCCGCGGACCAGCCGGCCGGTCGGCAGCGTGGTCGGGTCGGATGGTAACAGATCCCCGAGCGGCACGAAGCGGATGCCGCGCGCCCTGGCTTCGCCGAGCAGGGCATCGAACTGATCCGCCATCACGATCCCTTCCACTTCGGCGTGGATGGTGTAGACGTGAGGGCCCTGCGCCGGCGGGGTCGCCAGCTGATCCAGCAGGAAACGGTTGAAACCGTCGACCGTCACCTGATGACCCACCACCTCGTCGAAGGTGGGCAGATTGACCGGGATCTGCGGGGTGCCGGGGCGGCCATCTAGCAACAGGGGCCGGAACAGGCCGCTGCCGCGACAGTCGCTGTTGTAGCGAAAGCCGAACGGCTCCTTGGCCTGGGTGGTGAGGGGGTCGGCTCGCCAGCCGGCGGCGGCGGAGCAATCCACTTCGCGCCCCAGGATCTGGTTGAGCGCATCCACCCCGAGCCGGGTCTGACGAGTCAGCTCGGCTTCGTCCCAGCGGCCGGTGTTGGCTTGCCAGCCGTGGTGATCCCAGGCGTGCAGCCCCACCTCGTGACGGGCGCTGTCGGTGTCGCGCATCAGGGAGCCGAGCTGCTTGCCGATGGACTTGCCGGGCCAGGCGGTGCCGGCCAGCAATATGTCCAGCCCATAGAGGGATGCTGCGTTGGAGCGCAGCATCTTGAGCAGAAAGCGGGGTTTTAGCAGGCGCCACAAGTGGCGCCCCATGTTGTCCGGTCCGACCGAGAAGAAGAAGCTCCCCTTGACCTGATGCTTGTCGAGCAGTTGCAGCAGGCGGGGCACCCCGTCACGGGTCCCCCTGAAGGTATCGACGTCGATCCGCAGACCTACCTCAGTCATGCTCGACTCCCGTGGTGACCGCCCCTTGCAGGAAGAAGTCCAGGGTGTTGCCGATGGTCTCTTCCATCTCGATGGTCGGTTCCCAGTCCAGCAGGCGGCGGGCATTGGCAATGCTCGGCCGGCGGTGGGAGACGTCCTGATAGCCGTCACCGTAGAAGGACTTGCTCTCCACCAGTTTGAAGCCGGCAAACGGCGGGAACTGGTCGCGCAGCGGGTGAGCCTCGAACTTGGCGAGCAGGATCTCGGCCATCTGCTGGATGCTGGCCTCGTTGTCCGGGTTGCCGATGTTGATGATCTGGCCGTCGCAGCGGTTCTCCTTGTTCTCGATGATGCGGAACAGGGCCTCGATGCCGTCCTCGATGTCGGTGAAGCAGCGCTTCTGGGCGCCGCCGTCCACCAGCTGGATCGGGGTACCGTCCACCAGGTTGAGGATCAGCTGGGTGATGGCGCGGGAGCTGCCGATGCGGGCGGAGTCCAGGCTGTCCAGACGCGGCCCCATCCAGTTGAAGGGACGGAACAGTGTGAAGTTGAGCCCCTCTTTCTTGCCGTAGGCCCAGATGACCCGATCCAGCAACTGCTTGGAGACCGAGTAGATCCAGCGCTGCTTGTTGATGGGGCCAACGATGAGGCGGGAGCTGTCTTCATCGAAGCTGTGATCGTCGCACATCCCGTACACCTCGGAGGTGGAGGGGAAGATGATGCGCTTGTGGTACTTCACGCAGTAGCGGACGATCTTGAGGTTCTCCTCGAAGTCGAGCTCGAACACGCGCAGCGGGTTGCGGGTGTACTCGATGGGGGTGGCGATGGCCACCAGCGGCAGGATCACGTCGCACTTCTTGATGTGATACTCGATCCACTCGGTGTGGATGCTGATGTCTCCCTCCACGAAGTGGAAGTTGGGGTGACCGATGAAGCGGTCCACCGCGCTGGAGCCGATGTCGAGGCCATACACCTCGTAGCCGCCATCCTGGAGCAGGCGCTCGGTCAGGTGGTTGCCGATGAAGCCGTTGACGCCGAGGATCAGCACCCGGGTCAGCCGCGCCTTGCGCAGGGCATTGCTCGCCTTGGCGCCGATCTTCATCCCTTCGACCAGCCCCAGTTCGCGGGCCAGCTGGGCGCCGCGTACATAGAGCCCGCCTTCGGCCTGACCGGCCACGATCTCCAGCACCCCTTCACCGCAGGCGATGCGCAGCGGCTCCTGGCTGAGGATGGTACCCGGCTGCTTGTCGCTCTGCTGGGTCAGCCAGTGGCTCTTCCACACCGTCAGCTTGCGGTCACCGGCGAAGCTGAAGGCGCCCGGGTAGGGCTGGGTGACGGCGCGCACCAGGTTGTGCAGTTCGCGGGCCGGGCGGTGCCAGTGCAGTTCGCCATCGGCCGGGGTGCGGCGGCCATAGTAGCTGGCCTTGCTCTCATCCTGCGGGGTGAGGCGGATGTCGCCGGCGCGCAGTTTGGGCAGCTCCTGCTCCAGCAGTGTCCGGGCGGCGAGGCGCACCTTGCCGTGCAGGGTCAGCGCGGTGTCGTCATCGGCAATGGTCACCGCCTGCTGGGCGACAATGGCGCCGGCGTCGGGCTTGGCGGTCATCTGATGCAGGGTGATGCCGGTCTCGGTCTCGCCGTTGACCAGACACCAGTTGATGGGCGCGCGGCCGCGGTAGGCGGGCAGCAGGGAGCCGTGCAGGTTGAAGGCGCCGACGGTCGGGATGTCGAGGATCGCCTGCTTGAGCATGTTGCGGTAGTAGAAGGAGAAGAGGGCCTGGGGCGCCAGCTCGCGAATGCGCTCAATCCAGAGCGGGTGGTTCACGTCCTCGGGGGAGTAGACCGGCAGGTTGTGCTCGGCGCAGAGCTGGGCGACCGAGCCGAAGAAGCGGTTCTCGCCCGGATCGTCGGCGTGGGTGAAGACGGCCTGGATCTCGTAGCCTGCTTCGAGCAGGGCCTCGATACCGGTGCAACCGATATCGTGATAAGCAAAGACGACGACTTTCATTGTTCAGCTTCCTGTTGCGAAGGGGTGGTGGCGCTGCGCACGATCTGGTGGATGAAGTAGCGGGGACGGGCGCGCACGTCGGTGTACATGCGGCCTATGTATTCTCCCAGCAGCCCCATGCCCAGCAGCTGCACGCCGACAAAGGTGAAGAGAATGGCAAAGAGGGTGAAGACGCCATCGGCGGCCCAGTCGGCGCCCAGAATGAGGCGCATCAGGATCAGCAGGATGGAGAAGGTAAAGCCGATGCCCGCCACCACGCTGCCGACGATGCTGAGCAGACGCAGCGGGGTGGTGGTCATGCAGGTGACCAGGTCATACATCAGGTTGATGAGGTGCATCAGCCCGTATTTGGACTCGCCGTGGGCCCGCTCGGCGTGGCCCACTTCCAGCTCGATGGTGCGGCGGGCGAAGCTGTTGGCCAGGATGGGGATGAAGGTGCTGCGCTCCTGGCAGCAGAGCATGGCGTCGATGATGTGACGGCGATAGGCGCGCAGCATGCAGCCGTAGTCGCTCATGTGCACGCCAGTGGCCTTTTGCACCGACTTGTTGATGAGCTTGGAGGCGGTTTTGCGAAACCAGGAGTCCTGGCGGTTGCGGCGCATGGTGCCCACCACGTCGTAGCCCTGCATGGCGGCTTCCACCAGGCGAGGGATCTCCTCCGGCGGGTTCTGCAGATCCGCATCCAGGGTGATCACCAGATCCCCCTTGGCGGTCTCGAAGCCGGCCATGATGGCGGCATGCTGACCGTAGTTGCGGTTGAGCAGCACCCCGACCAGCTTGCTGCCCTCACCGGCGGCTGCGTCTCTGATGAGCTCGGTGGAGCCGTCGTGGCTGCCGTCATCGATCAGGATCACCTCGTAATCCTGTGACAGCTGATCGCAGGCGGCGGTGACCCGGCTCAGCAGCGCGGGCAGGCTGGCCTCCTCGTTGTAGACGGGGATGACCACCGAAACCAGCTTGATGTCAGTGTTGTTCACGTTGCATTACTCCAATATGTCGATAAGGGCCGCGACCACGCGGTCGACGTCGGCCAGCGTCATGTCCGGGAAGAGTGGCAGGGTGCACAGGCGTGACGAGTTCCACTCGGTATGAGGCAGGCTGAGGGTCGGGTAGCGTTCGCGGTAGTACTTCTGGGTATGGGCTGCCCGAAAGTGCAGACCGGTCCCGATGCCGCGCTCCTGCAGTGCCTGCATCAGCTGATCCCGGTCGAGCCCGCAGCGATCCGGGTCGACTCGGACCATGAACAGGTGCCAGGCGTGCAGATGGGGGTAGTCGGGGACGGCGAGCGGCGCCAGCGGCAGGCCGGCCAGTCGCTCCTGGTAGCGGGCCACCAGTTCGGCCCGCTTGGCGTTGAGCTCGGGCAGGCGCGCCAGCTGCACCAGGGCGATGGCGGCGTTGATGTCGGCCAGGTTGTATTTGAAGCCTGGGGTGATCACCTCCGCCTGCGGCTTGCGGCCCAGGCTCATGCGATCAAACGCATCCACCCCCAGGCCGTGGAATTTGAGCATCCGTACCTTGTCCGCCAGCGCCTTGTCGTCGGTCACCAGCATGCCCCCTTCGGCGCAGGTCAGGTTCTTGATGGCGTGGAAGGAGAAGATGGCAGTGCCGCTGGCGCCGATCCAGCGCTCCCGGTAGCGGGTGCCGACCGCGTGGGCGGCATCCTCGATGACCGGTATGCCGTGCTGGCCGGCCAGCGCCAGGATCGGATCCAGGTCGACCGGGGCGCCGGCGTAGTGGACCGGGATGATGGCTTTGGTCCTGGCGGTGATGAGCGGCGCGATCAGCTCGGCGCTGGTCATCAGGGTATCCGGGTCCACGTCGACGAAGACCGGCTCGGCCCCCAGCAGGGTGATGATGTTGATGGTGGAGACCCAGGTCTGGGAGGGGGTGATCACCTCATCTCCCGGGCCTATGCCCAGCGCCAGCAGAGTGACGTGCATGCCGGCGGTGGCGGAGCAGAGTGCGACCGCGTGCTGGCAGCCGAATGTGTCGCAGAATTGCTGTTCCAGTTCATGATTCTTCGGGCCCGTGGTGATCCAGCCCGATTTCAATACGTCACAGACAGCACTTATCTCGGCATCACCGATGGCGGGCCTCGAAAATGGCAGAAAATCTTGCATAAGAGATCCAACGAAGAATATTAATCAGCGCCCATTAAATTGGGCTCCCCTAAACTGTTTTACTCAACATACGGATATAAAAGCGGGCCTGCAATGGTCCAGAAACAGCTGGTAACAATTAACTGGTGCGGTCATCTTAGGTAATGTGATAAATATTTATAACCCCCCCAACTCTTGTTTTTCCAAATTACATTTTCTCTGACATTTTGGTTGTATCAATATGAACATTACTGTATTTGGAAGTGGCTACGTGGGCCTGGTTCAGGCCACCGTACTGGCCGACGTCGGTCATCAGGTGATCTGTGTCGATGTCGATGAACAGAAGGTGGCAGCCCTGATGGATGGCCAGGTGCCCATCTATGAACCCGGTCTCGAATCCCTGCTGCAGCGCAACATCAAGAGCGGCTCCCTGGTGTTCACCACGGACGCCGTACTGGCCGTCAAGCACGGCGATGTGCAGTTTCTGGCAGTAGGCACGCCACCGGGGGAAGATGGTTCCGCCGATCTGAGCCACGTGCTGACGGTGGCCGAGACCATCGCCCAGTATCGCGATCGGCCCGTCATCATCGTCAACAAGTCGACCGTGCCGGTGGGCACCGCCGACAAGGTGACCGCCAGGGTCAACGCCATCCTGCAGCAGCGGGATCAGTCGTTTTCCTTCGACGTGGTCTCCAATCCCGAATTTCTGAAAGAGGGCTCCGCCATCCAGGATTGCCTGCGGCCGGATCGCATCGTGGTGGGCACCGCCAACGAGGCCTCACGCCAGCTGATGCGCGAGCTCTACGAGCCGTTCAACCGCAACCACGATCGCATCCTGTTCATGGATGTGCGCAGCGCCGAGCTGACCAAGTACGCCGCCAACTGCATGCTGGCCACCAAGATAAGCTTCATCAACGAGATGGCCGGGCTGGCCGAGCGGGTCGGCGCCGATATCGAGATGGTGCGCCAGGGGATAGGCTCGGATCAGCGCATCGGCTATCAGTTCATCTACCCGGGTTGCGGCTATGGCGGCTCCTGTTTTCCCAAGGATGTCAAAGCCTTGCTGGCCACGGCCCAGGAGCTGGAGTACGACACGCCGCTGATCCGGGCGGTGGAGCGAGTCAATGAATTGCAAAAATCGCGGCTGTTTCAGCTGTTGTCAGCGTTCTTCTGCGCCGAAGGGGAGAGCCTGGCCGGCAAGACCATCGCCCTGTGGGGGCTGGCGTTCAAGCCCAACACCGACGACATGCGCGAGGCGCCGAGCCGGGCCTTGATGGAGGCGTTGTGGCAGGCCGGGGCGACTGTGCAGGCCTACGATCCCGAGGCGATGCAGGAGGCCCAGCAAATCTATGGCAACTGCGACAAGCTGCGGTTGATGGGCACCAAGGAGGCGGCGCTGTTTGGTGCGGATGCCCTGGTGATCTGCACTGAGTGGAACCACTTCAAGGCCCCCAATTTTGCCGCCATCAAGCAGGCGTTGCGTCATCCGCTGATCGTCGATGGCCGCAACCTGTTTGATCCGGGCCGGATGAAAGATCATGGTTTTCATTACTACGCCATTGGGCGGGGCGAATCGGTAATGAAATAAAAAGACCATGCCACGCTGCCGCCATGTTTCAGTGCCATGGCAGTGCGGCATCTCTTCACGCTGAACAAGACTATTTTCGTCACTATTGTCGGTGAGCGTCGTTGTCATATTTATTTAATATTGTGAGCTGATTCACTTTATTAATTTTATATTGCCGCTATGGCCAGGTTCTCTGCATGGCTCGCCACTATTAATTAAACCGGTATTGATATGGCCTATTTCCCCGCAGCATATTGCCGCGGGGCACCAATCAATGCACAACATCCGGCAGAGCTCACTCTGCTCACAATAAAAATGGCCCTCCGCCAGTGCGGAGGGCCATTTTTATTTTCTGAAAGGGACGCGCCAGCCCGGCGGGAACTGTCGGGTTCGTGCCGCCATCGTGTCGGCCCGGCTGGCAAGACCCAGATCGGGATGGCAATGGGCCGGCTATTCCGGTATATCGTCCACCTGAGCCCGGTCGAGGGTCGCCTTGGGCACTATGTTCACGCTTTCGTGCAGCTCGCTGTAAACGATCACGGCCAGCCCCTGCTGCAGCTGTGTCCTGACATCGGCGACCTTGTCGGCCAGACTGACATCATGTTCGCCGTACTCGGTGCCCTCTTGCAGCACGAAGTGCTCGAGCAGGTTGTTGAGGGTGTCTGCATCCAGCTCTTGCCAGGGGATAATCATGGTTTCATCTTCCGTTACCAGAGAGCGGGTATTGTCTATCTGTCGGCAGCAAGCGCAAGGGATTTATATGGCAGCAAGCAGGTATGAACATGCTCTCTGATGAACAACGTCGTCTCTCCAGCCACCTCGATCATCATCTGTACGAGTCTCGCCGCCACGCCCTGAGCAAGGGGTTGCGCTGGTTCTGGGCCGTCAACCAGCTGGCGATCCTGTTCCTGCTGGCGCGCTTCTATGTCTATCAGGACGCCCATCTGGTGGTGGCCCGGGTATTGCCCTGGAGCTATGAGGGGCAGCTGGTGCTGATGACGCTGGCCTGCCTGTCGTTTCCGCTGTTCTGGCACTGGCTCTCCCGCCAGCCCCCCGCCATCTGGCAGCCCTGCCTGCGTGCCGGCGCCCTGCTGTGGGGGATTGGCTGGGCGCTGCTCGGCTACGCCATCGCCCTGGTGGAGCTGAGAGGCGGTTTCAGCCTGGCGTTCGATCTCATCAGCATGTTGCTGATGACGGCGCTGGTGGCGCTCTATTGCGAGGTGCGGCTGTTCTACTGCTTCAGCACACCGCCGCTGCTGTTTCTGCTGCTGGAGGCGCTGCTGGTCAAGGTGCCGTTTCCGGCGGTGCACTGGATGGCGGTGGGCTGCCTCATCATCATGCTGGAGACGGGCAGGCGCATGCTCAACGGCTGGTTCGAACTGGCGGTGTCCCGTGAGCACGAGAACCTGACCCTAGCCCGCCAGCTCGATGCCATGGCCAAGCGGGATCCGCTGACCGGGCTGGCCAACCGGCGCCACTTCGACAACGTCGGCGAGCAGATCCTGCAGGAGGCGAGAGAGCAGCACGGCGAGTTTGCCATCCTGCTGCTGGACGTGGACTTCTTCAAACGCTTCAACGATCACTACGGCCATCTGCAGGGGGACAACTGCCTGATCGCGGTGGCCGACTGCCTGCGCGAGGCCATTCGCCAGCCGGCCGACGTGGTGGCCCGCTATGGTGGGGAGGAGTTCGTGCTGTTGCTGCCCGGTGCCGATGCGCTGGCCGCCAGCGCCATCGCCAAACGCATTGCCGCCGCGCTGGCCGGGCGAGGCATCCTTCATGCGCAGTCGGAGGTGTCGGATCGGGTCACCGTGAGCCAGGGCATCGCCCTGTGGCACGGGGGGCAGGATGGCATCGCCGACATGCTGGTGCGCGCCGACGAGGCGCTCTATCAGGTCAAGGAGGCTGGCCGCAACGGCTACCGGCTCGCCCCCTGAGTCTGCTCCCGCAGCCACTGGCTGATCCGCTCTTCCAGCCAGAACCGCGGTCGCCAGGGCGTACCGTGCAGGAAGCCCACGTGGCCGCCCTGGCGGCTCAGCTCGTAGCGCACCATGGGTGAGAGCTGCTCCGCCTGCGGGATCACCGCCTCAGTCATGAAGGGATCGTCGGCGGCGTGGATCACCAGAGTGGGGATGGGGATCCGTGCCAGCATGCCCAGGCCCGAGCAGCGCTGATAGTAGTGATCGGCACTGTCAAAACCGTGCAGCGGCGCCGTGACCTGCTCATCGAAGTCGCGCAGGGTGGCGATGGCGCGCACCTGCTGTGGCTGCCAGCGGGTGCCGGCCGCCGCCTGCCGCTGGATCTTCTGCTGCAGGTTGTGGCGCATGGTGCGCAGCAGATAGCTCTGATAAACCCGCGAGAAGCCCTGATTAACCCGATCGGCGCAGCTGTCCAGCCGCAGCGGTGCCGAGATCACCACCGCCGCCGTCAGCTCGCTCGGGCAGGCGCGTGCCAGCAGATTGACCAGCATGTTGCCCCCCAGCGAATAGCCGATGGCGATGAGCGGTTTGCCGGGAAAGCGGCGGCCCAGCTCGGCGATCAACGCCTGGGCATCCTCGATGGCGCCGGAGTGATAGGCCTGCAGCAGCCGGTTCGGTTCGCCGCTGCAGCCGCGAAAGTGCATCAGTACCGCCTCGTTGCCTTGGCGTTGCAGGTGAGCGAACAGTCCCTTGGCGTAGTGGGAGTGAATGCTCCCCTCCAGCCCGTGAAACAGCACGATGAGCGGCCGCTCATCCCGGCTGATCTCGCCGCTCCAGGCGAGATCGACGAAGTCGCCGTCCGCCAGCTCGAAGCGCTCCGCCACGAAGCGGGCCGGTTGCCGGCGCAGCCACTTGGGCAAAATGGTTTGCAGATGGGGATTGCGCGCCCACCAGGGGGCGTGGAAGTGGCTTTCGATCAGCATGCTGGGTCCGCGGGGTGACAGGGACAGAAAAGGCAACGGCGAGAAGCCGGGCTTCTCGCTGTCGGGATCAGGCCGGCAGGCTGTCGTGGTGCTCGGCACCGCGCAGCATGGCCTGGATCAGTTCGTTGGCTTCAAACTTGGTCAGCGCCTCGTGAGCGCCCACCTGATGGGCCCGCTCCACGCTGATCTCGCTGGAGAGCGAGGTGTGCAGGATGATGTAGGCGCCCGCTAGTTTGGCGTCGCTCTGCACCTCGAAGGCCAGCTCATAGCCGTCGAGCCCCGGCATCTCGATGTCGCTCACCAGGATGTCGATGGGGGTCTTCTGGCCGGCGCGGGTCTGCATCAGGGTCAGCGCATCCTTGCCGTTGGTGCACACCTCGTAGGGAATGTTGATGTAGTCCAGCGCCGCCATCAGCTGACGACGGGCGACCGAGGAGTCATCCACCAGCAGGATCCGCATCGGCTTGATCCGCTCCCGCTGCACGTCGGTCAGCACCGGGTAGAGATGGCTGGGATCGTCCGGATAGACGCGAGAGAGGATCAGCTCCACGTCCAGCAGCTGGATCAGCTGGTCATTGACCCGGGTCACGCCGGTGACGAACACGTTGTGGCCGAGGGTGGCGGGCGGCGGCTCGATGTCGCGCCAGTTGCACTCGGTGATCTTGTCGATGCCGCGCACTAGAAAGCCCACCAGGGTGCGGCGGCAGTCGGTGATGATGATGAAGCAGTGCGGCATCTCTTCCTTGCTGATCGGGCGATAACCCACCGCCATGGCCATGTCGATCACCGGGATGGTGGTGCCACGCATGCTGGCGGCGCCGAGCACGGTCGGGTGCGAGTGCGGCATGGCCGTCAGCTGGGTGTAAGGCACTATCTCTTTCACCTTGAGGGTGCCGATGGCGAAGGATTGCTTGGCCGAGAGATGAAACAGCAACATGCCCTGGGATTGGTTGGCCTTGCTTTTCATGGCAGATGTCCTGTGAGTCAAAACGGTATCAGTCAATTCAGGCCCCTAGCATAAAGGATTATAGAAGAAATGGCCTTGTGGTTATTAACGACCATTGGCCGCAAAACTGGACTCATTTCATCCATTTATTGCCGCAATCCGCATCTGTGCGCACTGCCTGGGGCCCTCATGGGCGGGGCATTCAGCGCGCCTGCAACGCCTCCAGCGGGGTGCCGAGCCACTGCTGGCAGGCGTGGGTGAGCGCGGCTTCATCCCCATAACCCAGCTTGTTCACCACCTGGGCGCGTTGGCTGCCGCTCTTGAGCAGCCGTACCGCCTGCAGCAGCTGCCACTGAGCGCGCAGTGCGTCGCCCGCCAGTGCCGGGTCGCTGAGGCCATGCTGCGCCAGACATTGCTGCCATGCCGCATCGCTGCCCTCCTGACCGTTTGCCAGCGCCTGCCAGGCGGCCTGCAGGGCATGGTCTGGCTGGGAGGCAATGGGACAGGCCGGCAGCTCGTCGAGAATTACCTGCAAGCGGTGACCGTAGGCACCTTGCCAGTCGCGGGGGCGCTGCCACTGGGCCAGGCCGTCGAGCAGCGCCGCCAGCAGCGGGGTGGGCTGCAGCCAACCCGCCCGCTCTGGCTGCTCCACGCGTACCGAGCAGGTCAGCAGATCATGCTGGCAGCCCGCCAGCGGAGTGAATGCGGCCAGGGCATCGGCACAGAGCCAGAAGTGGCTTCCCGTCGGCATCAGCCACTCATGGGCGCCGAGTCGCAGCAGCGCCGCGCCCCGGGTGATCCGCAGCAGCTGGCCCACCGGCACGCGCTTGCGGGCACCGACTTGCAGATGCGAAGTGGAAAAATGCTGATATTCGATGGCGTGATGCATGTAAAAACCCTGATATGATGCTGCCTGGAGGTAACGAAAATGGAAACCAGACGTAAAAAACGCTTCATTGCCGGTGCTGTCTGCCCGGCGTGCGGCAAAATGGACACCATGATGCTGTATATGGAGCATGGAGTCGAGAAGGTGACCTGTGTCGAGTGCGGGGATACCCAGGTACAGACCCAGGTCGAGGTGGACAAGGTGACCCGGGAGACGGAACAGGTAATCGGCGTGTTTCGTCCCGAGTGAGTGCCGGCCTCAAGGTGATGGCGCGCCGGTCAGGCTGGTGGCTGTTGATGACTTTTTCATCATGCTGAAACCGGGCCGACCATATGCTTGTCTGCCTTTTTGAGGTATTCTGGGCCCGTTTTTTTCTATCCGCAGGATCCCTGACATGAAAGTAGCTCCCCTGAGCGTGGTTACGCTGGAATACACGGTCACCGACGAACACGGTGAAGTCATCGACACCACTGTCGGTAAAGAGCCTCTGGTGTATCTGCACGGTACCCGTTATCTGGTCTCCGGCCTCGAAGCCGAGCTGGAAGGTCGCAGCGTGGGCGAGGCGTTCGACGTCACCCTGACGCCGGAGCAGGCCTATGGCCAGTACGACGAGAACCTGGTGCAGGAAGTGCCCGGCGAGCTGTTCGACGGCATGGAAGTGTCTGAAGGGGATACTTTTGTGGCCGAGACTGACGACGGCCACCGCCCGGTGACCGTGATCGAAGTGTCCGAAGAGTTCGTCAAGGTGGATGGCAACCATCCGCTGGCTGGCGTGACCCTGGGCTTCAAGGTCGAGATCAAGGACGTGCGCGCCGCCACTGCCGAAGAGCTGGCCCACGGCCACGTTCATGGTGCCGGTGGTTGCGGTCACGATCATGGCCACGACCATGATCACGACCACGGTCACGAGCACGGCGGTTGCTGCGGTGGTGGTCATCACGGCCACGATCACGGTCATGACCACGGCGACGACCACGGTCACGGCGGCTGCTGCGGTGGCGGCGGTTGCGGTGGCAAGGGCCATCAGCACTGATCACGGCATTGCCGATGATAAAAAAACCCGCGCCTGGCGCGGGTTTTTTTATGGCTGGCACTCATCAGTAGTGCGGTGGCGGGGTCTCTTCGGCCATGCTGGCGATCTGGCTCGGCTGCACGCTCTGCAGCTTGTCCACCAGCAGCTGGATCTGATGCTTGAGTCGATCCAGCTCGCGGCCCTGGGTGGTGACCTCGTCGTTGAGCTGCTCCACCGTGTATTCGGCGAAGGCGAGGCGGCTTTCCAGGGTTTCGAGGCGATCGTTTAATTGCTGACTCATGGGCCTTTTGGTCCTTACTTGATAGTCCAGATTTCGGCCAGGCCGCTGGAGCTGGCGCTGACAAGGTGGCTATTGTCGCGCAAAGCCACGCCGTAGACCACTGCGCTCGGCGGTTTCACCCTGGGATGGGGCGAGACGCGCCAGCTCTGCAGCAGGCTGCCGTCGCTCACCTGCCACAGGGAGAGCTGGCGGGAGGGGGCGCCGGTGATGAGCCACTTGCCGTCGTTGGCAAAACGCGCCGCGGTGTAGACCTCGAAGCGGTGATCGAACTGCAACCGGCTCAGCTCCTTGCCGGTTGTCAGATCCCAGATGCTGGCCTGGCGGCTGTCGGCGGTGAAGGCGAGCCGTCCGCTCGGGTCGAGCCGGGCCAGCACCACCCGACCGGCGTGGTTGAAGCGCCACACTACCTGGCCTGAGCGGGTATCCCACAGGTAGGCGCTGTAGTCGTTGCCGCCGGTGAGGGCGTAACGGCCATTGGGGGAGAGATCCACCGTGTTGACCTGCTCGGTGTGGCCGAGAAACTGCAGCCGGCGGCCGGTGCGGGTATCCACCACTTCCGCCTTGCCGTCTTCCCGGCCGATCAGCACCTGGCGACCGTCGGCCGACAGGGCGATGTCTCTCAGCCTGGATTCAGGAAGCGAATAGTAGCCTTGCGACTGGCCATCCTGCAGGCGCCAGATCCCGAAGCTGTCGGGGGTGGCCGTCACGGCGTGGCTGTCGTCCGCCGAGAAACGGGTGATGATGATGAAGTTGTCCGGATTGTCGGACTGGCGCCAGCGCCAGCGCTCCTTGCCCTGTTCCAGATCCCACACCACAGTGCCCTGGCTCAGGCTGGAGACGATGGCCTGCTTGCCGTCGCTGGCCAGATCGGCGCTCAGCAGCCCCTGGTTGGCGAGGGTCAGTTGTCGGTCCGGCGATGAGCTCTGTTCGCAGCCTGTCAGTATCAGGCAAATCGCGACGAGATAAATGGCACTTTTTATCATTTTTCCTGTCTCATGCTTTCGTTACCTGCGATCACGGCGTTAGTATAAGGCGCTTATCACGATAAACCTCTCATTTCACGAAGGAACCGAGAGCGGTATTTAGAGTTTTGGAGAAACTGATGAACAATTTTCTGAAGGTGTCCCTGTTGGCCGCGGCAGTTGCCGTGAGTCTGACTGCTTGCCAAAAAGACGAGAAGACTGCTGCGAATACCGCAGAGGTCAAGGCAGAAGCCAGCAAGCCGGCAGAGGCCCCCAAGGCTGAAGCCAAGAGCTTTGAAGAGCAATCCGGCTATGCAATTGGCCTCTCCATGGGTCGTTATATCGCCAATACCCTGGAACGTCAGCAGGAACTCGGCATCAAGCTGGACAACAGCGTCATCCTCAAGGGTGTGACCGACGGTCTGGGCAAAGAAGCCAAGATGACCGACGAGGAGATCCAGAAGGTTCTGCAGCAGTACGACGCCAAGATCAACGAGTTGACCAAGGCCAAGGCTGACAAGGATGCCGTGGAAAACCAGAAGAAGGGTGAAGAGTACCTGGCTGCCAACGCCAAGAAAGAGGGCGTGAAGAGCACCGAATCCGGCCTGCAATACCAGGTCGAGAAGATGGGTACCGGCGCCAAGCCGAAGGCCACCGACATCGTCAAGGTCCACTACACCGGTACCCTGACCGATGGCACCAAGTTCGACAGCTCCGTCGATCGCGGCGAGCCGGCCACCTTCCCGCTCAACCAGGTGATCCCGGGCTGGACCGAAGGCGTGCAGCTGATGCCGGTCGGTTCCAAGTTCAAGTTCTTCCTGCCGTCCAAGCTGGCCTACGGCGAGCACGGTGCGGGCTCCATCCCGGCCAATGCTGTGCTGGTATTCGACGTTGAGCTGCTGGCTATCGAGAAGCCGGCTGCCGATGGCGACAACGCCAAGAAGTAAGCGGAAAACGTTGAAAAAACGGCTCCTTAGGGAGCCGTTTTTACTTGTAACTCCGCCCGAATGGCGGGATAAAAGAGAGTATCGCCAACTGTGCTAACATGGCGAACGACACCCGAAATAGACAACAAAATCAATTGCAAGGATGGCTCCCGTGGCTGAAAGCAAACCTCGAGTCCTGTTGGTGGAAGATACCCGCAGTCTGGCGGTGGTCTATGAACAGTATCTGGCCCAGGATGGCTACGAGGTGCTGCGGGCCGATTGCGGCCAGCAGGCATTGGCGCAGCTGCTGAGCAGCCCGCCACCGGTGGTGCTGCTGGATCTCGAGCTGCCCGACATGTCCGGCATGGACATCCTGCAGCAGATCACCGAACAGCAGCTGCCCTGCTCGGTGGTGGTGATCACCGCCCACGGCTCGGTGGACGTGGCGGTGGAGGCGATGCGGCTCGGCGCTTTCGACTTCCTGACCAAGCCGTTCGACGGCAAGCGGCTGTGCGCCACCGCGCGCAATGCCCTCAAGCACCAGCAGCTCAGCTCGCTGGTGGCCCAGTATCGGGAGAACTTCGAGCGCAGCTCGTTTGCCGGCTTCATCGGCGCCTCCATGCCGATGCAGGCGGTCTATCGCATCATCGAGAGCGCGGCGCCGAGCAAGGCGACCGTGTTTATCACCGGCGAGAGCGGCACCGGCAAGGAGGTGTGCGCCGAGGCCATCCACCAGTGCAGCCCCCGTCGCGAGCAGCCCTTCATCGCCCTCAACTGCGCCGCCATTCCCCACGATCTGATGGAGAGCGAGATCTTCGGTCACGTGAAGGGGTCGTTCACCGGTGCGCAGGGGGATCGCAAGGGGGCGGCCAGCCTGGCGGATGGCGGCACCCTGTTTCTGGACGAGATCTGCGAGATGGATCTCGACCTGCAGAGCAAGCTGCTGCGCTTCATCCAGACCGGTACCCTGCAGCGGGTCGGCAGCGGCAAGCTGGAGACGGTCGATGTGCGCTTCGTCTGCGCCACCAACCGCGATCCCCTGCTGGAGGTGAAGGCGGGGCGTTTTCGCGAGGATCTCTACTACCGGTTGCACGTCATCCCCCTCAGCCTGCCGCCGCTGCGCGAGCGGGGCGAGGACATACTGCTGCTGGCGCGAACCCTGCTGCAGAGCTATGCCAAGGAAGAGAACAAGCGCTTCAAGGATTTCGATGCCGAGGCGGCGCGGGTGCTGCTCGATTACCCCTGGCCCGGCAACGTGCGCGAGCTGCAGAACGTGGTGCGCAACATAGTGGTGCTCAACGATCGCGAGCTGGTGAGCCCCGACATCTTGCCGCCCCCGCTCAACGGCAGCCGTGCCAGCCTGCTGGCGGCGATCCCCGCGGCGGCCGCGACCGGCAGCGGTGCCGTGGTGGCGACCAACGCCCCGATCCGCCCGCTCTGGCTGGTGGAAAAAGAGACCATAGAGCAGGCCATCGCCAGCTGTGACGGCAACATCCCCAAGGCGGCGGCGCTGCTGGAGATAAGCCCTTCCACCATCTATCGCAAGAAACAGGGCTGGGAAGAGGCGAGTCTGGCGTGAGGTCGGCGTCGGGAGGGTGAACCCCTCCCGGGGAATAAAATGTGCGGGGCGGCCGATTGGTCGCCCCGCTGCGTTTGTGGCGGTCGCTTGCTAGAGCTTGGCCAAGAGCTTGAGGCGGGCCAGCCGCTCTGCCTCGTTGGCCTTGAGCCAGCGATCCTGCGAGAGCAGGAACCAGGCGCGGGAGAAGTATTCGGCCGCAGTCGGATCATCCAGTACCAGCGCATTCTCCCCCAGCTCCTCGAACAGATAGCCATCTTCCGCCACTCCGGCGGCCGCCATATCACCCTTCAGCTGCATCAGGTCGGCCAGCGCCTGTTCGTGCTGCCCCTGGGCCCGCAGCAGACGGGCCAGACTCCAGCGGGCGATAAACGCCTTGGCCTGGTTGTTGTGCTGCTCGTGCCAGGCCAGACATTTTTGCTGGAAGCCTCTGGCCTCATCGAAACGACCCAGCTCGAACAGGGTCCAGCCCTGGTTGTTGTAGAGGGTGGCGAGCCAGCCGCGCACCTTTTGATCGGTACTGCGCTCGGCCAGCTCCATCGCCAGCTGATGCCAGCGGCTCTGCTCTTCCAGCGGGGCGGCGATGGCGATCATGTGGGCGGCGTCGATGGCGAGAGAGAGCTCCTTGTGCTTGAGCCCCAGCTGCCAGGCCTGCTCAAACAGCGTCTTGGCGCTGGCCTTGTCGCCGGCGGAGTTGAAGGTGCGGCCACGCTCCAGCAGGGCGCGCAGGCGGGCTCGCGGGGTGGCGTCGGTGAGGCGGGGTTCTATCTCGTCGAGCAGCTGGTGCGCCTGTGCAAACTGGCGTTGCAGCGAATGGGTGCGGGCTATCTGGGTGAGCAGTTCCAGTTCGTACTGCAGATCGGCGGCGGCGCGCGCCTTGGGCAACAGGGCATGAAAACGCAGGGCGCTGGCGGCGGGATCCCGATAATCCCACTGCGTCATGAAATCGGGCGGATTGTCCATTTGGCCTCCTTGCTGGCTATCCTCCCCCCAAGATGCCTGCAGGCCATTGTTTGTACAAGGGGCCCCCGTCACAGAGTGCCCCTTGAGTCATGTTTGCATCAGTGGTGAGCCGGTCAGTAGACCATGGCCAGGCTCATCAGCATCAGGCCGAGGGCGGCGAAGGCTCCCTCCTTGATGGCGAGGCGCGGCACCAGCGCCTTGGGCAGGGCCGGGAACAGGCTGAGGGCGAAGCCCAGCCCCGGCATCAGCCAGTGAAAGGCCGGGTTGCGCAGGCTGGGGTCTGCCGCACCATTGATGATGATGAGCAGGATGAAGAGGGTGAAGGCCGGCAGAATAAACCAGCGGGCGCTGCCGGCCGCAACGGCGCGCAGCGGCGAGATGCGATAGAGCAGCAGGGTCACGATAAACAGCACCAGGGGTGCCAGCAGGTAGAGTGGAGCCGGGTTCATAACGGGTATCCTGAAAAAAGGCGTGAGCAGCAGTGGCGGGATTTAATCAGCCCGAGGCGGGGATGACCAGCCACAAGGGCCCGGGCTGTGAAGCAGATCCCGGGCAAAGGTTTGTTGGCCTGGGCTTCAGCGCAGCCAGAACCAGGCGGCAAAGCCCAGCCAGCTGATTGCCAGCAACAGCCAGGGAAGGGGATGCTGGCGGGAAACTTCGACCAGCTCGACGATGTCGTCTGGTTCCTCATCCTGTGGCGCTGTGTGGGACTGTTTGGCCTTGGCCTGCAGTTTTTTCTGACGGCTGGCCTCGCGGGCCCGCACCTTCATCTGTTTCTTGTATTCGTCTATGCCTTTCTGGATCCCCTGCGCGATCAGCTGGGTCTGCTCCTTGGTCTGCCCCGGCTTCTGGTTGGCACGGGCAATTTTCATTGCCTCCTGCTGGGTCTCGGGGGAAATCTTGTCGTACTTCGCCATCAAAGGGTCTCCTCGGCATCGATTGGCGGGGAGTATGCCATAAAAACGGCGCCCTCAGGCGCCGTTGCAACAGCTTATGAGCCGGATCAGGGCTTGTAGTAGGTCACGGTCGCGTAGGGCAGCGGGTTGAGGGTGCCCTGGGACTCGGCATACTCCATGAACATCTCGTTCTCACCGACGCCGGAGTCGACGTAGTCACCCTTGTTGGGCAGCTCTTCACGCTTGAGCAGGCCGTTGTAGCCATCCTTGCCGGAAGCGATGTAGGTGTTGGCACCGACGCGGTACACCTTCTCGTCATCCAGCGGCTGCCACTGGCCGTTGGCGTCCAGCAGTTCCAGCTTGGTGATGCGGGAGCCCTTGGCCAGCTTGCCGTCGTAGGTGTAGCTCAGGTGGCCGACGTAGGGGAAGGCACCGCTGGAGGCGGCGATCCCGGTCTCCAGACCGATGGAGTAGTCAACGGCGTACTCCAGGGTGGCCCGAACGTCCTTGCCCTTGAGGTTGAAGGCGGCGATCTTGTTGCCAAACGGCAGCAGGGTACCCATCACGTAACCGACCGAGAGCGGGCCTGCGTTCACGTCGGCGCGCACGCCACCGGCGTTCTGGATGGTGAAGTCGACCTTGGTGTTGAGCTTGTTGAGCTTCCAGTAGAGCGACTCGGCCACCAGGGGATCGATGAGGCCGGCGCCGTCCGGGGTGGTCGGCACGCGCACGTGGGTCAGCTTGGTCGGCACGTCGGCGATGATCTTGGCTTCGAGCTCGGCCACGGCCGGCTTGTACTCGGTGTCGATCACATCGCGCATGGCGGTGTCTTCCGGCACGATCTCGATGACCGGGGACTTGTTGATGAAGTCGACCACGTTGGTCTGCTCGGTGCCGCTGAGCGGCACTTTCTTCTTGGCGACTTCCTTGGTGAAGTCATCGCCGGTCATCAGGGTGTTGCGGCCCTCACACTTGGTGAGCTGGCCTTCCTTGCTGAGGGAGACGTTGACCAGGCCGTAGCCCTTGGCCCATTCACCGGCCTGCACGATACAGGTCTTGCCGCCGTCCGGGTTGCTGACGATCTGTGCATAGGTATTGTCGTCGGCCGGGTTCTGGTTGTGGGCGGTGTAGCCGATGCTGTTGAGCTCGGTGATGTCGCCGAGGAAGGTCTGGGAGTGACCGCCGACGATCAGGTCGATGCCGTTGACGGCCTTGGCGACCGCCTGGTCATTTTGCAGGCCGATATGGGTGACCATGATGATCTTGTTGGCACCCTTGGATTTGAGGGTATCGACCATTTTCTGGGCGGTCTCAATCATCGGCAGGAATTTGGTGTCGGTATCCGGCGAGGAGATGTCATGCATATTTTCCAGCACCAGCCCGAAAATACCCACGCTCTCGCCATTGACTTCCTTAATGACATATTCGTGAATATTTTCACTGTCCTTCAGGGTGGCGCTACTGGATTTCACCATATTGGAAGCCAATACCGGGAAATTCACCCGTGAGACAAAGTCTTTAATAGCCTGGTTGCCCAGATCGAATTCGTGGTTGCCGAGCACCATGGCATCGATACCCATGTCGGAGAGCAGCCGGGACTCCTCTTCACCCTTGAACTGGGTGAAATAGAGGGTGCCCTGGAAGGCGTCGCCACCGTTGAGCACCATGAAGTTGCGGCCCTCGTTGGCGGCCTGGCTGCGCAGCTCGTCCAGCTTGAACTTCAGGCGCGGATAGCCGCCCAGCTTGGCGTTGAACTTGAACAGCTCCTGGCCGGTGGGCTGGATCGCCAGCGCATTTTCGGTCGGGTCGAGGTGGGCGTGGGTATCATTGATGTGGGCAATGGTCAGATCCAGCGGAATATGTTCCTTGCTGCTGTTTTCTGAATTGCAGGCGGTCAGCCCGAACAGGGTAATAGAGACGGTGACGGCCAGTAGCGTCTTCTTCATCGGTAATATTCCTCTTGTTGTTATAGTCCTGTATATCGTTCCTGCATGACAGGAGTGTGGCGATTCTAGGCAAAAAGTAATAATTGGAAATAAACAGAGCTGATTCCTTTGAGCTACTGCACATTAATAAAGCAAGTAAACGTTTGCTCTATTTGGCAGAGCAGGGGAAGGCGCGGCGGGGATTTTCCGCCAGCATGGGTGTCAATGCAACCCCATTGGTGTCAGGGACGCTTCAAGGTGCGGGAGTGGGGCTCAGCTGCTGCAGAAATTGCTGTGGGGTGAGCGGGCGGCCATACAGGTAGCCCTGCAGGTAATCGACCTGCCGCTCGACCAGAAAGTCGGCCTGCTCCTGGGTCTCGACCCCTTCGGCGATGGTTTGCAGCCCAAGCCGGGTCGCCAGGCTGATGGTGCTGTCAAGAATATGACGGGAGAGGGCGTTGGTGCCGATCATGGCGACGAAGCTCTGATCGATCTTGAGATAGTCCACGTGAAACTGCTGCAGATAGGTGAGGCTGGAATGGCCGGTGCCAAAGTCGTCCAGCCCGATCCTGACCCCCATCTGCCGCAACTCCTCAAACAGCCGCTCGGTGAGGTGGTTGGGAGTGATGAGCTCGCGCTCGGTCAGCTCCAGCACCAGGGTGATCGGGTTGGCGGTGAAGGCGGCGAGAAAGCTGCGGCAGTCATCCAGCAGGCTCAGCTGCTGGCAGTGGCGGGCACAGATGTTGAAGCTGAAGTGGAAGCGGGGCGGCAGCGCCGCCGCATGGGGGGCAAACTGCAGCCGCACCTGCTGCATCAGGGTCTGGGTCATCAGGATGATGAGTCCGCTCTCCTCCGCCAGCGGAATGAAGAGATCCGGCCGGATCAGCCCCTGGCGGTGATGCTGCCAGCGCATCAATACCTCGCAGCCATGCAGTTGGCCGTTCTGGCTGACGACGATGGGCTGCAGATAGGGCACGAACTCCTGCTTGATGATGGCGCGCCTGAGCTCCTGGGTCGGGGTCGAGATATGGCTCCACCAGCGGTAGGTGGCGAGGCCGGCCAGCCCCCCGAGGGCCAGGATCAGCAGCACCATGCTGCCCTGCTTTTGCAGGGTCATGGCCAGCACGGCACTCAGCGGGAACCCCTGGTTCAGGCTGTAGCCGAACGTAGTCGAGTCGAGCCGGTAGTTGAAGCCTCGCAGCCTGGGCGGTTGGCCATCGTGCACCTTGCCCTGCAGGTCGAGCCACTGCTGGCCTATCTGCACCCAGCTGTGGGGCCCGGCGAGGTGCCACTGCAACGGCTTGCTCAGATGATAGGGGTTGATGGCGACCACCACCGCATGATCCCCTTCGCTCAGGTGGTAGAACAGCAGCGACGGTTTACGTCCGAGCCGGGTGACCGCCTCCAGTCTGAGCAGCTCGTGCTGGCTGTTCTGCAGCCGGTCTTTGAGATCGATCTCGTCGAAGATGGAGGAGCAGTAGAGGCGACCGTTGCGGGAGAGGTTGACCGAGCGCACATAGGGGGAGGTGGCGACCAGCACCCGCAGCTCGCGGGCCACCTCGCGGCAGGGACGGCTGGCCAGCGGCAGCGCCGCCTTGGCCGCCAGGGTCGAGTGGTGCAGTGCGCTGTCGATCTGGGTCATGGCGCGTTCGGCGGCGGTCTGGGCCTGCTGGCGCGTCATCGACCAGGTCTGCCAGTAGAGGGTGACGAGGGAGATGAGGATCAGGGTGGCGCAGCACAGCAGGCTGGCCAGGAGACGAGGCATGTTGCTGCGACGCAGAAAAGGAAGAGCCATGGGCCACGCCTCGATGAAGAGTCAATTGAACAAAAAAAGGTCGGTCATACTACACAATCACACCTCAATCTCATAGCCGGTACAAGGGGCGGCATGGGCGGGCGCAGGGGGTTGGAAATGCCAAAAAGCAAAGACGGCCCGCAGGCCGCCTTTGTTTGTCATCGCAGGAAAAGCGCGTTTACAGCTGCTCGATGCCGACGATATGCCAGGGGGCATTGTCCTTGGCGAGGTTGCGCTCGAGGTGCCACACCTCCTTGATGTCCTCCTCGACCTGCTCCTGGCGATCCATGTAGCGGCCGCTGAAGCGCACGCTGACCTGGGCCCAGTCGCTGCCGTAGTCGGCGCGCACCAGCTGGGTGTCCACATACATCACTTCGGTATGCTGTTCACCGCTGAGTTCGGCCCGCTCGGCCTTGAGCTGTTCAAACAGCTCCGGGCTCACGTACTCGCGTACCTTTTCCAGATCGTTTTTGTTCCAGGCTTCCTGCAGGGTGCGGTAGTGATCGCGAGCCCCGGCCAGGAAACCGTTCATGTCAAAACCTGGCGGCAGGCGGAACGGCACGTCGCTGTCGGCAAAACCGGTGGCCTGCGGGGCGCTGTGGTTCTGCTCGAACTGCTGGGGCGCCGCGCTCTGGGGCGGCTGATAGCCGGCATAGGCTGTCTGCTGCTGTGGCGCCGCCATCTTGCCCTTGCGCAGGGTGCGGATCAGGAACACGGCCCCCAGTGCCAGCAGGGCGATCAGCAGGAAGTCCATCCCTTGCAGACCTTCGAAGGCGCCGCTGCCCAGCAGGTAGGCGAACAGACCACCGGCCAGCAGGCCGCCGAGCAGGCCGCCCATCATGCCGCCCTTCTTGGGTGCCTGGGCGCCCACGGTGGGATTCTTGGTGTCGACGGGTTTGGCGGCCGGTTGGGCCGGAGCGGTTTTATAGCTCTTGCCAAAGGATTTGCCGCCGCCAAATTTCTTGGCCTCGGCAATGGGTGCCCCCAGGCCAATGGCCAGGATCACGGCAAACAGGGTCAGCATCTTTTTCATTTTGACTCTTTTCACTCTCATCAGTGGGTGGGGCATGCTCTGCTTTGGCAAGCTCAGCGAGGCGCATGGCAGGCTGCCTGTCCCTCGTTGTATTGCAGCTTGCGACTATGATTAACATGGTTGGCATGAATTATTCATGAACAGATTGCCCCGATCGGGGGCGTTGCGAGGAGACAGGCCATGAAAAGTCGACGACCGAGCCGCAAGGAGCGCAAGCTGCGCAACAAGGCGAGAGCCAAACCGCAGGATCAGACCCTGGTCTGGCCCTTCATGATTGTATGAATGCGAGACGGATTTCATCGACAGGCGGCGCCAGCAACCATCAGGAGGGCGGTTGTGGCTGACAGAAGTGAATAGCGTGCATTTGCACTCGCGATGACGGGGTTTCTTTTGTAAAATTCCCGTCCCCTTCCCGCTGCGGTTTTTATGTGTATGGCAGAGCAAGTGACGGCGAAAAAAGACGCCAAGACACAACAGCTGAAAGTACCTCCCCACTCTTTTGAGGCCGAACAGTCCGTACTGGGCGGCCTGATGCTGGACAACGAGGCCTGGGATCGGGTCGCCGAGCGGGTGATCGACAAGGATTTCTACAGCCGCCCGCACCGCCTGATCTTCCAGGCCATGACCCGCCTCTCCAATGCGGGCAACCCCATCGATCTCATCACCTTGCAGGAGGAGCTGGAGCGCTCCGAACAGCTGGAAGAGGCCGGTGGCTTCGCCTATCTGGTGGAGATCGCCAAGAACACCCCGAGTGCCGCCAACATCAGTGCCTACGCCGAGATCGTGCGTGAGCGGGCGGTCGTGCGAGAGATGATCTCGGTCGCCAACGAGATAGTCGAAGCGGGCTACGAGCCGCAGGGGCGCACTTCCAATGATCTGCTGGACCTGGCCGAGAGCAAGGTGTTCCAGATCGCCGAGCAGCGCACCAGTGCCAACGAGGGCCCTCAGCCGCTCAAGCTGATCCTCGAGCAGACCGTCGACAAGATTGAAGAGCTGTTCAAGACGCCCCACAACGGGGTGACCGGGGTGGCGAGTGGTTACGGTGATCTCGACAAGATGACCGCCGGCCTGCAGCGCTCGGATCTGGTGATCGTCGCGGCCCGTCCCTCCATGGGTAAGACGACGTTTGCCATGAACCTGTGCGAGCACGCGGCCCTCACCGCCGACAAGCCGGTGCTGATCTTCTCCCTCGAGATGCCCTCCGAGCAGATCATCATGCGTATGCTCGCCTCGGTGGGGCGCATCGACCAGACCAAGGTGCGGACCGGTCAGCTCGACGACGAGGATTGGGCCCGTCTCTCCTCCACCATGGGATTGCTGCTCGAGAAGGGCAAGATGTATATCGATGACTCCTCCGGCCTCACCCCGACCGAAGTGCGCTCCCGTGCCCGTCGGGTGGCGCGGGACAACGGCGGCATCAGCATGATCATGGTGGATTACCTGCAGCTGATGCGGGTGCCGGCGCTGTCTGACAACCGTACTCTGGAAATCGGTGAAATCTCCCGCTCCCTCAAGGCGCTGGCGAAAGAGCTGCAGTGCCCGGTGGTGGCGCTCTCCCAGCTCAACCGAAGCCTGGAACAGCGTGCCGACAAGCGCCCGGTCAACTCGGATCTGCGGGAATCGGGCTCCATCGAGCAGGATGCGGACTTGATCATGTTCATCTACCGCGACGAGGTCTACCACGACGACAGCCCCGACAAAGGGATCGCCGAGATCATCATCGGCAAGCAGCGTAACGGTCCCATAGGGCGAGTGCGGCTCACCTTCCAGGGTCAGTTCTCGCGTTTTGACAACTACGCGGGCCCGGCGTTTGATGATGACTACTGATCATCGTCAGCGCGATCCTGAAGAGAAAGAAAGTGGTGAGAGTCATCGCTGCAAAGCTGCGTAACGGTGCCAATATGCGGCCGGGTACGTCTCACCTTCCATGGTCAGTTCTCGCGTTTTGACAACTACGCGGGCCCGGCGTTTGATGATGACTACTAAGTAAGCCGGGAGCCTGCTCCCGGTATTCAGAAACAGTTTTCCCGGTTCGACAATTCTGCCGGTCCGGCCTTAGACGATGACAATTAAGGGCTGACACCCTCCGGTGCCTGGCGCGTTCGCGCGTTATCATGCCCTCGTAAGGGAAAACAGATGAAAGCGGCTATCGCCCAAATCAATACCGCGGCCCTGCGCCACAACCTCGCCGTGGTGAAACGCCACGCCCCCCAATGCAAGATCATTGCCGTGGTCAAGGCCAACGCCTATGGCCATGGGCTGCTGCCGGTCGCCCGCACCCTGGTGGATGCGGATGCCTACGCAGTGGCCCGCATCGAAGAGGCGCTGATGCTGCGCTCCTGCGCCGTGGTCAAGCCCATCGTACTGCTGGAAGGCTTCTTCAGCGCGGCCGACCTGCCGGTGCTGGCGGCCAACAACCTGCAGACCGCGGTGCACACCTGGGAGCAGCTCGAAGCGCTGGAGCAGGCGGATCTGCCTGCCCCCGTGGTGGCCTGGCTCAAACTCGACACCGGCATGCACCGCCTCGGCGTGCGGGCCGACGAGATGCCTGCCTTTATCGAGCGGCTCGCCAAGTGCAAGAACGTGGTTCAACCGTTCAACATCATGACTCACTTCAGCCGCTCCGATGAGCTGGAGCAGCCCACTACCCGCGAGCAAATCGACTTGTTCAGCAAGTTGACCGCGCCGCTTCTGGGCGAGCGGGCCATGGCCAACTCGGCGGGCATCCTGGCCTGGCCGGATTCCCACTGCGACTGGATCCGCCCCGGCGTCATTCTCTACGGCGTCTCCCCTTTCCCCAATACGGTGGCGGCCGATTACGACCTGCAGCCGGTGATGACCCTCAAGACACAACTGATTGCAGTGCGGGATCACAAGGCGGGCGAGCCGGTGGGCTATGGTGCCAACTGGGTGTCGGATCGCGATACCCGGCTCGGGGTGATTGCCATCGGCTATGGCGACGGTTATCCGCGCATGGCCCCCAACGGCACGCCGGTGCTGGTCAACGGCCGCATCGTGCCGCTGGTGGGTCGGGTCTCCATGGACATGACTACGGTGGATCTCGGCCCCGGCGCCACCGACAAGGCCGGTGACGAGGCGGTGCTGTGGGGTGAAGGGCTGCCGGTAGAGCGGGTGGCGGACCAGATCGGCACCATCCCCTACGAGCTCATTACCAAGCTTACCTCCCGGGTCTTTATGGAATACATCTAGGTACCGTGAGCGCCAAACGTCAAAAAGCCCCGCATGCGGGGCTTTTTTATGTGTCGTCAGCGACCTGCGGGTTACCGAAGTTACTGCCTGTGCATCCGCACGAACTTTTCCATCAGCTGATCGTCGGTCTCCACGTGGGCGGGATCCCGGAGGATGCCGTCCATGTAGAGCAGACGCTGATGCCGATGTTACTGCCGGTGCATCCGTACGAACTTCTCCATCAGTTGATCTTCGGTTTCCACCGTATGGAGGGGATCCCGGAGGATGCAGTCCATGTAGAGTAGATGCCGAAGTTACTGCCGATGCATCCGCACGAACTTTTCCATCAGCTGATCTTCGGTCTCCACGTGGGCGGGATCCCAGATGATGCAGTCGATGGGGCAGACACTGATGCAGGTCGGCTTCTCGTAGTGACCGACGCACTCGGTGCAGCGACTGGGGTCGATCTCGTAGATCTCCTCGCCCAGGCTAATGGCCTGGTTCGGACACTCGGGATCGCACATGTCACAGTTGATGCACTTGTCGGTGATGAGCAGTGCCATCTCAGGCGGCCGAGTGCGGCTGACGGGTATCCTGGCGCTCACCGAGGTTGCGCAGCAGGATGCCGTAGTCAACGTCCACTTCCTTCGGCACCGGCACATAGACCACGTGGCCGTTGCCCGGCGCGGTGTCGATGAGCTCGCCCTTGCGGTTTTGCATCTGCTCCAGATTGAAGCTGAGGTTGCCCTGCGGGGTCATCAGTTCCAGGCTGTTGCCCACCAGGAACTTGTTCTTCACCTCGACTTCCACCATGTCACCGTTGCGACCGGTGATCTCGCCAACGAACTGCTGGGTGTCGGAGACCGAGTAGCCGTAGTCGTAGTTCTGGTATTCGCTGTGGTTGTGACGGCGCAGGAAGCCCTCGGTATAGCCGCGGTGGGCCAGATTTTCGAGGGTGCCCATTAGGCTGCGGTCAAACGGCCGGCCGGCGACCGCATCGTCGATGGCCTTGCGATAGACCTGGGCGGTGCGGGCGCAGTAGTAGAAGGACTTGGTGCGGCCTTCGATTTTCAGCGAGTGCACGCCCATCTTGGTCAGTCGTTCGACGTGCTCGACCGCGCGCAGATCCTTGGAGTTCATGATGTAGGTGCCGTGCTCGTCTTCGAATGCGCTCATGTACTCGCCCGGACGGTTGGACTCTTCCAGCAGCACCAGCGCATCGGTCGGTTTGCCCAGGCCCAGGGTGTTGTCCGGGCGGATGGCAATGGGCTCCTGACGGTGGACGATCTGGCCCACGTCATCTTCCTTGCCTTCGTGCACCTTGTACTCCCAGCGGCAGGAGTTGGTGCAGGTGCCCTGGTTGGGGTCACGCTTGTTGATGTAGCCGGAGAGCAGGCAGCGGCCGGAGTAGGCCATGCACAGCGCCCCGTGAACGAACACCTCCAGCTCCATCTCCGGCACCTGCATGCGGATCTCCTCGATCTCGTCCAGCGACAGTTCGCGGGAGAGGATGACCCGGGTCAGGCCCATCTGATGCCAGAACTTCACCGTGGCCCAGTTGACCGCGTTGGCCTGCACCGACAGGTGAATAGGCATGTCGGGGAAGGCTTCGCGCATCATCATGATGAGACCAGGGTCGGACATGATCAGCGCATCCGGCTTCATCTCCACCACCGGACGCATGTCGCGGATGAAGGTCTTGAGCTTGGAGTTATGGGGCTGGATGTTGGCCACCACGTAAAACTGTTTGCCGAGGGCATGAGCTTCGTTGATGCCGAGCTGCAGGTTCTCGTGATCGAATTCGTTATTGCGCACCCGCAGGCTGTAACGGGGTTGGCCGGCATAGACGGCATCGGCGCCATAGGCGTAGGCGTAACGCATGTTCTTGAGGGAACCTGCGGGGGATAGCAATTCTGGTTTAAACATGGCGGACTCTTCGTATCTGATTGCAAATCAGGACGGCGCCACCTGATGGCGCCGTATGGGTTGAGCTGCGCCGGGAGTGGGTACTCGCTCGGCGCGACCCGATAACGGCATATCCGGGCTGCAGCAGCAGGCACCGGATAAACGGGGTGCGAGATTGTACTCGCCCTCACCGCATCATGCAATTTGGCAGGGGAACGTCCCCGGCGCGAGTCGGCGGCCAAAAAAGGGGCGGTTCAGGCCCAGCGAGAGAGGGGGGAGGGCATGGCGTAGGCGTAGCCTTGCTGATAGTCACAACCGAGCCGGTTGGCGATTTCGATGTGTTGCAGGGTCTCGACCCCTTCGCACACCACCTTCATGCCGAGCCGCTGCAGGTATTCCACCAGACCGGTCAGCATGCGCAGGGCATGGGGTGTCTTGCTGGCTTGCAGCAGCAGGGAGCGATCCAGCTTGATGACCTCGTAGGGCAGCGCCAGCATGCGCTGGAAATTGCACTCCAGGGTGCCGAAGTCATCGCAGGCGATATGGGCACCGTGGCTGCGCAGTACCTCGATCAGCGCCCTGTGCTGCCGCTGTAGCGGGGCCTGTTCCAGCACCTCGAACCAGACCTCGATCCCCAGCTTGCGCGCCTGCATCAGCACCAGCAGCAACAGGTTTTGATAGGTGGGGCTGTTCAGGGTAGGGTTGAGATTGATGGAAAGAAAATAGGGTCCGGCCTGCGCCAGGGTCGGCAGATCCCGCATGATGGCCCTGAGCATGACGATGTCCAGATGGAGGGATTGCTCCTCACTGAGGGAGGCAAAGTCGATGCCCTGATAGCTCTGCTGGGCCGGCTCCCAGCGTCTGGCCAGCACCTCATAACCCTTGACCTGATGATCCCGACCGATGATCGGCTGATAGAAGGGCACGGCAAGATCGGCCACCGCGATGCTTGCCATGTCACTTATTGGGTACTCTTCTTGAAATGCAAACACGGCACTCACCTGTTGACCGATAGGGCTGCGGATAATACAGCAGAAGAGATCGGAAAAGCCTGTAGGAATCGTCTGATAGTTAACGTTAATTAATGCCTGCAATATAGGACTATTCCGATTAACGCTGACTCGTTTGCGTCATAGACTGGCCCGGTAAATATACGGTGGGATGATTATTAAAGAGCCGCAACGCCTCGCCGTGTTGATGATTCCACTCATCCCTCTTGTATAGATAGACGCTTGGAATGGTAATGAGGAAAGTATATTTGATCTTTTTTTTGCTGTTCAGCAGAAATCAGTATCGAGACTTTATATGATCACATGCTTAGCCAGCAAAGAACACATTTGAAATTGCTTCGCCATCAGGGGGTCGACGGTGTTTGTAAAGATTGCCATTCATGACGTGACTTATGATGACGCCAGCCATGGGACATTCGAGCTTTTTATAGAACGGGGGTCAGGTGGCGAGTTCGTTCAGACTAATTGTTTCGGAGAATAGGGCGTAAGCGCTCTGATTATTTATAAATATTAATAATCTGGGATAGATAACAGATCACATCATGTATGATGTTATAAATTTCATTGCTACCTAGATGATTTTAAATAGTAAGCTATTATTAATGCATGTTCTTATTGGATGGAGTATATAAAGTAAAATTTTAAATATTTAATCTGTTCTCTTAAATAGTTTTTCCCATTTACTTATCTATTGATACATACAACTATTCAGGGAGCAACTGCTTCAAGTGGAAGCAATGACTGTTTGTGTTGCTCCGGCTGTACGGCCTGTGCCAGCCAGGCCCAGTCGAGCAGGGGGGTATCGGCTTTGAAGCGCTGATAGGCAAGGCCCTGGTCGACGGTCAGAAACAGGGTGGTGGGCAGGCCGATGCGGTTGGTGTAGCGCACCATCACCTCGCCGCGATAGGAGCTCAGTCGTTGCTGCAGCTGCGGCAGACTCAGCCCGTTTGCCTGTCCCTTTTCATCCCAGATCTCGAACATGGTCATGTCTCTTGATGCGATGGCAATACTGTTTCCAAAAGCGGACCGGCAGGCAATTGTCAGATCTGACAGTGTCAAATGGAGAAAGGCATGAAAAGCGAAAACCCGGCACTGGGCCGGGTTTTCTTGAATGATGGTGGAGGGAGAAGGATTCGAACCTTCGAAGGCAGAGCCGTCAGATTTACAGTCTGATCCCTTTGGCCGCTCGGGAACCCCTCCACAGGGGCCTTGCATATTGTGTTCAGGAAGATGGTGGAGGGAGAAGGATTCGAACCTTCGAAGGCAGAGCCGTCAGATTTACAGTCTGATCCCTTTGGCCGCTCGGGAACCCCTCCACGGGGTATTTTCCTGATTGTTGCACTTGAATGGTGGAGGGAGAAGGATTCGAACCTTCGAAGGCAGAGCCGTCAGATTTACAGTCTGATCCCTTTGGCCGCTCGGGAACCCCTCCCCAAGTGCGAGGCGCATACTATCAGATCTTCGCTCTTTGTGAACCCCTGGTGGGCCTATCTGGCGATAAAAAAGTGCCATTCGGTCATTTTTTGATATTTGTCGCTCATTTTTCACGCTTATCAACGACTTCCCTGTCGCTGTCAGAGCGGATCCAGGACTCATCGCGGGTGTGAAGCACCATCAGACAACATGCGTCGAGTAGCGTTTTGTACTGAAAAAATCACCTTCTCTTCTAAGTGTGATGGCCGACCGCTTCCTTGATGGACATTGCTGCTGCCGCATTTTACTCTCGCTATGTTATTCAGCTGTTAACATGGATTGTGGACTCTCCCTATGCAGGCTCTCGATATCGCCGTGTTGCGCGGCCAGTTTCCCGCTCTCAATCAGCTGGTTGAGGGTAAAGCCCCCATCTTCTTCGACGGCCCCGGTGGCGCTCAGGTGCCACATGCCGTACTCACCGCCATGACCGACTACCTCGGTCACTTCAATGCCAATCTGGGCGGCCCCTTTTTCTCGGCCAGGGTGACCGAGCAGCAGGCACTGCGGGCCAGGCTGGCGGTGGCCACGTTGCTGGGGGCTGAGCGGGCAGAGGAGATAGTGTTTGGCGCCAACTTCACCACCCTGACCTTTGCGCTCAGCCGAGCGCTGGCGCGGGAGTGGCAGGCCGGTGACGAGATCATCGTCAGCGCGCTCGATCACTACTCCAATGTCTCCAGCTGGCAGCAAGCGGCGGTGGATCGCGGCGTGGTGGTGCATCAGGCAAGAGTGGACGTGGCCAGCGGCGGGCTGGACTATGAGCATCTGTTCAGCCTGCTGGGGCCCAAGACCCGGCTGGTGGCGGTGACGGCGGCCTCCAATACTACCGGCACTCTGGTCGATATCCCTCGCATCGCCGATGTGGTGCACGGGGTAGGGGCGCTGCTCTATGTGGATGCGGTTCACTTTGCTCCCCACGAGCGTATCGATGTGCAGGCCTGGGATTGCGATTTTCTGGGGTGTTCCGCCTACAAATTCTTCGGCCCGCACCTCGGTATCCTCTATGGCAAGCATCGCCACCTGGCGCATTTCACTCCCTACAAGGTTGCACCGGCCAAGAACGTGGCGCCCTACAAGTGGGAGACCGGTACTCAGAGCTGGGAAGCGCTGGCCGGGGTGGAGGCCACCGTCGCATATCTGGCCTCCCTGTCCGGGTTGGATGGCGCAGAGCATGAGCTGGAAGCTCGCCTCGATCTGGCGTTTGCCCGCAGCCAGGCCCATGAACGCCAGCTCAGCGAGCACCTGCTGGCCAAGCTGGCTGAGAGGCCCTGGTTCACCCTGCACGGCATTCACGGCAGCCAGGGGCGCACCCCGACCTTCGCTCTGACGTCAAATCGCCATACCCCGGCCGAAATGGCCGAGTTTTTGGGGCAGCATCAGGTATGCAGCTGGGCGGGCCATTTCTATGCCTTGGCACTGGTTGAGCAACTGGGTGTGAGCGATGGGGTGCTGCGCATAGGCTGCATGCACTACAACACCTCGGCCGAGATTGACCGCCTGTTTGCCCTGCTTGACGATATGCCGCATTGATATAAAACAGCCCGGTCATGCCGGGCTGTGTCGTCTCATCTCTCTGCTGCTCTCTGCTGCTCTCTGCTGCCTGCTAGCGGCCCACGATGGCGTGATGGATATCCTGCAGCGGCAAGACATGGCGGGCGGCGCCAAGCTTGATGGCCTCCTTGGGCATGCCGAAGACCACGCAGGAGGCCTCATCCTGGGCGAAGGTGTTGGCGCCCGCCTCCAGCATTTCCCGCAAGCCGCGGGCGCCGTCATCCCCCATCCCGGTCATGATGATGCCGGTGGCATTGCCGCCGGCAAACTTGGCCACCGAGCGAAACAGCACGTCCACCGAGGGGCGGTGGCGGTTGATGAGGGGGCCGTCCATTACGTCGACATGATAGTAGGCGCCGCTGCGTTTGAGCAGCATGTGCTTGCCGCCGGGGGCGATCAGCGCCAGCCCGGGGATCACCCTGTCATTGCTCTTGGCCTCCCGCACTTCTATCTGGCACAGGCTGTTGAGCCGCTCGGCAAACGAAGCGGTGAACTTCTCCGGCATGTGCTGCACGATGACAATGCCGGGGCAGACCCGGGGCAGGGTGGTCAACACGGCCTCCAGCGCCTGGGTGCCGCCGGTGGAGGTACCGATCGCCACGATCCGCTCGGTGGTCTGGGCCATGGCATGCTGGCTGGCGGCGGGCATGATGGCGTCGGCGTTGAGCTTGGGGGCGACGCTGGGGGCGGGCACTTTGGCCAGTCGTCTGACATTGGCCTGGGCGGCGGCGCGTACCGCCATGGCCAGCTCTTGCGCCGACTCCTGCAGAAAGCTTTTCAGGCCGACGGTGGGCTTGGTGATGATGTCCACGGCGCCGGCGGCCATGGCCTGCAGCGTGGTCTCCGCCCCCTTCTCGGTCAGGGAGGAGCAGATGACCACAGGGGTGGGGTGTTCGGCCATGATCTTGGTGAGGAAGGTAATGCCGTCCATGCGCGGCATCTCCACGTCCAACACGATCACGTCCGGCCATTCCTTCTTCAGCTTCTCCAGTGCAAACAGCGGATCAGACGCGGTGGCGATGACCTTGATATCCGGCTCCTGCTCGAGAATGGCCTGCAATACCTGCCTGACCACGGCGGAATCATCCACCAGCATGACCTTGATCTGTTTCATTCCCGTCCCCTTAGCGATGTGGCAAGCGGTGATGACGCACCCAGACATTGCCGTTGGCCAGCTCAAAAATCAGGCTTCTGTGTCCCGCATGGCCAAGATGGTGGGCCTTGATGGTGAGGCCCAGGTGCTGGGTCAGTTGCCAGGCGGCCTTGATGTTTCTGATGGCCACATTCATGGTGTTGAGCGTTTGTTGTTCGATAAACATGTTGCCGCCGCCAAACAACTTGACCTCGTATTCGTGGATGGGGGCGGGGTACTTGCTTATCTCATTGATAAATAATTGGATTGCCTCATCGGCATAGCGGCCGTCCAGACTCATGGTGCTGTGGCCGCGGCTGGGCAGCATGTAGTGGCACATGCCGCCTCGCTTCTGTTCCGGGTGCCACATGGTAATGGCCACACAGGAACCAAGATGGGTGCGGATGATGGTGTCATCCTGCCCAAAATAGAATTCACCGGGTTGCAGCGAGACCTCTCTCATATTGAAACCCTTATGGTTTCAGATAAATGGAAGGCGATACTAGTTGCAGGCCGTGGGGCAGACCGTTCAGGCTCTCGGCATGGCTGACGATGAGATAGCCCCCTTTGCGCAGGCGCGGTACCAACCGTTGCAGTACCTGCGCTTTGGTCTCCCGGTTGAAATAGATCATCACGTTGCGGATCAGGATGACGTCGAACAGCCCGATGTCGGGCAGCTCCTGATTCAGATTGATGTGATGAAACTGCACCTTCTCACGCAGCTTGCGATCGATGATGAAGGTGCCTTCCTGAAAACCGACCCCTTTCAGGCAGTACTTCATCAAAAATGGCAGCGGGATGTTGTGGGCCCGCTCGATGGGATATTGTCCCGCTCTGGCCTGCTCCAGCACCCGGGTCGAGATATCCGAGGCGATCACCTCCCAACCGCCATGGTTCAGATTGTCGGCCAGGGTCATGGCCAGGCTGTAGGGCTCTTCACCGGAAGAGCTGGCCGCGCTCCAGATCCGCACGGCCCTCTCCTTTGGCAGTTGTGCCAATACCTTGTTGCCGAGAAATTCAAAGTGCTTGGGTTCGCGGAAAAAATAGGTCTCGTTGGTAGTGAGCAGATCGAGTGCGACCTGCAGCTCTGCCCCCCGGTTATTCATGATCAGGCTGAAATAGTCGCCGTAGCTCTCCAGCTCGTAGTGGCAGAGCCGTTTTGACAGGCGGCTGGCTACCAGGGCCTTCTTGGCCGGTGACAAGTCGATACCCGCCGTCTGGTGGATCCAGCGTTGAAACTGCGCAAATTCATCATCATGCAACTGGGTCTGATACACGCGCAAACTCCCTGCGGTGAGCGGGATGCGGGTGAGCTTGGCCCACCCGCATCAGGCTAGAAGCGGATAAAGTCGGCGTCATTGTGAGGGCGGGGTGTGGTGCCTACACCTTCCTGGCCGTTGCCCTCGTGCATGAAGCGCCCCCGTGGGCCACCACGGGCCGGAGCCTTCTGGCTGGCGCCGTGCTTGTGCTGTTCCAGCGTGAAGAACTCCATTGCCAGTTGCAGCTGCTCTGCCTGGCTGCTCATCTCCTCGGCGGTGGCGGCCAGCTCCTCACTGCAGGAGGCATTTTGTTGAGTGACCTGGCTCAGCTGATTCATGGCGATGTTGATCTGGCTGACGCCGGTGGACTGCTCGGCGGAGGCAGCGCTGATCTCCTGCACCAGATCCGAGGTCTTGTTGATGGAGGGCACCATCTGATCGAGCAGACGGCCCGCCTTCTCCGCCATGTCGACACTGCTAGAGGCCAGCTCGCCAATCTCCTGGGCCGCTACCTGGCTGCGCTCCGCCAGTTTGCGCACTTCGGCGGCCACCACGGCGAAGCCCTTGCCGTGATCCCCGGCCCGGGCGGCCTCAATGGCGGCATTGAGGGCCAGCAGATTGGTCTGGTAGGCGATGTCGTCGATGATGCCGATCCGCTTGGCGATCTGTTTCATGGCATCGACCGTGAGCTTGACGGCCTCACCGCCTTCCACGGCCTCCTTGGCGGCCTTGCTGGCCATACCATCGGTGACCTGGGCATTGTCGGTGTTCTGGTTGATGCTGGCGCTCATCTGCTCGATGGAGGCGCTGGTCTCTTCCATGCTGGAAGCCTGTTCGCTGCTTGACTGGCTGATGGACTGGGCGGTGGCGCTGACCTGCTCGGCCGCGCTGGAGAGATTGTCGGATGCGCCCCGTACTTCGGTGACGATATTGGTCAGCGAGACGATGGTCTGGTTGAGGGAGTCCTTGGTGGTACCAAACACACCGGGGTAGTCGGCCTCGACCTGTTGGGTCAAGTCGCCTCTGGCCAGGGATTGCACCACCCGGATCACGTCGTTGAGGCTGGTGTCGATCACCTCAGCGATGCGATTGATGCCCTCTCCCAGGGTCTGGAAAAAGCCATTCTTGCCGGTCAGATCCATGCGGCGGTGCAGTTCGCCGTTGATCACCGCCTGTACGATCTCCGACATCTCCCGTTCGATGGCGACTTCCTTGGTGCGATCCGACCACTCGACCACGGAGCCGAGCCGTTCGCCATCGTCGCTAAATACTGGGTTGGCGATGAGCGAGAAGGTGCGCCCGCCGAGCAGGATCTGGGTGCGATAGGTGTTGTTCAGCTTGGCCAGCATGCTGCGCTGATGGCCCGGATTTTTGTGGAAGCTGTCGATGTTGGCCCCCATCAGGGTGGCTGAATTGAAGTTGTAGAGTTCTTTGCGAATATCGGATTCAGCCAGGCTCAGCATCTCTTTGACGGATTCATTCATGTAGATGATGTTGAGATCGGTGTCGGCGATCATCACGTTGGTGCTGGCACCATCGAGCGCCTTCTTGACGCGCAAACTCTCTGCTGCGGCGATCTTGGCCGCAGCGCTGGCTGCCTTCATCTCATTCTCGATAGCGATCTCCTTGGTCCGATCGGCCCACTCGACAACGGAGCCAAGCCGTTCGCCGCCATCGTTGAAGACCGGATTGGCGATCAGCGAGAAGATACGCCCCCCGACGGTTATCTGGGCGCGATAGGTGCTGTTCAGTTTGGCCAGCATGCTGCGCTGATGGGAGGGGTCTTTGTGGAAGGTATCAATGTTCTTGCCCATCAGCTGTCTGACATCAAAATTGGGCAGATCCTTGCGAATGTCCGATTCGGCCTGGCCCAGCATGGCGAGTACGGCTTCATTCATATAGACGATGTCGAGATTGGTATCGGCGATCATCACATTGGTCGAGGCCCCATCCAGCGCCTTGCGCACTCGCAGGTTTTCATCATACAGGGTCTGGTTGGCACTGATGGTGGCGAGGGTGTTGCTAAGGCGCTCCCCCAGCAGCGCCAGCACGGTATTGAACTCCTGACAGAGTTCCCGCAGCGGGCCGCTGAGCGAACCCAGCTCAAGCTGGGCTGATTGGTCGCCTTGTCTGATCCTCTGCTGGAGCGATCGGGTTGCACCAATGAGCTGGAGCAGTTGTTCCTGCAGCAAGGCATGAGCGCTGCCGTTGCCGAACAGATTGCCAAAAAATGATTGAGTCATGAGCCTTATCCTTGTGCGACATGTCATTGCTGTGTGGTGTGGTGAGCGACACTCTTGTTGCTTGCTACGCCTGAATCACGGTGTTTGTGGCTTCTGTTCCAGCAACCGTTCCTGCTGCTGGGTCAGTTCGCTGAGCTGTGCCATTTCGTCGATGGAGAGCACCTTCTCGGTATTGATGAGGATGACGAATTTGCCATTTACCTTGCCCATGCCGCTGATAAAGTCCGCCCGGATGCGAGCCCCGAAGCTCGGTGGCGGCTCTATCTCATTGCAGGGAATGGTCAGCACCTCGGAGACGGAGTCGACCACCACGCCGATGTCCTGATTGCCGTGTTCAGGGTCGTCCGGATGCACTCCCTCGATAATGACGATGCAACTGCGGCGGGTGATGCTGGAAGGGGCATTGCCAAAGCGGGCATTGAGATCCACCACCGAGACCACGGCTCCCCTGAGGTTGATCACGCCGCGGATGAAGCTCGGCATCATGGGAATGGGGGTGATGTTGCCGTATTCGATGATCTCCTTGACCCCGAGAATATTGATGGCAAACATCTCGCCGTTGATGAGAAAGGTCAGGTACTGGGCATCGCCCTGGTTATCAGGGGCCAGCGTGCCGGGTTGGACGGCCACTTCGGTAGACATGCTCATGGGGCTCTCCGGTTAAAAACGGACAAAATCGGCCTCGTCAACCTGAGGTTGCGCTGCCGTATTGCCGTGCAGTGGGTGCTGGGTCGGCATGACAAATTTGCCTCTGGGGGGCAATCCTTTATGTCCGCTTTCGTGAGTCCTTGCCGGTTTGCTCAGGTTCTCCAGCGAGAAAAAATCCATGGTTTGCTGCAGCTCGTTGGCCTGAGAGCTCATCTCTTCGGCCGTGGCTGCCAGCTCCTCGCTGCTGGCGGCGTTTTGCTGGGTTACCTGGTTGAGCTGGCTCATGGCGAGGCTTATCTGGTTGGCGGCGCTGGCCTGCTCACCGGAGGCGGCATTGATCTCCTGCACCAGATCGGAAGTCTTGCGAATGGAGGGCACTATCTTGTCGAGCAGGCTGCCGGCCTTCTCGGCAGTATCGACGCTGCTCGATGAGAGCTCGCCTATCTCCTGCGCCGCTATCTGGCTGCGTTCGGCCAGCTTGCGGACCTCGGCGGCCACCACCGCGAACCCCTTGCCGTGTTCACCGGCCCTTGCTGCCTCGATAGCGGCGTTGAGTGCCAGCAGATTGGTCTGGTAGGCAATGTCGTCGATGATGCTGACCTTGCGGGCGATCTGCTGCATCGCGGCCACCGTCTGCTGGACCGAGCGGCCACCTTCGGTGGCTTCAAGCACGGCACTGCTGGCCATGTTGTCGGTGACCTTGGCGTTGTCGGTGTTCTGGTTGATGCTGGCGCTCATCTGCTCGATGGAAGCGCTGGTCTCTTCCACGCTGGCAGCCTGTTCGCTGGTGGCCTGGCTCAGGGACTGGGCCGTGGTACTGACCTGATTGGAGGCATTGGTCAGGTTGTCGGCGGCGTTGCGCACTTCTTCGATGATGGCGGTCAGCGCCTCTATGGTGCTGTTGAGGCCATCCTTGGTCTGGCCAAAAATACCCGGATAGGGTTGTTCTATCTTCTGGGTCAGATCACCCCGCGACAGGGCGGTGGCGATGCGCATCACATCGTTGAGGCTGGTATCGGTGACGTTGGATAGACGGTTGAGTAGTTCGGACAGCCGTTTGATGTAGCCCTGGCGTCCATCCAGTTCGATCTTGTAACTGAAGTTTCCCTGCTCGACGGCGGCAGTCACCAGGGTCTCGATGTCGTTGATGAGTGCGGTCAGCTTGTTGACCATGTTCTGCATGGCCAGCAGCAGTTGTCCGGCTTCGTCGTGGGCTCCGATGTCGATGGTCACATCGAGGTTGCCTTCGGCCAGGTGGTTGGCTACCTGCAGTGCCTGGTTGATGGGGGAGATGATGCTGCGGATAAGGACGATGCCAAACCAGGCGGCAGCCACCATGCCCGCGGCAACGACCGCCAGCATGGTGAGCAGCATGACGTCGTACCAGGCCTGCGCCTGCTCGTACTCGGATTTGGCGACGTCGAGCTGCAGGCTGACCAGCTCGGTTATCTTGCCGCCGATGGGATCGATGGAGCTGTAAAGCTTGCCGTCAAATTCGTTGAGCATGCCGGTGACGACACCGCGCTGGGTCGAGAGAAATGCTTCCAGCCGGGTAATATCCCGATCCGCTGCGCTGAACAGGCTGTTGGCCTCGGCTGACAGCTTCTGCTCGGCTTCGGTCAGCTTGGTGGCCTGGTAATGCTGCCACTCCAGCTTGATCTGCTGCTGGGCATGCTGGATCTGCTGCCGCGCCTCTTCGGCACTGATGAGGCCCGCATTGGCCTTGTTGACGTTGTCGATGATGGCGACGGCATAATTGTCTGAGATGGTCTTGAGCTGTTTGAGCGGCACCACCCGATCGTTGTAGACCCGCTGCAGACCCTTGTTGCTGCTCTGCATGTTGTAGAGCCCTAATGCACCCACTCCCAGCAGCAGTGCGCAGAGCAGGCAGAGTAGAATGGTGAGTCGCAGCTTGATGGTGGAGTTTTTGAACATGACAGGCTCCTGGCGTTAATTGACTCTAGGTTGGGTTTGCAGACGTGGAATGGCGTACTGGCTCAGCTGGCCCAGCTCCTGTTCGATGGCGTGCTGAATGAGAGAGGGGATATCCAGAATGAGGGCAACTTCACCGCCTCCCAGAATGGTGGAGCCGCTGATCCCCTGCAGGCGCTGGAACAGCTTGCCGAGCGGCTTGATGACGGTCTGGAATTCACCCAGCAGCTCGTCGACCACCAGGCCGGATTTCTTGCCGCCGTGGCTGACGACCACGATGTTTTCCCGGCGTCCTCTGGTACCCTCGACATCGAAATAGTGTTGCAGCCGGACAAAAGGCAGCACTTCGCCGCGCAGATTGATGTAGTTGCGCCCCTGGGTATCAGCCAGCGCGCTCTGGGTCAGCTCCACACATTCGATCACCATGTCGAGGGGGATGACGTAGTGGGTCGTGCTGACGCGTACCAGAAAACCATCGATGATGGCCAGAGTGAGCGGCAGCCGGATCTGGACCCGGGTGCCGAGGCCGGGTCTACTGTCGAGTTCGACACTGCCGCGCAGGGCCTGGATGTTGCGTTTGACCACATCCATGCCCACCCCGCGGCCGGAGAGATTGGTAATGGCCTCCGCCGTGGAGAAGCCGGGTTCGAAGATGAGCTGGTAGATCTCCTGGTCCGTCAGAGTGGCATTGGTGGTCACCAGGCCGCGTTCTTGCGCCTTTTGCAGGATCTTGGCCTTGTTGAGGCCGGCGCCATCGTCCTGGATTTCGATGACGATGCTGCCTGAGTCGTGATAGGCGTTGAGAGTCAGGGTGCCCCGTGCCGGCTTGCCGGCGGCCACTCTTCTGTCAGCCGATTCGATGCCGTGGTCCATGGCGTTGCGTACCAGGTGCATCAAGGGGTCGCCGATCTTCTCCACCACCGATTTGTCCAGTTCGGTATCGCCGCCGGTGATGACCAAGGCGATGTCTTTGTCCAGTTCATGGCTGACATCCCGCACTACCCGCTGGAAGCGGTTGAAGGTATCGCCAATGGGCACCATGCGCAGGCGCAGCGCCCCATCCCGGATCTCTTCGACCAGCATGGCAATGGTGGAGTTGGCCTCCTGCAGCTGGCTGTCCCGTGAACGCTGAGCCAGCAGGTTGGCTCCCGAGCTGGCGACCACCAGTTCGCCCACCAGATTGATCAGGTCATCCAGCTTGTCGGCATGGACCCGGACATAGCGCCCCTCCTTGTTTTTGCTCTCCTTGCTCTGGCTTTGCTTCTTGAGCGCGGCATCCACCACCACCTCGCTGACGGCACCCTGGGCAATCAGGATCTCTCCCAGTCTACCGGCGTCGGTCTGCGGCTGTTCATGCTGGGCTTGCAGCCCGAGTACCAGCTCGCTGGCCGTCAGGGCGCCGGTCTTGACCAGCAGCTGCCCCAGCATCTCGTTGTCTTCCGGCAGGGCATTGATGAGGTCGATGTACTCGGCCAGCTTGCTGTGGGGAGGGATAATGGTGATGCGACAGTCATCGCGCACGAATTCGAACACATCGCTCAGGGCATTCTTGTCGGCCTGGGTATCCAGATCGAGTTCATAGCCCAAGTAGCAGCTCTCCGGATCGAAATGTTCCCAGTCGGGCAGAGCATGGTGAATGGTCTCGATGGCGCAGAGGGTACCCATGGTGCCGAGGTAACGCAGAAAAGAGGTGGGATCCATGCCGTTGCGCAGCACATCCGGGCCAAAGCGCAGGGAGATGTGCCACAGAGACGTGGCGCTGACATGACCTTCCTCCTTGCTGACCGGGCTGGTCTCGGCCGGTGGGTTATGTTCCGGCAGGCCGGCTTGGCTGGTGTTTTGATGGCGTGCCAGGTTGCTTCTCAGCTGCTCATCCTGAGCCTGCTCATCCGCACCGAGTGCTTCCCCTTGCTCGGCCACCAGGCTGACCAGGCGTTCGATGTGATCCCGGCTCTCCAGCAGATCCTTGATGAGTGCTTCACTGATCGCCAGCTGCTGGTTGCGCACCTGATCGAGCAGATCTTCGACGATGTGGGTAAAGCTGACGATGGGTTGCAGGCCAAACAGGCCGGCGGAGCCCTTGATGGTGTGGGCCGCCCGGAAGATGGCGCCGATGAGCTCGCTATTGTCCGGCTCGTTTTCCAGCGTCAGCAGTGCGGACTCCATCTCCTCGAGCAGCTCACGCGCCTCGGCGATGTAGGTTTGCAGTGCTTGATCAAGATTGATGCTCACGAATGACTCCTTGTCCGCAGAACCGGCTAGGCGTGATCGGGGTGGGGGATGAGTGTGGGATCGCCGAAGAAGGTTGCCAGCTGGCACAGCTCAAGGGCATCGAGTACCGCATGGCTGTGCATGACCAGATGCAGCGGATAGCCGCCCTGCAGCGCCGTCTTCTTGGCGGCCAGCAGCAGTTGCAGGCCGGCACTGTCCATTTCGCTGACCTGGGAGAGATCCAGCTCTAGCTCTTGCTGGCGATAGAGCAGGGGTGTGAGCGCCTGTTTGAGTTCGGCTGCGGTATAGATGGTCATCTCACCCGCAATGGCCACAACCGTCTTCTCTTCGCCCGTTTCGATATGCAGCGGCATGAATGCCTCCCGACTCAGGGCATGATGAGCTTGGCGACGGCAGCCAGCATCTGGTCCGGCTGGAACGGCTTGACCACCCAGGCCTTGGCTCCCGCAGCCTGTCCTTCCTGCTTCTTGCTGTCCTGGGATTCGGTGGTCAGCATGATCACCGGGGTGAATTTGTAGCTGGCCAGTTTCTTGGCCTCCTTGACGAAGCTGATGCCGTCCATGTTCGGCATGTTGACGTCGCTGATGATGAGGTTGATCTTCTTGCCGTCGAGTTTCTTGAGGGCGTCCTTGCCGTCACAAGCCTCCATCACCTCATAACCGGCGCCCTTGAGCGTCATGCCGACGACCTGGCGTATGGTTGCCGAGTCATCCACGATCAGGACTGTTTTGGCCATATCTCTCTCCTAGAAAAAAGTGACATCAGCGTTGCTGGATGGGGTTGCCGTCGGGGTTTTGCGACCGTGATGGATATTGCGCTGCTCATCGGTGGCATATGAGAGTTCCATGTCTGCCAGCCAGCTTTCCGCATCGATCTGTATGGGGCCGGACTGGTGCGTTCTGGTGCGCGACGAGATCAGGTGATCGTTGAGGCTGTCCATGTTCTGACGAACATGGCCAAGGATTTGACTGACCCTATCCTGGAACTGTAACGACACGATGACATCGGAAATCTCACGGTGGATCCCGGTACTCTCGCTCTGCAGCAGGGCTGCCGACTCGGCCAGGCTGGTGGTGGCCATCCGAAAGCGCTCCAGTACCTGTTCGATGGCGTGTTCGGCGTCGCTGACGGCGGCCTGATCCCGCCCCGCCGCACTCTCGGCAATCTGGAAGGCCCGGCCGATGCCGGTATTGATGGTATCGACCTTGTCGGTCATCTTCTGGGCGGTCTCGCTGGAGAGGCGCGACAGGGTGCGCACCTCGTCCGCTACCACGGCGAAGCCACGACCCGCTTCACCGGCTCTGGCCGCTTCGATGGCGGCATTGAGGGCCAGCAGGTTGGTCTGGGAGGCTATCTTGGCCACGTCGAGCGCCATGGTGTTGAGTTCGATGGTGTAGGCGGTGAGGGTTTTTATCTCTGCCAGCATGGCGTCACGGTTGGCCTGGGTGGAGTGCATGATGGCGACGACCTGATTGAGCTGGGCCTGGCTCTCGGCCAGCACGGCGGCCATCCCGGCCGATTTCTCGCCGCCCAGATCACCGGCGGCGTTGTGGGAGGCGGCGACCGCCTCTTCCAGCTTGGTGGTCAGCCCGGCAAAACGCTGGGTGAGGTCAATCATGGCCCCTTCGGTTTGCTGGCGAGAGTTTTCAATCTGTTGCGACCAGATGGGCACGGCCTTTTCGCACACCTGCTCGAGCCCGATGATGGAGTGGTTGAGCCCGGCAGCGGACCATGACGGAGTCTGTTCTTGTTCATCGGGCTGGCCGGCAGGTTTGGCGTGGTAGTGGCGGGCACTCCAGAGGGTGGCAGCCACGGCCAGCACCAGGTTGGCCAGCAGATACGGCAAGGGGCTGCCTGCAAGTACCAGCAGCAGGGTGCTGAACAGGCCCAGGCCAAGGCCGCAGGCCCAGCTGACAGGCTCCCAGAAAGGGGAGGAGTGTGCCCTTGTGTTGTCTGTCATACGCGAACTTGCCCCTGCATATGGATGGAAGAAGGTGAACCGCCGTCCCTTCAGGTAGGGACCCAAGCGCCAACTTGCTAGTTATCAATAGCTCAGTAAGGTTAGCGCAAAAAAATGGGCTGGTTACAAATTGGTCCTATTCGGGGGGCGCTACTGAGAAAATTGGAATATGGCGACTGTCACAGGGCCATTGGCGGGAGTGACAGCGGTGAGAGGGCCGGAGCCTGGGAGGAGGGGAGAAGTGCTGGGTGCGGCAATAAAAAGAGCCTGCATTGGCAGGCTCTTGGTGCTGTATGTGTGGATTTACGCTTCGTCGGCGTGGGCCTTCTGGCACCCTTCCACGGCATGGGCGATAAGCTCGAGCGCGCTCTTGTCGCACGGCGGCAGTTCAGCCTCGCACGCCTTGATGGGCGTCACGCGATCGCCCCACTTGATGATGGCGGCGCCCCAGGTCAGGCCAGCACCGAAGGCGGCGGTCAGCAGATAGCTGTTCGGCTGGACGCGGCCCTGCTCCAGTGCCTCGCACAGGGCGATGGGCACGGTGGCGGCGGAGGTGTTGCCGTAATGCTCGATGTTGACCATCACCTTCTCCATCGGCGCGTTCATGCGCTTGGCGAGGGTCTCGATGATGCGGATGTTGGCCTGGTGCGGCACGATAAGATCGATCTGCTCCGGAGCGATGCCAGCCTGTGCCAGTACCGTGTTGGTGGCTTCGCCCATGCCGCGTACGGCCCGCTTGAAGATCTCCTGGCCTTCAAAGTTGAAGGTAAACAGGCCGTCGATGTCGGCAAAGCGCACCCGATCGGTGCCGAAGTTCGGTACGTGCAGGATCTCGCGCGCCTCGCTGTCACAGCCCAGCTTGTTGGCGATGAGACCGCTCTCCTGCTCGCTCGCCTCGATCACCACGGCGCCGGCGCCGTCGCCAAACAGCACGGCGGTATCGCGACGGGCCCAGTCCAGCAGATAGGTGAGTCGCTCGGCGCCGATCACCAGCACCTTCTTCATCATGCCGGTCTGTACCAGCGAGGTGGCGACCGAGAGGGAGTAGACGAAACCGGTGCAGGCGGCGTTGAGGTCGAACACGGCGGCATTGACGGCACCCAGCTTCTTCTGCACCGCGGAGGCGGCGCTTGGCAGCAGGTTGTCCGGCGTGGCGGTGGCCAGGATGATGCCGTCGAGGTCACTGGCTTCCAGCCCGGCGCAGGCCAGCGCACGACGTCCGGCCAGGGTGGCCAGATCGGAGGTGCTGACGTGGGAGATGCGGCGAGCCTTGATACCGGTGCGCGGGTAGATCCACTCATCCGACGTATCCATGATGGTGCTGAGGTCGTCGTTGGTCAGTACGGAGGGAGGCAGGCATTTGCCCCAGCCTGTGATATTGGCGTATTTCATCTTGTTACCGCTTCTCAAGTGGATCGCCCGCGGGCGGAAAATCGCGCAATTATGCCGCACGGGGCAACCACTGTCATCTTGTGGTCATGGTTATCTGGCAATAGGGTCACGCCAGGTTGCGGGGGCTGACGGGAAATTTCGCTTAAACCACAGGGCTTGGCTGCCCTAAGATAGGGCTTTCGCCACTGGATGGAACTCCCCCCTTGCACAAAGCCAATCTCAATCTGCTGCCCACCCTCAAGGTGCTGCTGGAGACTCGCAACATCAGCCGGGCGGCGGAGCTGCTGCACCTGAGCCAGCCCTCGATCAGCAAGCAGCTCGGCCAGCTGCGCAGCGAGTTTGGCGACGAGTTGCTGGTGCGGGAGGGGCAGCGCTGGCTGCTGACGCCACGGGCCGAGGCGCTGGCTGCCCAGCTGGCGGATTCCCTCGGTGCGCTGGAGCGGCTCTACGAGGCCCCCGGTTTTGACCCGAGCCGCTGCGAGCGGGTGTTCCGGCTCGCCTCCTCCGATTACGTGGCCCAGCACATCCTGCCGGATATCTGCGCGGCGCTGGCCAGGGAGGCGCCGCTGGCGGCGCTGGAGTACAGCCTGTGGGACAAGCGCCTGCTGCCGCAGCTGTGGCAATCCGAGCTGGACATGGTCTCCACCATCACCGAACTGGTGCCGGATCAGATCCGCGGCCTGCATCAGGGGGAAGATCGGCTGGTGGTGTTGATGGGTAGCCACCACCCGTTGACGGGGCGGGCGCTCAGTCTTGGTGACTACCTTGCCTGGCCTCACCTGCAGGTGAGCGGTGGTGGCGACAAGGACAGCCCGGTGGAACAGGTACTGGCACCGCAGGGGCTGTCCCGGCGCTGGTTTGCCCGAGTGCCCTTCTTTCAGGCGGCGGTGGAGGTGTTGTTGCGCACCGACTGCCTGCTGACCACCCCGGCTCACATTGCCTGGCAGCTCTCTTGCGAGCACGCCCTGCACTTTTGTGATCTGCCGTTTGTCAGCCGTACCCAGCAGTATCATCTGCTGTGGCACCAGCGCCACCATCAGGATCCGGCCCACAAGTGGTTTCGCGAACTGGCCTATCCCTTCCTGCGCGAACACCTGCAGCGCACGGTGGCGGCGAGCCGCAAGGTGTTGAATTCGCCCCGCTAGCAACAGACGCTTGTGTTGGCCTATAGCCGTTGGCTATGGGTTCTATTCCCAACTTTCACTTCTGGCATAACCAGGGGCCCTTTACCCTGAGCGCAGACATTCATCTTCCGCTTGAGACAAGGAACACCATGGAACTGACGAGTTGGCTGGCACTGGCCGCAATCTGCGTGATGGGCGCCATCAGCCCGGGGCCGAGTCTGGCGCTGATCATCCGCAACACGGTACAGGGAGGGCAGGGGCACGGTGTGGCCACCGCGCTTGGCCACGGCTTCGGGGTTGGCATCTATGCGCTGATCACGGCGCTTGGCCTCGCCATCCTGATCACCCAGACCCCGCTGCTGTTTGACGTTATCCGCTACGGCGGCGCCGCATTTCTCGCCTGGCTCGGGGTCAAGGCGTTGCTGGCCAAGCCTGCCAAGGGGGAGGCGAGCGAAGAGGTGCACCAGCTGCGCGGTCGGCAAGGCGCCTTCGAAGGCTTTATGGTGGCCTTTCTCAACCCCCAGCTCGCGGTCTTCTTCATCGCTCTGTTCAGCCAGTTTGTGCATGCCGACACCGGCTGGCGCGAAGGTGGCATCATGATGCTGACCGCCGGCGGGATCGACGCTGTCTGGTACGTGCTGGTGGCGCTGGTGCTCTCTCGTGGCCCCGTGCTTGCCTGGCTCAAGGCCAAGTCCTTCGTCATCGACAAGGTGAGCGGTCTGGTGCTGCTAGGGCTGGCCCTGAAGGTGGTGCTCTGATCCAATCCTGTATTTTGCGGTGATCTTAAGCGGGATCAAGGCGGGGAGGGTGGCAATGCCCTAGAGTGGCGCCCATTTGCTGTCCGCCCTGATCCCGAGACCATGCACCAGAACAAGCACCCGTTAAGCCACACCAACCGGTTGGAGCTGCTGGCTCCGGCCAAGAACCTCGCCTACGGCATCGAAGCCATCAACCACGGCGCCGATGCCGTCTACATGGGCGGCCCTGCCTTTGGCGCCCGCAGCGCGGCGGGCAACTCCCTCGAGGATATCGAAGCGCTGGCGCGCCATGCCCATCGCTTCGGTGCCCAGGTCTTCGTCGCCTTCAACACCCTGCTGCACGATCACGAACTGGAGCTGGCCCGGCGGCTGACTCACCAGATCTACGAAGCCGGTGCCGATGCGCTGATCGTGCAGGACATGGGGTTGCTGGCGCTCGACTTGCCCCCCATTGCGCTGCATGCCAGTACCCAAACCGACAACCGTACCCCGGAGAAGGTGAAATTTCTGCAGGATGTGGGCTTCTCCCAGGTGGTGCTGGCGCGTGAGCTGTCCCTTGCGCAGATCCGCGAGATAAGTTTATCGACCAACGTGCAGCTGGAGTTCTTTATCCACGGCGCGCTCTGCGTCTCCTACAGCGGTCAGTGCAACATCAGCCATGCCCGGACCGGCCGCAGTGCCAACCGTGGCGAATGTGCCCAGCTCTGTCGCCTGCCCTGCTCGCTGCAAAAACCGGATGGCGAGGTATTGGTGGCTGACAGCCACCTGTTGTCCCTCAAGGATATGGATCAGACCGACAACCTGGAGGCGCTGATCGAGGCGGGGATCCGCTCCTTCAAGATTGAGGGGCGTCTCAAGGGGCTCGATTACGTCAAGAACGTCACTGCCTGGTATCGGCAGAAGCTCGATGCCATTCTGGATAGCCGCAGCGATCTGGTGGCCTCCTCGGCCGGCCGTTGCAGCTACAGCTTCACGCCTGATCCCAAAAAGAGCTTCAACCGCGGCAGCACCGATTATTTCCTTCATGGCCGCCAGCCCGGGATCGACTCCACCAAGAGCCCGAAATACGTGGGTGAGCCGTTGGGTCGGGTCACCAGAGTCACCAAGGATGGCATCGAGATCGATGGCAAGCCCGTGAGCCTCAACAACGGCGATGGCCTTGGCTTCTTCAAGCCGAACAACGAGCTGGTGGGGATGCGTCTGAACAAGGTGGAAGGTAAGCAGTTACTCCTGTCAGAGCGCATGCCGGGCTTGAAGGTAGGCACAGAAATCTACCGCAACCACGATCAGGCATTCAGCAAGGTGCTGGAGAAGGCCAGTGCGGATCGCCGCATCCGGGTCGATATGGTGCTTGCAGAGTGCGATGAGGGCTTGCGCCTCACGCTTACCGACGAGCAGGGCATCAGCGCCGCCGTCGCGCTCCCCTGCGACAAGCAGCCGGCCGACAATCCGGAGCGGGCGCTGCAACAGGCGCGCGACCAACTCGGCAAACTCGGCAATACCCTGTTTGTAGCGCGCAAGGTTGAGTTGGCGTTTACTCACCCGCTATTCATTGCCGCATCCATGCTCAACGGTTTGCGCCGGGAGGGTATCGCCGCACTGGAGGCTGCCCGTCTGGCCAGCTACCAGCGCCCCGAACGGCGCATCGCGCTGCGGGATATCCACTATACCCAGCACCGTCTCTCCTATCTTGGCAACGTGCTGAACAGCGCGGCCGAACAGTTCTTCCGCGAGCACGGGGTGGAGCGCATAGCGCCCGCTTATGAGGCGAACAAGGAGGAGCGGGAAGTGGTGCTGATGATCACCAAACACTGCATCCGCTACAGCCAGAACCTCTGCCCGAACGAGGTACCGGGCCTCAAGGCCGAGCCGCTGGAACTCAAGATGGGCAAGGACATCTTCCGCCTGCGGTTTGACTGCCCCCGCTGCGAAATGCATGTGATGGGGAGTTTGAAGCGTTGATGAAGCTCACCTCTCCCGACATCTGATGCTTTACCTTCTCCCGGCGGCAGGCCCTATCAAGGAGTTTTCTCGGGGAGGAGAGGCGAGGATGACGCGATTCAATGGAGAGGGGGCGCTGGATTATGACCAGCGCATTACCCGGCTGGTGCCCGGTTATGAGCTGCTGCACCAGCTCAGCGCGTCCCAATTGATGGGACGGCTTGGGCCGGAGGCACGCGTTCTGCTGGTGGGGGTCGGCACGGGCAGCGAACTGCTGTTGCTGGGGAGCCAGTGTCCCTGCTGGCAGTTCATTGCCCAGGACATATCCGCCGACATGCTGGCGCAGGCCAGAAGGCAAGCCGAGCAGGCGGGGATGGCGGCGCGGATCACATGGTGGGAGGGGCCGTTGCCGGCCGACAGCATGGCGTGTGACGGTGCACTCTGTCTGCTGGTGCTGCACTTTCTGCCGCAGGAACACAAGGCGGCACTGCTCGCCGACATCGCCCGCCAGCTCAGGCGCGGTGGCCCTCTGTTGCTGGCCGACCTGATGGCTGCGCAAGACGATGACGAGCGCGCCGTGATGGGGCTGCACGCACACCGTGCCGGTCTGCCTCGGAGCGCCAGTGAACAGATGGTGCTGCGCCTGGCTCAGGACTTCTTTCCCCTCGATGAGAAACAGACCCGACACCTGTTGCAGGCGGCGGGCTTTGGCGTTGGTCGGCGCTATTTTCAGGCGCTCGGGTTCCATGGCTGGCTGGCCGAGCGCCTGTGAGTGGGCGCCGTGTCGTCAACCAGAGATACCCTCCAGAGTGAGCAGCGCCTGCTTGATGGGCAAGCCCCCCGCATAGCCGGTCAGGCTGCCGTTCTGGCCGATCACCCGGTGGCAGGGGATGATGATCGAGAGCGGGTTGCGGCCGTTGGCGGCACCCACCGCCCGCACCGCATTGGGCTTGCCGATGGCGCGGGCGATGTCGCTGTAGCTGCGGGTCTCGCCGTAGGGAATGTCGCACAGCGCCTGCCAGACCGCTTGCTGAAACGCCGTGCCTCTTGGTGCGAGCGGCAGGGTGAAGCGTTGCAGGCGGCCGGCAAAATAGGCCTCAAATTGCGCGAGAAAAGGGGCCAGCACCACCTTGTCCTGTCGCCAGCCACTCATGTCGGGCAGCGCGCGCAGCCCCGCCACGAAGTCCACGTGCAGCAGGCCGCGCTCGTCGATGGCCACCAGCAGATCGCCGCAGCGACTGGGCAAGATATCGTAGCGGATCATGGGGTTGTCTCCTCTGCTTGGTTGTCGCTTGCTGCGTGGCCTGGTACTGGCTCGGTCAGCAGGGCCGGCTCCTCGCTCATGGCATGCCACAGCCAGCTCGCCGCGTAGCCGCGCCAGGGCCGCCACCTTTCGCTGTGGGCCAATACCGCCTTCACCGGCAACTTGGTGCCGCCCCCCAGCGCCTTCAGTAGCACCAGATCCGAGGCGGGAAAGGCATCCGGATCCAGCCCGCAGCGCAGCCGCCAGTAGGCGACCGTCCAGGGGCCGATACCGGGCAGCGCCAGCAGCTGTTCATCGCTGGCGCTGATCAAGTTCAACTCGCCGCTGGCCAGCGCCTGCGCCAGTCTCTGCAGCGTTCTGATCCGGCTGCCGGGCATGCCGATACCGTCCAGATTGAGCTCGCACAGCTGGGCAGGGGTGGGCAACTGCGCCACCCCGAATTGCGCCTCGGTGCGGGCCACCAGCCGCCCCAGTATGGTGATGGCCCCCTTGACCGACACCTGCTGGCCGACGATGGCGCGCAGCATCACCTCGTACTCATCCCAGCCGGCGGGCAGCCGAACCCCCGGCCAGCGCGCCTGCAGGCGTGCCAGCAGCGGATCCTGCCCGACCCGCGTACCGATGCGCTGCATGTCGGCATCGAGATCCCACATCCGGCGCACCCGATACAGCAGATCCGGCAGCGCGGTGGGCGGCAGATCATGGACGCTGAGCTGCAGGCTGTGCCCCTTGCCCTGGCTGATGCGCACCCGCGCGAGCTGATCGCCGACCCGGTGCCAGCGTTCATACCCCTCGCCATCTACCCGCTCCAGCCCCGGAATGGCGCGCAGCCGGTAGAACGCCAGCATGGCCGCCACGTCGTACGGGGGGCGGTAGGGCAGTTGCAGCGTGAGCATCGCCCCCTCCTCGGGCTGCGGTGCAGCCTGCGTCAGGGCAGCGTCGGCGCCGGTTGGCTCGCTCTGACGGCGCAGGGCCCGCGGCGCCAGCCCGTATGCCTGCTGCCAGGCATCGTTGAAGCGGCGAATGCTGGCAAAGCCCGCCGCAAACGCGATGTCGGTGATGGGCAGCCGGGTTTCGGTCAACAGTCGCTTGGCGAGCAGCAGCCGGCGCGTCTGCTCCACCTGTTTCGGCGAGGCGCCGAGGTGCTGCTCGAACTGGCGACGCAGCGTGCGTTCACTGATGCCGGCCTGTTCCGCCAGCGTGGTGAGCGAGCCTTCCGCCAGCTCGCCGCGATCGATCCGGGCCAGCAGGCGCGCCAGCGTCGGCGGCAGATCGCCGGGGGCGGCGGGCGCGAGCTCCGGCCGGCAGCGCAGGCAGGGACGTAGGCCGTGCTGCTCCGCTGCGGCGGCGCTTTGGAAGTAGCGCACGTTGTGCTCGTGTGGCGGCCGCGCCGGACAAACAGGCCGGCAGTAGATGCCGGTGGAGAGCACGCCGGTAAAGAAGCGGCCGTCGAAGCGCGCATCGCGGGTCAGGCGGGCGGCATGGCACTGCTCGGCGCTGAGCGGCAGGCCTGCCTCATCCCCTGTGGTCGGCGACATCGTCATGGCGTGATCTGTTGGCATCGGTGGCTCCTTGCGCCGAAAACGGGGTGGGCGCGGCGGCCCGGATGAGTGAGAGACTAAGCAGGAACGAAGACGATGACTAGCCAGAAACGGACAGCAATTGAAATAAAACCGAGGCCGCGCCCGCGACTGCAGGGTATGAAAAACAGATCGGTTTGGCGGGGCAAGTGTGCGAATCTGGGATAACAACATCCAAGGAGGAGAGAGCCATGCCAGGACCCGCACGTGCCGGCGCCCTGATCTATGCCAGGGATCCCGGCCTGCTGAGCCACTTTTATCGCACCCTGCTGCAGATGGAGATCCGCAGCCAGAGTGACGAGCTGATCGTGCAGGAAAACGCCGACATCCAGCTGTTGCTGCACGCAATCCCCGCTCCCTATGTCGAGCAGCTGGTCATCACCACGCCGCCGCAGCTGCGCGAGCAGGGCGCCATCAAGCTGTTCTTTACCGTGCCGAGCCTCGCCTGGGCGGAAGCGAAGGCGGCCGATCTCGGTGGCGGCTTGCTGCCGCAGCAGTGGTCTGGCCCCGGTTTCGTGGTGCGCAATGCGTTCGACCCCGAGGGCAACATCCTGCAGCTGCGCGAGTTTGTCGGCGTGCCGGACGGGCGCTGACACGCTGCGTTACCATGAAAAACGGGGCCGTGAGGCCCCGTTTGTTATCTGCTGGCGGGTGCGCTGGCACCTTATTTCAGATAGCGCTGCTCCAGATGGCGGCGCAGCCAGTGCGGGTTCAGCGCCTCGCCGGTGGCGCGGCTGACCAGCTCGTCGGTGCCGTAGCGGCTGCCCTGGGACCAGATGTGACGGCCCAGCCAGGCGAAGATCTCCGGCAGGCGGCCCGCCGCGATCAGCTCGCCCATGTTGCCGAGCTCCCGCTCGAGCGCGAAGCGCAGCTGCGCCGCGTACATGGCGCCGAGGGTGTAGCTCGGGAAGTAGCCGAACGAGCCGTCGGTCCAGTGAATGTCCTGCATGCAGCCATTCTGGTAGTTGCCCTGGGTGGAGAGCCCCAGCCACTGCTGCATCTTGGCGTCCCACAGCGCAGGGATGTCCGCCACCTCGATGCGCCCCTCGATAAGGTCGCGCTCCAGCTCGTAGCGCAGGATGACGTGGGCCGGGTAGGTCACCTCGTCCGCATCGACCCGGATAAAGCCGGGCTCGACCCGATTGTAAAGCTTGACCAGGTTCGCCGGCGCCAACGCCGCCTGCTCGCCGAAGTGGGCGCGAATGTGCGGCGCCAGCAGCGTGAGGAAGGCGGGATCATGGCCGAGCTGCATCTCGCAGAACAGGCTCTGGCTCTCGTGAATGCCCATGGAGCGCGCCTCGGCCACCGGCTGGCCCAGCAACTGGCGTGGCAGGCCCTGCTCGTAACGGGCGTGACCGGTTTCGTGGACTATGCCCATCAGGCTGGAGACGAACTCCTGCTCGTTGTAGCGGGTGGTGATGCGCACGTCGGTCGGCACCCCGCCGCAGAACGGGTGGCTGCTCACATCGAGCCGGCCGTGGGCAAAATCGAAGCCGAGCAGCCCCATCACCTGCTGGCCGAGCGCCTGCTGGGCGGCGATGGGAAAGGGGCCTTGCGGGATCAGCACCGACTCGCGCTTTTGCTGCTCGCTCACGGTCTGGATCAGGTTTGGCAGCCAGCCGGTCAGATCGCCGAAGATCTCGTCGAGCCGGGCGCTGGTCATGCCCGGCTCATAGAGCGCCAGCATGGCGTCGTAGGGGCGTACCCCCAGCGCGTCGGCACGCAGGCGAGCCACCTCGCGCGACAGCGTCACCACCTCGGTGAGGTTGGGGGCAAAGCCCGCCCAGTCGTTCTCCTTGCGCTGGCGGCGCCAGGCGTGCTCGCACTTGCTGCCGGCGAGCGACAACGCCTCCACGAGATCCCCGGGCAGCAGGCTCGCATCCTGCCAGTGGCGCTTGATCTCGCGCAGGTTGGCGCGCTGGATCTCGTCCAGCGGCTCGCTCTCGGCCTTGGCAATCCAGTCGCCCAGCTCGGGGGCGGTGCGCTTGTGGTGGATCAGCAGCCCCAGTTCGGCCATGGCCTCGGCGCGGGCTTCGTTGCCCCCCTCCGGCATCATGGCGGCCTGATCCCAGCCACAGATGGCAGAGAGGTGGGAGAGCCGGTGCAGCTGTTGCTGATGTTGTTCAAGTTTCTGATATGACATGGGATTGTCCTTGTTATCGTCCCTGATGGCGTACACCCCGTACCTGGCATGCTCGGGGCCGATCGATGCTAGCACTGCCCTCGTGCGTTTTACCACCCTGGCTTAGGATGACTGACCAGATGACGGGCGCTGGCTAGCCGAGCCGTTTCTGATGGCGTTCGCGGTTCTCTGACTTCTTGCGCTCGCTCTTGCGCAGCAGCACGTAGAGGGCCCCGCCGCCGCCGTGGCGACGCTCGGCGCTGTGGATGGCCATCACCGCCGTCAGTTGCGGCAGCCAGGCGCTTACATAGCTTTTGAGCAGGGCGCGCGGCGTGCTGCGCTCCCCCTTGCCGTGCAGGATCAGCATGCAGCGGATGTCGCGCAGTTCGCAATCCGCAATGAACTGCACCAGGCTCTGGCGCGCTTCGTTCAGGGTCTTCTGGTGCAGGTCCAGGCTCGCCTGCAGCTCGTATTTGCCGAGTCGCAGCTTCTTGTAGACCCCCTCCTGCACCCCGTCGCGCTTGAAGCCGACAATGGCGTGAGGGTCGAGCATCTCGACCGCCTCCATGCTGAGGTGATCCAGGGCGAGTTGCTCGGCGGTGGCGGCCTGGCGCCGCGCCAACTGGGCGTCGGTCGGGCTGCTACCCGCCGTCTGGAGGCGGATATGGTCGTTGCGAATGGGGCGCACATCGGCCACTTCATTGCGAAACAGTGAGAGTTCGTCGTTATGAGACACGGCAGGCTCCCCGCAGGTGGAATGAGCGGCCATTATAGCGGGCGGGGGCGGATCTGAAAGTGGCGGGCGCGCTGGTGGCGCCGGGTTGCTCAGCCCGTGAGCAAAGGGGAGGCGAGGGTGGGATCAGGCGATCGGGGATCGCCTGACGCAGGCTTATTGGCCCTCTTTCGGCGGCTTGGCGTTCATCACCTTGTAGATGAAATAGGCCGCGTAGGAACTGATCAGCAGGAAGGTACCGATAATCACCAACATGGACATCAGTCCCACGCTGTTGCCGAACATCAGGTTCATCCAAAATTCCATCTCATGCACTCCAGTCATCCCATTGATGACAGGCATGATAGATACCTCTTTGGGAGCAAAGAGATGATCTCGATCAAGTCCTTCTGTGGTTATTAAATCGGCAGCCGGATCTGTGAGCGCCCTCCCATATAAAGACCCTGACGGGGCCGATGTGGCCCCGCCTGCGCCTTATTGGCGGGCCGGCTTGCGTGGACCCGGCTCGGTGAGCGGGGTGATGCGCCAGCCCTGCTGCTCCAGCAACGCGAGCAAGCCCTGGTCGCCGTAAAGATGCAGCGCCCCTACCACGATGAAGCTCTCGTTCGGCAGGGTGGACCATTTCTTCAGCCAGTTGTGGTTGCGCTCCGCCAGCAGGGTCTGCTCCAGCCAGGCCTGCAGCTTGGGCGGCGCCATCTCCGATTTGAGCAGGTTGATGAGGGTCGTCTCGTCCCCCTCTTCCCACGCCTTCATCACCTCGCGAAAGCCGCGCTCGAGTTCGGGCAGCTCGTCCAGGGTGCTCTCCAGCATCAGGGTCTGGTTGTCACCGACGCTGGCGAGGTAGCCGAGCTGCTCGAGCAGGGTCTCGAAGCCGATGATGGGCTTGCCGCTGTCGCCGGCCTGCTTGGCGAAGTGCTGATCCACCCCGAGCGCGCTGCGAAAATCGGTGCGCTCCAGCGCCGCCTGGGTGAGGGTGATGGCGGCGAACCAGGGGCGCAGCGGGGCCAGCATGTTCTCGGTCAGGCCGTTCTGGCCGGCGGCGATGATGGTGCGCCGGTAGAGATCGAGCGGCACGTGCTCCTTGAGGGTCTTGCCGTCCACCAGCCGGGTGATGGCCCCCATCTCCTGCCACTGCTGCTGGCTGATGTGGGTCAGGTCGACCTCCAGCACCAGGGCGCGACTCTGCAGCCAGGCCCGCTCGATGGGGTCGGGCAGCGGATAGAGCGAGGGCTTGCCCGCGTGGATGGAGCCCAGCAGCCAGTGCTGCTGATCGCCCTTGCTGACCTTATAGAAGGCGGGGTCGGCAAAGACGCTCAGCGGCAGCAGCAGGCAGAGCAGGAAGGGGAGCAGCAGGCGATGGAGTCTCATGGGGCACCTTATGTCAGCGGATGGCTTCTCTTCGTCACAATAACCCCTATGATAAGTCCTCATTTGTCACAGCCAAGAGGTTTTCCCATGCCCCACCTTCGTTTTCGGGCCGTCTCCGTCGACACCCTCAAGCAGATAAGCGCTCCCCTGCTGGCGGATCTCTGTGCCCTCACCGGGGGCAAACCGGAGTTCGTCACCCTGGAGAGCATCGACAGCCACTGGGTGCGCGAGGGGGAGGTCGAGGCCGGCTTTCCGTTCGTCGAGCTGGTCTGGTTCGAACGCCCGCAGGAGCTGCAGGACGCGGCCGCGGCGCTGATCACCCGCCATCTGAAAGCGGTGCTGGGGGAGCAAACCTATGTGGTGGTGCAGGTACTGCCCATCGTCAAGAGCTGCTATTACAGCAACGGCCAGCACTACTGAGCGGGGGCTGCCAGGGATGGCGGCTTGGCTGATTCAAGCCACTCTGGTGCCGCATTCTGGTGCCGGTTGGTGGGGATGAGACGAAAGGCGACGACGCTCGTCGTCACCCCTGGCTGCAGGCTGCTTGCGGGCGTGCCGGGCAGCGAAGCGGTCGCCGTCAGGCCGACTTGGCCAGGATCCGGTCGAGCAGGCGACTGGGCAACAGGCGGCGCAGCACCCCGAACAGCCGGGTCGGGAAGGTGACCGGGTAGCGGTGCTTGGGGCGCGGGCTGCCGAGTGCGTGCAGCAGCGGCGCGATGCAGGCCTCGCTTGGCAGGGTAAAACCGCGGGCACCCCCTTCACGCTCCAGCCGGCTCAGGGTCTGCTGGTAGGCGGCCTGATGGCGGCTGGCGGCGGGCTCTATGTGGCGCAGGAAGGCGGCGCGGGCATTGGCCCGAAAGCGGGTGTCGATGGGACCCGGCTCGATCAGGCTGATCTGCACGCCGCTGCCGGCCAGCTCCAGGCGCAGGGTATCGGTATATCCTTCCAGCGCGAACTTGCTGGCGTTGTAGGCGCCGCGATATTTCATGGCCACCAGCCCCAGCACCGAGCTGTTCTGCACGATGCGCCCCTCGCCGGCCGCCAGCATGGCCGGCAGCAGCTGGCGAATCAGGTGGTGCCAGCCAAACAGGTTGGTGTCGAACTGCTCGCGCAGCGCCTGGGTGGGCAAATCCTCCAGCGCGCCGGGCTGGCCGTAGGCGCCGTTGTTGAACAGGCCATAGAGGCGGCCGCCGGCCAGTGCCTGCGCCTCGGCCGCGCCCCGCTCTATGCTGGCCTCGTTGGCCAGATCCAGCTCGACCGCCAGCAAACCCAGCTGGCGCAGCTGCGCCACGTCCTCGGCCTTGCGGGCGGAGGCGATGACGGTGTAGCCGTGCTGGCCGAGCGCCTTGGCGGCGGCCAGGCCGATGCCGCTGGAGCAGCCGGTGATCAGAACGAAGCGGGACATGGGCGCATCCTTGTGTGACGAGGCAGGCAGAAGCGCCTGCGGTTTTGCATGTTAACCCGCTGATCAGAAAAAAGAAAACCGGGCCAATCGGCCCGGTTTGCTAACTTCAACCACCTGCTTACAGGATGGTGAACGGCATGATGATGTGGAACTTGACGTCTTTCTCGGAGGCGAAGATGTTGGGGTATTCGGTCCAACCGCCGCCCTGGCTGATGTCGTTGTTGTAATCGGTGTAGTGCAGCTTGAACAGGGTGCCCTTCAGCTTGCCATCCTGCACTGTGTACATGACGTCGAAGTTGGCTGCCCATTCGGTATCTTCACCGTTGGTGGCCTTGGTGCCGTCGCCTTTCTGGATATCCCAGCCGTAGGCACCGGAGACACCGACGGACCAGCCAGGTGCACCCACCAGGTCATCCAGGGAACGGGTCACGCCGAAGTACAGCGCTTTCTCGTTGTTGGCGTTCCAGTCGGAGCGGGAGTCCCACCAGATTTCGTTCGCGCCCTGGGAGTTGCCGTAGCCACGGGTCAGACGGGGCAGGTAGTTGCCTTCGTTACCCTCGGCCTTGGTCCACAGACCTTCCAGACGGAAGCCGTACGGGCCCATGCCCCAAGCGGCGGTCAGCGCTTGCTGCCATGCCAGACCATCGTAAGTCTCGATGTCGGCACCACCCTTCTGATAGGTCTTGGTGTCGGAACCGTAGAACTGGTAGCTGGTGGAGAGGCCGTTCAGCACGTCGAATTTATGGGCCAGCTTGAAGTGGTAGCTGTCCATGTAGTTTTCGGAGTTACCGTAGGAACCGGTGATGGCGGTGCCGTTCTCGAAGGTGTAACGGGCGGCGACACCCTGGATGTAGTCGATGACGTTTTCATCGGCGAACGGATCCATCCATGCCTTGGCACGGGAGAACTTTTGGGTCTCCTTGTACCAGGGAGATTTGTACTCGTCCGCGATGGCGTAGGTCAGGTAGAGGCCACCGAAGTTACCCTCGATCTGGCCACCACGGTAGGTACCCGGTTGATAGGACCAGTTCACACCGATCACGCCCGGTACGTAGAGCTGGGTCAGACCACCCTTGGCGGTGAGGGCACCGTCCAGCGCCTTGAATTTCAGCGAGGCGTTGGCCAGGCTGAAGCCGCCTTCCGGGGAGCCGTCCTTGTAGTTTTCGCCCCATTTGTTGCCGGCGAAGGAGAATTCGTTCTCCTGGTTGACCGGGTGGTTCTCGGTCACGGCCAGGTCATAGGCACCGAAACCGCCCACATCGATACCCACCACGTCCCAGGCGTAGCCGGAGTTGAAGTTCAGGGAGGCCTGGGTGGTGGCGTGGCTCAGGTTGGACTGGTACTTGCCTTCTTTGTTCTTGGCAGTGGGGTCGCCATCGATACGCTGACGGTCACGCTGGAAGTAGAAGAGGCCACCGTTGAGTTTGCCTTCTTCATAGAATTTGCTGGCGGCGGCTGCATAGGTGGGGCCGGCTTCGTCGGCAGCCAACACCATACCGGGGGCGAGCATGGCAGCAACGATGGCTGCGCTCAATGCGGCACGTTTGAATATCACTTTTTCCATTTTGTATTGCTCCTGATTTTATGGACTTAGCTTTTTTTGTCCGGCAGTCAGGCAAGCGCCCGCCGCTCGGTATTGGCATTGCAATCAAGACCCCGAAGGGCAAAAAGTTCGAGTATGTCGGCTGCGGCCGCGACGTCTTGGCACATCTGCGGTGGTGCAGTTCTGTTCATCACATATTTTGTTTTTTTGTGTTCCGATCCTTGGCTATCGGACAATCCAAGAGTACGTTCGCGGTGCGAAATATCAATGGAAAGTTCCCACCAAGTTTCAAAAATATGACCGAGTGCAAATAATCATGACGCTTGCTGTGGACACTCCCAGCCCGCTGATATCGGTGATGACAACGTTTTCGGATGAAATTGCCGGCCGATCCGGACGGATCGCACGCTGCAGAGGGATCTTTCTTCGTTAACCAGCGGATAACAGATAATTTTGTGCCACAAAAAAAGATAAACCCCTGCGCGATGGCAGGGGCCGGGTAGGGGGCGCCGGCTAAACCGGCGCGGCTCAGGCCTGGTGACCGAGGATGCGCGGGATCTGGCTGGCCTGGTGGTGGATGTGCTCCGACACCTGCACCGAGAGGCGGCTGCCCTGGCGGGCGTGCTGGCTGATGCGGCCGATGAGATCGGCAAAACTGGCCAGCTTGTACTCCTGGCTCTTGGCGTTGTCGGCCCCCTGCAGGGCGATGACCGCCGTGCTGCGCGCCATCTCCCGCACCGCCTGGGTGGTCTGGCGCAGCTGCTCCGCCTGCTGGCGCTGGGCGGCGGCTTCTGCGGTGATCCGCGCCAGCACGGTGCCGAGCTGCTCCCCCGCCAGGGTCAGCCTGCTCAGAATCTCGGTGATCTGGCCGAGGGAGCGCTGGGTATCGGCGGAGAGGTGGCGCACCTCGTCGGCCACCACCGCAAAGCCACGCCCCTGCTCGCCCGCCCGCGCCGCCTCGATGGCCGCATTGAGCGCCAGCAGGTTGGTCTGCTGGGAGATATGGCCAATCACGTCGACGATGGCGGTCACATCTTCCACCGAGCGCTTGAGCTGGGCCAGGGCGCCGCCGCTCTCGTCGATGGCGAGTCCGGTCTGGGCGGTGGCCTGCAACATGCCGCCCACCAGCTGCTCGCTCTGGCTCATGGAGTGCTCGTTGTGCTGGGCGTGCTGCGCTATCTCGGCGGCCACCTGATGCACCTCGCCGGCCAGCTGGTTCAGCTCGCTCATCATCAGATCGCTCTCGTCCACCGCCTGCTCCGTGGTGCGGGTGCTGTGATGGATCTCCTGCACCTGGTTGACCATCCCCTGCAGGCTTTGCGACACCGCCGACAGCTGGCCCTCTTTCTGCTGCTGATCCTGCTGCAGCCGCAGGATGAGGCGGTTGTAGCTGGCGACGATGTCGGCCAGCTCGTTGCGCTCGCGCCCCTCTGGCAGGGTTTCGGCCTGCCCGGTCTCGTCGAGCTGCAGGAAGGCCGCGCGCAGGCGCAGCAGCGGCCTGACCAGCCAGCGGCGCTGCACCAGCGCAAACAGCAGGGCGACCAGCACCAGACAGAGCGCCAAGCTGCCGAGAATGGCGGCCAGCCGCTGGTTGACCGCCTGGCGGACGGCGGCCAGTTCGCTGCCGATATGGCCGGTGGCCTGCAGCATCTGGCCTATGTCTTGTTGCACCGCGAGACGGCCCGCCTGCTGCTGTTGCAGCGCCTTGCGGCTGTTCTCCAGCTCCTGTGGGTAGCGCTTGAGCAGCGAGAGCAGTTCGGCTTTGGGCAGCTCCCCGAGCTCCTTGCGTTCCGGTTCCCCCAGGGTGAATTCGTCGGCGGGGGGCGCCTCGAACAGACCGAGCGGCGGCAGGGCCGCCAGCTGTTCGGCCTGTTTTTGCAGGGCCGCCAGCTCGAACTGCAACCCTTCCAGCAGCTTGGGGCTGGCCTGCTCCATGTAGTTCTGGCGCAGGTGAGCGAGCCCCGGCAGGGCCGCCAGCAGGTCGCCGGCCAGCTGGCGATAACGCTCGGCGCTGGCCGGGTCGCTCCCCGTTGCCCCTTGCTGGCCGTAACGCAGCAGTGCCCTGGCCTGATCGGTCAGCTCGTTCTCGGCATTTTGCAGCAGCCACTGGCTGTTGCCGGAGAGCTTGCCGGCCGCCAGATAGCCGCTGTCGATGCGCGCTCCCATCTGTTCGAGCAGGGTGCGCAGCGGCGCCGTGAGCGCCACATCCTGCTGGGCGAGCTGGGCAAGCGCCTGCTTGCGCACTGCTTCGGCCTCGGTCAGCCGCAGCGGATCGCCGCTGGTGAGGTAGTCGCGCAGGGTGCCCTGCAGGGTACCGGTGAGCCGCTGCTGCAGCCGTTCGTGCTGGTACTGGGCCTGTTCGGCCTGGTTCAGCTGTTGCCAGCCGTGCCAGAGGGCACCGACCTGCACGGCGGCGACCAGCAGCAGAGCGAGAGAAGAGAGGGAGGCGTAATGGGCAATTTTCACGGCAGCATTCCTGCTTGTTGAACCACGGCGATGGGCGTCGGCGTGAGCTTAAGCAGCAGAGATGGCGCTTTTATGACAGTCAGCCCGGCGGCCCGGACTGACTGTCGAGGGGGGACTGTCTTACGGCTGCGGGGCGGGGCTTCCTGCTGCTGGCGGGCAGGGGGCTTGCCCAGCATGCCGAGCAGTGCGCCCCCCATGATGAGAGCACCAGCCAGCAGGTGACGGGGGGTGAGCTGCTCGCCATTGAGCAGCACCAGCAGCAGCGTGCTCAGCAGCGGCGTCAGATAGGCCAGTGCCCCGATCCGGCGCGGATCCCCGTCCCGCAGCGCCAGATACCAGGTGACGAAAGCCGCCCCCATGGGGCCGAGCGCCAGCCCGATGATGAGGCCCCAGTCACCGGCCGGGATGCTGGCCACCGGCAGCGGTCCCTCCAGCAGCCAGGCCAGCAGCAGCGCCAGCAGCCCGGCGGGCAAACAGGCCGCCGCCGTCATCACCGCCGGGGCCGGTGGCAGCCGGCGCGACAGCACCGAGTAGGCGCCCCAGATGATGGCGGCCCCCAGCGCCAGCAGATAGCCCGGCAGATAGGCCTGTTGCAGCTGCAGCTCGCCGTTCACCATCACCAGTACCGAGCCGGCCAGGCCCAGGGCGCCGGCCAGCAGGTGACGGCTGTGCAGCGGGTGGCCCGGCAGCAGCAGTGGGGTGAACAGGATGATGCACAGTGGCCACAGGTAGTTGATGAGGTTCGCCTCCAGCACGGGGGCGTGGCGAAAGCTCATGAACAGCAGCAGGTGGTAGAGCAGCAGGGCGCTGATGGTCACCAGCCAGTTGACCGGGCGAGCCCGCCACTGACGCCAGAACGGCAGGGCTCCCATCCCGCAGAAAAACAGCACCAGCCCCACCAGCACCAGCGGCGACACGCTGGTAACCCGGGAGGTGAGCGCCGCCAGCGAGGCCCACAGCACTATGGTCAGCAGCGCCAGCCCGGTGGACTTGTCCCACCACGAAGCAGCAGACATCCGACACTCCTTTGCAGATGAATGAACAAAAAGAGGGCCAGTCTAGCAGACCGGCCCTCCCTGATGGCCATACCTCGGTGGTGTGGCTACGGGATTATTTGCTGTCGGCCACCGCGTTGCTGATGGCAGGCAGCTGTTGGCGACGCACGCCCCAGATGATGAGCACCAGCACCAGCACCAGCAGCAAGGGATCAAACCAGGTGCCGCCAGAACCAAACGGCAGGTTGAGCAGTGCCACGCCACGGGGCGGGCAGGTTAGTTTGGGCAGGCATGGTTGTGGCTGGATGCGGGGCGGCTGACACGTCCGCAATCGGCTGAACGGCGGCCTTGGCCTGAAACGAGCAAGGGGTTGGCATCGTGATGATGCCAACCCCTTGTTTTGTATGGCGCTCCCGACTGGAGTCGAACCAGTGGCCTGTCCCTTAGGAGGGGACCGCTCTATCCTACTGAGCTACGGGAGCTTTGTGGCGGGCATTATACAAGAAGCCGCTCCCTTTTAAACCCTTGATTCTTATTCCAATACTGCCAGATCCCCGATCTGGATGTTAAACGGTGAATATTTGTTCTGGCTGCTGATGATGGCGCCATCCTCGAATACCTGCACCACTTCGAACAGGCCGTCGGCGGGGTTGCGCATCATGCGCGACTTGCCGTAGGGGTCGATGAAGTCGGCATCGTGCTGGATACGGAACTGATCCCCGAGCCGGACGCCGTTGCGGCGGCCCAGATTGATGTGGGGGCCGCGCTCGTTCTGGCCGACCACCCGGGCGGTGACCGGGGCGCAGCTAAGCTGGGCCACCAGATCCTGCACCGCTTCCTGCAACTGGTAGTTGACCTCCTGGCCATAGCTCGACTGCCAGAACTGGCCGCTGCTGCTGCCCACCTGATCCCGCTTGGCGAAGGCCCAGTTGGCCCGGCCCTGGTACTCCTTGCGGCCGAGCAGGCTGCCGTTGATGCCGTCGAACAGATAGAGCTGCATGCGAAAGTTGCGGATGGGATCTTCATACCAGCTGGTCAGCTGGTTGCCCTGTGGCTCGAGGGAGAGATCGTCGATGCTGCCGAGCACCAGATACTGGCTGTCGGTGCGCAGGCTGAGCGCCTTGATCTCCTCGAGGGCGCTGCGATCCCCCTGTTGCAGGTGGAGCGGGTCGATACGCAGGTTCTCGTCCAGCCACTGGCGCACGGCCACCCCTTGCGGCGCGTTGGCCAGGGCCTCGAACATGCGGCGTGACAGGTTGGCGGGCATGTCGTCGAGGGCGCCGTAGCTCGCCTGCTCGGGGTAGCGCAGCCGCAGCCGCACCAGCGTCAAATCCTTGGCGTAGTGCTGGGTCTGGCAGATCTGGCGCTCGGCCTGGATGTCGGCCTGTACCGTTATATACATGCGGCCGTTGCGTACCTCTTCCCGCTTGAGCCGATACTGGCGAATGTCACCGCCGGAGCGGATCTGGATCTGCTCGGAGCGCAGGCTGCCGTTTTCCAGGCGCTGGATGCTGGAGACGGCGGCGCCGCTGGCCAGCAGAGCCTGCCGCAGGGCATCGCGGGTCGCCTGCTCGCGGGCGTAGACCTCGTCTCCGCCCAGGATGGCGGCACTGCCCTGCGCCTCGATGATCTCGGCCCGGGCCGACAGACTGGCCAGCAGCAGGGTTAACAGCAGCGGTAATTTCATGACAAGCACCTTGAATATGCGGGTCGGCGCGATTCACCCCTGTCGAAGCGAGGTCGCCGGCCGATACAGATTACAGAACCGTGCCGGTTGCACAGTACACGCGAATATTTAGCAAGATCCATGCCTCATTCCCGGCTCAAGCTTTGGCTGGTCGAACCGATAACAAATCAGGTGCAGATACAGGAAAGGTATCCATGAACAAACTCATCACGGCGTTGGCGCTCGCCCTGGCATTGGCCGGCTGCGGCTCCGACCCCATCAACCGGGAGCAGGGTGATCCTCGTCAGGCGGCGCAGGGGATGGAACTCAACTGGTTGGTGGCGCGCATGACCGATCAGCTGATGGAGCGCAAGTCGCTCTCCACCCTGACCGAACCCATCGCGGTCTCCTCTTTCGTCGATCTCGATACCCTGCAGGACACCAACTGGATGGGGCAGCAGATCGAGGAGAGCTTTATTTACGAGCTGAACCGGCGCGGGGAAGTGGTGGTGGATTTCAAGCTGACCGGCAGCATCAAGGTCACCCCGCAGGGGGACTTCGTGATGAGCCGCAACTATCGGGATCTCTCCCCCCGGTTGCCCATCTCCCGCATCCTGACCGGCACCTTCAGCCGCAACAAGCAGGGGATCCTGGTCAATGCCCGCATCATCGACCTGCGTACCAAGATGGTGGAGACCACGGCCCAGAGCCTGATCCCGCAAAAATACCTGTTCGGTGCCAACAATTCGTTTGGCCGGGCCTCGATCAACCGCGGTTACCTGATGCGTGACAGCCAGGCGCGTCCCGGCGGCCATCTGGTCAATCTGACGCCCTGACAAGGAGTAGACGTAATGAAAATCCTGTTCGGATGCCTGCTGGCCCTGCTGCTGACGGCGTGCAGCGGCGGCAATCGGGTGGTCAACTATGGCGGCGGCAACAACAAGCCGGATGACTTCCCGGTGCTCAAGGCGGTCGGTTACGCGGTGATCGACATCCAGCCTGGTCCGTCCCAGTCCGAGAAGATGCTGCAGGCCATCCGCGCTTCCAAGATGGATGCCTATCGGGAGCTGGCGGAACAGTTCAACGGCCAGCAGGTGCGTGGCCAGAGCAGCTACAAGGACTTGACCCAGACCTCCAACTCGCTGGACGTGTCGGTAGCCGGCATGGTGCGTGGCGCCAGGGTGGTGGCCTCTTATCCCCGCGGCAACACCTATGCCACCGAGATGGAGCTCGATACCCGCGCCCTCTACAACATCAACCAGTTGATGGCGGGCCAGTTCTGACGGCGTGCCCGTGGCGAATGGACGACAAAAAGGCGACCCCGGTGGGTCGCCTTTTTCATTGGCGGTGTCGGCCGCCCAGCCTGGCTGATTGCAGCGCTGGCTAGTTGCCCAGCAGCACCGGCGGCACGGCGGTCGGCTTGACGTCTTCGCTCGGATAGCAGCCCAGCACCTTGATGTAGCGGGTGATCTTGGTCAGCTCCATCAGCGCGGCCTGCATGGCCGGGGTCTGCAGGTTGGCGGAGACATCCAGGTAGAACATCTCCTCCCAGGGGTTGCCCTGCACCGGGCGGGACTCGAGCTTGGTCATGTTGATCTCGTTGCTGCGCAGCACCAGCAGCGCCTCCACCAGGGAGCCCGGTTTCTGGGAGGTGGACATGATGAGGGTGGTCTTGGCCGGGATCTGCGGTGCCACGTCGATGGGCTTGCGCGCCACCACGATGAAGCGGCTGTAGTTCTCCTTCTGGTTGGCCAGCTGCTCGGCCAGCACGTCCAGTCCGTACAGCTCGCCGCCGGCGGCGCTGCCGATGGCTGCCGCCTCCGGGCTCGCCAGTTCCTTCACCTTCATCATGGCGCTGGAGGAGGAGTCGCAGATCTCGTGGCGCGCTCCTTCCAGCTTGCTGAGGTAATGGGAGCACTGCTGGAATACCTGCGGGTGGGCATAGAAGGTCTTGATGCGGCCCAGCTCGGTCGGCACGGCGGTGAGGATGCAGTGCTCGATGGGGTAGGTCAGCTCACCGACGATGGAAAGGCTGGTGTGCTGCATCACGTCGTACACCTCGTTGATGGAGCCCGAGCTGGTGTTCTCGATGGGCAGCACGCCGAAGGCGGCACGGCCCGACTCTACCGCATCCAGCACCTCGCGGAAATTCTGGCAGTTCACCTCGATCACCTGATCCTTGTAGCGGGCCAGGTACTTGCGGGCGGCGAGACTGGAGTAGGAACCGCGTGGTCCCAGGTAGGCGACGCTGGTCATCGGCTCCTGCTGCTCCGGGTTGAGCAGGCTCTGCAGATAGGCCTGCTGGGAGAGCACGGAATCTTCGATGATGGTGTGGTAGATGCGGGTGATGTACTGGGCGTCCAGCCCCAGCACACGCCCTTTCTGGATCAGGGCGACCAGCAGATCCTGCTCGCGCTGGGGATCGCGGATCGGGCGCGGGTTGGCCTGCTTGGCGCGGGCGACCTCGATGCTGAGGGTCTTGCGTTTGGCCAGCAGGGCGAGCAGCTCCTGATCCAACTGGGTGATGTCTTGTCTGATCTCGTCGAGCGTTGCCATGATGGTTCCCTATCCAAGTAATCGATTGTGGTGGCTGCAAAAAAAAACCTCCGCTAGGGGAGGCTCGATTCGTCTTTGCTTTCTGTTTACGCGAGTGCTTCACGTGACGACGGGCCTTCCCTCATGAGGGCCGGATAAACGAGAAAGCAAAAAAGAATGGTGCGTGCATGAGTGTGTCCTTGAGGTAACGCCATAACCATTAAGGGATTTGACCGTGCGATGCAAGTAAAACTTGCCCGGGGGAGGAGAACGGGGCAGGGTAGGGGCGTGAGCCTGCGGGGGAAAAACCGGGTAAAACGGACCCGCTTGCTGTCGTAATGATGCAGATAGCTGGAGGTGAAGATGGCGATTATTTTCGACCTGGGACGGGTGGTGGTGAGCTGGGATCCGGTCGGTATCGTGCGCTCGGTGCGCGGGGAGCACGGAGCTGAGCAGCTGGCGGAGCGGCTGTTCAACCACCCTGACTGGCTGGAAGTGGACCGCGGCACCCTGTCACTGCACACCATGGCCCGCCAGGCCGAGCATCGCACCGGGCTGAGCGCCGCCGAAAACCTGGCGATTTTGCAGGCGGTGCCCGCCTCGCTGGTGCCGGATCCCGCTATGCTGAGCCTGATAGAGAGCCTGCATGGGGCGGGTCATACCCTCTACGCACTCTCCAACATGGGTCATGCCAGCATCGACTGGCTGGAGCAGCATCAGCCATTCTGGCGTTTCTTCAGTGGCAAGGTAGTGTCGGCAAGGGTACGGATGATGAAGCCGGAGCCGGATATCTACCGCTATCTGCTGGTATCGTTCGACTTGCAGGCCGAGCAGTGCCTGTTCATCGATGACAGCCCGGCCAACGTGACTGCCGCACAGGCATTGGGGATCGGCGGCCTGGTGTTTACCGATGCATACAGTTGTCGCCAGCAGCTGGTGGCGCAGGGTTACCTGCCCGCCTGAATGGCAGGATGTAGAGGGAGAGGGTATGGAGCATGGCCGGTTTCGTAATTGGCTCAGTCACTATCCGGATGCGGGGCTGCTGATCGCCTGTCTGGATGGCAGCGGTTATCAGCTCTGTGTCGAGGCCGACGGCGAGATGCAGTGTCTCACCGACAGCGGAGGGGGTCGGCTGACCTTTGCCTCTCTCGAACAGGCGGAGGGATTTCTGCGCATGCATCAGGTTCATCAGGCGAAACTTCGGATTTACGATGCTCAGCTGGATGAAAATGAAACTAATTGGCATGAAATTATCATTAAATTCTGATTTATCCCTGCCCTTTAAGGGTTTATTCAGGATTGTTGCAGCACAATGGCGCCCAATTCATCATCCGGTGCCGTCGTTATGGATGCCAATATCGTTGTGCTGAATCGGGGATACGATCAGACCTTTCAGACCAGGGAACAGTCACTTATCGAGACCCTGGCTGGCTACGGCGAACTGGCGGTCTCTTTCTCCGGTCGACTGGAATCCTGCTACAGCATGGATCTGTGCCGCGCCAGCGGTATCCGGATCCGGGCCATCACCTTGGACAGCCCGACCCGCAGTCGCAAGGAGGTGGCGCGCGCCAAGCGCTACTGCCAGCGTTACGGCATCGAGCAGCGGGTGATCAAGACCGATGAGATGATCTTCTGCGATCACCTGCGCCACCTCAACGAGGTGATCGACCCGGTGCGCTACATCTGCCACCTCACCGCGCTGGAAACCGACTGGAGCCACCTGCCCATGCTGCTGCCGGCGCCGGTGGAGGAGCTGCAGGAGTATCTGCGCCGTTTCGGCAGCCTGCCGACCAATACCCTCTGGCTGTTTGCCAAGCAGGGCATGACCCACAGGGACTTTCGCTACGGCTTCAACAAGCGCCAGCTTGGGCGCTGGGGCAAGAGTGCCCACGGCTGCCTGAGTTACCGTTTCTCCGACCCCGAGCTGGTGGAGCGCCGTCATCTGCGGATGGTGGACATGGCGGAACAGATGCTGGCCGACATGGGGCTGGAGGAGGCCCAGGTGTTCTTTCATACCCTCGCCGATCGGGCCACCACCCTGGCCCGGGTGCGGGTGCCAGCCCGGCTGCGGGCGCAGGCCTTCGATCTGCAGCCGGATATCCTCACCGCCCTCAAGAGCACGGCCTTCGATCTGGTGACGCTGGACATGGCGGCGGAAGAAGAGCGGCAGGAGCTGGTGGTCTAGGCAACCGAGGGCAGGAACGTGAGTGCGGTCATAGGCAAGCCGGGACGGACTCTTTATACTGACGCCCTTTTCCATCGACGCCGAGTCATCACCCTATGAAACCCTTGTCCCGTCTGCTGGTTGCCCTCTGCCTCTCACCCCTGCTGGTGCAGGCCGCTCCGCTCACCCAGGTGACCCTGCCGGATGGCCGTCAGGTGCAGCTCAACGATGACTTCACCTGGGAATACCTGCTGCTCAAGCCCGCCGCCGACGGCAGCGCGGTGCAGGGTACGGTGGCCGTGCCGGTGCTGACCGAGCAGGCGATGAGCAACCCCGAGCTGCTGGCTCAGGCCGTCAAGGACGGGATCGGCGTCAAGCTGGCCAAGGTGGAGGGCTCGGATCCTCTGCAACTGCAATTCATGGTGAGCAACACCGGCACCCGCAACGTGGTACGGGTGCGTGGCAGCGTCACCCTGTTCAGCGAGCAGGGGGCCCAGCTGGTCAAGCAGGAGGCCCGCTTCTGGGTCGGCGAGAACCGCCTGCCGGAGTCCTATCTGCGCAAGGGACAGCAGCGTCCCTCCATGGTGCTGGAGGTGCCGCGCCCGGCCGGCCTCACTGGCAAGCCCCTGGTGCGGGTCGAGATTGAGGAAGTGGAGTTCCGCTGATCCCTCATGCAACAGGCTCCTTCGTGGAGCCTGTCTTGATTGTTAACCCGGTAACCACCTGCAACAGTTGCTTACATCTGACATGGTTTGGCAACAGCTTGCCGCTCGGCATTTCTCCCTGCCCTCTGCACAATGACCCCATTCCAGCTAGGTCCCAACTAGCTCAACCTGTGGAGTCATCAAAATGAAAAAAGTTGCACTTTCAGTTCTGGTTCTGGCCGGTTTCGCTTCAACTTCCGCTCTGGCTGAGGATGCCTTCAGCTACGCCAAAGGCGGCCTGACCTGGGCGCACACCAAGTCCGATTACATCGGCGGCAAGGATAGCAACAACCGCGACTTCGGCGGTCTGAACCTGGACCTCTCCAAGAGCTTCGGTTCCAACTTTTACGGTCGTCTGGGCAGCGAGTACACCTCCCGCAACGATGGCAACGACAGCATGGGCATCTCCAGCCTGGGTCTGGGTGTCTACACCCCGCTCAGCACAGGTCTGAACCTGTATGGGGAAGCGGGTCTGATGGGTTACACCATGGAGCGTGAGCTCAAGTCCAGCGCCAAGAATAATGGCTGGGATGAGATCACCCGCAAGAGCAGCGGCAGCATGTACGGTGAGGCCGGCCTGCGCTACGACATCGGCGCGGTCGAGCTCTCCACTGCTTACCGCTACGCCAACATGACCGACGACATGCACGATTTCAAAGTGGGCGCCGCCTACAAGGTGAGCCAGAACCTGGCCCTCACCGCCGACTACACCTATCGCAAGTGGGACCTGCAACAGGGCTCCATCACCAGCCTGGGTGTGAAGTACAGCTTCTAATCATCCTTCCTGTAGTGTCTTCATTTTTACCCATGACTTCGGTCATGGGTTTTTTCATTTCCGGTTGATCCATCCTTCACCCTTGTGTCGTATCAGTCCGCAATAGTTATACAACTTCCATTTTTTTGTATAACTGCTATAACTGATTCAGACTTATACAAGGAGTGATAGTATGTACAAGATAAAGGTTGGTATCAGCGCCTGCCTGCTGGGGCAGGAGGTACGGTTCGACGGGGGCCACAAGCGTTCCAGCTTCTGCGAGCGGGATCTCGGTGCCCACTTTGACTATCACCCCGTCTGTCCCGAGATGGCCATTGGCCTGGGGGCGCCCCGCGCCGCCATCCGTCTGGTGAAGCGCCACGGCGAGATCCGCGCCGAGGCGAGCAACGGCAGCTTCGACGTCACCGAGAAGCTGATTGCCTTCAGCGAGCAGAAGGCACGCCAGCTCGACTTCATCTCCGGCTACATCCTCTGCGCCAAATCCCCCAGCTGCGGCATGGAGCGGGTGCGGATCTATGGCGCCAACAACGAGGGGAGTGCCAAGGAGGGGGTCGGCCTGTTTGCCAAGGCGCTGATGGAGGCCAATCCCCTGCTGCCGGTGGAGGAAGATGGTCGCCTGTGCGATCCCATCCTGCGGGAAAACTTCGTACTGCGGGTCTTTGCCTACCACGACTGGCAGCAGCTCTGTGCGCGCGGCATCACCGCCTCTGCGCTGATCCGTTTCCACTCCCGCTACAAGTATCTGGTGCTCTCCCACGCCACCACCCACTACCAGGCGCTCGGCAAGCTGCTCGGCAACCTGGCCAAGGCCGACCTGCCGCAGGTGGCCGACAGCTACATCAAGGGGTTGATGGCGGCGCTGACTTTGCGGGCCAACCGGCGCAGCCACACCAATGTGCTGATGCACCTGCAGGGCTACTTCAAGCGGGTGCTGACCCCGGCCCAGAAGCAGGAACTGTGCGACACCATCGACAAGTACCGTACCGGCGTCTTTCCGCTGCTGGTGCCGCTCACCCTGATCCGCCACTACCTGCGCGAGTACCCCAATCCCTATCTCGCCGAGCAGGTGTACCTCAATCCCCATCCCGACACGCTGAAACTGCGCTACGGGCTCTGAATATCTTGTGCAGGCCCCGGCGGATGGCCGGGGCCTCTCCCTCAACCTTTGTTGGATGCCGTTATGTCTGATTTACCGCACGCCGCTTCTCTTTCGCCGGAGGAGGGGATCTACCCCATTCGCGAGGTCTCCCGCCTCACCGGCGTCAACGCCGTGACCCTGCGCGCCTGGCAGCGCCGCTACGGGCTGGTGCAGCCGGCCCGCACCGAGAAGGGCCACCGCCTCTACAGCGAGCAGGATATCCGCCAGATCGGCGAGATCCTGAGCTGGCTGGAGCGGGGAGTGAGCATCGGACAGGTGAAGGGGCTCCTGAGCGAACCCCAGGCCCAGCCGGTGAGCGATCACTGGCAGCAAACTCTGGAGCAGTTCAGTCAGGCGCTGCTCGCCTTCAACCAGCGCAAGGCGGAAGCCGAGCTCAACGACCTGCTGGCAAGCTACCCGTTCGAGCTGGTACGCAGCCGGGTGTTGCAACCGCTGGTGGAGCGGCTGCTGGGGCTGTGGCGCGAGCGGCCCGATGGCGAGCTGCTGCAACAGGTGTGGCTGGGCTGGTTCCATACCCGCTTTGCCCGTCACCTGATTGAGCAGGAGAAGGGGGTACCGGTCACCTTGGCGAGCTGGGGACAGGTGGGCCCGCTCGATCTGGTCTGGGCGGCTTACGAGCTGATCGGTCAGGGCCATGAGGTGCAGCTGCTGGGGGCGGTGGAGCCGCGCCATGCAAGCCTGCTGGAGGGGCGTGCGGTTACTCCCTGGCTGGTACTGCTGGGGGCCGGCCTTGGCAAGCCGGATCTGGCTGCCGACTGGCCCGCCGGTACCCGCTTTTTTGGCGAACTGGGGCGCCTCTACGATGGCGAGTGGCTGCAAGCCCACGGCTGGCAGGTGAGCCTTGCCGAGGCGATGGCGGGCAGGCCCGCAGCGGGTGGTGCCGGCGGGCGCGGGAGGAAAAAATCATGAAGCTGGTCTGGTTTCGCAATGATCTGCGCCTGGCCGACAACCCGGCGCTGCGGCATGCCTGCGCCGGTGATGAGCCGGTGGCCGCGCTCTTTATCCTCTCCCCCACCCAGTGGCAACAGCACAAGCTGGCCCCGATTCGTCAGCGCTTTCTGCTGGCCCAGGTGGATGTGCTGGGCCGCGAGCTGGCGGCGCTTGGCATTCCGCTGCATCTGCTGCGAGTGGAGGCCTTTGCCGAGGTGCCGGCGGCGCTGGCAGAGCTTTGCCGCGAGCTGGGCGTAACCCAGCTCTACGCCAATCAGGCCATCGAGATCGATGAGCTGCGTCGAGACCGGGCCGTCAGCGCCGCGCTGGCGGAGCAGGCAGTGGGTTGTCATTGGCTCAACGGCTGCTGCGTGCTGCCGCCAGGGCGGGTGCTGACCGGCTCTGGCGAGATGTTCAAGGTTTTCACGCCCTTCAGCCGCGCCTGGCTCAAAGCGCTCGATGAGGATGGTTTCGTCATTCATCGCGCGCCCACTGCCCGGGGTGAGCCGCTGCCGTGGCAGCCGCTGGCAGAGCGGGATCTCGTCGATGCCGCCCTTGGCGAGCTGACAGCAGACCCCCGTTGGCCGGTGGGGGAGGCCGAGGCCAGCCGTCGTCTGAATGATTTTCTGGATCAGGCGGTGCTCGATTATGGCGAGACCCGGGATTTCCCTGCCATCGCAGGTACCTCCGTGCTCTCCCCCTATCTGGCGGCCGGCATCCTCAGCCCGCGCCAGTGCGTGGCGGCGCTCCAGCAGCGCCTTGGCTACCGCCCACAGTCGAAGGCTCAGCCCGGCTTTGTCTGGCTCAATGAGCTGATCTGGCGCGAGTTCTATCGCCACCTGCTGCTGTTGATCCCGACTCTCTCCATGAATCGGCCCTTCAAGCCGGAGACGGTGGCACTGCCGTGGAGCTGGGATCCGGATGCCTTCGCTGCCTGGTGCGAGGGACGCACCGGCTACCCCATCGTCGATGCGGCGATGCGCTGCCTCAACGCCACCGGCTGGATGCACAATCGGCTGCGGATGATAGTGGCGAGCTTCCTCACCAAGGATCTGCACATCCACTGGCGGCTCGGGGAGGATTACTTCATGAGTCGGCTGATCGACGGCGACCTGGCGGCCAACAACGGCGGCTGGCAGTGGGCGGCGGGGACCGGCGCCGATGCGGCGCCCTATTTCCGGGTGTTCAACCCCACCACCCAGGGGCAACGATTTGATCCGCAAGGAGAGTTCATTCGTACCTGGGTCTCTGAGCTGGCTGATCTGCCCGCCGCCTATCTGCACCAGCCCCACGACTGGTTGCGGCTCAAGGGGCGACAGGATTATCCGGCCCCCATGGTGGATCACGCCGTTGCCCGGGTGAGAGCCATCGAGATGTTTCGCACCCTGGAGAAATAGCATGGATGAGTCGCTGGCCCGCTTTGTGGCCTTCTATCAGCAGCTAAGCAGAGACGAGCTGCACCGTTTGCCCGAGGTCTACGCAAACGAGGTGGTCTTTATCGATCCTGCTCACCGCATCGAGGGGCTGGCGGCGCTCACCGACTATTTTGCCGTCCTCTATCAGCGCCTGGCCTACTGCCGTTTCGTCATCACCAGCCAGCTGCTACAGGGGCGCCAGGCCTGGCTCGGCTGGACCATGACCTTCTCCCATCCCAGATTGCGTGGTGGTGCGCCGGTGACGGTGGAGGGGGCCACCCGCCTCGAGTTCGACGAGGCGGGCAAGGTGTGCCTGCATCGCGACTACTTCGATCTGGGCGCCATGCTCTACGAGCAGTTGCCGCTGATAGGCCCCCTGGTGCGCACCATCAAGGGGAGGCTGGGCGTATGAGCGGCGGCCGGGTGCTGATCACCGGAGCCACCTCGGGTATCGGCTTTCAGCTGGCGCTCGATTATCGGCGTGCAGGCTGGCAGGTGTGGGGTTGCGGGCGCGATGGCGAGCGGCTGCTGGCACTGGGTCGTCACGACATCACGCCGCTGCAGTTTGACGGGCGCGATGCAAGCGCCGTGAGCGAAGCGGCCGCCGGCTTGCCGCGAGTCGATCTGGTGATCCTCAATGCCGGCCACTGTGAGTACATGGATGTAGCCGAGGGGTTTGATGGCGCCCTGTTTGCCCGGGTCATCGAGACCAACCTCATCGCCACCGGTCATGCCCTGGCCGCCTTTTTGCCGCTGCTCGGGGCAGGCGGACGCCTTGCCATCGTCAGCTCGTCGGTAAGCTGGCTGCCGCTGCCCAGAGCCGAAGCCTATGGCGCCTCCAAGGCTGCCCTCGACTATCTGGCGGATACCCTGCGTCTGGATTTGGCCAGCAAAGGGATCGGGGTGACCCTGATCCGCCCTGGTTTCGTGGCGACCCCGCTCACCGCCAAAAATGATTTTCCCATGCCCTGTCTGGTGACGGTGGAAGAGGCTTCCCGCGCCATCATGGCGGGGCTCACCGCCGGTCGTCACCAGATCCACTTTCCCCGCCGTTTCATCTGGCTGCTGCGCCTGCTTGGCGCGCTGCCGACGGGGCTCTGGCTGCGTCTTGGCCGCACACTCGTTTCGAAAGGACGCCCTTCATGAAGAAAAGGATCGCCATCGTCGGCTCCGGTATTTCAGGTCTGACCGCCGGTTTTCTGCTCCACAAGCTGCACGACATCACCCTGTTCGAGGCGATGCCGACCCTGGGCGGCCACACCGCCACCGTCGACGTCCACCAGGCGGGGCGCAGCTATGCCATCGACACCGGCTTCATCGTTTTCAATGACCGCACCTACCCCAACTTCCTGAGGCTGCTCGAGCGGATCGGGGTGGCGCGACAACCGGCCGAGATGAGCTTCTCGGTGAAAAGCCCGCAGGGGCTGGAGTACAACGGCCACAACCTGGATACCCTGTTTGCCCAGCGCAGCAACCTGCTGAGTCCCCGTTTCTACGGCTTCGTCGCCGAGATCCTGCGCTTCAACCGGGAGGCGTGGGCCTGGCTGGCCGATGGGCAGCATCAGGGGGGCGGCCCCGAGCTGACTCTGGGGGATTTTCTGCAGGTGGGGGAGTTTAGCGACTACTTTGCCCGCCACTACATCTTGCCGATGGGGGCCGCCATCTGGTCATCGACGCTGGCCGATATGCGTGCCTTCCCCCTTGGCTTCTTCCTGCGCTTTTTTGCCAACCACGGCCTGCTCGAGGTGGCCAACCGCCCCCAGTGGTATGTGATCCCTGGCGGCTCGCGGGAATATATCGGCCCGCTGACGGCCGGCTGGCAGGCTCACATTCGTCTGGCCTGTCCGGTGCAGGGGATCCGGCGCCAGGCGGACGGGGTGCTGATCCAGAGCAGTTACGGCGAGGAGCGGTTTGACGAGGTGATCCTCGCCTGTCACAGCGATCAGGCGCTGGCGTTGCTGGCGGATCCGGGCGAGCGGGAGCAGGCCATTCTCGGTGCCATGCCCTATCAAGCCAACGACGTCTGGCTGCACACCGATGTGCGTTGCCTGCCGGTGCGCCGCAAGGCGTGGGCCAGCTGGAACTATCAGCTGGGCGAGGATGACGGGGCGCGGCCGCTGGTGAGCTACAACATGAACATACTGCAGGGGGTGAGCTCGCCGCAGCCCTTCTGCGTCAGCCTCAATCCCGAGGGCAAAGTAGACGAGAGCAAGGTACTGCGCCGCTTCGTCTATCACCATCCGGTGTTCAATCAGGCCTCCATCGCCGCCCAGCAGCGGCGGGCCGAGATCTGCGGCCAGCAGCGCACCCACTTCTGCGGTGCTTACTGGTACAACGGCTTTCACGAAGACGGGGTGCGCAGTGCGCTGGACGTCGCCAGGCGCTTCGGGGCCGAGCTATGAAGGGTACAGTCCTGGTAGGCCAGGAGGCGAGTGCCGAGGCCATGACCGGCACCCTCAGCGCCATCTGGCAGGGGTCGGTGCGCCATCGCCGCTTCGCACCGCGTGCCCACGCCTTCTCCTACAACCTCTTTATGCTGGGGCTGGATCTCGACGAGTTGTCACAACTCGATCGCGGGCGCTGGTTCGGGGTGGAGCGAGCAGGGCTGCTCTCGTTTCACCGTGACGACTACCTGCGCGGCAGCGAGGGGCCGCTCAAGCAGGCGGTGTGGCAGAAGGTGAGCGAACTGGGTGGCGATGCCGAGCCCGAGGGGCGGGTGCTGCTGCTTGGCAACGTGCGCTGTCTGGGCTTCTACTTCAGCCCGGTCAACTTCTACTTCTGTTACCGGCAGGGAGAGGCGCGCTATCTGCTGGTGGAGGTGTCGAACACCCCCTGGAACGAGCGCCACTACTACCTGCTGGATCTGGCGGCACTGGCCCCCCACGACAAGGATTTTCACGTCTCCCCCTTTATGGGGCTGGCGATGCGCTACCACTGGCGCATTCGTCCGCCCGCGCAGGAGACACTGATCCACATCGAGAGTCATCCCGTATCCGGGGAGGCCAAGCTGTTTGACGCCACCCTGGCGCTGCGCCGGGCGCCGCTGTCGCGCAAGGGGCTGGTGGCCCTGCTGGCCCGCTGGCCCTGGATGACCATGAAGGTGCTGCTCGGGATCTACTGGCAGGCCCTGCGTCTTTTTATCAAACGAACACCCATTTTTAGCCATCCGGAGAGCCGCTAATGGAACTTGCTCAATCAACCCTCTCTGCCTCTTTCATCGACAAGGGGGCCAGGCAACTGCTGCTCAATCTGCTGGGGCGCCTCGAACATGGCCAGCTGCTGCTGCGGGATGGCGCTGAGCGCCACTGCTTTGGCGTGGCGGGCACCGATCTGCATGCCGAGCTGGTGGTGCAGGATCCGGCCTTCTATCGCCGCCTGCTGCTGGGGGGCAGCATCGCCGCCGGGGAAACCTGGGTGGAGGGGCTCTGGACCAGCCCGGATCCGGTGGCGCTGGTGCGGCTGCTGGCCCGCAACCTGCCGCTGCTCGATTCACTTGAGCGGCGCCTCGGCTGGCTCAGCTTCCCGTTCAACAAGGTGCGTCACTGGCTTAACCGCAATACCCTGACCGGGTCGCGATCCAACATCGCCGCCCACTACGATCTCGGCAACACCCTCTATCAGGGCTTTCTCGACAGCCATATGCAGTACTCGAGCGCCATCTATCCCCATGCCGAGGCCAGCCTGGAAGAGGGGCAGCAGGCCAAGCTGCGCACCATCTGCGAGCGGCTGGCACTCGGGCCTGACGATCATCTGCTGGAGATCGGTACCGGCTGGGGCGGCCTCGCCGTCTATGCGGCCCGTCACTACGGCTGCCGGGTGACCACCACCACCATCTCCCGGGCCCAGCACGATTACGCCAAGGAGTGGATTGCGCGGGAGGGGCTGGGAGATCGCATCACCTTGCTGCTGGAGGATTATCGCAAGCTGGAGGGCAGTTACGACAAGCTGGTCTCCATCGAGATGATCGAAGCGGTGGGCCACGCCTTTCTGCCCGATTATTTCCGCCAGCTGTCGCGGCTGCTCAAACCCGGTGGTCGCCTGCTCATTCAGGCCATCACCATTGCCGACCAGCGCCATGCCCAGTATCTGCGCGGGGTTGATTTCATCCAGCGTTACATCTTCCCCGGCGGCTGCCTGCCGAGCGTCTCCCAGATGGCGGGGCTGCTGGCGCGCGAGACCGACATGCAGCTGGTGCGGCTGCACGATCACGGTCACCACTATGCCCGCACGCTGGCTGATTGGTGCGAGCGCTTCCTGGCGCTGGCGCCCGAGCTGCCAGCCTTCGGCTACAGCCAGGACTTCATCCGCTTGTGGCACTTCTATTTCGCCTACTGTGAAGGGGGCTTCTGGGAGCGCACCATCAGCTTGGTGCAGCTGGAAGCGGCCAAACCGGGCCCACTCGGCTGGAGTGGAGATCTGTCCGTCGGCGGGCACTGATCATGTGGCAGTGGGCCCATCTGCTGGGGTTCAACCTCTACTGGTTGCTGGCGGTGAAGTGGCAGCTGCCGGGCCCACTGCTGGCACTGCTGCTGCTTCATTTTCTTTTCTCTCCGCGCCGCTGGCACGACTGGCGGCTCATCCCGGTCGCCCTTGCCGGCAGCCTGCTCGATGCCTTGCTCTGGCAACTTGGGCTGTTTTATTTCAACACCGGTTTTCCACTCTGGTTGGTGCTGCTCTGGTGCGGTTTTGCCCTGACCCTCTCCCACGGTCTGCGCTGGCTGCGGCCCTTGCCGCGTTGGCAGCAGGGGCTGTTCGGCATGGTTGGGGGGGCCTCATCCTATGTGGCGGGAGCCGCCATGGGGGCAGTACACTTACCTTGGGGCATCGGGATCAGTGCGGCACTGCTGGCGGTGATCTGGATGTGGTGGTTACCCGTACTCCTGTGGGTAACGGTCAAGCTGGAGGGTGAAGCGAGATGAACACCTTTTCGACCGACACCTTGTTGTTTTCCAAATGGACCAAAGAGAGCCGGCACGAGCTGACCGAGCGTTTCTATCTGGTGGTGGCCTGTCAGCGCGATGCGCAGGGGCAGCTGCAGCAGGTGGTGATGCAGGATATCAACACGCTGCTGGAACAGGAGATGGACTGGCATGAACTCGAAGATCCCGCCCATTGGCACATGGGGTGGAATTAGCCTGCTGCTGGTAGGCTTGAGCCTACCGCTGACCCCTTTCGCCCAGACCGGGCAAGCTCTGGTCACTCCCTGGCAGCAGCTGCAGCCGGTCGGGCGCGGCGAGATGAGCTGGCTCTGGTTCAAGCTCTATGACGCCACCCTTTACAGCGAGAACGGCCACTATCGGCCGGGTCACTATCCTCAGGCACTCAGCCTCACCTACGCCAGAGCCATCGAGCGGGACGATCTGTTGAGCGCCACCGCCGCCGAGTGGCAGCGACTGGGGCTGGGCAGCGAGCAGCAACGCCAGGGCTGGCTTGGCCAGCTCGCCGCGCTCTGGCCCGATGTCCAGGCGGGTGACCGGCTTACCTTCTATGTCGACAGGGGCGGCGCGGGCCATTTCTGGTGGCGGGACAAGCCGCTCGGCACCCTCGCCGATCCGCAATTTTCGGCGGCCTTTCTTGCCATCTGGCTGGCAGAAGGGAGCCGCGATCCGGCGCTTACCCGCCGCCTGCGGGGAGTGCGTTGATGCAAAAGGGATTCATGCAATACATCCACGTCTGGTGCTACCTGCTGTTGTTGCCACTGATGCTGCTGGCTGGTTGCGGCAGCAGTCTGGAGGATTATCGCGGTCAGGGCCCCGAGTGGGATCTCGCTCACTTCTTCAATGGCAAGCTGACGGCGCACGGTCTGGTGACCGATCGCAGCGGTGAGGTGACCAGCCGTTTTAGGGTGGAGATGCGCGGGCACTGGCAGGGGGACAAGGGGGAGCTGTTCGAGCAGTTCTACTTTGATGACGGGCGCCAGCAGACCCGCACCTGGTTTTTGAGCAAGGGGGCGGATGGTCAATGGCGCGGCACGGCGGCCGACGTGGTGGGGGAGGCGGTAGGCAAGACGGCAGGCTTTGCCCTCAACTGGCGCTATCAGCTCGATCTGGCGCTGCCTGACGGCAGCGTGGTGCGGGTGAGTTTCGATGACTGGATGTATCTGCTGGATGAAAATCGCCTGCTCAACCGGGCTGCCATCAGCAAGTTCGGCATCCAGCTGGGGGAGGTGCTTCTCTACATCGAGCGGCAGCCTGAATGAGCCGCCTAGCCCGGCGACTGCAGGGATGATAGCCGCACTCTATCAATCAGTTAGATCTTAACTATTACCTTTTGAGTCTGATGGGTTCTAAGATGACCAGGTCGTTAAATCTGGAGGTGAAACATGAAGAGTCCGATTGGTCTTGATACCGTTCAATCACAAGCGCTGGCCGCCGAGCTGAACAAATTGCTGGCCAGCTACCAGATCCTTTACATGAACGTTCGCGGCTTCCACTGGAACATCCGCGGCAACCAGTTTTTCGAGCTGCACCTGAAGTTCGAAGAGATTTACAACGACCTGCTGCTGAAGGTCGATGCGCTGGCCGAGCGCATCCTGACCCTGGATGGCGTGCCGCTGCACAGCTTCAGCGACTACCTGAAAGTTTCCGCCATTCCCGAGCAGAAGGGGTTGCATGACGGTCGTGCCTGCGTCGAATCCCTGTTGGAGAGTTTCCGCGAACTGCTGGTGGCCCAGCGCCGCATCCTGGGGCAGGCAGCCGATGCCGGTGATGAAGGGACTGCGTCCATTCTCTCCGACTATGTGCAGCAGCAGGAGAAACTGGTCTGGATGTTGCGCGCTTATTTAGCCTGATAGCCAACCAAGCCGGATGCTGCTAGGTATGCCGGCTTGATGAAGTGAAGGGCTGGATCTGCCAGACCAGAGGCCAGCCCGACCCGTTCCATTATCGTGTTCTGTTGCAAACCTGAGTTGTCTCTCCTTTTATCCACCCGCTTGCCGCCCTGTTTGGGCGGCTTTTTTGTTTTTGATCTGCATCAATGAAAATTGAATTGGCAAATTGAATGCCTATTAAGTTCTGAGCCGTAGGAATAGAATCGCCACAAAACAAACAACTGAAATGTCCAATTAGGAGAGGCATGATGTTTTGTGTGCAATGTGAACAGACAATTCGTACCCCGGCAGGCAACGGCTGCGCCTATGCACAAGGTATGTGCGGCAAGACGGCTGAAACCTCGGATCTGCAGGATGTGCTGATCTATACCCTGCAGGGGCTCAGCGCCTGGGCGCTGGCCGCCCGCGAGCACGGCATCGTCGACAGCGAGATCGACGCCTTCGTGCCCAAGGCCTTCTTCGCCACCCTCACCAACGTCAACTTCGACTCCGCCCGCATCGTGGCCTATGTCAATCAGGCGCTGAGCTATCGTCAGCAACTGGCTGCCAAGCTGGCTCCGCTGGCGGTGCAGGCCGATGCACTGCCCGCTGCCGCCCGTTTCGAGCCGGGTGCCGATCTGCTGGCCCAACTGGCCCAGGCGCCGCAGACCGCAGTCAACCGTGGCAAGAACGAAGTCAACGAAGACATCATGGGGCTGCGCCTGCTCTGCCTCTACGGCCTCAAGGGCGCCGCCGCCTACATGGAACACGCCCGGGTGCTGGATCAGCAGGATGCCGGAGTAGCCGCCGAATTCCATCGCATCATGAGCTGGCTCGGCACGGATCCGAGCGATCTGGATCCGCTGTTCAAGTGCGCCATGGACATTGGCCTGCTCAACTTCAAGATCATGGAGATGCTGGACCTCGGTGAAACCACCGCCTTCGGCCACCCCGAGCCGACCCAGGTTCGCGTCACGCCGGTACCGGGCAAGTGCATCCTGGTCTCCGGTCACGACATGGTGGATCTCAAGCTCATCCTGGAGCAGACCAAGGGCACCGGCATCAAGGTCTACACCCATGGCGAGATGCTGCCGGCGCTGGCCTACCCCTTCTTCAAGCAGTACCCACACCTGATGGGCAACTACGGCTCCGCCTGGCAGAACCAGCAGAAAGAGTTTGCCAATTTCCCGGGCGCGGTGGTGATGACTTCCAACTGCATCATCGACCCGAACGTGGGCAACTACTCGGATCGCATCTTCACCCGCTCCATCGTCGGCTGGCCGGGCGTGACCCACCTGGAAGGGGAAGATTTCTCCACCGTGATTGCCAAGGCGCAAGCGCTGGAAGGCTTCAAGCACGTTGAGCTGGAACACTTCATCACCATCGGCTTTGCCCGCAACGCCTTGATGCAGGCTGCCCCGGCGGTGATCGACAAGGTCAAGGCCGGCGAAATAAGCCACTTCTTCCTGGTCGGTGGCTGTGATGGCGACCGTGCCGAGCGCGCCTACTACACCGAGTTTGCCAAGGCGATCCCGCAGGACAGCCTGCTGCTGACCCTGGGCTGCGGCAAGTACAAGTTCAACAAGCTCGACTTCGGCGACATCGGCGGCATTCCCCGTCTGCTGGACGTGGGTCAGTGCAACGATGCCTACTCCGCCATCCAGCTGGCGCTGGCGCTCTCCGAGGCGTTCGAGTGCGGCGTCAACGATCTGCCGCTGACTCTGGTGCTCTCCTGGTTCGAGCAAAAAGCCATTGTCATCCTGCTCACCCTGCTGGCGCTGGGTGTGAAGGACATCCGTACCGGCCCGACTGCTCCGGCCTTCCTCACCCCGGCTCTGCTCAAGGTGCTGGAGGAGCAGTTCGGTCTGAAAGGAACCACCACGGCCGAAGCCGATCTGGCCGAGATCCTGGCGGCCTGAGCGGCGCCACATCCGCCTTACACGCTCAGCATGTTGTAAGCCTTTGGCGAGCCTGATGGCTCGCCTTTTTTTAACGACCCCTTTCCAACATTTTTCAGCAAGAGGAGCCTTGCGATGACCTCCACCTCTCTCACCCTCAGGTGCATCGGCCGCCGGGCGGATACCCACGACGTGGCGAGCTGGCAGTTAGTGCCGCAGACGGGCAGCCTGCCCGCCGTGCTGGCCGGTCAGTGTGTGACGCTGCACACCGAGATTGACGGCAAGCCCCACTGCCGTGCCTATACCCTCTCCTCCAGCCCGCAGGATACCTGCTGGCAGGTCACCATCAAGGATGTCGGACTGGTCTCCCACCATCTGCACCAGACACTGCAAGTGGGGGACGAGATCCGGGTGGACGGCCCTTTTGGCGACTTCAACCTGACTGCCTTGCCCTGCGAGCGGCCGCTGCTCTTGAGCGCCGGCTCCGGCATCACCCCCATGTGGGCCATGCTGCGCGACGAGCTGGCCAAACGGCCGGATGCCGACATCCGTTTCATTCACAGCGCCCGCTCGCCGGAGGATGTGATCTTCGCAGACGACCTGGCTGCGCTGGCCGCTGCTCATTCCGGCGTCCGCCACGCTTTAGTGCTGGAGCAAGTACGGGAAGAGGCGCCGACGGCTTATCCCTGGGTTGGCCGGCTCACACCGGACATGCTGAGGGAATTTGCGCCAGATTTGCTCGCACGCCACGTCTATCTGTGCGGGCCTGCCCCCTACATGACCGCCGTCTGCACCATGCTGGCGGAGCTGGGACTGCCGGCAGCGCAGTTGCACCAGGAGTCATTCGGTCTGCCTGCTGCTACATCGAGTGCGGTGCCAGTTGCGGCCGGTAGCGACCACTTCTGGCTGACCCTGAAAAAGAGCGGCAAGAAGGTGAAGATCCTGCCGGGTCAAACCCTGCTGGCGGCGCTGGAGGGGGCGGGGGAAACCATGATGGCAGCCTGCCGTGCCGGGGTGTGCGGGGCCTGTCGCTGTACCACGGAAGGTGAAATCGAGCGCCAGAGCGTGATGACCCTGAGTGCACAGGAGCTCGAGAGCGGGGTGGCACTGGCCTGTTCCTGCACCGCCAGCGGGGATGTCAGCGTCGACTATTGAGGGGGCCATGAGCATCCCGCTCTTTTCGCAGCGGGGCCGGGCGGGTAGACTCAGCTCCAGTTTCAGTCGAACACGGGATACAAAATGACAATTCTGGTCACAGGGGGCGCCGGCTATATCGGCTCCCATACCCTGGTTGAACTCTTGAACGCCGGGCAGCAGGTCGTGGTGCTGGACAACCTCTCCAACTCCTCCCCCGAATCGCTCAAACGGGTCGAGCGGATCACCGGCAAGCCGGTCATCTTCGTCGAAGGGGATGTGCTGGACCGGGCCTGCCTGCAACAGCTGTTTGCCGCCCACCAGATCGAGTCGGTGATCCATTTCGCCGGGCTCAAGGCCGTCGGCGAGTCGAGCCAGATCCCGCTCACCTACTACCAGAACAACATCACCGGCACCCTTGTGCTGTGTGAAGAGATGGCCAGGGCCGGCGTGTTCCGGCTGGTATTCAGCTCCTCGGCCACCGTTTACGGCGATCCGGCCTCGGTACCGCTGCGGGAAGATTTCCCCACCAGCGCCACCAACCCTTATGGCCGCTCCAAGCTGATGGTCGAAGAGATCCTGCGCGATCTCGCCAAATCCGATCCGCGCTGGGCCATCGTGCTGCTGCGCTACTTCAACCCGGTCGGTGCCCACGAGAGCGGCCTCATCGGGGAAGATCCCAACGGCATTCCCAACAACCTGCTGCCCTATATCAGTCAGGTCGGCGTGGGCAAGCTCAAGGAGCTGGGGGTGTTTGGCAACGACTACCCGACGCCGGACGGTACCGGGGTGCGTGACTACATCCATGTGGTGGATCTCGCCATCGGTCACCTCAAAGCGCTGGCGCGCATCGCGTCGGATACCGGGGTCTTTACCTACAACCTGGGCACCGGTCAGGGCTATTCGGTGCTGGAGATGATCAAGGCATTTGAAGCGGCCAGCGGTCGCACCATTCCCTACCAGATCAAGCCCCGTCGCCCTGGCGACATCGCCGAGTGCTGGGCCGAACCGCACAAGGCCCGTGCCGAGCTGGGCTGGCAGGCCGAGCGTGGTCTGGAGCGGATGATGGTGGATACCTGGCGCTGGCAAAGCCAGAACCCGAACGGTTATGGCCCTGCTGCGAAGCCGTGATCAAGGGTCATGCGCTGCTCGGGAACCTCATTTATTCATATAAACTCGGGTCCCTGCGCAGCTCTTCGCCTTGCTGACAGCTTCTCGCGACGGCCCATCAGGCCTGATGGTTTGCAGCATGAATAGCAAAACGCCCCGGCATGCCGGGGCGTTTTTTATGTGCCAGAACGGGATTACTGAATGCTCTTGCCGGCGCGCACATCCTTGATGAAGCCTTTCAGGCTGGCCAGATCACGGGGGGCGCCGCGCAGGATCTGATCGCCGATGATGAAGGCCGGTGTGCCAGAGATGCTCATGGCTTCGGCCAGCGCCCGGTTGGTGCCGAGATTCTGATCGATGCTGCCATCCTTGATCTTGGCTTCAACCTTGCTCCAGTTGACGCCGGCTGCTTCCGCCAGCTGCTTCACCTGTGCCTCGTCGGCCAGCGGGCCCTGATGGGCGTACAGCTTCTCGTGGAAGGCCTGGTACTTGTCGGGCTGACCCAGCTGTACCGCCAGAGCGGCACGGGCGGCGAAGTAGGAGGTCTCGCTCAGGATCGGGAACTGCTTGTAGATGTAGCGAATGTCCTTGTCTTCTGCCAGCAGCTGCTTGATCAGCGGGTGGGCGCGTTTGCAGTAGCCGCAGTTGTAGTCGAAGAATTCGACCACGGTCAGGCTGCCCTTGGGATTGCCGCTCTCCGGATCCTGGTTGCTATAGAGCTGCTTGGCGTGTGCCTTGATCAAGGTCTTGTCGCTCTCGGCCTGCTGGCTCTCCTGCTTGGCGCGCAGGGCGTTGGACATCTCGACCAGGATCTCCGGGTTCTTGACCAGATAGTCGCGCACTATCTGTTCCACGTCGCTCTTGGTCAGTTCGCTCGCCTGAACCGGCGCCGCAAGCAGGGTGGCACCCGTCAGGGCGCAAAGCAGGGCATGTTTGATTTTCATAAGTCCATCTTGCTGGGGATTTCGTGATGCTGACTATAGTGGGTGAGTCTGTTTTCAAGTCAAGTTATCTGGTTGAAAAAGCGCTGGTTATGCTCAAATTGGCGGCTTTGTGCGTCATTTAGCCCAATAAATCGGCAAACGAGCGGCGAGGGGATTTACAAGGGCGATCGCCATGGGTAATATTCGCCGCACTGTCGCGGAGGGGTGGCAGAGCGGCTGAATGCACCGGTCTTGAAAACCGGCGATGGGCGACCATCCGTGGGTTCAAATCCCACCTCCTCCGCCATTTATTCAGCCAAAAAGGCCATCCGAAAGGGTGGCCTTTTTGCTATTCAAATCCTCGCGTTCATTCTGCCTGTGGTCGGGCAAGCCATCTTTATCCACGTATTTTCCGGCGGTTGGCTAAGGCTTGCTGTCTTCCCGCCTGTTTTGCTCAGTGTTCATTGTCAGACCATCACCGGACAACCAAGTGTATCGATCATCTCCGTCGGCCCCGATCTTCGCACTGGTCGGTGGGGATCTCGTCTCGCTGGCTCCTCAGCCACGACTTAGAGACCTTCTGTTGCGTGATGCAGGAAGGAGCGGAGGGTTGTTGGCCGCCCATGAGGGGGAGAGCCATGGCAAATGTTGCAATGCTTAACATCCGTAGGAGGCACAACTGGTCGCTGGCGGAACGCTTAAGGTTTTCTGTAGCATTTCATTACAAAAATTACGGTTCGATAGCATAAAGTGTGGGAGAGTTCTGATTTTTAGACCTGCCGGGGTGTGTCATCTGTTGACGCTTGTTAACATTTAGCATGTTTCCATGTTTGGTTAGCCTACCTTGTGCACAATCCTCATACCCCAGAGATGAATACCCTGCACGCGCTGGATCTCATCGGCCAGTTCGAGACGGCCGCTGACGAGCGCACCATAGTGACTCTGCTGCGCGAGCTGAGCGGTCGCATGGGATTCGACTATTTTCGCCTGGCCCTGATCTTTCCCAGTACCATCCAGCGTCCGGACGTCATCATCTTCAACGGCTGTCCGCAGGCCTGGGTGGATACCTATACCAGCAGCGGCTTCTTTGCCATCGATCCCATCGTCAAATGCGCCATGACCAGGAGCACTCCTATTCTATGGGCCGATGTGGTGAACGATCAGGAGCGTTGTGATGAGCTGGGCCGGGAGGTGATGCAGCTGGCCAGCGAGTACGGTATTCGCGACGGCATCACCCTGCCCTGGCACGGTGCCAACGGTCATGTCGGCCTGCTCTCTTTTATTACCAGTACGCCTCGTAGCCGCCAGCAATGGCTCTCTGCAGTGCCTTTTATCAGCTGGCTCTCCATGCATATTTTCGAGGCGGTGGCCCGGGTCTGTCTGGCTGGTCTGTCACCGCACGATGCGTTGAGTTTGCGGGAGCTGGAGGTGTGTCGCTGGGCGGCGGAGGGCAAGCAGGTGAGCGATATTGCCCAGATCCTGGGGATCACCCCCCGTACCGTGACGTTTCATCTGAACAATGTGGTCAGCAAGCTGGGGGCCAGCAGCAAGAGCCAGGCCATTTCATGGGTATTGAAGCAGGGGATGGTCAGGTTGAATGTGGAGATGGCGCTGGTCGCCAATGTGGATGAAAAGCAGTGATTATGTTTTTTTCAAGCAACTCGTTGCGTAGTTGGCGGGATGTTTAACTGCAAGTGCAATAACTAATGGTGTAATAGTCTGCTTGTTGCAACTTTTTGCGCCATGTATCCGGTGGGATTACTTGCTTGTTGCTTAAGTTGTTGAAAAATAAATGTAAAAAAGAGTGGCATGGTCGCTGCTAACTGGTTCGGTCGAGTGTCATTACCGTTCAACCAATCAGGAGCATACCCATGCCAACTCCATGTTATATCAGCATCGAAGGTAAAACCCAGGGCAATATCACCGCTGGTGCCTTCACTTCCGATTCCGTCGGCAACATCTTCGTGCAGGGTCACGAAGA